>NZ_LYCK01000001.1:0-72534 GCF_001679045.1 Haemophilus haemolyticus
TAACTAAACGTTCAGCTTGTAGCCAATAAGAACGAGTGAAAGGTCGAATAAGAGCTGAGTAGCGAGAGGTAGAAGAGAAAAGACGAGTTATCAAAGAATTATCCTGGCGGCGATAGTGCGGTGGAACCACCTGACACCATACCGAACTCAGAAGTGAAACGCTGTAATGCCGATGGTAGTGTGGGGCATCCCCATGTGAGAGTAGGGCACCGCCAGGTTTATTTTTTTAGTTTATTCATTGAATAAATTAAAAAAATAAAAATTTTTGGCAGAGATAGTGCAATAGATCCACCTGATACCATACCGAACTCAGAAGTGAAATGTTGTAACGCTGATGGTAGTGTGGGGTATCCCCATGTGAGAGTAAGGCACTGCCAATTACCACATTTAGCGGAGTGGTAGTTCAGCTGGTTAGAATACCTGCCTGTCACGCAGGGGGTCGCGGGTTCGAGTCCCGTCCATTCCGCCAATTTATTCATACCAATAGGGGCGTAGTTCAATTGGTAGAGCACCGGTCTCCAAAACCGGGTGTTGGGAGTTCGAGCCTCTCCGCCCCTGCCATTAAAATCTTCTTTTCAATTAATCATAAAATATCTTTATACTCATACCTTTTTCATATTATTTAATAATTCTTTTTATTTTTCTTTTTGAATTAGATATATAATTATCAAATTTTAAATATAAAAATAATTAGTATGAAACCTCAATATTATCTTGGCATGATGTCTGGAACTAGTTTAGATGGAGTAGATATTGCTTTCGTTGATTTTTCTCTAGAGCCTCGACTTATCTTATCTGATTTTTTTCCTATGCCAGAAAATTTACGTCATAAATTAACCAAACTCATTCAAGCAGGTGAAACAACTCTACAAAATTTAGGCGAACTGGATCATGAGCTTGCTTTACTGTATTGTGATTGTGTACATACCTTTCTACAAAAATATAATCTTATTCCAAGCCAAATTGAAGCTATTGGTTGTCATGGGCAGACTGTATGGCATTCTCCTGCTTCGGAATTTCCTTTCACGATGCAACTAGGCGATATGAATTTATTGGCAGCGAAAACGGGAATATCTGTTATTGGTGATTTTCGTCGTAAAGATATGGCTTTAGGCGGACAAGGGGCTCCTCTTGTACCCGCTTTCCACAAAGCTGTATTCTCAAATCCTAATTTTGCTACAGTTGTTTTAAATATTGGTGGGATTAGTAATGTCTCTATATTGTTTCCTAATCAACCTGTAATTGGCTTTGATACAGGTCCAGGTAATACATTATTAGATCAATGGATAGAAAAACACCAAGGCCATCGCTATGACAAAAATGGCGAGTGGGCTTCAAAAGGCAAAGTGAATCAAGTTCTGCTTGATGAATTATTAAATGAACCTTTCTTCTCTTTACCAGCCCCAAAAAGCACAGGGAGAGAGTTATTTAATATTGACTGGTTAATTGGCAAAGTAGAAAAAGCATCTGTAGAACTTACCGCTCTTTCATCTAAAATGACATTAGCCCCAGAAGATGTGCAAGCGACTCTTGTTGAATTGACGGTAACAAGCATTGTTAATGCACTAAATCAGCTCCAAACAGATTTACCAAAACGTTTACTAGTATGTGGCGGCGGTGCAAAGAATAGCTTAATTATGCGTGGATTGCATGATAATTTACTCGATTGGCAGGTTGGTACAACGACAGAGCAAGGTTTTGATATTGATTATGTAGAAGCCGCTGCTTTTGCTTGGTTGGCTTATTGTCGAGTGAACAATTTACCAGCAAACCTGCCTAGCGTAACTGGCGCAAAAAGTGCGGTTAGTTTGGGGGCTATTTTTCCTAAAGACTAAGGTCAAAATATGAATGACATTATATTAAAAAGTTTATCTACGTTAATTACGGAACAACGAAATCCGAACTCAGTTGATATTGATCGTCAAAGTGCTTTAGATATTATTCGATTAATGAATAAGGAAGATAAACAAGTTCCTTTAGCTATTGAAGCATGTTTGCCTGAGATTTCTTTAGCGGTAGATAAAATCGTTCATGCTTTTCAACAGGGTGGGCGTTTAGTATATATTGGGGCAGGGACGAGCGGTCGTCTCGGCGTATTAGATGCGTCAGAATGTCCCCCTACATTTGGTGTATCTTCGGAAATGGTCAAAGGTATTATTGCGGGGGGCGAACATGCTATCCGTCATCCCGTAGAAGGGGCGGAAGACAATACAAAAGCTGTACTTGAGGATCTACAAAGTATAAATCTCTCAAAAAATGATGTATTAGTCGGAATTGCTGCAAGTGGCCGCACACCTTATGTTATTGCAGGTCTTCAATACGCTAAATCTCTTGGTTCTTTGACAATTTCTATTGCGAGTAATCCAAAATCTGCGATGGCTGAGATAGCCGATATTGCGATAGAGACTATTGTTGGCCCTGAAATATTGACGGGATCTAGTCGCTTAAAATCTGGTACCGCACAAAAAATGGTACTGAATATGCTGACTACGGCAAGTATGATCTTATTGGGTAAATGTTACGAAAATTTGATGGTCGATGTACAAGCCAGTAATGAAAAGCTTAAAGCACGCGCCGTGCGTATCGTAATGCAGGCAACGGATTGTGATAAAGTGCTCGCTGAGCAGACATTAATTGAAGCAGATCAAAATGCCAAGCTTGCAATTATGATGATTTTAAGTAATTTATCAAAATTAGAGGCCAAGGCATTATTAGAAAGACATCAAGGTAAATTAAGAAATGCACTTTCTAAATAAGACAAAAACCTGATTGTAAAATCAGGTTTTTATTTTGGAATTCCACGTAGTAATCCTACGGGTTCAAAAGGTTCCATTGAGGTTGGCGCAGGCATTTCTGTAAATAATAAAACAAATGGCTTAGGCGGGTTTACTTTTTCATTACGCCATAAGTTGCCCATTCCGACAAGTTGGATATCTGATGGTAAATTGTTAAGACCTGCTTGTAACACCGCTATTGTATTTGGACGAGGATGTCCTATCGCAATCGCTGTACCATGTTTCCTTGCATATTGAATTGCAACTTGAAATTGATGTTGAACGTCAGCTAGTTCGTTACTGTCATCTAAAAATATGTGGCGATCTAATGAACGAACTCCTTGTTCTTTTGCTATTTTTCCTGCTACAGATTTTCCTATTGTTCGACTATCTAAAAAGAATAAATGTTTTTCTTGAAGTGCGGTCATTAAATAAGTCATTAATTGGGGATCGGCTGTAGCGGCACTGCCCATGTGATTATTCATGCCAATTGCATAATTCACGATATTTTTGGCTGTATTTACCCGATCATTGACCTGCGCTGAAGACATTCCTAAATGTAGTCCTCCATCTTCTATTTTCACCGCACTCACCGGTTGCATCGGCATATGAATTAAAATGTCTCGACCTTGAGATTTTGCTTCTTGATTTCTTGCTCGAGCATGAGGCGCAGCAGGAATAATTGCTACGGAAATTTCTCGCGGCATTGCAAAAATAGCCGCATCTTCTTTGAGATGATAGCCGACATCATCAATAACAATAGCAAGTTTATTTTGCGCAAGGGAGATGGAAGTATAAAGTGCGGTAGAAAAAATGATGAAATTTTTCACCGCACTTTTTATGAGAAGTTTCATTAACGAATCCATCCGGTTGGATTCACTGGTGTGCCTTTTCGGCTAATTCCAAAATAGAGTGCGGAACGAGAGATTTCACCAGTATTGCCCACTTGAGCAATAGTTTGTCCAGCAGAAACAAGTTGACCAACTTTTACCAATACGGCTTGATTGAAACCATACAAACTTAAGTCAGTTTCTCCATGTTTAACGATGACCATATAACCGTAGCCATTCAAATACCCTGCTAAAATGACACGTCCAGCCGCAATGGCTTTGACTGCAGTTCCAGATGAGGCACCAATAACCATACCTTTCCAACGAACTTCACCTGCCTGAATCGTTCCAAAATTATGTAAAGTTGGCCCTGAAACTGGTGCTGAATATTGTTTTTTGGCAATCCCTAAACCACTTGCGCTGTTAAGCAATTGGCGTTCTTGTGCTGTCGGTTGATAAGGCTTTGAAGTCCGTATTTCTTCAGCTTTTTGTCGTTGTGAAAGCGCTTCTCGCTCTCTTTTTTCTTGTTCTAATGCCGCTTTTTCTGCACGTTGAATTTCTTGACGGAGCGCTTGTTCGTTAGCTTTTAGGCTATCCAATTTATTTTGATCTCTCGCCAAATTTTTATTAAGTTCATTTAGTGTAGATTGGCGTTCTTGTTGTGATTTTTGTAATTCTTGCTGCTGTTTTTTTTGTGTTAAAAGTTGATCTCGATGATTTTTTTGTTGGCCTAAGATTGATTCTTTTTGGGATACAATTTGAGATTGTGTTGCTTTTAAACTATCAATTATTTCTATTCGAACTTGGTTTAAATGTTGATAGTACACTTTCATGCGTTCTGCTTTTTCCGCATTTTTAGAAAACATTTTTTCAATGACGGAAGGATTTAAACCCGAGCGATAAATCATATCCATTTGTTTCGCTAAGCGTGATTTTTGTTCAGATTCTTGTTTTTCCAATTGTTTGAGTTGTTTATCTGAATCAGAAATTTGCTTACGAATTTCTTTCAAGCTCATTTCTGTTTCATGTAACTCCCCCACGACAGCATTAATTTTACTTTCATGGTTTTTCAAATTAGCTTGTAACTTAGCTTGCTCGCGTTTTTGTTCAGCAATTTTAGATTCTTGTTGCTTAATTTGCTTTTGAATCTGGTTAAGATCGGACGCATGGCTTATTGGGGAAAAAATCAACAAACCGCAGCCAAAAAGTGCGGTGAAAAATGGCGATATTTTTTTGTTTAATCCCGAATACAGCATAATTTTTCCTAAATTCTTAAAATCGCACAAATCTTATCATATTTGTTAAAAGGCGAAAAAGTTTAGCCCCTATTTTTTGCTAAAGATCAGGAAAACTCGCCTTTTTGCTTTTAAACATACTCAATTTTTGCTATAAAGTGCGAGTTATCTTTTACTTAAATTTTAGGAGATTCTTATGGAATTAGTATTTATCCGTCACGGTTTTAGTGAATGGAATGCGAAAAACTTGTTCACTGGCTGGCGTGATGTAAATTTAACAGAACGCGGCGTAGAAGAAGCAAAAGCAGCGGGCAAAAAATTATTAGATGCTGGCTATGAGTTTGATATCGCATTTACATCTGTGCTAACTCGAGCAATCAAAACTTGTAACATCGTGTTAGAAGAATCCCATCAATTATGGATTCCTCAAGTGAAAAACTGGCGTTTAAATGAACGTCATTATGGTGCCTTACAAGGTTTAGATAAAAAAGCGACTGCGGAACAATACGGTGACGAACAAGTTCATATTTGGCGTCGTTCTTATGACATTTCTCCACCAGATTTAGATCCACAAGATCCAAATTCTGCACATAATGACCGTCGTTACGCAAATATTCCGTCTGACGTTGTGCCAAATGCAGAAAACTTAAAAATTACTTTAGAGCGTGCACTTCCATTCTGGGAAGACCAAATTGCACCAGCAATGCTTTCTGGTAAACGTGTTTTAGTTGTTGCTCACGGTAACTCACTCCGTGCGTTGGCAAAACATATTATCGGTATTTCTGATGCTGAAATTATGGATTTTGAAATTCCAACAGGCCAACCTTTAGTATTAAAACTAGATGATAAATTAAATTATGTAGAACACTACTACCTTTAATTTATCGCTTTACTTTTTTTATTTAGCATTCAAAGTGCGGTTAATTTTAACCGCACTTTATGTTTAAGGAGACATGAATGAGAAAATTGATAACGTTCATTTTGGTATTGTTGCCATTTTTTACGACATCAGTTACTGCAGCACCAGTACATAAAAATCAAATAAATAAAAAAATTGTAGTAACTAAATCTTTAGATAAAAAACAACAAACTAAAAAAATGAAAGAAATGAAATTAGTACTAACCAAGAAAACTAGTACTAAAAATAAAAAACAAGTTGAGAAATTGACAGACAAAAAGCCTAAAGCTTTGGTAAAGGAAATTAGCTCGAAACCTAAGACATATATTGAGAAAAAGCCGACAACAGTTGTTTCAACAATACATGAAAAAACAGCAAAGGAGAAGTCAGTTTATAAGCCAGTGATCGTGCCACAATGTAATGATTTTTCTGTGTCAAAAGTGCTATCTGATGCATTTAAGCAGCAAGGAGATGCAACGAAAACCAGCATGATGGTGAAACAAATTCTTCAAGCAAGAGAAACGCAATTTTATCCACAAAAAGGTATTAGAAGTTGCCATGCTTTAGTGGTGACTGAGAGCAAAAGTTATCAAACAGATTACAGCGTTATTTTGAATGATAAAGGATTTTTCGTTCAGGTTGAGAATGCGATGGGTTTGTAAACTAGTTTGTTGAAATGAGCAACATTTTATCTTCTTGATAAAACAAAACCCCGCAGATTGGCGGGGTTTTTTAAACAAGTCCAAATTATTTTGTGCTTGGAATTTTGAAACGGCTGTTGAAACGCTCAACACGACCACCAGTATCAACAACACGTTGTTTACCAGTGTAGAATGGGTGGCAGTTACCACACACATCAAGATTGATGTCTTTACCTAAAGTTGAACGAGTTTTGATCACATTACCACAAGAACAGGTTGCTGTGATTTCTTTATATTCAGGATGAATACCTTGTTTCATAGAAAACCTCAAAATGAAGCCACGCCGCTATAAGAACTTTCTCCCCACACCGCGTGAGTTAATAATACGCCATAATTGGCACCAAATAGATCGCGGATTATACTGAAAAAATACAGATAAACAAGCCCTATTTTCGTGTAAAATCATTCGGATTTTTAACTGCACTTTTCTTTTATGTTAGCAAAATCTTCAAGTAACGCACCTTTTGCACAATCAGTGCTGAAATGGTATGACAAATTTGGCCGCAAACATTTACCGTGGCAACAAAATAAAACGCTTTATGGTGTATGGCTTTCTGAGGTGATGTTACAACAAACACAAGTCGCGACAGTCATTCCTTATTTTGAGCGATTTATTAAAACATTTCCAAATATCACCGCACTTGCCAATGCTTCGCAAGACGAGGTTTTGCATTTATGGTCTGGTTTAGGCTATTACGCTCGGGCGCGTAATTTGCATAAGGCTGCTCAGAAAGTGCGGGATGAATTTAATGGAAATTTTCCGATAGATTTTATGCATGTTTGGGCGTTACCAGGCGTGGGGCGCTCGACAGCTGGAGCTATTTTATCTTCCGTATTAAATCAGCCTTATCCGATTTTAGATGGTAATGTAAAACGAGTGTTAGCTCGCTATTTTGCTGTTGAAGGGTGGCCTGGTGAGAAAAAAGTAGAAAATCATTTGTGGACGTTGACGGAACAGGTTACCCCCACAGATCGTGTCGCGGATTTTAATCAAGCTATGATGGATATCGGCGCGATGGTATGTACGCGAACTAAACCAAAATGTGAGCTTTGCCCATTAAATTTAGAGTGTTTAGCTTATCAAAATCATAGTTGGGAAAAGTTTCCTGCTAAAAAGCCTAAAAGAAATATGCCAGAAAAAGAGACTTATTTTTTGATTTTATCTAAAAATGGCAAAGTGTGCTTGGAGCAGCGAGAAAACTCGGGGTTATGGGGCGGATTGTTTTGTTTTCCACAATTTGAAGATAAAGCTTCGTTGCTTCATTTTTTAGTGCAAGAAAAAGTCAGCTATTATCAAGAATGGCCAGCTTTTCGTCATACCTTTAGCCATTTCCATTTAGATATCCATCCTATTTATGCAGAAATGGACGGTGGAATTAATATTGAGCAAGCTAATTTAGATTGGCGCAAAGTTGTGGAAAGTCCAAAAGAATATCAATCAAATCTATCAAGTGCGGTCAAATATTGGTATGATCCGCAAAATCCTGAACAGATCGGGCTGGCTCAGCCTGTGAAGAATCTTTTAATACAATTTGCAAGGAATTATTATGGCAAGAATGGTATTTTGTGAGTATTTCAAACAAGAAGAGGAAGGTTTAGATTTCCAACTTTATCCTGGAGAACTCGGTAAACGAATTTTTGATTCGGTGAGTAAGAAAGCTTGGGGCGAATGGATTAAGAAACAGACAATGCTAGTGAATGAGAAAAAACTCAATATGATGAATGCGGAACACCGTAAATTGCTAGAACAAGAAATGGTAAATTTTTTGTTTGAAGGTAAAGATGTTCATATTGAAGGTTATGTTCCTCCATCAAATTAATTGGCTGTTATACAATGAAAAAGTATTTAGTATTAGCGTTATTACCGCTTTTGTATGCTTGTAGCGACTCCTTGAATCGTGGAGGCATGAATTATGATGAGTCCTTTGCAAAAGATACGCAAGGGTTAGATATCCTCACGGGGCAATTCTCGCATAATATTGACCGCATTTGGGGTGTAAATGAATTGTTAGTGGCTAGTCGAAAAGATTACGTGAAATATACAGATTCTTTTTATACGCGTAGCCACGTGAGTTTTGATGAAGGTAATATCGTTATTGAAACCCAGCAAGATCTAAATCGTTTACATAATGCTATTGTCCATACCTTGTTAATGGGGGCAGATGCAAAAGGTATTGATTTATTTGCATCTGGCGATGTGCCGATTAGCTCTCGTCCATTCCTTTTAGGGCAGGTTGTGGATCATCAAGGGCAACAAATTGCTAATCAAGTTATTGCAAGTAATTTTGCCACTTACTTGATTCAAAATAAATTACAAACTCGTCGATTACAAAACGGGCATACCGTGCAATTTGTTGCGATTCCAATGATTGCCAATCACGTAGAAGTGCGTGCGCAGAAATATCTACCATTGGTTCGTAAAGCGGCTGAACGTTATGGCATTGATGAAAGTTTGATCTTAGGTATCATGCAAACAGAATCTAGTTTTAACCCATATGCGATTAGCTATGCAAATGCAATTGGATTAATGCAAGTCGTGCCTCATACAGCAGGCCGAGATGTGTTTGCAATGAAAGGAAAGGGCGGTCAACCATCAACGCGTTATTTATATGATCCTGCGAATAATATTGATGCTGGCGTATCTTATTTATGGATTTTGCAAAATCAATATTTAGATGGAATTACGAATCCGACCTCAAAACGTTTTGCAATGATTTCTGCTTATAATAGTGGTGCCGGTGCTGTATTGCGTGTTTTTGATAATGATAAGGATATGGCGATTTACAAAATTAACCAAATGTATCCAGAGCAAGTTTATCGCATTCTAACGACGGCTCACCCATCATCACAAGCTCGCAATTATTTGTTGAAAGTAGATAAAGCACAGAAAAAATTCCGTGTAAGACGATAGTTGGATTTTTTCAGATAATTAAAAATGCTCGTTGGGAAATACCATCGAGCATTTTTTATAATAAGTGCGGTTTATTTTACAATAATTTTATTATTTCGTTGTTTTAATAAACATATTGATGATTAACTATTCAAACGCAACGTTTTTTTGTATTTTTTTAAATTTAGGTGTTGACCGAATCCCGAAAAAATAGTTTAATACGCTCCGTTGTCAGGCAGTAGCCAATAACGATAACGCCTCGATAGCTCAGTCGGTAGAGCAGGGGATTGAAAATCCCCGTGTCGGTGGTTCGATTCCGCCTCGAGGCACCATTTCCTCCTTAGTTCAGTCGGTAGAACGGTGGACTGTTAATCCATATGTCGCAGGTTCGAGTCCCGCAGGAGGAGCCAAATTTAGAAAAGCCGCTAAAGAAATTTAGCGGCTTTTTGCTATATCTTGTACCAGCACATAAATGATTTCTCCGTTTAAAACGGAAGTTATTAACCATCAGAATTAATTCTGTTTTTCCTTATCTTCTTTCTTTTGTATTTTCATTAATGCTTTGAATCAGTAAAGAAAAACGTTCATATGAACCTTGTGTATATTTATAAAGATTATATCTAGTTATAAAAGGAGTGGTTTCTTACAGCTTGTAATAATGAAATAAAGCCTTTATAGGGCATTCAAGGAAAACTCTTTGCCATATCTAATAATCAGGTCTTATCTTCTATAGTTTACTGTTTTTGATATTGAATCTTGGAGGGGGTATTGTGATGGAATATGAGACGAGAAATAAGATAAAACTAATAATAGTAGATAAAACAAAACCCCGCGATTAGTTTCGCGGGGTTTTGTTTAGTTAAATGGTGCTCTGGGCGAGACTTGAACTCGCACGACCTGTGGTCACTACCCCCTCAAGATAGCGTGTCTACCAATTCCACCACCAGAGCGTTAATTTTATGCTAATCCTATTTTATTGTGGGATGTCGCTATTTTTATTGTCTTTCGCTGGAGCTGTTTGTTGTTGCTGAACTTGCTCTGCAGCTTTTGATAAATCGTCAAAAGCACCTTTTTGAATATTGCCTTTATGTGAATTCATGTTACCTAAAACAAGAGCAATAACAAAAAATGCGGTTGCTAAAATCGCGCTAGTACGTGTTAAAAAGTTACCTGCACCAGCAGAGCCAAACATTGTACCTGATGCGCCACCACCAAAAGATGCGCCAGCATTCGCTCCTTTACCTTGTTGAACGAGAATAAACCCGATCAAGGCAATCGCGACAACAACATAAATAAATAAAAGAACTTGATACATTTTTTCTCTCTAATTTGCAATTTTGCAAGAAAACTGGTCGTGAATGTTATAGAAAATTCAATTTTCTCGCAAGTGCTTTGCATAAAAAAAATATTAATTGGTTTAACTTTAATCAGTTTGACCGTTTGATTTACTCGATTTTTTTACCGCACTTTTAGGTTTGGTTCTATCGGATTTGATCATTTTAATGCGGCTTAATTGTCTTAATGCATTAAGATCTACAAAACGGACTAAATCAGGCAACATTTGATTCAAGTTATGCATAAATTGCTGATAGGTTGCTTGTTTTTGACTAATGTCTGTGAGTTGCGATTCCCAATGGGCCGTCATATCTGGTTGGGTGGCAATATCTGGTAATGCCTGAATTAAAATTCTTCCTGTTTCTGTACTGTGAATATTTCGCCCTTTTTTCGTTAAAAAACCGCGTTTAAAAAGTAATTCAATGATGCCTGCACGAGTAGCCTCTGTACCCAATCCATCGGTTTCTCGCAGAATTTTTTTGAGTTCTTTATCCTGTACAAACCTTGCAATCCCCGTCATTGCTGAAAGCAAGGTTGCATCCGTGAAAGGCTTTGGCGGCTGAGTTTTTTTACTTATGACTTCTCCGCGTTCACAATGCAAAATTTGTCCTTTCTTTACTATTGGTAATAAGGGTTCTTGATTTTCTGTATCGTCTTCTTTGCCTAACAATTCTTTCCACCCGGCCGTTTGTAAATTTCGCGCTTGAGCTATAAAAGTACCGCCGGCAATGTTTAATGTGATTTTGCTTTTACGATATTCTGCGTCAGGACAAAATTGCATTAAATATTGGCGAGCGATAAGGCTGTAAATATTACGTTCTTCTTGTGTTAGATTTACTGGACGATTTTTGGCCGTTGGAATGATTGCATGGTGAGCTTCTACTTTTTTATCATTCCAACAGCGATTTCTTTGTTCAGTTGAAATGACATTTGGTAAGCGTTGATAAGCTTCAAAATGGGTTGAAATTGCATTTAATACGTTATGGCGTTCTGCAAAATGTTCTTCGGGCAAATAGCGACAATCAGAACGCGGATAAGTAATTAAACGATGAGTTTCATATAGGCGTTGACACGTATCTAATACGGTTTGAGCGGACATACCAAATCGCTTTGCTGCATCAATTTGTAACGCAGAAAGGGAATAAGGCAAGGGCGCCGTTTCTTTTTCACGAACGTCTTTGTATTCGGTTACTTCCGCAGGTTGATTTGTAATACGTTTTACAACGTTTTCTGCTAATCCTTTAGAGAGCACCCTGCCGTCATCATCTTGGTAATCTTCACAAGCTTTGCTTGGTTGCCATAAGACACTGAAAAGTGCGGTTGATTTTTCCTGAGTTTTTTCTTCTTTATTCTCTGGATTAATCCAAGCGAGCACTTCAAAAAAGTCTTTGGGTTGGAAATGTTCAATTTCCAAATCTCGACGTACAATTAAACCTAGTACTGGGGTTTGTACTCGACCAACTGAAAGCACGCCATCATAGCCAGTTTGTCTGCCACGAATGGTATAGGCTCTGGTCATATTAATGCCATAAAGCCAATCGGCGCGGGCTCGTGCGAGTGCGGATGTGGCAAGAGGAATAAAGTTACGGTTGGGTTGTAATTTTTTAACCGCTTTTTCTACTGCACTTGGATTTAGGTCGCTAATCAAGCAGCGTAAAATTTTATCGCGTTTTTCGGCAGATAAATTGGCATAACTGAACACTTCATCTACAAGTAATTGTCCTTCTCTATCAGGGTCTCCTGCATTAACAAGTGTATCCGCTTGATGGATCAGTTTTTCTACCACAGAAAGTTGTTTTTTTACTTCTTTTCGCGGTAAAAGTTGCCATTTTTCAGGAATGATAGGGAGATGTTCTAAACGCCATTGTTTGAATTTGGGATCATAGGCATTGGGTTCAGCTTGCTCGAGCAGATGCCCTACACACCAAGTTACCACATCATTATTGCCACATTTGATAAAACCATCCCCACGTTGATGGGGTTTGGGGAGCACATCAGCAATAGCTCGAGCTAAGCTTGGTTTTTCAGCGATAAATAAACGCATAATGGTATGAGGACATTAGTCGATTTGACGACGACCTAGAAAAGAGTGAGTCAGCGTTGTGCCGTCCACAGTTTCCAGTTCACCACCGACAGGAATGCCATGAGCGATACGACTCACTTTGATATTATGTTGGCGGCACATTTCAGCGATGTAGTTTGCTGTTGCATCGCCTTCCACTGTTGGGTTTGTTGCAAGAATCACCTCGTGGAAAGATTCTTCTACTAAACGTTTTTGCAGTAAATCTAAACCAATTTCACGAGGACCAATACCATCAAGTGGTGATAAGTGTCCCATTAAGACAAAATAACGTCCTGAAAATTGTCCAGTTTGCTCAATTGCTTGAATATCTGCTGGCATTTCAACGACACAAAGCAAACCTGAATTTTGACGGCGTAGATTATTGCAAATGTTGCAAGTGTCTTCTTCCGTAAAGTCTCGACATTGTGAACAATGACCAATTTTAGACATGGCTTCTGTGAGTGCTCGAGCTAAATTCATCCCACCGCTACGATTACGTTGTAAAAGATGATAAGCCATACGTTGCGCAGATTTAGGCCCTACGCCTGGAAGACAACGTAAGTTTTCAATAAGGTGTTCTAAAAGTGGGCTGCTTTGCATAGTGATTTAATGAAAGGTAAATAAGAGATGACGCGTGAATTTTATATTCACGCGCCTAATAATTAAAACGGAAACTTCATTCCTGGAGGCAATGGCATTCCAGCAGTAACCGATGCCATTTTTTCTTTTTGTAATTCTTCTGCACGACGTACCGCATCGTTAAAAGCGGCCGCGATTAAATCTTCTAACATTTCTTTATCGTCTTCCATTAAAGACGGATCAATGTCAATGCGACGGCAGTTATGTGCACCATTAATTGTGATTTTCACTAAACCTGCACCAGATTCACCCGTTACTTCTAGTTGCGCGATTTCTTCCTGCATTTTTTGCATTTTTTCTTGCATTTGTTGGGCTTGTTTCATTAAGCCGCCTAAACCGCCTTTTCCAAACATAATGTTATCCTTTATTAAGTCAAAAATTGCGTGCATTCTAGCGAAAAAATAGGCTTTTGGGAACAGTGTGGTTAATGATTTGGGGTATTTAAAATCTCAGAAAATTTCACCGCACTTTTGAAGTCAAGTGCGGTGAAATTTAGTGGTGTTTAGAATGGGAAGAGACGGTTATTCAGGTGTAATCCATTCGACAGTCCAGTTTCCTGTACCTTCTGGAACTAATGTTTTTGTGAGATAAGGCAAAATTTCTTTCATTTGGGTTTCTAATGTCCAAGGTGGATTAATTACCACCATACCGCTTGCCGTCATACCTCGTTGATCGCTGTCAGGGCGAACAGCGAGCTCAATTTTTAGAACTTTTCTAATCCCCGTTGTTTCTAATTCCTTAAAAATACGTTTAGTTTGTTTGCGTAATACAACGGGATACCAAATCGCATAAGTGCCAGTGGCAAAACGCTTATAGCCTTCTTCAATAGCTTTGACGACAAGATCATAATCTTCTTTTAATTCATAAGGCGGATCGATTAGCACCAAGCCTCGGCGTTCTTTTGGAGGTAGCGTTGCTTTGACTTGTTGAAAGCCATTGTCACATTTTACGGTGACATTTTTGTAGTCACTAAAATTATTGCGAAGGATTGGATAATCGCTAGGATGAAGCTCAGTCAATAGTGCGCGATCTTGTGGGCGCAACAATTCAGCAGCAATTAACGGCGAGCCAGCATAATAACGTAGTTCTTTGCCACCATAATTGAGTTTTTTGATCATTTTTACATAACGTGCAACATCTTCGGGTAAGTCTGTTTGATCCCACAAGCGTCCAATACCTTCTTTATATTCCCCCGTTTTTTCTGATTCGTTTGAGGATAAACGATAACGACCTACACCAGAGTGCGTATCCAAATAAAAAAAGCCTTTTTCTTTGAGTTTAAGATTTTCCAAAATGAGCATTAAGACGATATGTTTCAAGACATCGGCGTGATTGCCTGCATGGAATGAGTGACGATAACTCAGCATAATATATCCTTTGTTTAATAACGAAGGCGAGCCAATTGACTCGCCTGATTATGCACTAAAGTGCGGTCATTTTTAGAAGAGTTCTTCTGGCTGGCTAACTGGCACGGGCGCTTTTCCTCCAGTACCATTTAAGCGTTGTTGTAATTCTGGTGGCACATAGTAACCGCGCTCTTGCATTTCGGAAACGTATGTACGGGTTGGTTCAGTTCCTACAATAAAGTATTCTTTTCTTCCACCAGATGGAGAGAGCAAACCAGTCATCGTATCAATACTTTTTTCCATAATTTTTGGTGGTAATGGTAATTTACGTTCTGGTTTATCGCTCAATGCTGTTTTCATATAAGCGACCCAAGCTGGCATTGCAGTTTTCGCACCTGCTTCACCTTTACCCAATACTCGTTTGTTGTCATCAAACCCGACATAAGTTGTGGTTACTAAGTTTGCGCCAAATCCTGCATACCAAGCCACTTTTGAACTATTGGTGGTACCTGTTTTACCGCCTATATCGCTACGTTTAATAGTTTGTGCAATACGCCAGCTGGTTCCTTTCCAGTCTAGATCTTGCTCACCATAAATCGCCGTATTTAAGGCGCTGCGAATTAAAAATGCTAACTCGCCACTGATTACTCGAGGAGCATATTCTATCTTAGATGAACCATTTTTTGCATCCGCCATTAAATCTATCGCATCTTCTTTAAGTGCAGTGACATTTGACTGTAATTCTGGCAGTTCAGGCACAGTTTCAGGTTGTTGATCAACTTCCTCACCGTTTGTACTGTCATCTGATGGTTTTAAGGCATTTTCGCCTAAAGGAATATTCGCAAAGCCGTTGATTTTGTCTTTCGTTTCACCATAAACAACTGGGATATCATTACACTCAATACAAGCAATTTTAGGGTTTGCAACAAACAAGTCTTTACCCGTGTTATCTTGAATTTTTTCAATGATATAAGGTTCAATGAGGAAACCGCCATTATCAAACACCGCATAAGCTCTAGCCATTTCTAATGGTGTGAAAGAGGCTGCGCCAAGCGCTAAGGCTTCACTTGCAAAATATTGATCACGTTTAAAACCAAAACGTTGTAAAAATTCTGCTGTGAAATCAATACCTGCCGTTTGGATAGCACGAATAGCAATCATATTTTTGGATTGACCTAATCCTACGCGTAAACGCATTGGACCATCATAACGATCAGGTGAGTTTTTTGGTTGCCACAGTTTTTGTCCTGGTTTTTGAATAGAAATTGGGCTGTCTTGTAATACGCTAGAAAGTGTTAAACCTTTTTCTAATGCCGCTGCGTAAATAAATGGTTTGATAGAAGAACCCACTTGAACTAAGGATTGTGTCGCACGGTTGAACTTACTTTGTTCATAGCTAAAGCCACCAACAATAGCTTCAATCGCACCATTATCTGAGTTAATAGATACTAATGCAGAGTTGGCAGCTGGAATTTGTCCTAATTGCCATTCACCATTAGTGCGTTGACGAATCCAAATTTGCTCACCTACTTTTACAGGATTACTTCTGCCAGTCCAACGCATTGCATTAGTGGATAGCGTCATTTTTTCACCGGATGCTAATAATAGATCCGTACCACCTTTTGCCATTCCAACCACAGCCGCTGGAATAAATGGTTCAGAATCTGGCAATTTACGTAAAAACGCTAGAATACGTTCATCATCCCAAGCAGCTTCATTTTTTTGCCATAAAGGCGCACCACCACGATATCCGCGACGCATATCGTAATCAATTAAGTTGTTACGTACGGCTTTTTGGGCTTCAGCTTGGTCTTTTGAAAGTACAGTGGTAAATACTTTATAACCACTGGTGTAGGCGTTTTCTTCACCAAAACGGCGAACCATTTCTTGGCGAACCATTTCAGTGACATAATCAGCACGAAATTCAAATTTTGCGCCATGATAACTAGCAACGATAGGCTCTTTTAATGCAGCATCATATTCTTCTTTGCTTATGTATTTTTCATCTAACATTCGGCTTAGCACCACATTGCGGCGTTCTTCTGAGCGTTTTAAAGAATAAAGCGGGTTCATGGTTGAAGGTGCTTTTGGTAAGCCTGCGATAATGGCCATTTCCGATAATGTCAATTCATTTAATGATTTACCGAAATAGGTTTGTGCAGCAGCCGCAACACCATAAGAACGATAGCCTAAAAAGATTTTGTTTAAATAAAGCTCTAAGATTTCTTGTTTGGTTAGGGTATTTTCAATTTCTACGGCAAGTACGGCTTCACGAGCTTTGCGAATAATAGTTTTTTCTGGGGTTAAGAAAAAGTTACGTGCTAATTGTTGGGTGATCGTACTTGCACCTTGTGATGCGCCACCATTATTCACTGCAACAAATAACGCACGGGCAATGCCGATAGGGTCTAATCCGTGATGATCGTAAAAGCGGCTATCTTCTGTCGCTAAAAATGCATCAATTAAGCGTTGTGGTACTTCAGCTAATTTTACTGGAATACGTCGTTGCTCACCCACTTCACCAATTAATTTACCGTCGGCCGTATAAATCTGCATTGGCTGTTGTAATTCAACGGTTTTTAATGCTTCTACTGAGGGCAATTCTGATTTTAGGTGGAAATACAGCATTCCGCCTGCGACTAAACCTAAAATACATAAAGTTAATAGGGTACTAAATATTAATTTTGCGATCCGCATCGTAAAATTCTCGCTTCGTTAATGAATATTCTTGTTAAGAGACCTATGATTTGGCTGCTAAGTATAAAAGATTCAGCCTTTAAAGAATAGGAAAGAATATGCAATTCTCTCGGAAAAATCACCGCACTTTACAAATTGGTATTCACCGTAAACAAGGTAATTTTGATTTTGTGTGGTTTGATGAACTTGAACAGCCACAATGTTATCAAGCCTCTATCAATGATAGTGATTTAAAAAATCGTTTTTTGCGACATTTAAAAACACAATCTCAAGGGAAAACCTTTTCTTTGCAGTTTGTGGCAAGTATTTCTGCTCACTTGACTTGGTCGAAAGTATTAATTTTGCCGCAAATATTAAATGCGCAAGAATGTCATCAACAATGTAAATTTGTGATTGAGAAAGAATTGCCCATTCCTTTAGAGGAATTGTGGTTTGATTATATTTCTACCCCGTTAAAGCAAGGTTTTAGTTTAGAGATTACAGCAATTCGAGAGACGAGTGCGCAAACTTATTTGCAAGATTTTCAACCATTTAAAATTAATGTGTTAGATGTTGTTCCTCATAGCATCTTGCGTGCATTTCAATATTTGTTGAATGAACAAGTGCGGTCAGAAAATACCTTATTTTTATTTCAAGAAGATGACTACTGTTTGGCGATTTGTGAAAGATCTCAGCAATCGCAAATTTTACAATCTCACGAAAATTTGACCGCACTTTATGAGCAATTTACCGAACGTTTTGAAGGGAAAATTGAACGAATTTTGGTTTATCAAATTCCTTCAAGTCATACGCCATTACCAGAAAACTGGCAGCGAGTCGAAACAGATTTACCTTTTATCGCACTTGGCAATGCGCTGTGGCAAAAAGATTTACATCAACAAAAAGTGAGTAGCTAAATGTCGATGAATTTATTGCCTTGGCGTACTTATCAACATCAAAAACGTTTACGTCGTTTAGCTTTTTATATCGCTTTATTTACCTTGCTTGCTATTAATTTAATGTTGGCTTTTAGCAATTTGATTGAACAACAGAAACAAAATTTGCAGACACAGCAAAAGTCTTTTGAGCAACTTAATCAGCAACTTTACAAAACTACCACGCAAATTGATCAGTTACGCAGTGCGGTGAAAGTTGGTGAAGTTTTGCACTCTCTCACGAATGGGCAAGTTCAAAATAGTTTGCAGCAATTAAGTGAATTGCCTCTTCAGAAAGGCGAATTAAACCGATTTAAACAAGATGGCCATAACTTAAGTTTTGAGGGGCGAGCGCAAGATCAAATGGAATTTGAGTCGGTACATCAATTTTTAAAGCAACATTTCCCCAATGTGAAATTAAGTCAAGTTCAGCCTGAGCAACATACATTGTTTTTTCGCTTTGATGTGGAAGAAGTTGGAGAAGATAAGTGAAAGCCTTTTTGAACGATCCTTTTACTCCTTTTGGAAAATGGCTAAGCCAGCCTTTTTATGTGCACGGTTTAACTTTTTTATTGCTATTAAGTGCGGTGATTTTTCGCCCTGTTTTAGATTATATCCAGGGGAGCTCACGTTTCCATGAAACCGAAAATGAGCTAGCGGAGAAACGATCAGAATTGTTGCATCAACAGAAAATTTTAACTTCTTTACAGCAGCAATCCGAAAGTCGAAAACTTTCTCCAGAACTGGCTGCGCAAATTATGCCTTTGAATAAACAAATTCAACGTTTAGCTGCACGTAATGGTTTATCTCAGCATTTACGTTGGGAAATGGGGCAGCTGCCCATTTTGCATTTACAGCTTACTGGGCATTTTGAAAAAACGAAGACATTTTTAACCGCACTTTTAGCTAATACGTCACAGCTTTCTGTAAGCCGGTTGCAATTTATGAAACCCGAAAACAGCCCTTTGCAAACCGAGATCATTTTTCAGCTAGATAAGGAGGCAAAATGAAGTATTGGTTTTACCTGATTACATTATTTTTTATGAATTGCAGTTGGGGACAAGATCCTTTCGATAAAACACAGCGTAACCGTTCTCAGTTTGATAACGCACAAACAGAGCTTGAGCAGACAGAAATAATTTCCTCAGATGTACCTAATAATCTATGCGGAGCGGATGAAAATCGCCAAGCAGCTGAAATTCCTTTGAACGCTTTAAAATTGGTGGGTGTAGTAATTTCTAAAGATAAAGCTTTTGCCTTATTACTGGATCAGAATTTGCAAATTTACAGCGTTTTAGAGGGCATTGATGTAGCTCAAGAAGGATATGTTGTAACAAAAATCAATCAAAATAAAGTTCAATTTATGCGTAAGCTCGGTGAGCAATGTGATAGCGTTGAACAGAAAGAATTAAGTTTTTAAAGGAAGATTATGAAGAAATATCTTTTAAAGTGCAGTTGTTTTTTAGTGTGTTTTTGTTTGCCATCAATCGTTTTTGCTAATCCTAAAACAGATAACGAACGTTTTTTTATTCGTTTATCGCAAGCGCCTTTAGCCCAAACCCTGGAGCAATTAGCTTTTCAACATGATGTGAATTTAGTGATGGATGAGGCGTTAGAAGGCAATATTTCTTTGACATTAGATAATATTGATATGCCGCGTTTGCTACAAATAATTGCTAAAAGTAAGAAGCTTACTTTGAATAAAGATGAGGGTATTTATTATCTGAATGGAGGACTATCAGGCAAAGGTCAAGTTGCAGGAAATCTTACTACAGATGAATCGCACTTAGTGAGTCACACGGTTAAACTCCATTTTGCTAAAGCCTCCGAGTTAATGAAATCTTTAACCACAGGAAGTGGCTCTTTGCTTTCTCCTGCGGGGAGCATTGCCTTTGATGAACGCAGTAATTTACTCGTTATTCAGGATGAGCCTCGTTCTGTGCAAAATATTAAAAAATTAATTTCTGAAATGGATAAGCCTATTGAGCAGATCGCTATTGAAGCGCGTATTGTGACAATTACGGATGAGAGTTTGAAAGAATTGGGTGTTCGGTGGGGGATTTTTAACCCAACGGAAAATGCCGCGCATGTAGCGGGTAGTTTAGCCGGTAATGGTTTTGAAAATATTGCGGATAATCTTAATGTGAATTTTGCGACAACGACGACACCTGCTGGCTCGATAGCATTACAAGTCGCGAAAATTAATGGGCGATTGCTTGATTTAGAATTAAGTGCTTTAGAGCGTGAAAATAATGTAGAAATTATTGCAAGTCCACGCTTGCTAACCACAAATAAGAAAAGTGCGAGTATTAAACAGGGGACAGAAATTCCTTATGTTGTGAGTAATACTCGTAACGATACACAATCTGTGGAATTTCGCGAAGCGGTGCTAGGTTTGGAAGTGACGCCACATATTTCTAAAGATAACAATATTTTGCTTGATTTATTAGTGAGCCAAAACTCTCCAGGTTCTCGTGTCGCTTATGGACAAAACGAGGTGGTTTCTATTGATAAGCAAGAAATTAATACTCAAGTTTTTGCCAAAGATGGGGAAACTATTGTGCTTGGAGGTGTGTTCCACGATACGATCACAAAAAGCGAAGATAAAGTGCCATTACTTGGCGATATACCTGGCATTAAACGATTGTTTAGTAAAGAAAGTGAACGACATCAAAAACGTGAGCTAGTGATTTTCGTGACGCCGCATATTTTAAAAGCAGGAGAAACGTTAGAGGCGTTGAAACAAAAAAGTGCGGGTAAAAAATAACTTTTTTAGACGATGAATTTTTTTAATTTTCGCTGTATCCACTGTCGTGGCAATCTTCATATCGCAAAAAATGGACTATGTTCAGGTTGCCAAAAACAAATTAAATCTTTTCCTTATTGCGGTCATTGTGGTTCGGAATTGCAATATTATGCGCTACATTGTGGTAATTGTCTTAAACAAGAACCTAGTTGGGATAAGATAGTCATTATTGGACATTATGTTGAACCACTTTCTGTATTGATTCACCGTTTTAAATTTCAAAATCAATTTTGGATTGACCGCACTTTGGCTCGGCTTTTATATCTTGCGGTGCGAGAGGCTAAACGAACACATCAACTTAAATTGCCAGAAGCAATCATTCCAGTGCCTTTATATCATTTTCGCCAGTGGAGACGAGGTTATAATCAGGCAGATTTATTATCTCGGCAATTAAGTCGTTGGCTGGATATTCCTAATTTGAACAATATCGTAAAACGTGTGAGACACACGCATACTCAACGTGGTTTGAGTGCCAAAGATCGTCGTCAGAATTTAAAAAATGCCTTTTCTCTTGCTGTTTCGAAAAATGAGTTTCCTTATCGTCGTGTCGCGCTGGTGGATGATGTGATTACTACGGGCTCTACACTCAATGAAATATCAAAATTGTTGCGAAAATTAGGCGTAGAGGAGATTCAAGTGTGGGGGCTGGCGCGTGCTTAATATAAAGCACTGGAAAAAAAAGCACGATGGGCGTATTATTCCTGATACTTTCTCTCAAGTATTTAGGACATAATTATGGAACAAGTAACCCAGCAAATCGCTATTTCTGATGCCGCACAAGCGCATTTTCGAAAACTTTTAGACACGCAAGAAGAAGGAACCAATATTCGTATTTTCGTAGTTAATCCTGGCACCCCTAACGCGGAATGTGGCGTATCTTATTGCCCACCGAATGCCGTGGAAGAAAGTGATTTTGAAATGAAATATGACACTTTTTCGGCATTTATTGATGAGGTGAGTTTACCTTTTTTAGAAGAGGCAGAAATTGATTATGTTACCGAGGAGCTTGGTGCACAACTTACCTTAAAAGCACCGAATGCCAAAATGCGTAAGGTGGCTGATGATGCGCCATTAATTGAACGTGTTGAATATGTGATTCAAACTCAAATTAATCCACAGCTCGCAAATCATGGTGGACGCATAACATTAATTGAAATTACTGAAGATGGTTACGCAATTTTACAATTCGGTGGCGGCTGTAATGGTTGCTCAATGGTGGATGTTACGTTAAAAGATGGCGTAGAAAAACAACTTATTAGCCTATTCCCGAATGAATTAAAAGGTGCAAAAGATGTAACCGAACATCAGCGTGGAGAACACTCTTATTATTAGTGAGTGGGAAAAAGAAGATTTATAATAACCGCACTTTGAAAGTGCGGTTATTTTTATGGAGTAAAAAATGAAAACACTTCATCCAGATGATTTTGGTTATTGGTTGCTTACTCAAGGTTCGAACCTTTATTTGCTGAATAATGAGTTGCCTTGTGGTACGGCTAAAGCGCTTGGAATGGAAGGATTGCAGGCAATGCAAATCGGTGAATGGAAAAATCGTCCGTTATGGCTTGTGGCTGAGCAAGAAAGCGATGAACGAGAATATGTAAGTTTGCGTGGATTACTTTCTCTGCCAGAGGATGAATTCCATGTATTAAGCCGAGGTGTGGAAATTAATCATTTCCTGAAAACCCATAAATTTTGTGGAAAGTGCGGTCATAAAACACAACAAATTCAAGAAGAGCTCGCTGTGCAATGTACTCACTGCGGG
The DNA here is from genome assembly GCF_001679045.1 of Haemophilus haemolyticus. Classification (GTDB taxonomy): domain Bacteria; phylum Pseudomonadota; class Gammaproteobacteria; order Enterobacterales; family Pasteurellaceae; genus Haemophilus; species Haemophilus haemolyticus. The sequence goes on from NZ_LYCK01000001.1 coordinate 22,890, forward strand.
TATCGAACTTATCCTGTAATTTGTCCATCCATTATTGTTGCGGTTCGACGTGGCAAAGAAATATTGCTTGCTAATCATAAACGTCATTATCACCCGAATGGAGGAATGTATACCACTCTTGCAGGTTTTGTAGAGGTCGGTGAAACATTTGAACAAGCGGTGCGTAGAGAGGTTTTTGAGGAAACGGGGATTTTGATAAAAAATATTCGTTATTTTGGTAGCCAGCCTTGGGCATTTCCGAATTCTCAAATGGTCGGTTTTCTGGCTGATTATGAGAGCGGTGAAATTACTTTACAGGAAAGTGAAATTCATGATGCGCATTGGTTTTCTTATGATCAACCCTTGCCAGAATTACCGCCAACAGGTACTATCGCTCGCAAATTAATTCATACGACGCTTGAACTCTGTAAAGCGGAACAGAAATGCTATTAATAAATATTCCAACTCTTATAAATTAAGGAAATAAGATGCGAAATCCGATTCATAAACGCTTAGAAAACTTAGAAAGTTGGCAACATCTGACTTTTATGGCTGCTTTATGTGAACGTATGGCACCAAATTTTAAATTGTTCTGTCAAATGAACGAGCTTAGCGCTGAAGCCAAAACGTATCAAAATATTCTCAATTTGGTGTGGGAATATTTAACGGTTAAAGATGCCAAGATTAACTTTGAAAATCAGTTGGAAAAATTAGAAACGATTATTCCTGATGTGAATGATTACGAGAGTTTTGGTGTTGTGCCAGCGTTAGATGCTTGCCAGGCTTTAGCTGAAATTTTACACGCTATTATCGCGGGTGAAACATTAGAAAGAGCGGTGGAAATGAGCTTAATTTCTTTAGGAACGGTAACGAGTTTATTGGAAACGGAAACGGGGCGAGATTGGTCGGACAGCGAACTTAAAGAAAGTGAAGATATTCAAGTGGAACTCGATGTGCAATGGCAGATTTATCGTTTACTTAAAGAATGTGAAAAACGTGATATTGAATTAATTTTAGATTTAAAAAATGAGATTCGAGCCGAGGGAATCTCTAATATTGGTATAGAATTTCATCAATAACGTGAGATTTGTCACAAATTTTAAAAATCTTGCTTTAAATTCATCGTAAGTTAGATTATCCTTTGCACAGCTTTTGTGGTTAGCCCGCAGGCATATTTTGAAGAGTCAAATTTTTATTTAACAGAAGGTACAAATTTATGAACAAAACAGATTTAATTGATGCAATTGCAAGCGCTGCAGAATTAAACAAAAAACAAGCTAAAGCTGCGTTAGAAGCTACTTTAGAAGCGATTACTGCAAGCCTCAAAAAAGGTGAACCTGTACAATTAATCGGTTTCGGTACATTCAAAGTAAATGCACGTGCTGCACGTACTGGTCGTAACCCACAAACTGGTGCTGAAATTAAAATCGCAGCATCTAAAGTACCAGCGTTTGTTTCTGGTAAAGCATTAAAAGATGCAATCAAATAATTAACATTTGAATGATTTTAAACCCTGCCAATGAGCAGGGTTTTTTGTTACCTAAAATTTACTTTACAAAACAATATTCTTTCAATAAACTTTCGAACCGAAATTTATTGCATTTAAGGATAGCTTTATGAAAAAAAGTAGCCAGCCTCGTAATACTAAACAACGTCGCCATACAATTATGCAACTTTTGCAAGAACAAGGTGAAGTGAGTGTAGAGCAGCTAGTGCAGCTTTTTGATATATCTGAAGTGACTATTCGTAAAGACTTAAGTGCGCTAGAAACAAATGGTTTTTTATTGCGTAAATATGGCGGCGCAATTTTAATGCCAAAAGAAATTATTGATGAAAACGAAAATGATGAACTTACGAAACGAAAGTTTGTCATAGCGAAAGCCGCCGCCGAACGTATTCGTGATCATAACCGTATTATCGTAGATAGCGGTAGTACTACGGCGGCTTTGATTAAGCAACTTAATTTAAAACAAGGGTTAGTTGTAATGACGAACTCACTTTCGGTGGCAACAGAATTGAGAGCATTAGAAAATGAGCCAACGTTGCTGATGACTGGTGGAACTTGGGATACTCGTTCGGAATCGTTTCAAGGAAAAGTAGCTGAACAGGTGCTACGTTCTTACGATTTCGACCAACTTTTTATTGGTGCCGATGGCATTGATTTAGCGCGAGGTTCTACGACTTTTAATGAACTTGTAGGATTAAGCCAGGTGATGGCGGAAGTTTCTCGCGAAGTTGTTGTGATGGTGGAATCTCAGAAAATTGGTCGAAAAATGCCAAATTTAGAATTAACTTGGCAACAAATTGATGTGCTTATTACTGATACAGGATTGTCAGAACAAGATAAACAAGCCATTTTAGCTCATGGCGTAGAAGTAATTTGCGTATAAAGTGCGGTTAAAAAAGTAGACGTATTTTTTATTTAATTAACAATAAGGAAAGCTTATGTGTGGTATTGTCGGCGCGGTAGCGCAACGTGATGTAGCGGAAATCTTAATTAATGGTTTACATCGTTTGGAATATCGTGGTTATGATTCAGCAGGCGTTGCGGTGGTAAATGAACATCATGAATTACAACGCGTGCGCTGTTTAGGTAAAGTTAAAGCTTTAGATGAGGCTGTATCGGAGAAACCATTGATTGGTGGTACAGGGATTGCGCATACGCGTTGGGCAACGCATGGTGAACCATCAGAAACCAATGCGCACCCCCATGCGTCAGGCACTTTTGCTGTAGTACATAACGGTATTATTGAAAATCATGAAGAACTTCGTGAATTATTAAAATCTCGTGGTTATATATTTTTATCGCAAACAGATACTGAAGTGATTGCTCACCTCGTTGAATGGGAAATGCGTAGCACGGATTCACTTTTAGAAGCTGTGAAAAAAGTAGTAAAACAGCTCACGGGCGCATATGGTATGGTGGTAATGGATAGTCGCTATCCTGAACATTTAGTGGCAGCTCGTTCTGGTAGTCCGCTAGTGATTGGCTTAGGTATTGGTGAAAATTTCTTAGCTTCAGATCAACTTGCGCTTTTAAGTGTTACCCGCCGTTTTATCTTTTTAGAAGAAGGGGATATTGCAGAAATTACACGTCGTACAGTTGATATTTATGATACTTACGGCAATAAAGTTGAGCGTGAAATTTACGAATCTAATCTTGAAAATGACGCGGCAGAGAAAGGCAAATTCCGCCATTTTATGCAGAAAGAAATTTACGAACAGCCAACCGCACTTATCAATACAATGGAAGGGCGTATAAATCATGAAAATGTGATTGTCGATTCAATCGGTAATGGTGCAAAAGACATTTTAGAAAAAGTTGAGCATATTCAAATTGTTGCTTGTGGCACATCCTATAATGCAGGTATGGTAGCGCGTTATTGGTTTGAATCTTTGGCTGGAGTGAGCTGTGATGTTGAAATTGCATCAGAGTTTCGTTATCGCAAATTTGTTACCCGTCCAAATAGCTTATTGATTACACTTTCTCAATCTGGCGAAACAGCAGATACTTTAGCCGCACTTCGTTTAGCGAAAGAAAAAGGCTACATGGCGGCATTAACAATTTGTAATGTTGCTGGATCTTCGCTAGTACGCGAATCAGATCTTGCATTTATGACGCGTGCTGGTGTTGAAGTTGGGGTAGCATCAACAAAAGCATTTACGACACAGCTCGCTGCGTTATTAATGTTGGTGACGGCACTTGGTAAAGTTAAAGGTCATATTTCTGCAGAAAAAGAGCAAGAGATTACCAAAGCAATGCAATCTTTACCTGCGGAAATTGAAAAAGCATTAGCATTCGATACAGACATTGAAGCATTGGCTGAGGATTTTGCTGAAAAACATCATGCACTTTTCTTAGGTCGTGGTGCATTTTATCCAATTGCCGTAGAGGCCTCTTTGAAATTGAAAGAGATTTCTTATATTCACGCTGAAGCGTATGCGGCCGGAGAATTGAAGCATGGTCCATTAGCGTTGATTGATGCCGATATGCCGGTAATTGTGGTTGCGCCAAATAATGAATTATTAGAGAAAGTAAAATCGAACATTGAAGAGGTTCGTGCTCGTGGCGGTCAATTATACGTATTTGCTGATAAAGAAGCGGGCTTTACACCAAGTGAAGGAATGAAAATTATCACGATGCCAAAAGTCAATGATATCGTTGCACCGATTTTTTATACCATCCCAATGCAGTTGCTTTCTTATCATGTGGCTTTAATTAAAGGTACTGACGTAGATCAACCCCGTAACTTAGCGAAGTCTGTCACCGTAGAATAAAGTGCGGTTGATTTTAAGATAAATTTAAAGCACAGGTTATCGCTTGTGCTTTATCAGATGCAATGAAAAGGGCGAACATTAAAATGTTCGCCCTTTGCTATCTAAAAAAAGTATAACTTAGCCCATACCGTATTTTTTTAGTTTTTTACGTAATGTACCACGGTTGATACCAAGCATATTTGCTGCACGAGTTTGATTGCCACGAGTATATTGCATAATCATATCTAACATCGGGTGTTCAACTTCCGCTAATACTAATTCGTAAAGATCATTCACATCTTGACCATCTAATTGCGCTAAATAATTACGCAATGCTTGTTTTACTGAATCGCGTAATGGTTTGTTGGTCACTTGTGATTGCGCATTTAATACTGATACCGTTAAAGCATCAGCAGGACTACGTTGTTGTTCTAACATTTTTCTTTATCCAAAATTAAATTGAAAAAATCTTCCAATACAATGAGTTGCTCTTTTGGATCACTAATTGCATTAAAAGTCTGTTTAAAAACGGAATCAGGTTGAATTCCCTGTAAATACCAAGCCACGTGTTTACGCGCAATGCGATAGCCTTTTTGTTCGCCATAGAATTGATGTAATTCTTGAATATGGCGCAAAATTTGACCGCACTTTTCGCTTAAACTTGGCATTTGGCTTATCGAATCATGCTCAATTAGGTTTCCCACAGCTTGAAATAGCCAAGGGTTACCTAGCGCAGCACGACCGATCATAATGGCATCCGCCCCGGTATAATCGAGAACGAATTTTGCTTTCCGAGCAGAATCAATATCACCATTGGCTATAACCGGTATGGCAATTGCTTGTTTAACAGCTTTGATATTGTCATATTCCGCTTCGCCTTCAAAAAGACAAGCTCGTGTACGACCGTGCACTGTTAATGCTTGTATGCCACATTGTTCTGCAATTTTGCCGATTTGAACGCAGTTTCGATTAGATTTATCCCAGCCTGTACGAATTTTTAAGGTCACCGGCACATTGACAGCGGCCACTACTTCTCGCAAGATTTTTTCCACCAAATCTGGAAATTGCAACAATGCAGAGCCTGCGAGTTTGCGATTTACTTTTTTGGCGGGACACCCCATATTAATGTCAATGATTTGAGCGCCATATTCCACATTGATGGCAGCGGCTTGCGCCATCTCGAGTGGATCGCTACCGGCAATTTGCACGGCATTGAGACCTAAATCTTCACTATGTGCCAAACGCAATTTGGATTTTTCGGTATACCAAACTTGCGGATTTGTGGACATCATTTCTGAAAATGTGAGTCCAGCACCATAATATGCACAAAGACGACGGAAAGGCTGGTCGGTAATACCTGCCATTGGTGCAAGTAAAACACGATTTCTTAATTGGTATGAACCGATTCGCATTTTACGTTACCTTCCTAGCAAGCCTAAATCTAATTAGTGTCGAACTGGTCGACGACCGACAAGGCTGGCTATAATACGCATTTTGCCTTACTTTGCAAAGTGAAATTTGTTTAAAAAATACACTTTTTTTGATTGACAAAAAGAAATTAAAGCGTTTTTAGCTTACCCGTAATTCGGCACCATTCTTCTCTGACTGCGACTGGCTCTAACGCAAATGTTTGCGTATAGGCATCGCATACCGATTGAGCTTGCGTTTCTAAAATGCCCGATAAACCAAGATCGCCATTAGGTTTAACAAGTTGGCTAATGATTGGGTAAAGTTCTTTGAGAGGGCCAGCAAGAATATTCGCTACCACGACATCAGCTTTTAAATCAGAGGGTTTTTCATCAGATAAGAACAGCTGTAGGCGATCTGAAACGCCATTTTGCTCGGCATTATTGCGACTGGCCAGAATGGCTTGTGGATCGATATCAATTCCCACCGCAGTTTTCGCTCCAAGTTTTAATGCGGCAATAGCTAAAATGCCTGAACCACAACCAAAATCGATGACGGTTTTATCTTTTAAATCAAGGCCATCTAGCCATTCTAAACATAGTGCGGTTGTAGGATGAGTGCCTGTCCCAAACGCTAAACCTGGGTCGAGCATCACATTGACGGCATTTTCATCAGGCACATCACGCCAACTTGGACAAATCCATAAGCGCTGACCAAATTGCATTGGGTGGAAGTTATCCATCCATTCACGTTCCCAGTCTTTGTCTTCTATTTGTTCAATTTTGTATGCCGTATTGCTATCTAAGTGTTTCGCTTCTTTTAATAAGCGGACGATTTCTGCCATATCTGTTTCTGCATCAAATAATGCAATAACATCGGTGTTGCCCCATAAACGAGTTTCACCAGGCAAAGGCTCAAAAATCGGTGTATCTTGACTATCCATAAAAGTCACAGAAACGGAGCCGATTTCTTCTAAAAAATCACTCATTTGTTCTGCTTTTTCATTAGTGCTATTTAGGCGAATTTGAATCCAAGCCATTTGTTTTTTCCTTTATTTCATAAAATGGGGCGTATTATACCGATTTTTTCAAAAGTTTCGGCAGTAAAGTCGAGCCAAGCGTAGCGAGCATGATGATTGTTATACCAAGTGCGGCTGAAAATGATAGCGTTTCGCTAAGTAATGATACAGCAAATAAGATGCCGAATAACGGCTCAAGTGCGACTAAAATACCGGAGATATTGGCATCCACACTATTAAGGCCTTTATTCCATAACCAATAGGCAAGCCAACTACAGCCAATGGCAAGATATAATAAAGCAGCAATACCAGTAGAATTTAATGATATTTGCCAGTTTTCTGTGAGTAATAGTGTAAACGGTAACGTTGTGATGGTCCCAAGTACAATGCTGACGGAGGTATAGGCTTGCGTTGAGACTTTGGCCACAACTCGCTGTGTCCAACGTAACACAGCAGCGAAAATGATCCCAGCACTTAGTACTAATAAACAGCCGAATAAACTGATGTTATCAATGCCTGCATTATTTTTTCCACCATTGATTAAAATCGCCACGCCAATAAATGCTATTGCGCCGAATAGCCAGTGAAACCATTTTGCTTTGTCTTTAAAGAAGAAATGTCCGACAAATACAACGAGCAGCGGTTCTAACCCAATCATGGTGACTGCACTGGAGGCGGATGTATATTTTAGTCCGATGAATTGCAATAAAAATACGGCGGTATAGTTAAAGAATGCTAACCACCAAAGCTGTTTACGCATTGGTTTATCAATTTTTTTCCAACGACGTAAAAAGAGTGGCATGACAATAATCATTGCAATAATTAACCGCACTTGCACAACAAGCACAGGATCCATCATCGAATAAGTGAGTTTACCGACGATTAATGAACTGCTCCAAATAAGTAGCGCAAGAATTTGATAGAGCATTGATGTATCCCTGTGAATTGTTCCAATTCTATCTTTTAGCGTAGAAATTGTGGAAAGTGAGAAAATTAAATATCACCTTCCTCTAATTTAGAAGAAGGTGACAGCATATTGATTAATACTTAAAGTGCGGTAACTTTTAATTGAGTTTTGTCAATACGGCGTTCGCCCAATTTATTACCCACTAAAAATGCAATCAATCCAAATACTAATGACGGTACGATTTGATGGAAATTAAATAATTTTATGCCAAGTTGAGTGAGCAAGATATAACTCCCTAAGCCGATAATCATTGAGCTTAACGCACCATAAGCATTTGCTTTATCCCAGTAAATGCCCAGCACAATCACCCATAAAAATGCGGCTTCTAGTCCACCAAAGGCAAATAGGTTTAACCAAATAATCATATCTGGTGGATTGAGGGCGGCAAAGATTAAAAGTGCGGTCAAAATCAGCGTGATAATAGATGAAAAATAACTTACTTTTTTCTCATTTTTGGCAGCTTCTGGTTTTGTAGAAAGGTATAAATCTTTTACAAAAATAGAAGAAGATTGAATAAGTTGCGCATCAATTGTGGACATAATTGCTGACATCGGTGCGGCTAAGAAAATACCAGCAATAATAGGTGGTAATACTTTTAGCATTAAAGTTGGAATCACTTGATCTGATACTGTTAAATTTGGAATAACTGCACGACCAAGTGCGCCAGCTAAGTGCATCCCAAACATAATGATGGAAAGTACAATTGTTCCAATCAGCATGCCTCTATGTAAGGCTTTGCTATCTTTAAATGCCATGCATCGAACAGCAGTATGTGGAAGACCTACGACCCCGAAACAGACGAGCACCCAGAAGGAAGCCATAAATTGAAAATCTAACATTCCATTTGGCCCGTAAGGCGTGACTAACGCAGGATCGATTTCTGTTAATTTATTAACCGCACTTTCTACACCACCGAGTGCATAAATGGTTCCTACAAGGAGAATAATGGTACCTAAAATCATGACGGTACCTTGAATGGTATCCGTGAGCACGACGGCGCGGAATCCCCCGATAAATGTATAGATACCTACCGTTAAAGCAAATAAGAGCAATGCTTGAGTATAAGAAATACCAATGGTTGTTTCTAATAAACGCGCACCACCAATAAATTGCACAGTCATGGCTGCAAAAAATGCGAGAAGAAGGGCAAGGCTTGATAGCCAGACTAAATATTTGTTTTTATAACGATAAAGGAAAAGATCGTTAATGGTTAACGCATTGGTTTCTCTTGATAATAGCGCGAATTTTTTACCTAATGCTCCTAATGCAAGCCATACTGCAGGGACTTGAATCATCGCCAGTAATACCCAACCTAATCCGTACTTATAAGCTGCACCAGGTCCCCCGACAAAAGAACTTGCACTGGCATAAGTAGAGGCGGTTGTCATTGCGAGCACAAAACCTGTCATGGAGCGATTACCTACATAATATTCCGTTAGGAAATCGCCTTTTGTACGTTTTACATAAGCGAAAATCGCAGCACCAAATATAAATGCAAGATAAATAATTAAAGGGAGAATAATACCTAAATTCATTTTTGATTCTCCTCATCATTGATTTCAAGAGAGATATCTTGATAAATAATTTTGATAATCCAATGGCCAATTACAATAAACAGAATAGGCAAATAAATACAAGAGAGTTCGAACCAGAGAGGGAAACCAATCGGCCCTTGAGTTTCTTTAGGCAAATAAGCACATAAGCACCAACCTATCACATATAAAATAGATAGACCTAATGCCCAACTAGCTTCCTTGGCCGCTTGTTGATAACGTTGTTTTAATGTCATGTTTCTTCCTTAAAATTTTTATAAGTGAAAGTATATTTTTGAATGGTATAAGGGGCGTATATCTCATACGCCCCTTATGTTTGCTAATCTTACAACTTTTTTGAAAAATTCAAAATGTTTTGCTGATTTCTAAGTAAATTCGATTTTTGTCATATTCATAAAAAGGATGATTACTGGTTACCTTTTGATACGACCAAGATAATTTCGGTGTGATTCCCCAGATATGAAAGTTTCTATGCCAGATAGTAAATACTGATGCATATTCCTTATTTTTCTGGCGAATACCAATAAGATCTTTTTCTTTATAGGCACGTTGTGCATAATTCAGGATTAAACGAGTTGATATTCCAGCTTTCCATTCTTTCCCGCATCCTAATCGGACATTTTTTCGTTGATAAGCGTTATCTAAATCTCGAGTATTTTCGCGATTATAATCAACGCCACCAAACCAATATTGTCCACTTTTCGCCAGGTAAAGTAGCGTAGCGGAAGCTAGATAGTTATTTCCATTTAAATATTTACGAGTTTCATAGCGTTGTTCACCATACTCAAGTGCGGTCGAAATTTGCCATTTTTCATTTAGCCAATTGGATAAATCCAATCTAGCACCTGAATTTTTAGAGTATTGTTTCATCGTATTTCCGCCAGATGAGCCGCCCGCATACCAACGCTTCTCAGTAAATGGCATTAATGAGAGTTCAAATCGTGCAGTTTGGTATCCAAGACCCACACCAGCTCTCGCGTTAAATTCATTATATTTCTTGTTATCCCAATAATATTTCCCACTACCTTCCAAGGATAATTTTGTAAAGTAGTTGTGAGGTAATGACCATTTCTTTTCAGCATTCCCAAAATACGAAAATCCTCTGGCACTTTCTTTTTCCCAAGCTGTCCAGTTGTCAATTTTGGTGCCTGCTTTTGGTGCATTATTGATATTACTTTCATTTAAAAAACTAAATCCACCTTGGATTTTCCATTGATCTCGTTGATTCAATGCAGAAAGATATTGTTCAATTATTTTTACGGAATCAGGAGAAACTTGCTCTGCTCTTAACTTTTGAAATTGATCTTTTGCCGCCTCGTTATCATTATTCAGAAACAAGGCTTGAGCTAATTGATAGCGTAAAGGTAAAAGATCAGTTTTTTGTGAAAATAAGTGTCGGTAGGCTTTAACGGAATCAGAAAAATGTCCTTTTTCTCGTAAATTAATCGCTTCAGCCCATTCTAACAAAAATGGATCTTTTTTAGGTAAAGGCTGATATAGCGGTAACAAAAGCTGTACTACTTCACCATTATTTTGTAATACGGCAGGAATAAGACCGCGAATAATCAAATCTGGATGTTTCGCTAATTCTTCTTTTGTAATCGATAATTTTGACGGATTATTATTCGTCAAAAGTGCGGGTGTTTTTTGTGGCAAATTTGGTTTAGCCAAATGTAGCTGTTCATCTAAACGCCCATCATGTGGCTGAGGAGATTTTTCCTCAGCAAGAGAATATGAAGTAAGAAATAATGATGAGCTGAGAAATAAAATAAATTTAGTTTGTATATTCATTTTTATTCTTATTGAGAAAAAATAAAGCAAGCCTGAGCTTGCTTTAATTAAATAAAATAAAGATTATTTTTTGGCTGCGAATGTACCACCCCAAGAATTATCATTTGCTTTCACTAAACCGCCTAATTCTTTCGCGTTTTCACCATAAAATTTACCTTCGGCAATACCTTGAGATTTAAAAGCATCGGATTGAGCGATACCTGAGAAGGTATTTCCTGAAATATCAGCCTTAATATTTAATTTTGTGTTATTAACAGATAAAGAACCTGTTAATTTTTTATTTATAAAATCAGCACTAAATTGAGAAGTGCCAACGGCTTCATCAGTATCACCTAATTCGTCATGGTAAGATGATAGGATGCTATCGCCTGTATTATAATTTACCGTACCACCAACGGGCATATTTCTCGTTAGGTTACCATTATAAAAGAAGTAGGTATCTTCATTTTCATTTTTACTTAATACTGTGCCAATACGAGTATCGGTGTATTTGCCACAACAAACTTTAAGATCTCGAGAGGTTTCTATTCCATCTATAGAAACTTTGTCCGATCTAATATCTAACCATCTATCTGATTTAACAGAAAGTGAGGAAAGAGGGATTTTAGTACCATCAATATATAAAGTATTTAGATCAGAATTAGTAGTAATATCTACTGTTTTTAATGTTACGTGTTCATCTTCTCCTGAAATAATAAAAGCACCTCCAATTTTATCATTATCTTTTATTTCCAGATTATTAGGATTAGAAACGTTTACTGGGGGATTTAATATATTCTTGTTTGGAGTAGAATTATTTTTGGAATTATCCGGTGTATGAATTGATGTACTAGGTGTATGTGCTGATTGTGAATTACCACTTCCACCACCACTTCCACAAGCCGTTAATGTTAGGGCTGCAAGTATCGTTAAACTAAATTTTTTTAAATTGATGTTCATAATTTCTCCTAAAATAACTGATGGAGGATTATATAGAAAAAACGATTAATTGTCTTAATAAACTATCGATATAATTGTTTTTTTATAATAAAAGTCTATAAAATCAATAAGAAAATGGCTAACACCTGTTAGCCATTTAAATTTTAATTATTCATGCATACCTAATTTTTTCTCCAAATAGTGGATGTTTGTTCCACCTTTTTGGAAATTTTCATCTTCAAGAATTAATTCATGAAGTGGGATGTTGGTCTTGATACCATCAATAATTGTTTCAGATAATGCATTTTGCATACGACGGATTGCAACTTCACGTGTATCACCATAAGTGATAAGTTTTGCGATCATAGAGTCGTAATGTGGAGGCACCGTATATCCGCCATAAACATGAGAATCCCAACGAACGCCCAATCCGCCCGGTGAATGTAAGTGATTTACTTTGCCCGGAGATGGTAAGAATGTTTTTGGATCTTCTGCATTAATACGGCATTCGATTGCATGGCCTTTAACTTTGATGTCTTCTTGTTTAAAGGAAATTGGCAAGCCTGCCGCAATACGCAATTGCTCTTTCACTAAATCTACACCTGTAATCATTTCAGTTACTGGGTGTTCCACTTGGATACGCGTATTCATTTCAATGAAATAGAATTCGCCATTTTCATATAAGAATTCAAACGTACCTGCTCCACGATAGCCGATTTCTACGCAAGCTTTTGCACAGCGTGAGCCAATATCGCGGCGTACTTCTTCTGTGATACCTGGCGCTGGTGCTTCTTCCACAACTTTTTGGTGACGACGCTGCATTGAGCAGTCACGTTCAGCCAAATAAACTGCATTGCCATGAGTATCTGCTAATACTTGAATTTCCACGTGACGTGGATTTTCTAAGTATTTTTCCATATAGACCATATCATTGTTGAATGCTGCTTTCGCTTCTGCTTTGGTCATCGCGATAGATTCTTCTAATGCGTCTTCGCCACGAACAACACGCATTCCTCGGCCGCCACCACCGCCTGATGCTTTGATGATGATTGGATAGCCAATACGTTTAGCAATTTCTTTATTTTTAGCAATGTCGTTACCTACAGGGCCATCAGAACCAGGTACACAAGGCACGCCTGCTTTTTTCATCGCTTTAATAGCTGAAACTTTATCGCCCATTAAACGGATGACATCTGCTGTTGGGCCGATGAAAGTGAAACCTGAACGTTCAACTTGTTCAGCAAAATCAGCATTTTCAGATAAGAAACCGTATCCTGGATGAATTGCATCTGCTCCTGTTACTTCGGCTGCAGCAATGATAGCTGGAATATTTAAATAACTTTTTGCGGAAGGTGCTGGACCGATACAAATGGTTTCATCAGCGAGTAAAACGTGTTTTAAATCACGATCAGCGGTGGAGTGAACCGCCACTGTTTTAATACCTAATTCTTTACAAGCACGTAAAATGCGTAGTGCAATTTCACCGCGGTTAGCAATCACAACTTTTTCTAACATAAAAGAGTCCGTTTAGTCAGATAGACGTGAATTTTTATGTAGGTTCTTGAAATATTGTTTTCCCTATTCAAATTTGGCGTGAACAGATTTCAATTTATATCGCCTACGATAAATTCGCTCTAATTGTTTGTATATGAAATAGGCGGACTAAAGTCCGCCCGACGAAAATATTGGAAATTATTCAATAACGATTAATGGTTCGTCGAATTCAACAGCGTCACCGTCGTTGATAAGAATTGATTTTACTACGCCAGCTTTGTCTGCTTCGATGCGGTTCATCATTTTCATTGCTTCAACGATACAAAGCGCATCACCAACCTTCACTGATTGACCCACTTCAACGAATGCTTTTGCTTCTGGGCTTGGACTGCGATAGAATGTTCCTACCATTGGAGAACGTACAAGATGGCCAGATAATTCATCAGATGCAGCTGGTGCGGATGTCGCCGCTGCTGGCGCTTGAGCTGGCGCAGCAGTTGGAGTTGGTGCTACTACTGGTGCCGTAGCGTATTGAACAGCTGCAGGAGCAACTGCTGGCGCTGCACGGCTAATACGTACTGTACCTTCTTCTTCTTGCACTTCTAATTCAGTAATGCCAGATTCTTCTACTAATTCGATTAATTTTTTGATTTTACGAATGTCCATACGTTTTTCCTAAAAAGATTGAAATTTTAACCGCACTTTTAAATGAAAAAGTGCGGTTATGAATAAACTTATTTTTTATGTTGTAAAGATTACCTTAAATTTTGCAAATTTGCGATAAAATTCTGTGAATTTCGCCAAAAATGCTCGATTTTCTTATTTTTTAGCAAGGTAATCGATAGCAAATAAAAAGGCAAACTCGTAACCTTTTGCGCCCAAACCGCAAATAACACCTTCAGCCACATCGCTAAAATAAGAATGATGACGAAATGGTTCACGTTTATGCACGTTGGATAAATGAATCTCCACAAAAGGAATTGAAACAGCTAAAAGTGCATCGCGTAATGCTACACTGGTATGGGTGTAAGCAGCAGGATTAATTAAAATAAAATCGACTTGCTGAAAACTTTCGTGGATCTTATTAATTAATTTTTCTTCACTATTGGCTTGAAAACATTCCACTTTTACATTGTGCTGAGTGGCTAAGGCTTGCATTTTCTCGTCAATGGATGCAAGAGAAATGCTGCCATAATGTTTTGGCTCGCGAGCCCCTAACATATTTAAGTTCGGGCCATTTAACAGCAAAATTCTGTGTGTTTGCGACATTTTTAATCCTTTTTGTGTGGCGCATTATACTGGTTTTTCGATTTTGGGTGGTCGAATCAGATAATTTTAGTGATAAATTCAGATTCTAAATCCACAATAGGTAAATCAGAACCAGGCCAAGCGCGTAGTACTTGATATTCCATCAAATCTAACGTGTCTAATCCTGGAGTTACATTCGGGGTGTATTGTTGTGCAATTCGCGCGAGCTGAGAGAGCCCCAAGCTACTTTCGATACTTGAACTAATAACCGCTTTTAAACCTAACGAATGTGCTTGGTTAATGAGCTCAGCACAACGTTGAATTGAACCAATTAAAGTGGGTTTTATTACGACAGCCGATAAGTGCGGTTCTTTTTCCAGGCAAAAATTAGGCTCTCGCACGGATTCATCCCATGCAATCGCAATGTCGGTTTGAGCTGCAAATTCACGGCTGAGTTCTTGAGTTTTACAAGGTTCTTCTAAAAATTGAATACGTTTTTTATGTTGCGGTTTGACTTTAGCGGCAAATTGCAACGCTTTTTCTAATGGCCAATGGCGGTTTGCATCAAGCCGTAATTGTAAATCGGGAATCGCTTCTAAAAACATATCGGCAATTAATCCATCGCGATTGGCTTCGTATATGCCCACTTTCATCTTTGCCACTTTTTCGCCTTCTATGCTCGCAAGTTTGGCGTACAGTTCATCGGGATCGCCATAACAAAGTGGTGCTGTATGGTAATTGCCTTCAGCTTGTAAATAACCTTTCATTTCATCCATTGCACAACTGATACCAAAAGCAACGGAGGGATAGGTGCCATCTAATGGTACGCGAGGTGCGTCACAGCTTGCATTGCACCATGTCGTTAGCCATTCAATTGCTTGTTCTTGAGCTTGGTCTAAGGTTTCTTGGCTAAAACCAGGTAGCGGGGCGATTTCTCCCCAGCCGTCTCGGCTGCAACTCACTCTTACGATTAAGCCTTCACGGCGTTTTAAAAAACGATCACGCAGAATAAGTTGGCTATCAACGGGGATAGAATAACGGTAAAGATTAAATGATTTTTCAGCCATGCTTGCTCCCAATACAAAAGTGCGGTCAAAATTCACGAAGATTTTTAACCGCACTTTAGAACGATAAATTAAGGGTTACGTCTGAATTTGCTGAAGTCTGGGGCGCGTTTTTCGTTAAACGCATTGCGACCTTCTTGACCTTCTTCAGTCATGTAGAACAACATTGTTGCGTTACCCGCTAATTCTTGAAGACCTGCTTGGCCATCACAATCCGCATTTAATGCTGCTTTCAAACAACGAATCGCGATTGGGCTATTGCGTAACATTTCACGACACCAACGTACGGTTTCTTTTTCAAGATCAGCGTAAGGCACAACCGTATTGACTAAGCCCATGTCTAATGCTTCTTGTGCATTATATTGACGGCATAAGAACCAAATTTCACGCGCTTTTTTCTGACCAACTAAACGAGCCATATAGCTTGCGCCCCAACCACCATCGAATGAACCGACTTTTGGTCCAGTTTGCCCGAAAATAGCATTTTCAGCAGCAATCGTTAAGTCGCAAAGCATATGTAATACATGGCCACCACCAATTGCATAACCTGCTACCATTGCCACAACCGGTTTTGGACAAGAACGAATATCGCGTTGGAAATCTAATACATTTAAGTGATGTACGCCGCTGTCATCTTTGTAACCGCCGTAATCGCCACGCACTTTTTGGTCACCACCAGAACAGAATGCTTTTTCACCTTCTCCGGTTAATACAATGACACCAATGTTTTCATCGAAACGTGCATCAGAAAATGCAGTGATCATTTCTTTCACTGTTTGTGGGCGGAACGCATTGCGAACCTCTGGGCGGTTAATCGTGATTTTAGCAATACCATCAGTGGATTTATGATAACGAATGTCGTTATAGCCTTCACTGTGATCAACCCATTCAACAGGCGCATATAACACATCATCTTTTGGATTTTGCATGAGAATTCCTTTTAATTAACGTAAAAAAGTGCGGTCATTATAGCGGAAGTTTTTCGGATCAGGAAAACTAAATTCATTTGCTGCTTTATCTGTTGTGAAGATATTGCTAGAATTTTGCGCATTCTCACTTTTATAAGGATCAAATGTGAAATTAATTGCAACCTTAGGTGTGGCAGCATTGCTGTCTGGCTGCTCAATGTTTGGTAGCTCACAATCCGCAATCCCAGGTGAATTTGCGGGGGCGGATTACCAACTTTCCGATCAAGATGCAAAACAATGGGCGATTGCAAGTAAGCAAGCAGAACAATGCGTTTACCCAAATTTAACTCGGATTTTGCAACAGCATTTTTCTAAAGAAGATAGCTATATTCATTCACAATATGTCTTTTTCTATCCATTGGAAAAAATTATTGGCGAGCAATATGTGAAGATTATTCAAGGTGATGAAAAATCGATGAATTATGCAAGCTATCAGTTTAAAAAATTCCGTACCGAAGTGGGGAATGTTGAGCCTTTAACTGAACAGGTGTGTTTAAAATTACGTAATGAAGCGCGCGATGATTTGGCTGTCGTGAAAGGTCAATATAAAAATGGCATGGTGGAAGTGCAGAAAAATGAAGATGGCTCACCGAAAAATCCTGATGGTATCGCGACGAATGAAAATAAATTCTTCTTTGATATTATCAAATGGGGATCCATGTTGTTGCTTTAGTTTAAAATTCGATGAAATAAAAAACCGCACTTTAAAGTGCGGTTTTATTTTTCATTCTTTCTAGCTAAAAATTACGCTAATTTTTTGATTTGTGCAGCTAGTTTAGATTTGTGGTTTGCTGCTTTGTTAGCGTGGATTAAGCCTTTAGAAGCCATACGGTCAACAACTTTTTGCATTTCAACGAATGCTGCTTCAGCTGCTGCTTTTTCACCTGCTGCTACTTGAGCATATACTTTTTTGATGTAAGTACGCATCATAGAGCGTTGGCTTGCGTTGTGTTGGCGGCGTTTTTCAGATTGAACCGCGCGTTTTTTTGCTGACTTGATATTAGCCAAGGTCAAACTCCTAAAATTTCTGTTGATTGATAGACAAAATAAAGGGCGTCAATATGCCGATTTTTTATACTTTTGTCAATGGAAAATTTGTGTTGATTTCGGTGAGACACAACCGAAAGTAAGTATCGTTATTTTTACAAGCTCTTTCAATATGGGCTCACACAAACGATGTGCGGCGGATTTTATCAGTTTTTTTTCACGGAATATAGCGTAAAAACAAAATTTCTATACAATTAGGCAAAAATTTTAGGGTAGAGAAGAATATTTTGAGTAAACGACTTTTAAAATCTAGCATTGTTGTTAGTTCTATGACTTTATTATCTAGAGTGTTAGGTCTTGTGCGCGATGTAGTTATCGCTCATCTCATTGGTGCAGGCGCTGCGGCGGACGTTTTTTTATTTGCTAATCGTATCCCAAATTTTCTTCGTCGTTTATTTGCTGAAGGGGCCTTTTCACAGGCTTTTGTACCTGTTCTCGCAGAATATCAAAAATCTGGTGATATTAATAAAACCCGTGAATTTATTGGAAAAGTTTCTGGTACCCTTGGAGGATTGGTTAGTATTGTTACGATCCTCGCTATGATTGGCTCACCTGTCGTTGCTGCTTTATTTGGAATGGGCTGGTTCACCGATTGGATGAATGATGGCCCTGATGCACATAAATTTGAACAAGCTTCCCTTTTACTTAAAATCACTTTTCCTTATTTATGGTTTGTCACTTTTGTCGCGCTTTCTGGGGCAGTGCTTAACACGATTGGAAAATTCGGTGTGATGTCTTTTTCACCGGTGTTATTAAATATAGCGATGATTGTCACCGCACTTTTCCTTGCACCACAGATGGACAATCCAGATCTTGCGTTGGCTATCGGTATTTTTTTAGGCGGATTATTACAATTCTTATTCCAAATTCCATTTATGAAACAAGCTGGTTTATTGGTGAAACCCAAATGGGCTTGGCGTGATGAAGGCGTAACCAAAATTCGTAAATTAATGATCCCTGCGTTATTTGGTGTATCGGTAAGTCAAATTAATCTTTTGTTGGATACAGTGATTGCAAGCTTTTTAATGACGGGCTCTATTAGTTGGCTGTATTATTCCGATCGCTTGCTGGAATTTCCTCTCGGTTTATTTGGTATTGCTATTTCTACCGTAATTTTGCCAACGCTTGCTCGCCACCACGTTAATCGTGAAGGCGATTCAGATAAAAGTGCGGTTGATTTTCGTAATACAATGGATTGGGGCGTGCGAATGATTTTATTACTTGGCGTTCCCGCAGCCATTGGTATTGCTGTATTGGCTCAACCGATGTTACTTACGCTCTTTATGCGTGGAAATTTCATGTTAAATGATGTTCATGCTGCCTCTTATTCTTTATGGGCCTTTAATGCGGGGTTACTTAGCTTTATGTTGATTAAAATCCTCGCCAATGGCTATTACGCCCGCCAAGATACCAAAACGCCAGTAAAAATCGGCATTATTGCCATGGTGAGTAATATGGGTTTTAACCTATTGGCAATTCCTTTCAGTTATGTGGGTTTAGCCATTGCTTCAGCTATGTCGGCAACTCTTAATGCCTATTTGCTCTATCGCGGCTTAGCCAAAGCGGATGTGTATCATTTTTCACGTAAAAGTGCGGTCTTTTTTGTCAAAGTTTTATTGGCAGCAATCGCAATGGGTGCGGCAGTTTGGTATTACGTGCCTGAAATTAACCAATGGGCGAAAATGGATTTCTTCATGCGTGTTTATTGGCTTGTTTGGTTGATTGTATTAGCCGCAATAGTTTATGGCGCAACGTTGATTTTATTAGGCGTTCGAAAGCACCATTTGCTGACAAAAAACTAACTTCTCGTTATAATGCCGAAATTCTCTTATTTTCATGGATAAGGACATGCAATTAATTCGCGGGCTTCATAATGCAAATCGTGTTTTACAAGGTTGTGCGCTAACGATCGGCAACTTTGATGGCGTGCATTTAGGGCATCAAGCAGTCCTTCGCCATTTGCGCCAAAAAGCTGACGAATTAAATTTACCCATGGCGGTGTTGTTATTTGAATCACAGCCGCGTGAATATTTTATGGGGAAAAATGCACCAGCCCGTTTAATGCGTTTGCGTGACAAAATTTATTATTTAGAAAAGGCTAAGGTCGATGTCGTAATTGTGGCGAAATTTGACCGCACTTTTGCTGAGCAACCTGCTGATGTTTTTATTGAACAAACGCTTGTTAATCATCTACATGTGAAATTTTTAAGCATTGGCGATGATTTCAAGTTCGGTTCAAAACGCCAAGGCAATTTTGCAATGTTGCAAGCAGCAGGTAAGCGTTTCGGTTTTATTGTTGAAGATAACCGTAGTTTTTGTCTAGATGAACAGCGAATTAGTAGCACTGCAATTCGCGAAGCGTTAGCGAATGATGATTTACAACTTGCAGAAAATTTACTCGGTAAACCTTATCGTATTTTCGGGCGTGTGATCCATGGTAATAAGTTAGGCAGAACAATAGGATTTCCAACGGCCAATATTCGTTTGCATAGACAAGTAAATCCAATCAAAGGCGTTTATGCCGTAAAAGTGCGGTTAAAATCGGGTGAGATTTTTAACGGCGTGGCAAATATGGGAAAACGCCCAACTATAAATGGATTAATGCAATTATTAGAAGTTCATTTATTTGATTTTTCTCAGAATATTTATGGCCAAATAGTGGAAGTCGAATTCTGCCACAAGATTAGAAACGAGATTAAATTTCCGTCTTTTGATGATTTGAAAGTGCAAATTGAGAAAGACGTAGAAACTGCGAAAGCGTTTTTTTAATAGTTAATTTTAAAATGTAAAAATTGGAAAATAAAATGACAGTCGATTACAAAAACACTCTTAACCTACCGGAAACCAGCTTTCCAATGCGCGGTGATTTAGCTAAGCGCGAACCTGATATGTTGAAAAATTGGTACGAGAAAAATCTTTACCAAAAAATTCGTGAAGCGAGCAAAGGCAAAAAATCTTTTATTCTGCATGATGGCCCTCCGTATGCGAACGGTAATATTCATATTGGTCACGCAGTAAATAAAATTCTGAAAGATATTATTATTAAATCCAAAACGGCATTAGGTTTTGATTCGCCTTATATCCCAGGTTGGGACTGTCATGGTTTGCCAATTGAATTAAAAGTAGAAGGTTTAGTAGGCAAGCCAAACGAGAAAATTACGGCGGCTGAATTTCGTCAAAAATGTCGCGAATATGCTGCGGAACAAGTAGAAGGTCAGAAAAAAGATTTTATCCGTTTAGGTGTATTAGGCGATTGGGATAATCCTTATTTAACGATGAACTTCGACACCGAAGCAAACATCATCCGTACCCTTGGTAAAGTGATTGCGAATGGCCACTTATATAAAGGTTCAAAACCAGTACACTGGTGTTTAGATTGCGGTTCTTCTTTAGCAGAAGCAGAAGTGGAATACGAAGACAAAGTTTCTCCATCTATCTATGTGCGTTTTCCTGCAGTAAGTGCGGTTGAAATTGAAGAGAAATTTAACGCAGTAGGCAAAGGCCATGGCAAATTATCTGCGGTGATTTGGACAACCACACCTTGGACAATGCCATCTAACCGTGCGATTGCGGTAAATGCAGACTTAGAATACAACTTAGTACAACTTGGTGATGAGCGTGTGATTTTAGCTGCTGAATTAGTTGAATCCGTAGCGAAAGCCGTGGGCGTAGAACAAGTTGAAGTTTTAGGTTCAGTAAAAGGTCAGTCGCTTGAGTTAGTACGCTTTAACCATCCGTTCTATGATTTCACTGTGCCAGTAATTTTAGGTGATCACGTGACCACTGATGGCGGTACAGGTTTAGTACACACTGCACCGGATCATGGTTTGGACGACTTTATTGTAGGACAAAAATATAATTTACCAATGGCGGGTCTTGTATCGAATGACGGTAAATTTATTTCAACGACTGAATTCTTTGCAGGCAAAGGGGTATTTGAAGCGAACCCATTGGTTGTTGAAAAATTGCAAGAAGTGGGCAACTTATTAAAAGTTGAGAAAATCAAACACAGTTACCCACACTGCTGGCGTCACAAAACCCCGATTATTTTCCGCGCGACGCCGCAATGGTTTATCGGCATGGAAACACAGGGTCTACGCCAACAAGCATTAGGCGAAATCAAACAAGTTCGTTGGATTCCAGATTGGGGTCAAGCACGTATCGAGAAAATGGTTGAAAACCGCCCTGACTGGTGTATTTCCCGTCAACGTACTTGGGGTGTGCCGATGACCCTATTCGTGCACAAAGAAACCGAAGAACTTCATCCGCGTACTTTAGCGTTACTTGAAGAAGTGGCGAAACGTGTAGAGAAAGCCGGTATTCAAGCATGGTGGGATTTAGACGAAAAAGAATTATTAGGTGCGGACGCAGAAACCTATCGCAAAGTGCCTGATACTCTTGACGTATGGTTTGACTCAGGATCAACCTATTCTTCTGTTGTCGCAAATCGCCCAGAATTTAACGGCCAAGATATCGACATGTATTTAGAAGGTTCTGACCAACATCGTGGTTGGTTTATGTCTTCTTTAATGCTTTCTACGGCAACAGACAGCAAAGCACCATACAAACAAGTATTAACTCATGGTTTCACCGTGGATGGTCAAGGTCGTAAGATGTCAAAATCTATCGGTAACATCGTGACACCACAAGAAGTCATGGATAAATTCGGTGGCGACATTTTACGTTTATGGGTTGCATCTACCGACTATACCGGTGAAATGACTGTTTCTGATGAGATCTTAAAACGTGCCGCGGACAGCTATCGTCGTATTCGTAACACCGCGCGTTTCTTACTAGCGAACTTGAATGGTTTTGATCCGCAACGTGATGCCGTTAAACCGGAAGAAATGATTAGCTTAGATCGTTGGGCGGTAGCTTGTGCCTTAGATGCACAAAAAGAAATTAAAGACGCGTACGATAACTATCAATTCCACACAGTAGTACAACGCTTAATGCGTTTCTGTTCTGTGGAAATGGGCTCGTTCTACCTTGATATTATCAAAGACCGTCAATATACAACTAAAGCGGATAGCCTTGCTCGTCGTAGTTGTCAAACTGCGTTATGGCATATTGCTGAAGCATTAGTTCGTTGGATGGCGCCGATCTTATCTTTCACTGCCGATGAAATTTGGCAACACTTGCCACAAACCGAAAGTGCTCGTGTAGAATTCGTATTTACTGAAGAATTCTATCAAGGCCTATTTGGCTTAGGCGAGAATGAAAAACTAGATGATGCTTACTGGCAACAACTGATTAAAGTTCGTTCTGAAGTGAACCGTGTATTAGAAATCGCTCGTAATGATAAAGTGATCGGTGGTGGTTTAGAAGCTGAAGTGACCCTTTATGCGAATGACGAATATCGAGCATTGTTAGAACAACTAGGCAATGAATTACGTTTCGTGTTGATTACGTCAAAAGCGGAAGTGAAAGTATTAGCAGACAAACCGGCAGATGTGGCTAACGGTGAGTTAGATGGCATTGCAGTAAGTGTAGCTCGTTCTAACGGTGAAAAATGTCCGCGCTGCTGGCATTATTCTGACAAAATTGGCGTGAATTCAGAACATCCAACACTTTGTCCACGTTGTGTAGAAAATGTGGCAGGTAAGGGCGAAGTGCGCCATTTTGCATAATTAAATTCGTTGTAAAACAGAAAAGTGCGGTTTATTTTAACCGCACTTTTTTACTTTTGTACAAAAGGAAGTAGAGATTATGTTAGGAAAAGAAATGATTCACTCTAAAACAATGTGGTTTTATCTCTTATTGTTTGTTTTCTCCATTTTTACCAATATGGGGTTGGGTAATGTATTAAGTGAGAATATTCCCGTTTCAGATTACGCAATTTTATTTGTTATCACGGCGATTTCTTTTTATTTTACCCCTTGGATTGGGAGAATATTAATCACTGTATTATTCCTCAGCGCGCTATTTTATTGCTCTGCTGGTTTTTTCTATGGTATTCCATCTTTGGGTATTATCGCTTCTGTTTATGAAACGAATATTAATGAAACCTTGGAATATTACACGACTATTCCTTTTTGGATATTTTTATTTCAAGCTAGTTATCTCATCCTATTTGTTGCTTTAATGAAATTAAGTTTTCATGCTAAACAACAAGCATTTAAATGGATAAATACTGTTTCTATCGGCATATTATTAGTTTTGTCTTACAATCAATTTTCTGATTGGAACTATGCGTATAAATTCCGTTTTTATCCCGTTCTTTTCTACTCAGAATTTGATCGTATGAATGATCTGTATTTAGAACAACGAGATTTTCTAAATCAATCCGTTAACGCGCCTTCTCAATGGGATATTCAATCTTTTACGCCAAAATATAAAAATTATATTTTGATTATCGGTGAAAGCATGCGAAAAGATTATATGTCGTTATATGGTTTTCCATTGAAAACCACACCATTTTTAGAGCGTGTGAAAGGCACTGTTTTTGAAAATTATTATTCTGCGGCACCGAATACGCAACCGTCTTTACAACGTACCTTATATCGAGCAGATAAAGGGGAAACGGTTTATACGGATAATATTATTTCTTTAGCCAAAAAAGCGGGAGTGAAAACCTATTGGATTTCTAATCAAGGCAAAATTGGTGAATTTGATACGATGGCCTCTCGTATTGGTCAAAGTGCAGATGAAACGATTTTTATGAAGCCGTTAGGTTATAACTCTAAAAAAGTTTATGACGATGAAATGTTACCTGTATTAGATAAAGCCTTAAAAGAAAATATTACGAATCCAAAATTAATTGTGATTCATTTAATGGGCTCACATCCAGCCTTTTGCGAGCGTCTTCCTTACGAGGTTAAAAATTATTTTATTAATCAATCTATGTCTTGTTATTTAGAATCGATTAAATATACGGATCAGTTTTTAGAAAAATTAAATTCTCAATTAGTGGCGCAAAATGAACCCTATTCGGTGATTTACTTTTCTGATCATGGGCTTGCTCATTATGAGGATTCTAAAGGCTTATCATTGCATCCAAATAATCTTTATAAACAAGATTATGAAATTCCTTTCGTTATGTTTTCGAGTGATAGCCAAAAGGTAGAAAAAATAAAAACGCCACAATCTGCATTTAATTTTGTTTATGGTTTTGCTGATTGGATGGGAATTAAGGAAAAACATTTACAAGGCGTGGATTTCTTCCATCCTGAAAAACAGGAAATTAAGGTATTTGATTGGAAGAAAGTGGTGAATGTCAAAGAGTTGGCTGATGATCCAGCAAAATTACCAGAAGCCGTTCAGTAAATGAGATCGTGCTTTATCATTTATCGGCTTATGCTAGAATTAGCGCAATTTTTTTAAAAGGGAAATAGTATGTCCAAAAAATCAGGGCTTTCATTTTTATGGTTAAGTGCGGTCGCTTTCGTGGTTGATTTGCTCACTAAATACATTGTGGTACAAAAATTTGATTTGTATGAAAGCGTTAATGTATTGCCTTTTTTTAATCTCACCTATGTCCGCAATTATGGTGCGGCATTTAGTTTTTTAGCAGATCATAGTGGTTGGCAACAATATTTCTTTATTTTGTTAGCATTGGCTATTTCTGGCATGTTGGTTTATTTTTTAGCAAAAAATAATGCTGAACAAAAAATCCAAAATTCTGCTTATGCACTGATTATTGGGGGGGCGCTAGCAAATATGGTGGATCGCGCTTATAACGGTTTCGTCGTAGATTTCTTTGATTTTTACTGGGATATTTACCATTATCCAGTGTTTAATATCGCCGATATCGCCATTTGTATTGGCGCAGGGTTATTAGCATTGGATGCTTTTAAGAGCGAAAAGAAAAAAGTGAAAGATAAACAAGCGGAAAAGTGCGGTCAGAAATGAAGATAATTTTAGCGAATCCACGAGGATTTTGTGCCGGTGTAGATCGTGCCATTAGTATTGTTGAACTAGCCTTAGAAATTCATGGCGCACCGATTTATGTTCGTCATGAAGTGGTGCATAACCGATTTGTTGTGAACGGATTGCGTGATCGTGGCGCGATCTTTGTGGAAGAATTAAGCGAAGTACCTGATGGCGCTATCGTTATTTTTTCTGCGCATGGCGTATCTCAAGCCGTTCGACAAGAAGCGAAAGATCGTAATCTCAAAGTATTTGATGCAACTTGTCCTTTGGTGACTAAAGTGCATATGCAAGTTGCGCGCGCAAGTCGAAAGGGAACAAAAGCGATTTTGATTGGGCATAAAGGGCACCCTGAAGTTGAAGGCACAATGGGGCAGTATAGCAACGAAGATGGCGGTATTTTCCTGATTGAAAAAGTAGAAGATATTGCGCGTTTGCCAATGCAAGAAAATGATGATTTAACCTTTATGACGCAAACAACTTTGTCGCTAGATGATACGGCTGAAACCATTGCTGCATTAAAGGAAAAATATCCCGCTATTCAAGGACCACACAAAAACGATATTTGTTATGCGACAACCAATCGTCAAGAAGCGGTGCGAGAATTGGCAAAATTATCAGATTTAGTGTTGGTTGTGGGTTCTAAAAACTCATCAAATTCAAATCGTTTAGCTGAATTAGCGTCTCGAATGGGGGTTAAATCACAGCTTCTTGATGATCCTTCCGATATTCAAGCTGACTGGTTTAATGATGTGAAAACCATTGGGATTACAGCTGGCGCGTCTGCACCAGAAGAATTAGTCCAATCGATTATTTCCCGCTTAAAAGAGTTTGGTGCGAATACCATAGAAGAACTACAAGGTTTAGAAGAAAATATGTTCTTTGAAGTTCCAAAAGAGCTGAGAATAAAAGAAGTTAACTAATCTTAAGGGCTTGTCGTAAATGATAAGCCCTTTGTTTTTTCATGCAAATTAAGAATTTTTGCGATCTGAATCGCAGAAGTGCGGTAAGAATCTTGAGCGTTTTCTTGAAAGTATAAAAAATGACTGTGTTGATATGCTCGTCAACATGTTCATATTACAAGGAAACCTCTATGAAATTAATGAAAACATTATTTACTTCAGTTGTATTGTGTGGCGCGCTGGTTGCCTCTTCGGCTTTTGCTGAGGAAAAAACTGCAGAGCAGGCTGTTCAACCTGTTGTGGCTACTCAAACTGAGGCTCAAGTTGCACCGGCTACTGTGAGTGATAAATTGAATATCAATACGGCAACCGTTAGTGAAATTCAAAAAGTCTTAACAGGAATCGGTGCTAAAAAAGCAGAAGCGATAGTGCAATATCGTGAAAAACACGGTAATTTCACGAGTGCTGAACAACTATTAGAAGTGCAAGGGATTGGTAAAGCAACGCTTGAAAGAAACCGTGATCGAATTACTTTTTAATTTTAAAACCGCTTATGAATGCCCTGTTTTACAGGGCTTTTTTATTGTGCACTTTAAGCCATTTTTGCATTTGTTCAATTTCTGCTTGTTGTGCGTTAATAATATTCTCAGCAAGCTTACGCATCTCAGGATCTTTTCCGTATTTTAATTCAACTTCCGCCATTTTTACTGCGCCAATATGGTGTGGCAACATACCTGCTGCAAAAGCAACATCAGGATCTTTATATTGCATGGCTGCCATCATGTCTTGATGCATTTGATTCATACCTTGCATTAATTCTTGTTGCATTGCAGAACCTGTCGACATTGGCATATTCATGTGTGCTTGATGCGGTTTTTCATTAGCTTGGGCACAAATTGAAACTGCAGCAGCGCTAAGTGTGATAAAAGTCATAAGTTTTTTCATGTTTTTCTCCTATGTGATAACTGAATGAGCACGAATCATAAACCTTGACCTAAGGTTAAAGTCAATATTTATTCCGAAAATTTTTGGTGAGATATTAAAATAAGACAATGTTTGATATGAGGGACAGAATTACGAAGCAAAGATTTGTACTTGCCACGGGCAATAAAGGCAAAGTAAAAGAAATTGCAGATGTATTAGCTGATTTTGGTTTTGAAGTCATTGCTCAGACAGATTTAGGCATTGAAAGCCCAATCGAATCACCTTTTAATTTTAAAATAGCTTATGGATGCCCTGTTTTACAGGGCTTTTTTATTTTTTTCAGAAAATGTAGAAAGTTTATTTCTTTTTAAAAATCCGTTGGCAAGCCTAATAAATTTTAATACACTAAAAAGCCTAGTCGGGGTGCAATATGCTGAGATCATACCCGTGAACCTGAAACAGTTAATACTGACGTAGGAAACTAGGAATACAACCTTATCTCCTTCCCGTCATTATTGCTGCCTTTTGATATAAATAAGGATGTAATAATGAAACTTCTTAAATTAACCTTAATTTCTACCGCACTTTTTTCCACCGCGGCATTAGCCCAATCACAGCAAAGTGTTAACGTATATAGCTATGATTCTTTCACGTCTGAGTGGGGAGCAGGTCCAAAAGTAAAACAAGATTTTGAAAAAGCACATCCGCAATGCACTATTAATTTTACGCCTTTTGAAAGTGGTGGCGTGTTACTCAACCGTGTTCGTTTGGAAGGAAAGAAAACCAAAGCCGATATTGTGCTAGGTTTAGATAACTTTGTTTTAGAACAAGCTGAAAAAACAGGTATTTTCACGCCAAATAAAGTGGATTTAACTCAGCTGGATTTACCAACAAAATGGACGAATAAAACATTCTTGCCTTTCGATTTCGGTAACTATGCTTTTGTGTATGACAAAACTAAATTACAAAATCCGCCGAAAAGTTTGAAAGAATTGGTTGAACGCCAAGATATCCGTGTAATTTATCAAGATCCTCGTACCAGCAGTGTGGGTCGTGGTCTATTGGTTTGGATGAATGCAATTTATTCTGCGGACAAAATTCAATCTGCTTGGAAAGCGTTGGATAAGCATACGGTAACAGTGGGTAAAGGTTGGTCTGATACTTACGGCGCATTCTTAAAAGGCGAAGCGGATTTAGTGCTAAGTTACAGCACATCACCACTTTATCACCAACTTTTTGAGAAAAAAGATAATTATGCAGCGACTGATTTTGCGGAAGGGCATATCACTCAAGTGGAATTAGCGGCTCGAGTCGCCAACCATCCAAATCAATGCGCGGATGATTTTATGGCATTTTTAATTTCACCTACGGCACAAAAAAATATTGTGACAGCCAATATTATGTTGCCAGTCATTCAAGGTGAAATTGAACCGCACTTTGATGCGCTTAAAGCTCAACAAAAAACTCAAACTCCAATCAATCCAATGGTGAATGCGGAACACTTAAAAAATTGGATTAGCACTTGGCAAACTACATTAACAAAATAGTTTGATGTTGTCGTTATTTCATCATCCACAACTCCGCCCTCGTCATTATGTGAGCGGGGTTGTTGTCATTAGTTTCATTACTCTTTTTTATGGTAGCGCATTAAGTTCGATCTTTGCATTGGGCGATGAATTACAATGGAAAACTTGGTTCACGGATGATTATCTACAGCATCTCATTCTTTTCAGTTTTGGGCAAGCCTTACTTTCTACCATTTTATCTATTTTTTTTGGTCTGCTCCTCGCTCGAGCATTGTTTTATCAACCATTCTCAGGAAAAAAATGGCTATTAAAATTAATGTCGCTAACTTTTGTCTTACCTGTTTTAGTGGCAATTTTTGGTTTGATCGGCATTTATGGTTCAAGCGGTTGGTTAGCTTGGTTTGCTAACCTTTTTGGAATGCCGTGGCAGGGACATATTTACGGGCTCTCGGGTATTTTAATTGCCCATCTTTTTTTCAATATCCCGCTGGCAGCGCAACTTTTCTTACAAAGTTTGCAAAGTATCCCTTATCAGCAACGTCAGCTTGCTGCGCAACTCAATTTGCAAGGTTGGCAATTCGTTAAATTGGTGGAGTGGCCTGTTTTTCGTCAGCAATGTTTGCCCACCTCCAGCTTGATTTTTATGCTTTGCTTCACCAGTTTTACCGTTGTTCTTACGCTAGGAGGGGGGCCTCAATATACGACATTAGAAACCGCAATATACCAAGCGATTTTATTTGAATTTGATCTGCCAAAAGCAGCGCTTTTTGCCATGTTGCAATTTATATTTTGCTTAGTTTTATTTAGCTTAACATCGCGTTTTTCTCCCTCTAATCAAAATGGCTTGAGCAATAGTAATCCTTGGTTTGAGAAACCTAAAAGTGCGGTCAAAATTTTCCATGTTTTTGTCTTACTTATTTTTATATTTTTCCTTTTTTCGCCAGTGTTGAATATTCTTGTCAGCGCATTGAGTTCACCAAGTTTGCTCACAGTTTGGCATAATTCTCAACTTTGGCGTGCGTTAGGCTATTCACTTTCTATCGCGCCCTTGTCCGCATTGATTGCATTAATGATGGCGATTGCCTTATTGCTTTTATCACGCCGTTTAGAATGGTTGCATTATCAAAAAATTGCTCAATTTATTATTAATGCTGGAATGGTGATTTTGGCAATCCCGATTTTAGTACTCGCAATGGGGCTATTTTTATTATTACAAGAGCGGGATTTTTCGAATATTGATTTGTTTGCTATAGTTGTATTTTGCAATGCGTTAAGTGCAATGCCTTTTGTTTTACGTATTTTGAGCGCACCTTTTCATAATAATATGCGTTATTACGAAAATCTGTGTAATAGTCTGGGAATTGTGGGTTGGCAACGTTTTTATCTGATTGAGTGGCAAACTTTACGTGCGCCATTGCGCTATGCTTTTGCTTTAGCCTTGGCGCTATCTTTAGGGGATTTTACGGCTATTGCGTTGTTCGGTAATCAAGAGTTTACTTCTCTACCGCACTTGTTATATCAGCAGCTAGGTAATTATCGTAATCAAGATGCCGCTGTAACTGCAGGGATGTTATTATTGTTTTGTGGCATATTGTTTGCCTTTATTCACACACATAGGGATGCCGATGATTTATCTAAATAATGTGATTTTGAACGATAAAACCTTACCGATGTGCTTTAATTTGAGCG
The DNA here is from genome assembly GCF_001679045.1 of Haemophilus haemolyticus. Classification (GTDB taxonomy): domain Bacteria; phylum Pseudomonadota; class Gammaproteobacteria; order Enterobacterales; family Pasteurellaceae; genus Haemophilus; species Haemophilus haemolyticus. The sequence goes on from NZ_LYCK01000001.1 coordinate 53,511, forward strand.
TAAATGCTGGCGAGCGTGTCGCAATTATTGGCGAAAGTGGGGCAGGGAAAAGTACGTTATTGAATTTAATCGCTGGATTTGAATTTCCTCATCAAGGAGAAATTTGGTTAAACGATAAAAATCATACTCGTAGCGCACCTTACGAGCGTCCGGTTTCCATGTTATTTCAAGAAAATAATTTATTTCCTCATTTAACCGTACAGCAAAATCTTGCGTTGGGTTTAAAACCTTCTTTAAAATTAACTGCACTTGAACAGGAAAAAATTGAACAGGTCGCTTGTTCTGTAGGATTGGGCGATTATTTACAACGTTTACCGAATTCTCTTTCAGGTGGTCAAAAACAACGAGTGGCATTGGCGCGTTGTTTATTGCGAGATAAACCCATCTTGTTATTAGATGAGCCTTTTTCCGCATTAGATCAGAAACTTCGTGTAGAAATGCTAGCTTTGATCGCTAAACTTTGTGATGAGAAACATCTGACGTTGTTACTTGTTACTCACCAACCATCGGAATTAGTTGGTACGATAGATCGAGTATTGTTGGTGGAAAATGGTCAGATAAGTCAATTGCAAAAAGAGACGTAAAATTATATAGATTTTATAACCGATGAATCTATTCATGGCTATCGATACTAGCTTATACACTGAATGAATATAAGATACAAAAATGCGGTGATTATTCACCGCACTTTCAAAGGAAAAATATGTTAACTGAAAAACTACAAATTAACTCCATTACACCACATCCAAGCGTTGAATATTGGTCTGTTTGCAAAGTTGAGGCGTTATTTGAAACGCCGTTTTTGGAATTAGTTTACCGAGCTGCGCAAGTTCATCGTAAGCATTTTAATCCTCGAGCGATTCAGTTATCCACGTTAATGTCTATCAAAACGGGGGGATGTCCAGAAGATTGTGGTTATTGCCCTCAATCAGCCCGTTATCATACTGGTGTACAAAATCAGCAGTTATTAGATGTTGATGAGATCGTCGCGAAAGCAAAAATTGCGAAAGCGCGTGGAGCGGGGCGTTTCTGTATGGGGGCAGCTTGGCGAGGCCCTAAGCCAAAAGATATTGAGAAAGTCACAGAAATTATTAAAGCAGTGAAATCTCTTGGTTTAGAAACTTGCGGTACTTTTGGTTTATTGCAAGATGGTATGGCAGAAGATTTAAAAGAAGCTGGTTTAGATTATTACAATCATAATCTTGATACAGCACCAGAACATTATGCAGAAGTGATTGGTACTCGCCGCTTTGATGATCGTCTTAGCACGTTAGGAAAAGTGCGCAAAGCTGGGTTAAAAGTGTGTTGTGGCGGCATTGTGGGAATGAATGAAACCCGTAAAGAACGGGCTGGATTAATCGCGAGCCTTGCAAATCTTGATCCGCAACCTGAGTCAGTGCCGATTAATCAACTCGTTAAGGTTGAAGGTACACCGTTAGCCGATGCGGAGGAATTAGATTGGACAGAGTTTGTGCGAACGATTGCTGTTGCACGTATTACTATGCCAAAAAGTTATGTTCGCCTTTCTGCAGGCCGTAGTGGTATGAGTGAAGAAATGCAAGCGATGTGTTTTATGGCTGGTGCAAATTCAATTTTCTATGGCGATAAATTACTTATCACAGGTAATCCAGAAGAAGATGGCGATCAGTTATTGATGGCAAAATTAGATTTAGAGCCAGAAAATGCGGAAAATAAAAAAGCTTCTTGAATATCAAGAAGCTAATTATTTAAGGGGCTGACGTAGATTAGCCCCTAACTTTTTTATTTTTGTTGAGGCTGTAATTGTGGATCTTGTCCATACAATGGATGTCTAGGACCATAAAGCAAACAACCATTGCAAGGTCCATTAAGCATATTTCCTGTCGCCCACGCAGCAACCTTGTACCCTTTATCGGATACATTGTTCGCAATTTGTTTTACTACAGCAGTAATTAGCATTACGATGGCATTACCGTTGTTATTGCGATCTGCATCGTCTGCGTAGCCTTTACCTTCCCATAAGGTTTTACCACTACGTAAGTCAACAAGTTTACCACTTACTCTTACTTTAGTTACACTATCAAATACTTGGTAATTCACACCGTAATCATCTACATTAATGTAAAGAACTGCATCAGCACCAAAAATATCACGTAATTTTTGTAGATTTACATTATGGATTTCTTGAGCCTGTGTTAAACCATTGTGCTTAAAAGTTTCATACACAAGGGCAGGAGGGAAAACATAATACCCCTCTTCCGCTAATGGAGAAATTGTATGTGCCAATACAGCAGGAGAACCTTTAACATCATTTGTTGTATCCGTAGGAAGTAATACCAAGATAGAACGTGGTTTACTTTCCTGATAGTTTGTATAGTCATAAGGCGTTGGTTTCATTGTTGAACAGGCAGAAAGCAAAAGGGTACAAGCCATTACCAAATAGAGAGAGATTTTTTTCATTTTTTCGCTCCTTTTTTCACTTTTTTATTTCCAGTGCTTTCTGTACTCGTATCCACTTTTTTTCCTTTATTTAACAAGAAGTTAATATATTGGGTTGATTCAGGAAATAAAGTCATTTCTTTTTGATAGGCTTCTGCCATTTTGCCAGCATTGCCTAATTGACCATATAAAAGACCAATCTGCGCATACAGACCTGGTGGTACTTTTTTACCGCTATCAAGTTGAGCAATTTCTTCTAATTTCTGAAGCTGTTCTTGTGGATCGCCGTCTTGAGTTAGATATTGGTATACGGAAGTTGGATAGGTATCTCCATTCCAAGTATACAATGTATTTGGTTTACTGCCTGATGAACAGGCAGTCACCACAGCAACAGCTGATAAGCAAATAAAAAGTTTTAGTTTATTCATAATAAAATCCTTAATTTGAAGGCTTCCATTGACCTGATTCAACACCAGAAACAAGGTTATTTACGGCTTCACGAATGGCTAAATCTAATACTTTACCATTAAGAGTTGAATCATAACCTGCGGTGCCACCAAAACCTAACACTTCACGGTTTGAAAGATTATATTCACCAGCACCTTGAACAGAATAAACCACTTCTGAAGTTTGAGTATTCACCACATTCAATGTTACTTTTGCATAAGCCACTTGTTGTTTGCCGCGACCTAAAATACCAAATAATTGCTGATCACCTACTGTTTTACGACCAAATTCAGTCACATCGCCAGTCACCACATAATTCGCGCCTTTTAATTTTTGTTTTTGACCTTTGATTTTTGCTTCTGTCGCCGATTCTGACATATTGGTGCGATCCAACACACTAAAACGACCTGATTGTTGTAAGTGAGACACTAAAATGGTTTTGGCTTGATTACCTAATTGATCCATGCCGTCAGAGAATACGCCATTGTTATAGCTTGAACGATTATCAAATTTACCCACAGAAATAGGGGCTTTCACACCGTTATACGCGGTGTTATAGCTCGTTACTTTTTGAACTTCAACAGTACGAGAACCCTCGGTTGCACAACCAGATAAAGCTAAAACGCTGACAGATAATAAGATTGGATAGAGTTTTTTCATTACAGAATCCTTATAATATAAAGTGATAAAAAAGCTCCTTGAGTTATCAAGGAGCTTTCATTTTAAAGAATTTCTTTCGCTTTCGCTATCACGTTTTCAACAGTGAAGCCAAAGAGTTTGAATAATTGATCCGCTGGTGCGGATTCACCGAAGCTATTCATACCGACAACACGGCCGTTGAATCCAACGTATTTATACCAGAAGTCAGAAATACCTGCTTCGATTGCAACACGTTTGGTTACAGCTGCAGGTAATACGCTTTCACGGTATGCTGCATCTTGTTTATCGAAACGGTTAGTGCTTGGCATAGAAACGACACGTACTTTTTTACCTTCAGCGCTTAATGCTTCAGCCGCTTTCACCGCTAATTCAACTTCAGAACCTGTTGCAATGAAGATTAACTCTGGAGTACCTTCGCAGTCTTTTAATACATAAGCACCGCGTTTAACTGCATCTAATTGTGCAGAAGTGCGGTCCATTTGTGCTAAGTTTTGACGGGTAAAGATCAACGCACTTGGGCCATCTTGACGTTCAACCGCTTGTTGCCATGCGATAGCTGATTCCACTTGGTCACATGGGCGCCATGTTTCAAGGTTTGGAATTAAGCGTAGTGATGCAGTTTGCTCAACTGGTTGGTGAGTTGGACCATCTTCACCTAAACCGATAGAGTCGTGAGTATAAACGAATAATGAGCGTTGTTTCATTAATGAAGCCATACGCACCGCATTGTGTGCATATTCGTAGAACATTAAGAAAGTTGCGCCGTAAGGAATGAAACCGCCATGCAAGGCAATTCCGTTCATAATCGCTGACATACCAAACTCACGCACACCGTAGTTGATGTAGTTTCCACCTACGTTTTCGTGTGCACGAATTGGTTTAGAACCACTCCATAAGGTTAAGTTAGAGCTTGCTAAGTCTGCTGAGCCACCTAAGAATTCAGGTAACACATGAGCATACGCTTCGATTGCATTTTGTGATGCTTTACGGCTTGCAATGCTCGCTGGATTTGCTTGTAATTTCTCAATGAACGCTTTGGATTCAGCCGCCCAGTTTGCTGGTAATTCACCGTTTACACGACGTGTAAACTCTGCGGCAAGTTCAGGATATGCTTTTGCATAAGCGGCAAATTTTTCTTCCCAAGATTTTTCTGCTGCAGAGCCTTTCTCTTTTGCAGACCATTCAGCATAGTACTCAGCTGGAATTTCAAATGGAGCATATTCCCAGCCCAGCGCTTTACGAGTTAAAGCGATTTCTTCATCGCCTAATGGGGCACCGTGACAATCATGTGACGCTGATTTGTTTGGTGAGCCAAAACCAATGATCGTTTTACAAATAATTAAAGTCGGTTTTTCTTTTTCTGATTGTGCAAGTACAACAGCATGACGAATTTGTTCTGCATCGTGGCCATCCACATTACGGATTACTTGCCAGCCATAAGCTTCAAAGCGTGCAGCAGTATCATCACTGAACCAACCATCAACATGACCATCAATTGAAATGTTGTTGTCATCGTAGAATGCGATTAATTTACCAAGGCCTAAGGTTCCCGCTAAAGAGCAAGCCTCGTGAGAAATCCCTTCCATTAAACAGCCATCACCTAAGAACACATAAGTGTGGTGATCAACGATTTCATGGCCTTCACGGTTAAATTGACCTGCTAATGTTTTCTCCGCAATCGCCATCCCTACCGCATTGGTGATACCTTGGCCTAACGGACCTGTTGTGGTTTCAACACCTGGTGCATAACCATATTCTGGGTGACCTGGGGTTTTAGAATGTAATTGACGGAATTGTTTTAAATCTTCGATAGAAAGATCATAGCCAGTTAAATGTAAAAGGCTATAAATCAACATAGAACCATGGCCGTTAGAAAGTACAAAACGATCTCGGTCTGCCCATTTAGGATTGGTCGGATTGTGTTTTAAAAAGTCGCGCCATAATACTTCAGCAATATCCGCCATCCCCATTGGTGCACCGGGGTGACCAGATTTAGCTTTTTGCACAGCATCCATTGATAAGAAACGAATTGCATTGGCTAATTGTCTACGAGTTGCCATTTTATTCTCCTGTTATAATTCGCTTTGAAAAAATAATCTTGCGCATTCTACCTTATTTCTGAAGGAAATTTAGCAAAAATCCGCACTCAATTTAATAGTTTGTGACAATAATCAAATTCTACGGCGACGCTGGTGAAAACGCGTGCTACTCGATTTTACTTTCAAATTTACCGCACTTTCTTTCTCTTTAGATTTGCGGTAAGTCCGTCGATAGTGACTTAAAAAATAATGAATAGAGCTTGCCATCACCGCGCCAAGTAAAAAGACAATAATAAGCTCACCATATAATTGGTGAAAAATTTGATTAATTTTTGATTGGTTAGATTGCGTATATTGCGCATCAATGGTGACGCGTAAAAATCCTTTAATGCCGCTTTGGGCGTAAAGTGGCTCTACAATTTGTTGATTGTTTGCATCAGGTGAATTGCGCATTTCGCGACTTTGAGCCAGTAATTTTCCTTCGCCATCATATAAGCTCGCATCTAAAATAAAGTCTTCTTTGACTATTTGATCAAGATTGTCCGTTAATTGCTCTGTTTTGGCATTGTTTGTGAGTAAAACTGAAAATAAATTGGCTTGCTGACGAACCAAAATATGTGAGATGTTCGCCACTTGGTTTACGCTCGCAAATTGTGAACTTAGCTTAAATTGTTTTACACCAAATAATATAACGCCAAGTGCAGTTAGGCTTAGCACAATAATCGTTGCAAGCATGGTTGATTTGATTAGTTTTTCTTTAATTATTTGCACTTTTTCAACTCACATCGGTTAAAATCTTTTCAGTCGCCACAATTTACAGGATTTTTATGCAAATTCAACGTTTCGAAAGCATTACACAAAAATACCCAGAACTTCCTACCGCACTTTTGGCTAATGAGGAACCTATACAGAACGGAGAACCTTTTATCTTATACGGCACAAAGTTGGACATGAGTACGCTGGAAAAATTTCAACAAAAGTGCGGTCAAAATTTTCAGATTTTTGATGTTTGGATGGTGGAGCAAAATATTGTCGTTTTATTGAAAGGCCAGTGGTTTGTTGATTTCGTTAACTTTGCTCATGATGTTGAAGTAGATATAGCTAAATTAGATTTTTGCCCTAAATTATCTCAAGCTGGGTTGTTGGTGATGGATATGGATTCTACCGCTATTCAAATTGAGTGTATTGATGAAATTGCGAAACTAGCGGGTGTTGGCGAACTTGTTTCTGCGATTACGGAAAGTGCAATGCGAGGTGAATTAGATTTCGAGCAAAGTTTGCGTCGTCGAGTGGGTACATTAAAAGGTGCACCAGAAAGCATTTTGCAGCAAGTTAGAGAGAATTTACCGCTAATGCCCGGATTAGTTGAAACGATCCAAACCTTACAGAAATATGGTTGGAAAACCGCAATTGCCTCAGGCGGATTTACTTATTTTGCGGATTATTTGAAAGACTTATTACAGCTTGATTTTGCGGCATCAAATCAATTTGATATTGAGGATGGAAAACTCACAGGCTTAGTTAAAGGTGATGTGGTTGATGCCCAATTCAAAGCTAAAACATTGCAACATTTGTTAGAGGAATACGGTATTGATTCACAATATTCTATTGCTATTGGCGACGGGGCAAATGACTTGGCAATGATGAATGTGGCTGGGTTAGGCGTTGCGTTCCACGCTAAACCTAAAGTGCAACAACAAGCGCAAATTGTGGTAAACTTCGCCGACTTAACCGCACTTTTATGCCTTTTAAGTGCCAATGATCGAATTTAATAAAATGGGAGAAGACTATGCCATCTTTTGATATTGTTTCTGAAATCACTTTACACGAAGTCCGTAATGCAGTGGAAAATGCAAACCGTGTGCTTAGCACGCGTTATGATTTTCGTGGTGTAGAAGCGGTAATTGAATTAAATGAAAAAAATGAAACGATTAAAATTACCACAGAATCTGATTTCCAACTTGAGCAATTAATTGAGATTTTAATTGGATCTTGTATTAAACGTGGTATTGAGCATAGTTCTTTAGATATTCCTGCAGAAAGTGAACACCACGGTAAACTTTATAGTAAAGAAATCAAACTTAAACAGGGTATTGAAACAGAGATGGCGAAGAAAATTACTAAATTAGTAAAAGATTCTAAAATCAAAGTTCAAACTCAAATTCAAGGTGAGCAAGTGCGTGTGACAGGTAAGTCACGCGATGACTTACAGGCAGTCATTCAACTTGTTAAAGGCGCTGAATTAGGCCAACCATTCCAATTTAATAATTTTAGAGATTAGTTTTCAAATAAGGGCGAAATGTTGCAATAGTTTTTTGATAAAACTTGACGAACACCGCTTTCAAGCGTAACATTCGCCCGATTTTTTAACGAGAAGGACACACACTTTGGACAGTCATAGTCGATACCGAATATCGCTCTAGACGCCCGCCTTTTTATTATCGGCGCGCGTTCGCCGGTAAATTTACCGTTGTTTCGGCATCTCTTAACGAAAACTTTGCGATTTTTCACCGCACTTTCGTTTCTTCTTTAATTTGTTCACTGTTAGCTGTTCATAATCCTATAAGGAGTATGAAATGATCAACGCGTTTGCTATCAATGATTCCCGCTTGGTTCGCATTGACGAAGACCAAACTGATCTCAATACTGCCATTTGGCTTGATTTACTTGAGCCAACAGGCGAAGAACGTGAAATGCTACAAGAAGGCTTAGGCCAGAGCTTAGCATCTTTTCTAGAATTGGAAGATATCGAAGCTTCCGCCCGTTTCTTTGAAGATGAAGATGGTTTACACCTTCACTCATTTTTTTATTGCGAAGATGAAGACAATTATGCTGATTTAGCGAGCGTCGCTTTTACTATTCGTGATGGTCGTTTATTTACGTTGCGTGATCGCGAACTACCCGCATTCCGTTTATATCGTATGCGTTCACGTAGCCAGCGTTTATTAGAATGTAATTCTTATGAAGTTTTACTGGATTTATTTGAAACGAAAATTGAGCAATTAGCGGACGTGATTGAAAACGTTTATGCAGATTTGGAAGAGTTGAGTCGTGTTATTTTAAACGGAAAACAAGATGAAGCCTTTGATGAAGCATTAAATACACTCACGGAACAAGAAGATACGAGCTCAAAAGTTCGTTTGTGTTTGATGGATACTCAACGTGCACTAGGTTTCTTGGTTCGCAAAACTCGCTTACCAACAAATCAGTTAGAACAAGCACGAGAAATCTTACGAGATATTGAATCTTTGCAACCGCATAATGAATCCTTGTTCCAAAAAGTAAACTTTTTAATGCAAGCTGCAATGGGTTACATCAATATTGAACAGAACAAAATTATGAAATTCTTCTCTGTTGTTTCTGTGATGTTCCTTCCTGCAACATTAGTTGCATCCACTTATGGTATGAACTTTGATTTTATGCCTGAATTACATTTTAAATATGGTTATCCAATGGCAATTGGATTAATGATCGCAGCAGCATTGACGCCATATATTTATTTTAGAAGAAAAGGATGGTTATGATGGAATTATCCCAAACCGCATTATTTATTGGATCAATTATTAATCTTTATGCACTTGTATTAATTTTACGAGCTTGGTTACAGTTTGCTCGAGTGGATTATTACAACCCTGTTTCAACATTTGCAGTCAAAATGACTGATCCAGTATTAAAACCTCTGCGTAAAATTGCGCCTACCGTGAAAAATATCGATACTTCTGCTTTACTGCTAATATTTATTATCGGTATGTTAAAAGGTATTATTTATTTTGGTTTATCAGTAAATGTACTCTTAATATTGGGTGTGTTAACTGTATTGAAAAGCATTGGCTTAGCAATTTTTTATGTGCTTTTTATTGGGGCTGTTTTAAGTTGGTTTAATCGTGGTAATAGCCCTGTGATTTATGCGTTTTATCAACTCTCAGAACCACTTTTAAGACCTATCCGTCGATTCCTACCAACATTAGGTATGATTGATTTTTCCCCTATGGTCATCGTATTTATCTTATTGTTCTTAAATAACCTAATGCTTGATATGTTAGGTGGACTTTGGATGATTGCTGGTTAGAGACCAGTAGGTTATTTTAAACAAGAAAAAAGGCGTATTTATTAATACGCCTTTCTTATACACATAATTCTGATTTATGCTACTGTTAATTGTCCCGCATATAAAACAAAGAAACGTAAACAGAATACCCCAATTAAGTCAAAAATTGACACCAAGATAATAAAATTACGGTTGTATTTTAAACGGTCATTAACAAACATATTGGCGATTAATGGAATCAAGATACCAATAAAGAATACCCCAATCCAGAATACCGCACCCCAGAAACCAGATAATGCATTATGTAATGCAACTGTTTTTTGGCCACCACCAAAATGTAAGCCAACGAAGAAGCACACAAGCAAACCAAGCTCTGTCACCATAATTGGTACTTCAAATTTATGGATGAAGTGCGATTCGTGAGAATCACCTTTTAATTTTCCCGCAATCAAGATAATTAAGAAGGTTGCAGCAATACCAGATGATGTACCAGAAGCTAAGAATAATGCCGGTAATACTGGGTTATTCAACATCGGATAGCTGATCAATGCAGAAAGTAAGAACCCTGTGTATGCACCAAGTACAGCAGCCAATATGAAAAGAATAACTTCGACTGGACTTGCAATACGTTCTGCAATACCGATGAGTTTCATCACAAATTGCAGTTTTGGCATAAAGCGATTAATTAATGCTTCGATTTCTTTTTTGAAAATCACCACTCCCCAAACTACTAAAAACAACATATAGATTTGGAATAGCATGACCCCCATCGACATTACGGAGTTAAATTGATAGTTAAACATCAATTTCCAGAATGTCCAAGGTCTTGCTAAGTGGAAAACTAATAGCGTTAAACCAATTAATGTTGGCACAGATCCCAAAATCACACCGGATCGAATAATCCAATTTTGACTTGGATTCATTAATTTATTACTACGTTTATAAGCAATTGCCAACTGCACCGCACCAGATGAGATCCCCAATAAAAACAAGTAGATCGCAATGGTAGAATCCCACACTAGATTAGGCGTATGAAATGGAACTGGATAATCTAATGTCATCTTCTAGGCTCCCCATGTTGGAATGGAATGTGGTACAAGTTTGGTTGTGTACCTAACTCCACTTTAGTGCGATAAACCGGTTTTTCTTTCACTTTACGTGAAACTGCACTCATTGGATCATTCATGTCGCCAAAGGTTAATGCTTTGGTTGGACAAGCTTCCACACAAGCTGGCTGTTTACCATTAGCTAAATTTGTATCGCGGCAGAAGTTACATTTATCTGCGGTACGATGTACTGGATGAATAAAACGTACACGATATGGGCAAACTGCTATACAGTATTGGCAGCCTACGCATAAATCTTTATGTACATCTACAATGCCGGTCTCTTTATCAATAAAAGATGCACCAGTTGGACAAACTGCTACGCAAGGTGCGTTTGTACAATGTTGGCAAGATTGACGGAAGAACTCATATTCCTGATTTGGAAATTCACCGTAAGGTTCACTGCGTAGAATCTCTAAGCGAGAAACGCCTTCTGGCACTTGGTTTACATCACGGCATGCATCCATACAGGCTGTACAGCCGATACACGAATTTTCATCGTGTATCATTGCGTAACGTTTAGGTTTATCCGCCTTGTCTTCTTTCGCAAAAGAAGGTAAAGATGTTCCCGTCATAAGGATCACTGCCCCCATGCCGGAAACAAAGTTTCGGCGTGAGCAGGCTGTCATTGTTTATCCTTTTGTTCGGTTAGTTTATCTTGTTCAGCTTTACGTTTTTGTTGTTCACCATGGCAATCTACGCAAAGTTTAACGCGTTGTTTTGGTTGAATACCTTTCATTGCGTCTTCTTTAGGGTGAAGCGTATGGCAACTTGCACAAGGTAATTTCATTGCGTGTACATCATGCGCCCATAGTTTTTCACGAAGTTTGTCAGGTTGGTGACAAGCAAAACAAACTTGGTTTTGTTCTTGAACTGAATACATCGGTTTTTTATTACCGAAAATATCCCCTTCAAAACGCATGACATCTTTAGCACCACGACGGTGATTTTCAGAAACGTTACCGTGACAGCTTACACAAGTAATTGCTTTACCGTTATTTGGATTTTTCTTATCTAAGTGTGCGCCATGGAATTTACCAAAGTGGAGTTCGCCACCAGACTGATCTACAGTTTGGTTTTTATCTACTTTGTCGAATTTATGGCATTTAGCACAATATTGATTTGGATCGCGTTGGTTATCTAATTGCGGTTCATAAGTAAAATGATCTGCAGGTTTTTGTGCATCATCAGCATGAGCCAAAAATGGCGCTGCTACAAATGCCGCACTTAACGCTAACGCTTTTGCAGATTTGTTGATTAAAGAAGTTAAATTCATTCTGATTACCTCAAATATATGGTTAAAAATGACCGCACTTCGACACTTTAGTTACAAAGTGCGGTTCTTTTTTTATTGTTTTGTTGCGGTATCTTCAGCTAATTTGCCATTGCCTTTCGCTTCTTTTACCCATTGAGGTACAACAGTTTCTAAGAATTCTTTTTTCGCTTTACGTTCTTTCTCGATATCAATACCCATTACTTTCCATGCTTTATCAGCTGTAGAAATATCTGGTACTTCAACTGGAGTTTTCACGCCATGTTTAGTTAAGATTGCTGCAAGTTTAGTGCGTGCATCCGCTGCTTTGTCTATACCAGAACCTAATACGCGAAGCATTACATCAGGTGCGTGCATGTGACCACCGTGGCTTGCTGCTGTGTAGTCCCAACGCCATTGAGCGTGACGGATATCCATTAAAACAGGTTCCATTTCTTCTTTAGTTGCACCTGCATCCCATGCCGCTTTCGCTTCAAAGTGAGCACGAACAAGTTGATCTTCTAAACGACCCATTACATCTTTCACTTCTTTTTTACGTGAAGTGACGATATCGCGTAATTTTTCTTTGCTTTGATCGTGACAGTTTGCACAAGTGCGGTCAAATGCATCGAATGGATTTTGGATTTGGTGGTCAGTATAAACTTTACCGTCTTTACCTTGTACTTTTGGCATGTGACAGTCTACACAAGTTACCCCATTTTTACCGTGCATACCTAAAGACCAAATTTCAAAGTCAGGGTGTTGAGCTTTTAACATTGGTGCTTTAGAAAGGCTATGAGTCCAGTCGCTGAAGCCGATTTCATCGTAGTATTTTTCGATATCATCAACGGTTTGACCTTTATTCCAAGGGAAGGTTACTTGTTTGATATCGCCTGCGAAGTAGTATTCAACGTGACAGTTTGCACAGATTTCAGCGCGTTTTTCAGTACGAGCTGCAGTGTTGAAACTTAAATTATTGTGTGGGCGACCTTCTGCTTTATCTTTTTCAGCAGTTGCTTTTTCTAAAGCGTCAAGGGCGCGTAATACGTGTGGACGAGCAATACGTAATGCTGGTTTGCCTTCAGCAAAATCTTTAGAGGTCGTATCGTGACAGTCAGCACAGCCGATTGAGTTCACGATTTCTGGACCACCTTTTGCCCATTTCGTATTGAAATAATCTTTTTCACCCCATTCCGCAATTAAACGTGGAACATCAGGGCCTTTACATGTCCAACATGCCATTGGTTGTGGACCATCATTTGCTGTTTTTGGTGCACCTGTTCTTAGAATGTTACGAACATCAGTTACTGCATAAACGTGACCACGAGGTGCATTATATTCTTTCGCGAAAGAATAACCGCCCCATAACACGATTAAACGAGGGTCTTGTTCATCTGCATAGATGATTTTGTCGCCTTTTTCAGTCGCTTTCCACGAATTGAATTGGCTAGGATATTTTTCAGCAAATTTTTCATTCACTGCTTCGATTTTTAAATTAGGGTTTGGTGCTTCCACAGGTTGGTCAACAGGCTTATATACCATTTCAGCCATCGCTGAGTTGTATACACCTAAAGCTGCGAAAGAAGTGGCCAAAACAAGGCTTTTTCTCAATGCGTTCACGATAATTACTCCATTTGTTGTAATAAAAAGGTTAGGTTAAATAGAAAGTTGAGAATTATTCTTAATGACACATAAAATATGTGGATATAGATTCATTCGCGCGTAACATACCAAAAGAAAAAAGTTTTTCCACTCGTATAACTAAAAAATGTGAGATTGATCAACATTATTTCTCAAAATACTTACAAAGAGGTATTGGGTGTTTTGAATAAATTAAGGCGGTTTATACCGCCTTAATTTTGAGTATTATTATCATTAATATTGACTAATAATATTTGCTATTCTTTTATCCGATATTTGATATTTTGTTCCTATCTGTTGAGCAAATAAACTGACGCGTAATTCTTCAATCATATAACGAATCTCTGCCACCTCATCAGAAATTGGTTTAGATTTTGGCAGTTTAGCCAGCAATTGTTGGTAAGCCTGTTGCACTTGTTCCACGCGTAGCATAGCGGCACGATCGCGATTCACATCTTGAGCCAGTTTATCGATACGTTTATCAACGGCTTGTAGATAGCGCTGTAAATCCGGTAGGCGATCATAACCGCTCTTTTGCACAAAACCTGGGTAAATCAGCCCGCTTAATTGCTCCTTAATATCAGAAAAGGCAAAAGCCATGGTAAAATCCATTTTGCCTTTTAAACGTTGGTTTAAGGCATGGTTAAGAGACAGAATTTGCTCCACTTTCTGCGCAATATCCACGGTCACTTCGTTAAGGTTTTCTCGCACGAAATCACGCAATTTTTCAAAGCCAGCTTCATCCCAAACAAAGCCGCCAAAATCGGCAATTAGTTTATCTACGGCACAGGCGATACAGTCATCTATCAAATCTAACACGCGACCGAACGGGGTAAAATACAGACCCAATTTAGCTTTATTCGGCAATTTTTCATGCAGATATTTAATTGGTGACGGTACATTGAGCAGCAACAGACGACGCAAACCTTGTTGCATAGCCACCGATTGCTCAAACTCTGTTTCAAACAGTTTGATACCCACCGCATCTTTTTCATCCACAATGGCAGGAAAGGCTTTCACACTGAAACCGCGCTGTTTTTGTTCGTAGCATTGTGATAAATCTGCAAAACTCCAAATATGTAGCCCACTTTGTTCAATGCCATCATCTGCCACAGCAGAAATACTTTCCTGCACACGATCTTTTAAGTTGAATTTCAGCTCGTCCAAATTCATGGATTCGGCGATTTTCTTGCCGTTTTCATCCACCACGCGGAAAGTCATTTTTAAATGACTTGGAATTTGTTCCCAATTCCAATGTTCCGCTTCTACGGTAACGCCCGTCATACGACGCAATTCATAAATCAACGTATCCAACAACGATTTTTCCAACGGCACGGCACGCCCTAAAAAGGCTTGCGCATAATTAGGGGCCGGCACGAAATTGCGTCGATAAAATTTAGGCAGAGACTTAATCAGCGCGATGACCAGTTCTTCCCGTAAACCCGGAATTTGCCAATCAAAACCCGTCATTTCCACTTGGTTGAGCAACGGCAACGGAATATGAACCGTCACGCCATCCGCATCAGTACCCGGTTCAAATTGATAAGTTAATTTGAGTTTCAAATTGCCTTGATGCCAGAAATTCGGGAAATCCAGCTTGCTTACTTGTTCTGCATCATCATTAATCAAAAATGAGCGTTCAAAATTAAGCAGCTGAGGATCTTGTTTTTCCGCCTTTTTCCACCAGGTATCAAAATGCTTTTGGGAAACTACTTCCGTGCCAATACGCTGATCGTAAAATTCAAAAAGCGTACGATCATCCACCAAAATATCGCGGCGACGACTTTTGTGTTCCAACTCTTCTACTTCTTGAACAAGTCGTTGATTTTCTTTGAAGAATTTATGTTTGGTATTCCAATCCCCTTCCACCAAGGCGGATTGAATAAAGATCTCACGGCTCACCGTTGGGTCAATAGCACCGTAATTCACTGGTCGCGCAGCCACAATCGGCACACCGTAAAGCGTCACTTTTTCGTCTGCAATCACGGCGCCACGAGATTTCGACCAACGTGGTTCGGAATAGGATTTTTTAATTAAATGCTCAGCAAGTGGCTCAATCCATTCTGGCTCGATTTCCGCTACCAGGCGCCCCCAAAGTTTGGAGGTTTCCACTAACTCTGCCGCCATCACCCATTTTGGTTGTTTTTTGAAAAGTACTGAGTTCGGGAAAATTGCAAAATGGGCATTACGTGCGCCAAGATATTGTTGTTTCTCCGCTTCTTTTAAACCGATATGAGAAAGCAAACCGCTTAAAAGTGCGGTATGAATTTGCTGATATTCTGCTTTTTCAGAATTAATCGGTAAGCCCATTTCACGCACGGTTAAACGAATTTGATGATAAATATCCTGCCATTCACGAATACGTAAATAATTTAAGAAATCCTTTTGGCATTGACGACGGAATTGATTTTTACTCAATTCTTTTTGTTGTTCTTGTAGATAACCCCAAAGATTGAGGAAAGCCAAGAAATCTGATTTTTTATCGGCAAAACGACGATGTTTTTCATCGGAAGCCTGTTGTTTTTCTTGTGGGCGTTCGCGAGGATCTTGAATAGATAACGCAGCGACAATAATCATTACTTCATGCAACGCACCTTGTGAGACTGCGCTCAGCAACATTTTTGCTAAACGTGGATCCACAGGGAGTTGAGCTAATTGACGACCTGCAGCCGTTAATTGACGTTTCTCGCCTGATTTGGTGCGAACCATTTCAAACGCACCCAATTCTTCCAACAGTTTTATCCCATCTTGAATATGGCGTTTATCTGGCGCATCCACAAATGGGAAGGCTTCAATATCGTCCAAACCCAATGCCGTCATTTGCAAAATAACGGAGGCTAAATTGGTGCGTAGAATTTCAGGATCGGTAAACTCTGGACGAGAATTAAAATCCTCTTCCGAATATAAACGAATACAAATCCCTTCACTCACACGACCACAGCGGCCTTTACGCTGATTAGCTGATGCCTGTGAAATGGGTTCAATCGGTAAACGTTGTACTTTGGTGCGATAGCTATAACGGGAAATGCGCGCTGTACCTGGGTCAATCACATATTTAATGCCCGGCACAGTCAATGAAGTTTCCGCGACGTTGGTCGCCAACACGATGCGATTTAATCCACTTGGATGGAAAATTTTATTCTGTTCTTGCGCAGAAAGACGTGCAAAGAGCGGTAGAATTTCCGTGTGTTTTAGATTTTGTTTTTGTAAAGCTTCGGCGGTATCGCGAATTTCACGCTCACCATTCATAAAAATCAAAATATCACCACGGCCTTCTGCTTGCAGTTCATCCACCGCATTAAGAATGCCTTGTAGCTGATCTTGGTCGTCTTCTTCCACTACAGGACGATAACGCACTTCAACAGGATAGGTTCTGCCCGAGACTTCGATAATCGGCGCATTGTTAAAGTGTTTAGAAAAGCGTTCTACATCAATGGTTGCAGAAGTGATGATAAGTTTCAAATCACGACGACGTGGTAAAAGCTGTTTCAGATAACCGAGAATAAAATCGTTATTTAGGCTACGTTCGTGCGCTTCATCGATAATCAAACAAGAATATTGGTTGAGGAAACGATCGTTTTGAATTTCCGCTAACAGGATCCCGTCAGTCATCAACTTGGTTTGTGTATCATCACTGATTTGATCGTTAAAACGAACCTTATAACCGACTAAACCGCCAAGCTCCGTTTCCAGTTCTTCCGCAATACGTGCAGCCACAGAACGCGCGGCAATACGGCGTGGTTGAGTATGACCAATCATGCCCAAATTGCCGAAACCTAATTCCAAACACATTTTCGGCAACTGCGTGGTTTTACCCGAACCAGTTTCCCCTGCCACCACAATGACCTGATGTTCAGAAAGCAGTTTTTGAATTTCTGCTTTGCGTTGGCTAACCGGCAGGCTTTCCGGAAAAACAATGGGATTTTGCACCGCACTTTTCCGTTGTTCTACACGTAATCTTGCTTGTTCAATTTGCTGTTGGATTTCAGCTACAACAGCTTTTTGAGCCTCTTGGCTTTTAATTTTTCCAATACCATGAATACGGGCGGATAAGCGACGTTGATCCACCAGCATGATGTCATTTAATTGAGAAAAAAGAGATTGTTGTAAAGGGCTTAATGCGTGTTTTACCGATCTGTTTTTCATAGCGATTTACTTTTGAAACTTCCGTAAGCTAAGCTAATCCATCCGATTAAAAATAAAGTCCCACCAATAGGCGTAATCCACACGATTACATTGCTTGCTCCGAAAGCGAGGGCGTATAAACTTCCACTAAATAATAAGGTTCCAATTAACCAAGAAGACATGGATAATCGGGCGAATTTGTTGTCACGTAAAGCAGATAATGCAACGGCAAGTACTGCAATGGTATGGAACATTTGATATTTTAAACCCGTATCAATCCATGATAATGCTTTGGCTTCTAATACATGGCTTAAACCATGTGCCGCAAATGCGCCTAGTGCGACACAGAAGAAGCCGCTTAAAGCTGCAAGAGTGAGATATTTGTTTTTCATTTAAATTTTCCCTAAAAGTAAAGCTAATATACCTGCAGCAATAAGTGGACCAACAGGAATCCCACCTAAAAATGCTACACCAATAATTGTGCCGATAAGCAAGCCAGTGACTAAAATCGGTTGTTCACCCATTAAAGGAACACCTTTGCCTGCAAGCCATGCCACAAGCACACCAACGGAAATGGAAAGTGCCATTTTCCAACTAAGAAAACCTGATAAATCAGGCAACTGAATTTTTCCAGAAACTAAGGGGCTTAAAACTCCAATGGTTAAAATAATGATACCAATTTTAACGCCATATTTTTCGAGCAAAGGAATATGAGAAGATAAAAAAGTTTGCTGCATGATAAGTAATACGGCAGCTGAAATGGTAATTGCGCTGTTGTGACTAAGTAATCCGAGAATAATTAAAATCACCAGCAATAAGGCGATCATATTGAATTGTAACGACATACTTAAAAAGTGCGGTGAAAAAATTTTTAAGGAGTATTCTATCATGAAAATACATGGAATGACTGTACACACCATTTATTTAGAAAATTGTATTTAGAATCAACAAATGTTAATAGTTTTCATTTATTTTTTGGTTTTTTTTGTTTATCATACCTAGGAGTTTTTATTGGAATTCATTGTTAATGAGGCATCATGTAGTCAGTATGATTTCAATGAAAGCGTTAGTCTATATCTTTATATTTAAAGGAAAAAGTTATGAAACCAACGTTAAAAACAACCGCATTAGCGATGTGTATTGCACTAAGTTTGACTGCTTGTAAATCTACTTCAAATTCTGGAGATGCTCGTCCAACACCAGTTCAACCAGAAGCAGCTAAAGCTAAAGAGGCCGCAGAAGCAGCTAAAGCTAAAGAGGCAGCAGAAGCAGCTAAAGCTAAAGAGGC
>NZ_LYCK01000001.1:72792-453161 GCF_001679045.1 Haemophilus haemolyticus
GAGGCAGAAGCAGCTAAAGAAGATGCAACTAAACCAGCGGCATCTTCATACGATGATCTTAAAAAGCTGTTTTATCTACCTGTAGTAGATGGTAAATCTAGCGATTTAATTGATGCAACTTATAACGGTAAAGTATTTGCAAAAGTTAAGCTTGGTGACAAGGACGAGGAACGCTACGCACAAACGACGATAGGTGAAGACGGTAATGTTACACTTAATGTTCAAAAAAATTCTCCTGATAAATTTAAAATGTCGGGAACTATCGATAGTAAAACCGTAGGTAGCATTGAGTTGAGAGAAAAAGAGATTATAGAAAATAAAGTGAAAGATGGTCATGTAGGGTTTTGGGATGAGGATGTTGAAGGTAAGTATTCTGCTACTATTTCAAAAAATGGTGATATAGTTGGACGTGTGGAGTATGATCCTCGTCATTACGTAGAAGAGAATCATTTTTATCCAAGCCTTGATGACACAAATGGTGCAACAAAATATATTTTTGGCTATGAAGCCTTTTTTGATGCAACCAAACAACCTAAATAATCGTTATAAAACAATATTTGGCGGATTTTTGTCCGCCATTTTTCAACTTATTGTTTGTTTATAAATATTTACTTAAAGTTACTCATTTTATGAAAAGTATTGCTCTCTTTTTTACTGCACTTTTCCCCGCTCTTGCTTTAGCAGAAACAACGGCACTAGATATTCGTCAAACACCAATTAAAACCGAACTTGAACCACAAATTAATGTCGCTAAGCTTGAAAAACGCGAACAAAATTTACCGCCCTTAGGCACAGAGCAAGCCGAACAAATTCAAATTACCCTTGAGCAACTTAAACAAAACCCCGCTTTAACCCAAGAATTATTAAGCCGTGCCATTTACGCACGCAATCCAGAAATGATAAAAAAATTGCTGGAAATTTACCGCACTTTTCCAAATCGTGACCCGATTATGGAACGCTTTGCGGAAGGAAAATTGGCTGCGATAACGGAAAACTATACTGTAGCCATTGATAAATATCGCGAAATTTTAGCCAAAAATCCAAATTTAAACCCTGTACGAATTGAACTGGCTATTGCTTTATTTAATCAAAAACAAGACGGTGCTGCTAAAGACCAATTTGAAAAAGCACAAACCGCAGAGGATTTACCGCCTCAAGTTAAGCGTTTAATGGATGCTTATTTAGAGGCTTTAAAAGAACGTGATAGCTGGAATGTGGACTTTTCTTTTAATTATGTACGTGATACCAATGTCAACAATGTCGGCGAGGGTAAAACGGTCGCATTAAATAATGGTGGCACCTTAACACGTTCGGAATCTATGATGCCACAAACAGCACACGGCTTAGCGTACTCACTCGATATTTCCAGAGATTTCAATTTATGGCGTTCTCATTACCTCACGGTGGGCAATGAGTTCGGGGGCAAGAGCTATTGGGATAATCATGAATTTGATGATATTTCCAACCGCACTTTTGTTGGCTATGCACATAAAACCGCGAAACAAAATTTCCGTATTAAACCCTTTTATGAAAAACGTTGGTATGGCGGCGAAAGTTACCGTTGGTCTAACGGGGCAAGGGTGGAATTTTCTCGTTGGTTAAGCCCAAATTGGCAACTTTCTACAGCAGGAGAGTTTTCAAAACAACGTTATTTAGACAGTACATCACAAAACGGCAATAACAAACTAATTTCCGCAACCTTACTGTGGGCAAGAACACCGAAACAGTTTTTCTATCTCGGTTCTGATTTCATAGCAGAAAGAACGAAGGTTCGTCAATATGGTTCAGACAGTAAAAGCCTACGTTTAGGTTGGGGACAAGAATGGAATTGGGGTATTTCCTCACGTCTCGGCTTATCATTAATGAAACGTGAATTTAAAGATATTGCCAAACTTGGTAATCTCAATTTGTTTTCTTTTGGAAAACATCGAGAAGATAAAATTTATGGCGTGAATTTATCTCTATGGAAACGCGACTGGCATATTTGGGGAATTACACCAAAACTCCAACTAAGCTGGCGTAAACAAGATAGCAATATTCCAGAAATGTATTCTTACACTCAGAAGAATGTGAATATGTTGTTTGAAAAGACATTCTAAGTTAATTAATTGAACTTAGGTTTATTCATTTTTAAAGTGAGCATAATATGAGATATGCTCACTTTTTTATTTAAAGGAAACTAGTTAGAATACAATTATATTCCGTTTCATCATTGGAGCTATTAATGTCCCATCTTGCCGATTCAGATCTGATTAAAACCGTAATTTTGCTTGCGTCGAGCGTGACTATTGTGCCGTTATTTAAACGCCTAGGGCTTGGTAGTGTGCTAGGGTATTTAGTGGCGGGCTGTATGATTGGTCCTTCAGTGTTCGGTGTTATTCAAGATCCGGCTTCAGTCGTGCATTTGGCTGAATTGGGTGTCGTGATGTTCTTGTTCATTATTGGGCTTGAAATGCACCCTGAACGGCTTTGGTCTATGAAAAAAGCAATTTTTGGTCGGGGATTGTTACAAGTTGGATTCTGTGGTGTGCTGCTTACTTTTGCGGGGATTTATTTACTCGATTTACCGAAAGAAGTCGCGTTTATAGCGGGTATGGGATTTACACTTTCTTCAACCGCGATTGTGATGCAAACGTTAGAAGAACGTTGTATTACCAGTACATCTAAAGGTCAGCGAATTATTTCGACTTTAATTTTTGAAGATATTGCTATTGTGCCATTATTGGCATCAGTGGCGTTTCTTGCGCCTCATTCTGAAGAAAGCACTCATACCGATTGGATGTCTATCGGCATCGCATTAGGGGCAGTAATCGGCTTGATTGTCGCGGGTAAATGGTTAATGAATCCGTTATTCCGATTAATTTCTAAAGCACATATTCGCGAGATGATGACAGCGGGTGCTTTATTAGTTGTACTTGGCGCAGCATTAGCCATGGAAATTGGCGGACTTTCAATGGCAATGGGGGCATTTGTAGCGGGAGTTATGTTGTCAGAATCTTCGTTCCGCCATCAATTAGAAGCGGATATCGAGCCATTTCGTGGTTTATTGCTTGGCCTGTTTTTTATGGGGGTGGGCATGTCATTGGATTTGAGCTTAGTGTTTAATCACTGGTTATTACTACTCGGAATTGTATTCCTTTATATTATTGGCAAAGGACTTTCTGTGTATGTTGTTGCTCGAATCACTCGCTTAGAACATAGGGAAGCAGTCGGAAGAATGTCACTCTTGGCGCACGGTGGTGAATTTGCTTTTGTACTTTTTTCTGCCGCAACGACAGCGGGCGTAATGAGTAACCATGAAAATGCTACTTTTACTGCTGCAGTAATTATTTCCATGTTGTTTTCTCCATTTATTACACAAATTACTCGTAAATTAGCGCAATCTGGAGAGAGAAAATCAGCGACTCAACCAGATACGAGCGATCTGTCGCCTATTGATGATTTAGAAGATAACGTGCTTGTAATTGGTTTTGGCCGCTTTAGCCAGATCGTATGTCAAACATTATTAATCCGTGGCATCAGCGTTTCAGTGATTGATCGTAATATAGAAAATATCCGTGCTGCGGCAAAATTTGGTTTTAAAGTCTATTATGGTGACGGTATTCGTTTGGATGTACTTTACGCCGCGGGAATTGAAAAAGCTAAATGTGTCGTGATTGGTATTAATGATACAGATCGCATTGAAACGATTGTGAGCCAACTTAAAGGAGCTTATCCAAACTTGCCGATTTTAACCCGCACTTATGATAGAAAAACGACAGTAAGCCTAATTAAGCAAGATGTGGATTTTATTGTGCGTGAAACTTTTGAATCTGCCATTGCCCTTAGCCAAGCAACATTGATGAAACTTGGCATTGATAAGATTGAGGCTGATGAAGTCATTAAAGAAGTTAGAGCATTGGATCAAGAACGTCTAAATGAGGAAGTTCTGCATGGTTTTTCTAATGAAATCTTAAAAAAATATTGGACGCCAAAACCATTTATTAAACCTCATGTCGATGCTCAAGCATTAAATGATGAAACAGCAGGAATATTGATTGAGGAATCTGAAGAAACGTCAAATAATAATTCTTAAAATTCTTTCAATACATTTCAACTAAAAAAGGAAGCAAATTGCTTCCTTTTTGTTTTGAGTCCGTTTGAATTAGAAGGGGATATCGTCATCGAATCCATCCATTGGTGGCTCAGCCTGTGGTGCAACTTGTTGTGGTGCTGGACGAGATGATTGATAATTACCACTATTGTTAGTTTGACGAGCTTGGTAAGAAGGTTGTGGTGCAGCTCCCATATCACTAGGGTAACCACCTGCGTTTTGATTGCGCGCACCAAGCATTTGCATTACATCACCTTGAATTTCTGTGGTGTAACGATCTTGACCATTTTGATCTTGCCATTTACGCGTTTTTAGACGACCTTCCACATATACTTGAGAGCCTTTGCGTAAATATTCACCGCAAATCTCCGCTTGACGACGATAGAATACAATGCGGTGCCATTCCGTTACTTCACGGCGCTCGCCAGTATTGCGGTCGTTCCAGCTTTCACTCGTTGCTACGCTAATATTTGCTACGGCATCGCCATTCGGCATGGTACGAATTTCAGGATCATTGCCTAGATGACCCACAATAATGACTTTGTTAACTCCAGCCATAAAAAACCTCATTTTTTATCTAAAAAAGTGCGGTTATTTTGCCTGAAATTTTTCAAAAGATCTATATATTTTAACTGGATATTTGCACAGATATTAAAATATGCGATAATGATCGCAGAATTTAAACTTATTTCATCCTTTTGAGTTATTTTATGGAAAATATCGATATTCGCGGGGCTCGAACCCATAACCTGAAAAATATAAATCTAACTATTCCACGCAATAAACTTGTGGTGATCACTGGGCTTTCAGGTTCGGGAAAATCCTCTTTAGCGTTTGATACACTTTATGCGGAAGGTCAGCGCCGCTATGTTGAATCTCTTTCGGCGTATGCGCGTCAGTTTTTATCTTTAATGGAAAAGCCTGATGTGGATTCTATTGAGGGACTTTCCCCTGCAATTTCGATTGAACAAAAATCTACCTCACACAATCCACGTTCTACGGTGGGAACAATTACGGAAATTTACGATTATTTACGTTTATTGTTTGCCCGAGTAGGTGAACCGCGTTGTCCAGATCATGATGTTCCATTAACGGCACAAACGATTAGTCAAATGGTGGATAAAGTATTAAGTTTGCCAGAAGACAGTAAGATGATGTTACTTGCGCCAGTTGTCAAAAATCGAAAAGGTGAACATGTTAAGACTCTAGAAAATATTGCAGCGCAAGGTTATATTCGAGCACGTATTGATGGCGAAATTTGTGATTTATCTGATCCACCAAAATTAGAGTTACAGAAAAAACATACTATTGAAGTGGTGGTAGATCGCTTTAAAGTGCGGTCAGATTTAGCAACACGTTTAGCAGAGTCTTTTGAAACCGCATTAGAGCTTTCAGGTGGCACCGCGATTGTGGCAGATATGGATAATCCGAAAGCGGAAGAATTAGTTTTTTCGGCAAATTTTGCTTGTCCGCATTGCGGTTATTCTGTGCCAGAATTAGAACCACGTTTATTTTCCTTTAATAATCCTGCCGGAGCTTGCCCTACTTGTGATGGTTTGGGTATGCAACAATATTTTGATGAAGATCGTGTGGTGCAAAATCCAACTATTTCCCTTGCTGGTGGTGCGGTAAAAGGTTGGGATCGTCGTAATTTCTATTATTATCAAATGCTCACCTCATTGGCGAAACATTATGATTTTGATGTTGAAGCCCCTTATGAATCTTTGCCAAAGAAAATTCAACACATCATTATGCATGGCTCAGGTAAAGAGGAAATTGAATTCCAATATATGAATGATCGTGGCGATGTGGTTATTCGCAAGCATCCTTTTGAAGGTATTTTGAATAATATGGCTCGCCGATATAAAGAAACAGAATCAATGTCGGTGCGAGAAGACTTAGCAAAAAATATTAGCAATCGACCTTGTGCAGACTGTGGTGGATCTCGTTTACGACCAGAAGCGCGTAATGTGTATATTGGAAAAACGAATTTACCGATGATCGCGGAAAAAAGCATTGGTGAAACGCTCGAATTTTTCACCGCACTTTCTCTTACTGGTCAAAAAGCGCAAATTGCAGAAAAAATTCTTAAAGAAATCCGTGAGCGTTTGCAGTTCTTAGTGAATGTAGGTTTGAATTATCTTTCTCTTTCTCGTTCAGCTGAAACTCTTTCAGGCGGTGAAGCACAACGTATTCGCCTTGCTAGCCAAATTGGTGCGGGGCTTGTTGGTGTAATGTATGTATTAGATGAACCTTCTATTGGCCTACATCAACGTGATAATGAACGCTTACTTAACACGTTAATTCATCTGCGTAATCTTGGTAATACAGTAATTGTCGTGGAACACGATGAAGACGCGATTCGTGCGGCTGACTATATTATTGATATTGGACCTGGTGCTGGCGTGCATGGCGGGCAAGTTATTGCGCAAGGAAATGCCGATGAAATTATGCTGAATCCAAATTCCATCACGGGACAATTTTTATCGGGCGCAGATAAAATCGAAATTCCTAAAAAACGCACCGCACTTGATAAGAAAAAATGGCTCAAACTTAAAGGGGCATCAGGTAATAACTTAAAAAATGTGAATTTAGATATTCCCGTTGGTTTGTTTACTTGCGTAACTGGTGTATCAGGCTCAGGAAAATCAACACTCATTAATGACACTTTATTTCCACTTGCGCAAAATGCATTAAATCGAGCGGAAAAGACGGATTACGCACCTTATCAGTCTATCGAGGGATTAGAGCATTTCGATAAAGTTATTGATATTAACCAAAGCCCGATAGGACGTACGCCACGTTCAAATCCTGCCACTTATACAGGTTTATTTACCCCGATTCGTGAACTTTTTGCAGGTGTGCCAGAGGCACGTGCTCGTGGTTATAATCCGGGGCGTTTTAGCTTTAACGTACGAGGTGGGCGCTGTGAAGCCTGTCAAGGCGATGGTGTACTCAAAGTTGAAATGCATTTTTTACCCGATGTTTATGTTCCTTGCGACCAATGTAAAGGTAAACGCTATAATCGCGAAACCTTAGAAATTCGTTACAAAGGCAAAACGATTCATCAAGTTTTAGATATGACGGTGGAAGAGGCTCGCGAGTTTTTTGATGCGATTCCAATGATTGCAAGAAAATTACAAACCTTGATGGATGTGGGATTATCCTATATTCGATTAGGTCAATCTTCTACAACACTTTCAGGAGGTGAAGCGCAGCGCGTTAAGCTAGCGACGGAGCTTTCTAAACGTGATACAGGTAAAACTTTATATATTCTAGATGAGCCGACTACTGGTTTGCATTTCGCTGACATTAAGCAATTACTTGAAGTACTGCATCGATTACGCGATCAAGGAAATACTATCGTCGTCATTGAACACAATCTTGATGTGATTAAAACGGCAGACTGGATTGTTGATCTTGGTCCTGAAGGGGGAAGTGGTGGCGGACAAATTATTGCTACAGGCACACCTGAAGAAGTTGCTAAAGTCGCAGGATCTCATACCGCCAGATTCCTTAAACCAATTTTGGAAAAACGTTAAAAATTACCGCACTTTTAGTATAAAAAGTCGTAAAATGAAAATTAGAATTTAGTTTCATGTTAATCGATTTTTTGATTTAACATTGGGAACTTTATTTAATTAAACGTATCTAAGTAGCGCCTCAGTCAGATTGGGGCTTAATTAAGAGGATTTAATGATGAACTTTACTAAAGTTTTACCGGCATTTGCTGCCGCTGTTGTATTATCTGCATGCGCAAAAGAAGCACCAGTAATGGAAAAAGCATCGACTCAAATGGCTGCTCAAACTGCGTCAACTATTACTGACAAAACAGTAGTTTATTCTTGTAATAAAAAAACTGTGACTGCAGTGTATCAATTTGAAAATCAAGAGCCAGTTGCGGCAATGGTTAGTTTAGGTAACAAAATTATTGCAAAAGATTTTGCTCGTGATAAATCACAAAATGATTTTACAAGTTTCACTTCTGGTGACTATGTTTGGAATGTAGATAGTGGTTTAACTTTAGATAAATTTGATTCTGTTGTGCCGGTGAATTTAATTCAAAAAGGCAAAACTAGCGATAAGATCATCATCAAAAACTGTGATGTAAACGCAAAAGCAACTAAAAAAGCAAATTTATAATTCATCAAAATGGCTAGCGTAATTGCTAGCCATTGTTCTATCTTAAATAGTTCTTAACTTGCATCAGCTCAATAGATAAATAAAAAATTTTAACTACAACATAGAAGATAAGATTTTTATTTTTTCTTGAGATCATCCCCGATTCAAACTAGACTTACCGCCTGTTTTATTTAACCTAAACTTTATTATGCGTGTTTCAGATTTTAATTTCGATTTACCTGATGAACTTATTGCTCGCTATCCAAAAGAGGATAGAGCATCTTGCCGTTTATTACATTTGAATGGGGAAAATGGAGCGGTAATTGACCGCACTTTTTCAGATGTATTGGATTTAATTGATGAAGGCGATTTATTGATTTTCAATAATACTCGCGTCATTCCTGCAAGAATGTTTGGGCGTAAAGCCAGCGGTGGGAAAATTGAAGTTTTAGTTGAACGCATGTTAGATGAGCATCGTTTCTTAGCGCATATTCGTTCATCAAAATCACCCAAAGAAGGGGCTGAATTATTTTTAGGTGAAGATAAATTAGGCGAAAATCATGGAATTAAAGCGGTAATGACAGCGCGTCATAGCGCATTGTTTGAAGTGGAATTAAGTGATAAATCAACCGCTCTTTTAGATGTGTTGCAAACCATTGGACATATGCCATTGCCGCCTTATATTGACCGTCCTGATGAAGAAGCCGATCAAGAATGTTATCAAACGGTTTATAGTCAAGTACCGGGGGCTGTCGCAGCGCCAACAGCAGGATTACATTTTGATGAGAACTTACTTGAGAAACTCAAAGCTAAAGGCGTGAATTTTGAATTTGTCACATTGCATGTAGGCGCGGGCACATTCCAGCCTGTTCGAGTCGAAAATATTGAAGATCATGTGATGCATGCAGAATACGTAGAAGTTTCCCAAGAAGTTTGCAATGCAATTATTGCAACAAAGAAAGCGGGTAAACGTGTTATTGCAGTGGGAACGACTTCTGTTCGCTCTATTGAAAGTGCGGCGCTTTCTGCGGAAGAATTTGGCAATCCAGATTTAATTGAGCCTTATTTTTCTGATACTTCTATTTTTATTTATCCAGGAAAAAAATTCCGAGTGGTGGATTGTTTAATTACTAATTTCCACTTACCTGAAAGCACATTGATAATGTTAGTTTCAGCTTTTGCTGGTTATAAAAATACTATGAATGCGTATAAGCATGCAGTGCAAGAAAAATATCGTTTCTTTAGTTATGGCGATGCGATGTTTATTAATAAAAATTCTAATGTGAGAGGATTGGAATAAGTTGTTTGACTTGTAATTAGTCAGCACCTACAATAAAGAGCAAGAGATGGCGGTAACTATCCCTTGTCGGCATCCCTTGTCGGAGAATCTACATAGCCAGCGCTACCTTTCAATAGTAGGCAAAGTAGAATAACAATGATTAGTTTAATAATGAGATTAATCATAGTTTTTATCCTCAATTTGATTACAAATGAAGGATCTACTCAAACAGCCCGTTAGGTGCATACTGGCGGACTGATTTTAGCAGATCCGCCTCTGCTCAAAGAGCATTGGAAATATAATATCACAAGGCCTGTATTTTTTAACAGGCTTTTTTATTCAAAAAAATCTTCGAACTGTTTATTCGTTGGAGCAAAAATGAAGTATGAATTAGATAAAACAAGCGGCAATGCTCGTCGTGGTCGCTTGGTATTTGAACGTCCACAAGGCACGTTCAGTGTAGAAACCCCTGCGTTTATGCCAGTGGGCACTTATGGC
Organism: Haemophilus haemolyticus; assembly: GCF_001679045.1. Lineage (GTDB taxonomy): Bacteria > Pseudomonadota > Gammaproteobacteria > Enterobacterales > Pasteurellaceae > Haemophilus > Haemophilus haemolyticus. Next base: position 82,785 of record NZ_LYCK01000001.1, read on the forward strand.
ACCGTAAAAGGCATGACACCAGAAGAAGTGCGTGCGACAGGTGCAGAAATTTTGCTTGGTAACACCTTCCATTTATGGCTTCGTCCTGGACAGGAAGTGATGCGTAAACACGGTGATTTGCACGACTTTATGCAATGGCATCGCCCGATTTTGACAGACAGTGGCGGGTTCCAAGTATTTAGTTTAGGTAAATTACGTAAAATCACCGAAGAAGGCGTGAAATTCCAAAACCCAATTAATGGTGAGCGCATTTTCCTTTCACCTGAAAAATCCATGGAAATTCAATATGATTTGGGTTCTGACATTGTGATGATTTTCGATGAATGTACGCCTTATCCAGCGACTTTCGATTATGCGAAAAAATCCATGGAAATGTCTCTTCGTTGGGCCAAACGCAGCCGTGATCGCTTTGATGAATTAGGCAATAAGAATGCACTATTTGGTATTATTCAAGGCGGCGTATTTGAAGAATTACGCAAAGTATCACTAGAAGGTTTAGTGAATATTGGCTTTGACGGTTATGCGGTGGGCGGTTTAGCGGTAGGCGAACCGAAAGAAGATATGCACCGTATTTTGGAATATATTTGTCCACAAATCCCGGCTGATAAACCGCGTTATTTAATGGGGGTAGGTAAACCAGAAGATTTAGTGGAAGGCGTACGTCGTGGTATTGATATGTTTGACTGTGTAATGCCAACTCGTAACGCACGTAATGGTCATTTATTTGTGACTGATGGTATTGTTAAAATCCGTAATGCAAAATATCGCGATGATACCAGCCCATTGGATCCTGAATGTGATTGCTACACCTGTAAAAACTACACCAAAGCGTATTTATATCATTTAGATAAATGCGGTGAAATTTTAGGTGCACGCTTAAATACCATTCACAATTTACGCTATTATCAACGTTTAATGGCGGAAATCCGTCAAGCGATTGAAGACGATCGTTTTGATGATTTTGTGGTGGAATTCTATGCTCGCATGGGCAAACCTGTTCCACCATTACAATTAGCGGATAAATCATAATTGATGAAAGTGCGGTAGAAAAATGAAGCGTTTTTTGACCGCACTTTTTAACAAAGGAAACCTTATGCAAATTCTTGAACCTCAACAATTCGCCACCTGGAATGAACCTATTGAAATGCTTTATGCCTGTCATAGTAAGGTAAAACGTTTTTGTCGCCAGTTAAGCATTTTGCCTGATTATCTAGAAAAACATGGCTATACTCAGGCTGTGTTAAATGATGTTGAGCAGATTTTAACTTATTTCAATTGTGCCGCACCGTTACATCATGAGGATGAAGAATTAGATTTTTTCCCTCAATTAGTCAAAGTGGCTCCGCAAGCACAAAGCTCCATTGATGAATTAGAAAAACAGCACGAATATTTGCATGAAAATTGGAATGCACTATCTGCGCAGTTAGAAGCGCTTATTTCTGAACAACGTCAAAATATTGATGAACATTTAATTGAACGCTTTATTCAAGGTTATGATCGTCATATTGCGTTAGAAGAACCGCTATTTGAAATGGGGCGTGAATGCTTAAGTGCGGATATTTTGGCTGAAATGGGCAAGAGCATGAGTGCTCGTCGTCAAATTAAAGAATGAAATATCAGCTCAATTTAACCGCACTTCGATGTCCGATTCCTCTTTTAAGTGCCCAAAAAGCCTTAAAAAATTTGGATAAAAATGATGAGCTAATGCTGATCTTAAACCTTGAAAGTGCGGTGGAAAATTTTTCTATTTTTGCAGAAGAAAATTCGGTTGCTTTGGTCGAGCAATATTACGCTTCGGAAAAAGAATTTATCGTTATCTTGAAAAAATAAAATTAATCGCCATAACGTAGGATATTGGGCGTGGTTCACCTTTCCCAATGAGTCAATTTATGGTATTTTAAGCACAATTTTCAACTTAAATTAACAAGGAAAACATACAATGGAAGCACAAAGCCCAATGTCCACGTTATTTATTTTCGTGATCTTTGGTTTAATTTTTTACTTTATGATTTATCGCCCGCAAGCTAAACGCAATAAAGAACATAAAAAATTGATGTCTGAGCTTGCAAAAGGTACTGAAGTTTTAACCGCTGGTGGTTTAATCGGCAAAATTACTAAAGTAACCGAAGGTAGCGATAGCATCGTGATTGCGTTAAACGACACGACAGAAATTACGATTAATCGTAACTACATTGTGAGCGTTCTTCCTAAAGGTTCATTAAAATCACTTTAAGAGTAACGTTAAATTATTTTCCAGAGCCACGAATTGTGGCTCTGTGCGTTAGAAAAGAAAAGGAAAACTATGTTAAACCGTTATCCATTATGGAAGAATTTGATGGTGATTTTTATTGTGGCCATCGGGATTTTATATTCTCTTCCAAATATTTATGGTGAAGATCCTGCGGTTCAAATTTCTGGTACGCGCGGTCAAGAAGCGAATACTAGCGTGCTTGGACAAGTTCAAGATGTGCTTAAAACCAACAATCTTCCAACCAAATCTATCGTGCTTGAGAACGGCTCAATTCTAGCTCGTTTCACTAATACCGATGATCAACTCCTCGCTAAAGATAAAATTGCTGAACGTCTTGGCAATAATTACACCACTGCATTAAATCTTGCGCCTGCCACTCCAGCTTGGTTAAGTATGTTTGGTGCTAACCCAATGAAATGGGGATTAGACTTACGCGGTGGGGTTCGTTTTTTGATGGAAGTTGATATGAATGCTGCACTTGTAAAACGCCAAGAGCAATTACAAGACAGTTTACGTAATGAACTTCGCAAAGAAAAAATTCAATATACGGCAATTAAAAATACTGAGCACTTTGGTACTTCTGTCACATTGGCCGATGCAAGTCAACGCTCTAAAGCGGAACGTATTATTCATCAGTTACATCCAACCTTAGATATAACAGAGTTGGATAACGATAGTATCAATTTAGGTCTTTCAACTTCAGCATTAAATGAAGCACGCGACTTAGCAATTGAGCAAAACTTAACGATTTTACGTAAACGTGTTGCTGAATTAGGTGTATCTGAGGCGGTTATTCAACGTCAAGGTGCTGAACGTATTGTGATTGAATTACCTGGTGTTCAAGATACTGCTCGCGCAAAAGAAATTTTAGGGGCAACTGCAACGCTTGAGTTTCGTATTGTAAATCAAAATGTTACAGCCGATGCAATTTCTCGTAATATGTTGCCAGCTGATTCGGAAGTTAAATATGATCGCCAAGGTCATCCTGTTGCATTATTTAAACGCGCAGTATTAGGTGGTGAGCATATTATTAATTCAAGTTCTGGTTTAGATCAGCATTCAAGCACCCCGCAAGTGAGTGTAACCTTGGATGGTGAAGGTGGTGAGATTATGTCTCAAACCACCAAAAAATATTACAAGAAACCAATGGCGACGCTTTATGTTGAATATAAAGATAACGGTAAAAAAGACGAAAATGGTAAAACTATTTTAGAAAAACATGAGGAAGTCATTAATGTGGCGACGATCCAAGGTCGTTTCAGTTCTAATTTCCAAATTACCGGTGTTGATAGTATCGCGGAAGCGCACAATCTTTCTACCTTATTGAAATCTGGCGCATTAATTGCACCAATTCAAATTGTTGAAGAACGTACAATTGGCCCATCTTTGGGTGCACAAAATGTAGAACAAGGGATTAATGCGAGCTTTTGGGGACTCATCGCTGTGATTGTCTTTATGCTGTTCTACTACAAAATGTTCGGTATTATCGCAAGTTTTGCTTTGGTCATTAATATTGTGTTGTTAGTGGGGTTAATGTCTATTTTACCTGGTGCGACACTTTCCATGCCAGGAATTGCCGGTATTGTATTAACCTTAGGTATGTCGGTGGATGCAAACGTGTTGATTTTTGAACGTATTAAAGAAGAAATTCGTAATGGTCGTCCAATTCAACAAGCAATCAATGAAGGTTACAACGGGGCGTTTACCTCTATTTTTGATGCTAACTTAACGACAATTTTAACCGCAATTATCTTGTATGCGGTGGGGACTGGCCCAATTCAAGGATTTGCGATTACGCTTTCACTTGGTGTGGCAATTTCAATGTTTACCGCAATTACAGGAACACGTGCATTAGTTAATACGCTTTATGGCGGCAAACAACTTAAGAAATTATCAATTTAGGTAGGGAACGATGAAAATTTTTGCAAAAGATAAAGACGGACATTTTATCCGTGAAATCAATGGGATTAAACTCCCGTTCCCATTGACCGAATTTATGAAAATGCGTAAATGGGGATATGTTTTTTCCGCACTTTTAATGGCCGTTTCGCTATTTTTTATCGTATCAAAAGGCTTCAACTGGGGCTTGGATTTTACCGGTGGGGTTGTTTTTGATACCCATTTTTCACAATCTGCAGACTTAGAAAAAATCCGTGGTAAGCTCCATGAAAATGGTATTGAAAGCCCAATTGTGCAGACAACGGGTTCTGTTCAAGATGTCATGATTCGTTTACCAGCTACGGACAATGATTCAGGCATTGGAGATCGTGTAAAAGGGATGCTCCAAGAAGTAGATTCTGGCATTAAGATTCGTAGTGTTGAATTCGTTGGACCAAACGTAGGGGAAGAATTGGCTCAAGGAGCGGTATATGCGACATTAGCAACATTAGCGATGATGCTAGTTTATGTAGGTTCTCGTTTTGAATGGCGTTTAGGTTTCGGCGGTATTGCATCCCTTGCGCATGACGTAATTATTACTCTTGGTGTGTTTTCAGCGTTACAAATCGAAATTGATTTAACCTTCGTTGCAGCGATTTTATCTGTTGTGGGTTATTCTATTAACGATAGTATCGTAGTTTTTGACCGTGTGCGTGAAAACTTCAGAAAAATAAGACGTCTAGATACGATTGATATTATTGATGTTTCTTTAACGCAAACTTTATCAAGAACCATCATGACCTCTGCTACAACATTAATTGTTGTTATTGCATTGTTCTTTTTTGGTGGTCCATCAATTCATAACTTCTCTTTAGCGTTACTTATTGGTATTGGATTTGGTACATATTCTTCAATCTTTATTGCAATCGCAATTGCATACGATGTTGGATTACGCCGTGAACATATGATCCCGCCTAAAGTAGATAAGGAAATTGATGAATTACCTTAGTTAAATTCTATTCTTAGAATAAACTTCAATAAAAAATAGTTAACCAAAAATTCATGGTTAACTATTTTTTTATTTGTATCGCTTTTTAATTTAGACTTTTAATCTTGAGGTAAAGCATTTATAACCGCTTTCACTAAAGTCGCTAAAGGAATGGCAAAGAATACGCCCCAAAATCCCCATAAACCGCCGAAAATTAATACTGAAATGATAATAATCAATGGATGCAAATTCACTGCTTCAGAAAATAAATAAGGGACGAGTAAGTTTCCATCTAAGAGCTGGCTCACAGCAAAAGCGATGATGATATACCAAAATGTTGGGGTGATTCCAAATTGGAATAAAGCAACCAATGCAACTGGAATCGTGACAATTACCGCGCCAATATAAGGAACGAGAACTGAAAGCCCCACCGCAAAAGCCAATAAGAGCGGGTAATTTAGTCCGAATATTAAGAAAATAATGTAGGTGATGAGCGTGACAATCAGAATTTCTAATAATTTTCCATGAATGTAGTTGGAAATTTGCTGTTGCATTTCTTTCCATACTTTGAAAGCTAAGTTTCTATTTTTTGGTAAAAAATGGCTCACGCCTTGTAAAAGTTCTGATTTATCCTTCAACATAAAAAACATCATTAATGGCACTAAAAAGGCATAAATCCCTAAAGAAACCAAGTTCATGATGGAGGATAAAGAAAGTTTTACCGCAGATTCACCAAAACCAAGGATTTTTTCTCGCACAGAATTGAAAATAGAATCTACCATTGAATAGTCGATGAGTTCAGGATAATGCTCAGGTAAGTTTAGTAACCATTCATTGAGCTTATTAAACATTGCGGGCAAATCACTTAATAAGGAAATAGTTTGATTCCATAGCATTGGCATGAGGATCAAAAAGAAGATTGTCGCTAGTCCAATAAAGCCACCAAAAATGATGATTGTGGCTAACATTCTTGGACATTTTAAATGTTGATGCAAAAAATTGATCGGCATTTCTAGTAAATAGGATAGTACTAGAGCAATCAACAACGGCGCGATTAAATCTCCAAAAAAATAAATGGAGATAAAGCCAAATAATAATATTGCTAATAGCCCCATCGCTTGTGGATCGCTTAAGCGACGCGAGTACCAGCTTTTCAACATTTCTAGCATAATTTCTTTTCCTATAAGTATTTTTTGCCATTATAAGTTAAAATTTATAGTGTTTATAGCTACTAAGAGGAAATCCTATGTCTGTCGTGATTTATCACAACCCTCGTTGTTCAAAAAGTCGTGAAACGCTAGCATTATTAGAAAATCAAGGAGTTCAGCCAATCGTTGAATTGTATTTGCAAAAACAGTATTCCGTTAATGAATTACAAAGCATTGCTCAAAAATTAGGGATTGATGATGTGCGCCAAATGATGCGTACGAAAGATGATTTATATAAAAGCTTAAATTTAGATAATTTAGATCTCTCTCAAGCTGAATTATTAAAAGCCATGAGTGAACATTCAGCGCTTATTGAACGTCCAATCGTTATCAATGGTAATCAAGCTAAAATTGGGCGTCCGCCAGAAAGTGTACTTGAGATTTTGTAATTTAAACGTTTGCGCGTATAATACTCCTGCCGTGGAAATCCTTCCGCGGCTTTTTTGAGGAAAAATCATGGGAAAGAAACAAAAAAGTGCGGTTGAAAATGAAACCGTTTATTTGCACACTCGAGGAGTGATAAAAGATAATGCAGTGATGGCATTATTGCATGATAAATTATTTCGTCAGCGTGTTGAGAAAAAACGCAAAGGGAAAGGGAGTTACCAACGTAAAGCGAAACACGCAGGGAAAATGTTTGAAAAGCCCGATTATAAATTTTTTGATTACAAAGACTTTATAATCGGGTTTTTCTTAGGCTAAAAATAGTAAAAAGGAGTATAAAAATGTCAAATCAGCCTCAAGTCCTATTTAATAATACATGGAATGTACGCATTAGTGATCCTGGTGAAGAGGGGGCTAAAAGCCATTTTTTTGAAACTATTTACCTCACTTTAACGGCATATTTTGAAGAAAATAGAGTACGTTATGAGTTTGTTCGTAAAGTAGAAGATCAAATAAAAATTCAACGCTCTTTTACAGAACTAAATGAGTTATTCAAATTTCTGGGTGATTATTTTGATCCCGTTTTTATTGGATTATTAGGCGTAAAAATTGGGAACCTTGGTGTGAAATCAGAATAATAACTTGACTAATCCACAAAGTATTTTAGCAAAATACCTATATTTAGGTGCCAATCCAACAAATGTGGCATTTACCTTTGCTGATCATGCATTCAATTGGATTAGTGTTACCCATATGATCTTTTCTTTAGTTTTTGCGATTGGTTACTGCTTAGTCGCAGAACGTTTTCCAAAAATTAAATTTTGGCAAGGTATTGGAGCAGGGATTATTGCTAATATTTGCGTGCACTATATTACTTTCCCTGCACTAGATTTAACCCCACCAGTTGCAGAATGGCCGCTATATGAACATATTTCAGAATTAGTTGGGCATATTTTCTGGTTCTAGACTATTGAGGTTATTCGTCGTGATTTACGTAATCGCTTAACTGGCGAGCCAGATGCAGAGATTCCTTTAGCTTAAGCTAAACAATATAAATTTTGATAAGAAACGGGTTAAGACTAATAAGTTTTAACCCGTTTTTTTGTTGGATAGAGATGCTTTAATTAACAACAAATTTCTTGTACGACAAATTGTAATGAATGTCTTGCAAATTGCTGTTGTTTACGGTGTTTCAAGCGTCTCAAACGTAGGTTACGTGATAAAGAGGTTTGTTGTAAATTGGTTTTCTTTTTAAGAAAAGTTTTGCGTTTTAACATTTTATTTATCCTTTTTTTCTTTTATTTCTTCTGAATTTCCAACCGCACTTTCGTTGTTTGCATTATCATTCGTTGTTTGATTTTCTTGGACTCGATGATAATTCACAATGCTATTCATATAGCGGCGAATATTTTCTACATATTGATGGGCTTCATAGCCTCGTGCATAGCCGTATTTCAGTTGGGAATAATAGCGTTTTTCTGCTAATAAAGGCAGATTTTTTTTCACATCGAGCCAATTATCTGGATTTCCGCCAAGATTTTTGGTTAAACGACGCGCATCAATTAAGTGGCCTAGTCCCATGTTATAGGCGGCCAAGGCAAACCAAATTCTTTCTTCTTTTTCAATGGTTTCTGGAATTTGACTAATTAGCCAGTGTAAATATTCTGATCCCGCTTTAATGCTTTGTTCAGGATCTGTTCTATCACTGATTTTCATATGTTGCGCAGTATCTTTCGTTAGCATCATTATGCCACGCACGCCCGTAGGTGATGTTGCATCTGGATTCCAATGAGATTCTTGATAAGCGACGGCCGCGAGTAATCGCCAATCTAATTCACCTTTATATTTTTCAAAGAGCGGTGAAAATTGTGGCAATATATTTTCAATCGCGTTCATATAAGAGCGCGTATCCACGTAATCAAATTGTGAAATATGCCCTAAATATTTTTCTTTTAAATTATCTACTAGCCCTGTTTCTTGTGCATTATTCATAAAATTGAGTAAGGCAGCTTGCAAATCATTGTAGGCATTATTTGGTAAATACCAGTGAATGTTTGCTTCATCAGTAATATCAAAGGCAATGGCTAATTCTGGTTTGATTTGTTGGATCGCCGCGATATCAATGGAATTTGCAATAACGTAAGGAATTTTTCCTTCAGATAGTTGTAGCAATAGTTCTTCTTGAGTAAACGCTTGATTTCTTTTCCAAGTTAATTGTGGGGATTGTTTTTGTAATTCTTTTAGTGTTTCTTCCAATGATGAATTGTTAGCGATATAAATTTCTTTCTTGATATCGCCTAGATTTTTAGGGCGTTGTTCATCTTTTCGATAAGCTAATTGCCATGAAGCTGAATGATATGCCGGGCCAATTTGGAAACGTTCAGCATTATTAGGATGATATAAAAGGTGAGCCGCAGCTAAATCAATATTATGCTTATCTAACTCATTAAATAATTGTTCTTGATTATCGAAAGTTTTAATTTCGAGTTCTACACCTAGTGAATCAGCAAATGCTTTAGCCAATTCATATTCAAAGCCTCGTTCGCCGTCTTTATTTATAAAATAAGAAATAGGGTTGTTCATTGTGCCCACCATGAGTGAGCCTCGTTCTTGAATTGCTGTATAGTGGTTTTCTTCAGAATGGCGTAAAAATTGCCATGGGAATACCATATCAATAGCCCAAAGCAACAAAGCCAAGGCAGTAATAATACGTAAAAAGAGACCTTTCAATGATTTTTCCTATATAAAAAGCTTGCGGGATTGTAGCCAGAATTTAAGCAATAGACAATAAAAAGCCCCTTGAGGTTCAAGGGGCTAATTCTACTTTATCATTAGTGCTAAATTTTAAATGATGTAAAAACATTAGGAAGTAGCACTATTCGTTATATCGTAAGGATATTATCCTCGGCGATCACGGCGTGGTTTATCGCTAAAAGAGCGGTTACTTTTTTCATTAAATTTACGATTTCCACGATTGTCACCACCGCGTTCATTACGTCCGCGTTCTCCACGGAAATCGCCACCACGACCTTTACGTTTACCGTTAAAATCATCGCCACCACGGGAACTATCAGACTTCACCGCACCTAAGAAAGACATTTGCATTTGTTTATTCAATACGCGTGTTTTACCGAATTGTTGCAATAATTCTTTCGGCATACCTTGTGGCAATTCAACGGTAGTGTGGTCATCATAAAGTTTGATATGACCAATATAGCGGCTATTGATATCACCTTCGTTAGCAATCGCACCAACGATATGGCGAACTTCTACACCATCTGCACGACCCACTTCGATACGATATAAATCCATTGGTTGTGGATTTCCATAGCCTTTACGTTCGCCACGACGTTCAGCTGAACGTGGATTTTCACGGCGATCACCTCGTTCATTACGTTCACGACGACGTTTTTCCATTGGTGGATCAGGTGGAAGAATTAATTTTTGTTTGCCTTGTAGCAACATTAACATTGCTGCAGCAATATCTTCTTGATCCTGATCGGCTGTGAATAAGTCTTCTAATAAACTACGATATTGTTCTAAATCGTGATGCTCGAGTTGTTTCGTAATTTTTGCAACGAATTTTTTGCGGCGGCATTCTTGTAACACAAGATGATTTGGCAATTCTACTTCATTGATACCTTTTTTCATTAGGTGTTCAATATTACGAAGTAAACGACGCTCACGAGGCTCAACGAATAATAAAGCACGACCAGAACGACCTGCACGACCAGTACGGCCAATTCGGTGTACATAAGATTCTGCATCCAGCGGAATGTCGTAGTTCACCACAAGGCTGATACGTTCAATATCAATACCGCGTGCGGCTACATCGGTTGCCACAACAATATCCAAACTACCGCTACGTAAACGATCGAGGGTTTGTTCGCGGAGTTGTTGTGTCATATCACCATTAAGTGCAGCAGAACGGAAACCATTTTTTTCAAGTAGTTCTGTAATGTCTAAAGTACCTGTTTTAGTGCGAGCAAAGATAATCGCAGCATCAAAATCTTCCACTTCTAAGAAACGAAGAAGGGCTTCATTTTTACGCACTCCGTGCACATACCAACAACTTTGGTCGATATCTGGGGCATTTTCGTTATTAACTTTGATCTTCACTTCTTTCGGATCATTCATAAAACGTTTCGTAATACGACGGATCGGTTCAGGCATTGTTGCAGAGAATAACGCTGTTTGGTGATTCTCTGGTAATTCTGCCATGACGGTTTCTACATCATCAATGAAACCCATACGTAGCATTTCATCTGCTTCATCTAATACGATAAAACGAAGTTCAGAAAGATTTAATGTTCCGCGGCGAATATGGTCAAGAATACGACCCGGTGTACCCACAACTACTTGTGCGCCTTGCTTTAATGCACGAAGTTGGATGTCATAACGTTGGCCACCATATAAGGTAACAATGCGAGTGCCGTGAGCATATTTAACAAATTGTTCGCACGCATCGGCAACTTGAATAGCAAGTTCGCGAGTCGGAGCCATCACTAACATTTGTGGATGTTTTTCACTTGGATCGATTTGCGCTAATAAAGGCAGTGCAAAGGCAGCGGTTTTACCACTACCCGTTTGTGCCATACCTAGCACATCATTGCCACTGAGCAAATGCGGGATACAAGCTTGTTGAATTGGAGAAGGGGTTTCAAAACCTAAGTCAGAAACAGCTTTTAAGATGAACTCAGGTAAGCCTAAGTCATTAAAAGTAATTTTGTCAGTCATTAAAATACTCGAATATAAATAAGGAAAGCTCAAAGAGGCCTTCGGTTTATTAAGTTGAGCAGAGCGAATGAATTTTTTTATTCATTCTACTGTAAAGAGCGGTGAGTTTTTGATTGATTTTTAGAAAGCAATCGCTTTTGTTACCGCACTTTTCTCTTCTTTTTCGTCTTCTGTTTGAACCGGTTTTAATTTCATTAGTTCAAACGCGGCAAAACGATACTCAACAAAGTTATAAACCTGATTTGCCATAGCTAGTTTAAATAAAGCTGCTGCTTCATCTACTAGCCCTACATTGAGTTTTTGTTTTGCTAGATAAAAATAGGTTTCTGTGAGAATTTCAGCATATTGTTGTGAATTTTCAGCAAAGTCACTCGCACGTTGTTGTAATTCTTCTACAGAGATGTGTCCTAAGTAATATTGAACGATATGTGTACCCCAGAAGTCCTCTGATAGCCCTTTTGCTCGTTCAACAAGGTTTGTTTGGGCTTCTTGTGGTTTTAATTTTTGTTCGTTCAAATATAGCCATAAGACACGATAGGGATCTTTTGTATCGGCTTGGTAGAACTGTAAGAAATCTTGCTGAGCAAGATGGTAGCGCCCTACATAATAAAAATTTAAACCACGATTAAGGTGGGTATAGTCATAACTTGAATCTAATTCAAACACCGTATTGAATGCTTCCAATGCGCCGTCATAATCTTCTTCAAGCAATAAATAAAGCCCTAAGTAATTGTACACAGATGCCATTTTAGGCTGTAATGCAAGGGCTTGAGTAAAATCGTAACGAGCAAGTCCCCATAATCCAAGGGAATCATAGAGTACGCCACGTTCAAAATGTAGCGATGCACGTTCTTCATTACTCATTTTTCCAACGAGCAGTACTTGGCTTAATCGTACGATCATCACTTCTTGTTCAAAGTGAGTATTCGGGTTTTGTTCAGCCAACACGACATGATTTTTAGACACAAAACCGCCCCTAGACTGAACACAGCCTGCAAGGAGTAAGATCGCACATAAGCTAAATAAATAGACTATAAAATGGCGAGATAAGCGAAAACACTGCATTTGCTTTCTTTATGCCTAAAAGTTGGAAAACAACAAAACTTGGCAGCGAGTGCTACCAAGTTTTGATTCGATATTCCAAGATTATTCCTGTTCTTCTACAGAATCTTCTTGGTTAATTTCAGTTTCTTGTTTTGGAGCCAAGTCTTTCATTGTTAAACGAATACGACCTTGACGATCGATTTCAACAACTTTTACGTTTACTTCTTGGCCCACTTGGAGGTAATCGCTAACTTTTTCTACGCGCTCTTCAGCAATTTGAGAAATATGAACTAAACCTTCTTTATTTCCAACGATTGCTACGAATGCACCAAAATCAGCAAGACGAGTGACTTTACCTTTGTAAATTGCGCCAGCTTCAACTTCTGCAACGATTTCTTCGATACGTCCCATTACGTTTTTCGCAGCATTACTATCTACTGCGGCAATTTTCACTGTACCATCATCATCAATGTCAATTGATGTACCAGTTTCTTCAGTTAATGAACGAATTGTTGCACCACCTTTACCAATGACATCTTTGATTTTCTTAGGATCAATTTTCATTGTGTAGATGCGCGGCGCGTAATCTGAAATATCCGCACGTGGAGCTGGGATTGCTTGTTCCATTACACCAAGAATGTGCATACGCGCACTTTTCGCTTGGTTTAATGCAATTTGCATAATTTCAGGGGTGATACCTTCAATTTTGATGTCCATTTGAAGGGCGGTCACACCTTCACGTGTACCCGCTACTTTAAAGTCCATATCACCTAAGTGGTCTTCATCACCTAAGATATCTGAAAGCACCACAAATTTTTCTTCTTCTTTCACTAAGCCCATTGCGATACCCGCAACTGCTGCCTTGATTGGTACACCTGCATCCATTAATGCTAAAGACGCACCACATACAGAAGCCATAGAAGAAGAACCGTTAGATTCAGTGATTTCAGATACAACACGCACTACATACGGGAATTCTGCAAGGCTTGGCATAACAGCCGCTACACCGCGTTTTGCTAAACGACCGTGACCGATCTCACGACGTTTTGGAGAACCAATCATTCCTGTTTCGCCTACAGAATATGGAGGGAAGTTGTAGTGGAATAAGAAGTGATCTTGACGTTCACCTGTTAATTCATCGATGATTTGTGCATCACGTTCAGTACCTAACGTTGCAACGGCTAATGCTTGCGTTTCACCACGGGTGAAAATTGCAGAACCGTGAGTACGTGGTAATACACCTGTGCAAATATCTAATGCACGAACGGTATCAACGGTACGACCATCAATACGTGGTTCACCTGCAATGATACGGCCACGAACGATTTGGCTTTCAAGTGCGGTGAAAATATCCACGATTTTACCTTCGCTGATTTCTTCATCTTCTGCTGTGATTTGTGCAATCGCATCTGCTTTAATCGCATCGATTTGTTCGTAACGAGCTTGTTTTTCAGTAATGCGGTATGCATCGCCTAAACGTGCTTCTGCAATCGCTTTTACTTTATTGATTAAATCTGTGTTTGGCTCTGGAGCAACCCAATCCCAACGTGGTTTGCCAGCTTCTTTTGCAAATTCTTTGATTGCTTCAACTACAACTTGTTGTTGTTGATGACCGAATACAACTGCCGCTAACATTTGTTCTTCAGTTAAAATGTCTGCTTCAGATTCAACCATTAATACGGCTTTATCAGTACCCGCAACCACTAAGTCCAAACGGCTTTGTTTTTGTTCAGCCATAGTTGGGTTTAATACGAATTGGTTGTCAATAAAACCAACACGAGCCGCACCGATAGGGCCGTTGAAAGGTACACCAGATAAGGTTAATGCTGCAGAAGCACCGATCATTGCCACTAAGTCTGGGCTGATTTGTGGGTTTACAGAAACTACAGTTGCCACAACTTGGATTTCGTTGAAGAAACCTTCTGGGAATAATGGACGAATTGGACGGTCGATTAAACGTGCAATTAAAGTTTCGCCTTCAGATGGACGACCTTCACGTTTGAAGAAACCACCAGGGATTTTACCCGCCGCATAAGTACGCTCTTGGTAGTTTACGGTTAATGGGAAGAAGTCTTGACCTTCTTTCACATCTTTTTTAGCAACAACAGTCACGAATACCGTAGTATCGTCCATGCTTGCCATGACCGCAGCCGTTGCTTGACGTGCAATTGCGCCGGTTTCTAGAGTAACGGTATGTTGACCGTATTTAAATTGCTTAACAATTGGGTTCACAATGTTTTCCTTAAAATTTACATTAAAAACAATGCTTTATTTTCCAGATTGCGACTAGCAAAAGAAATCTTTTGTAAAAACAACCGCACTTTCGAGCGCTTAAAATTGCTTTTGATAGCCGCACGCTAATGTAGAAAATAAAGCCTAAGCATTATACAGGATGTTTTGCCTTAGTGGGTAACTTTATTTCACATTGTCAACTTGTTATGATTGTGTCACTTTTATTTTGCTCTAAAAAAGTTGATTTTGACTCACTCAAATTAGATTCCCCTTATGAAATATAATGTAATTATGGCTAGTGATGCCAACTATCTTCCTTATGTAGAAATCACACTGAAATCTTTATTAATGCACCATGAAAATCTCTCTGTTTTTATTTTACATACAGGAGATATTTCTGAGTCGTGGCAAAATGATCTTCAACCTTATTTTGCTAAACGCTATTCAACATTACAATTAGTTCATATAGATAAATCAGAATTAAATTCTTTCAGTGCAAATAATTATATTACTTCTGCTACTTATTTAAGGTTTTATATTGATCGCTTGCTTCATTATAGCGATATTCCTTATTGGATTTATCTTGATTGTGATATCGTGATTAATGGCAATATTATGCTTCCTTTTGAATGCTTAGATTTTTCTCGCCACTCATTAGCCGCAGTTTTAGATCCTTATGTAACTCGCATAGGCCATCCTTATCAAGATGGGGATTATTTTAATGCGGGAGTTTTATATTTGAATATGGAGAAGTATCGCTTAGGTATTTCATCATTTTCTAAAGAATTATTTGAATTACATGAAAAGTTAAAAGAACGTTTAATTTATGGCGATCAAGATATACTAAATTACTATTTTAAAGATTGTTGGATACCATTAGACAAGCGTTATAATTTTCAATTAGATCATATGATTTCAATTAATAGTCTTGATATTTCTCCTGTTATTTTTCATTTTACAGGTCCTCATAAGCCTCTCGATAATATTTTTTCTGAGAATGCTTGTGTTAATGCCGTAATTTCATTGTTTAGACTTTATGCGTCAATAAGTTGGCAAGATGTTTGCTCTCTTCCGCTCGGTACTGTAAGAGCTAATTGGACTAATCAAGAGAGATGATGTAATCGGTAGCTTTATTTAATTTAACCGACTTGGTATCATAGGATAACTTTTATCCACTATAAGGAAAATTCTATGATTATTAGCAGTTTAACCAGCCCAAATTTTAAAGTTGGTTTACCAAAAGTGATTGCTGAAGTATGTGATTATTTAAATACGTTAGATTTGAATACGTTAGAAAATGGTCGCCATGATATTAACGATCAAATTTATATGAACGTAATGGAACCAGAAACTGCAGAATCAAGCAGCAAAAAAGCAGAGTTACATCATGAATACTTAGATGTTCAGGTGTTAATCCGAGGTACGGAAAATATAGAAGTTGGCGCTAATTATCCTGATTTGTCTAAATATGAATCTTATAACGAAGCAGACGATTATCAACTTTGTGCAGATATTGATGATAAATTTACCGTCACAATGAAGCCAAAAATGTTCGCTGTATTCTATCCTTATGAACCGCATAAGCCTTGCTGTGTAGTGAATGGAAAAACAGAAAAAATTAAAAAATTAGTCGTGAAAGTGCCAGTAGAATTGATTTAAATATTTTAATTAATCACACCAAAAGTGCGGTCAGAAATTCATATGTTTTTCTGACCGCACCTTTTAGAGTTAAGTTTTTACCTTTTTATAAGGAAAATTAAATTAAAATTATTGATGAGTTTATTAAAAAAACTGAAGAGTTTTATGAGGAACTTAAAGGACAAGATAGACATAGATACTGTTCTTGGGAACATTGTTATGCTCAATTTTATGAAGCCAGACAAAATCCTGAAAAAGCCAATGTTGATAATTTAAGTTTACATTTGGCGTTCTATTTAGCCAGTTGGGGGATGTATAGAGGGTCGTCCTTTTTATTGCAATATGATTACACTATCCATACTTCGGTTGTGGAAGAAATTTTAAAACAAAAATATGACAAATTATTGGGTTTAGAATGTAATGAATTAAATAATGACGAAATTTGCTCTTTACTGGATGAATTAAATACGAAAATAAAGGAGATTTATGATCCGTTTCGTTCGAAGGTAAAGAAACCAAAAGGAAAAAAAGATATTTCAAATATTTTAGTTTCTAAGATTTTATTGGGAACTTTAGGTTGTGTACCTGCTTATGATCGTTTCTTTGTTAAGGCAGTGACAAATATTGATAAAAATACAAAGAAGAAAGTGACAACAAAAAATTACAATATTGCCTCTTTAAAGAAATTAATTAAATTTTATGAAGAACACCAAGAAAGGCTGGAAGAATTAAGAAGTAAATTTTTAATTGAAAATGAATTTAACGAAGATAAGAAAACTCTACTTTATCCGCAAATGAAAGTACTTGATATGGGTTTTTGGAAAATTGGTTTTGATTTGTCTAAAGAGGCAGAATAGGTTTTCAAATTTACTAGAAAAAGTGCGGTCAGAAATTTATGTATTTTTCTGACCGCACTTTTTTATTATTTAATCACTGTAATTGACCATTTGGCATCATCAATTTGCTCGAAGTTTGTCACTTCATAACCTTCTTCAGCCGCCCAAGCGGGAATGGCTTCAGTAGCTTGGGTGCAGTCGAATTCAATTTCTAGGCCATAGCCTTTATTTAACTTAGCCATGGCTTCCTTAGCTTCAACGAGAGGAAATGGGCAAACAAGGCCGAGTGTAGGTAATTTAACGATCATATAAACTCCTTATGATGCTTTTGTTAATTTTAAACGTTGTGGACGGATAATGGTGAAGTAGGCGGCCACCCAAGTGCCGAGAATCATCAATGGCAATGAGACCCAACCTTGCCAAGAGAAAAAGGCGGTTTCGACTAAGCCATTACCGATAGAGCAGCCACCCGCAAGGGTTGCACCGATGCCCATGAGAATACCGCCGAGTCCGCTGCGTAGAATCGTGGTGGCATCCGGTACGCGGACACGGAATTCATTGCTTGCTTTCGCGCCAATGAATGAGCCAATAAAAATTCCTAAGACTAAGAATACGCCCCAGTTAATAAATTTACCGTCGCCAGTAACGAGGAATTGCATAATATTGGCTGATGGACCAGTGATCCCAAGTCCAAATTCACGACCAGTAGCGACACTGAGTGGCCAAGCGGCAAGTGCGATTAATCCGATTAATACGGCAGAGAAAAATGGATGCCAGCGTTTTTCAAATAATAAATGAGCAAGTCCCGTTTTCTTTGGTTTTAATGCCGCGACTTTTATGCTTGGTTTGCAGAGATGTTTGTACACATAGAAAGCAGTCACTAAAGTTAATAATGCGACTAACCACCAAGGTGATATACCGAATGTATCGTAAATATTGCGTTGTTCGATATTGATGCTACGTAAAGTTTTATTGAATTCGCCTAATGGGCCGGTACGCATGATGGCACTTAGCAACATATAAGTGAATAACGCGACCCAACTGCCGACTAAGCCTTCCGCAGCACGGTACCAAGTTCCTGTTGCACAACCGCCAGCAAGAACAATGCCGATACCAAACACAAAGGCACCGATAATCACTGCTAAAAATGCAAAATTTTCAGCTGGGTCGACATTTAATACCCCGATTTCCTTTAACAGGAAGAAACCGATGGATTGCACGGTAATCGCCAATAAAAGGGCTACAAACATTTTGTTATTTTTGGTGACATACATATCGCGAAATGCACCAGTAATACAAAAGCGCCCACGCTGCATCACAAATCCGAGTAAAATTCCGCAAAGTAATCCGGTTAAAAGCATAAATATTCCTTCTATTTTAGAACTAAGTAGGTCGGTATTTTCTAAAAAAATAAGAAGGTAGCGCCAATAACTTTTAGCTAGAAAATATGTTTTTTTGATATAAAAAAAGTGCGGTTATAAATTTATACTTTTTACCACACTGCTTTAGCAACGTAATAATAATTAACCCCACTCAAAAGAGCGGGGTTAATTGTTTTATATGCGCTAGAAATTTGGTTTATGCAGGAACGCGTTCTGCTACGAGCATTTGTAGTTTTCGTAAAATGACATTTAATACTACGCCATAGGCTGGGACGAACAAGATAATTCCTATAAATAATTTAAATAGATAATCTACAAAACCGAGTTGTGCCCAGTGTTCAGCCATGAAAGGATCTGCACTTTGGTAGAATGCTACACTGAAGAAAACAAAAGTATCAGCCATTGAGCCGAATGTCATTGAGCTAGTTGGCGCCACCCACCATGTTTTTAACTGGCGTAAGCGGTTAAATACGATCACATCAAGTAATTGTCCTACCACGTAAGCGGCAAAGCTCGCAATAGCAATACGGAATACAAACAGATCAAAATGCGTTAATGATTCGAAACCTTGGAATTTGCTTTCAGAGAATAAAACAGATATGACGTAACTTACAATAAGTGCAGGAAACATCACCACGAAGATGATTTTTCTTGCATCTTCCGCACCGAAAATACGCACAGTCAAATCAGTAGCTAAAAAGATAAATGGGAATGTGAGTGTTCCCCAAGTACTGTGGAAAGAAAAATCATTTGCTGCACCAAGTGCGGTTAATTTTAGCGTGATTTCAAACGGGATTTGTACAAAGTAATTGCTCGCGGCAATGATGAATATGTGGAAAAAGCTGAGCCAGATGATTGCACGACGTTTTTGTTGATCATTAAAGATCGGAGAGTTTAATTTCATGTTGTACCTTTTTAGTTTAAATAAATCGGGGTTAGGGAACCCGAGGTTAAATATAGGGGGCTAGATAATACGCATATTTCAAATAATTGCAAGATTCGATGCCATTTGAGTTTTATTTTATGAAAATTGACGAACGATTTCACAGACTTTATTCTATTTGCATTTTTCATCAAATTTGAAAGGAGAGAAAATGGAGTTACACAATATTCGCGATGAATATACTAAACGAGTGCTTTCACAACATGATTGCCATGAAAATCCAATCTCGCAATTTGAACAGTGGCAGAAAGAGGCAATTCATGCTCAAGTTAACGAGCCTACTGCAATGAATATTGCGACTGTTGATGAACAAGGTCACCCAAATAGCCGAATGGTATTGCTAAAAGAAGTCAATGAGCAAGGTTTTGTCTTTTTTACGAATTATCTTAGCCGAAAAGGCGGCTGTATTGAGCGCAATCCTTATGTCGCTCTGACTTTCTTTTGGCCTGAATTGGAACGCCAAGTGCGAATTGAAGGTAAGGCAGTCAAAATCTCAGCAGAACAATCCGATAAATATTTTGCTACCCGACCTTACACCAGTCGTATAGGGGCTTGGGCAAGTGAGCAAAGTTCGGTGATTTCCAATTATAAATCTTTGTTAGCAAAAGCCGCATTAGTTGCCGCTAAACATCCGTTAAATGTGCCTCGACCAGATTATTGGGGTGGCTATTTAGTTGTGCCAGAAACCGTGGAATTTTGGCAAGGTCGCCCAAGCCGTTTACATGACCGAATTCGTTATCGCAAAGAAAGTGATAATTGGATTAGAGAAAGACTTTCTCCTTAGTAAATTAAGCATAAAAATAACCGCACTTTAGTTGTATCCCAAAGTGCGGTTAATTTTTTACAAATTTTCGTGCTAGCGTTGTTTATTAATGCGTGCTAGTACTTGTCGTTGTACGATTTGCACGTTTACGATCGTTTTCCGTCAAAAGTTTTTTACGGATACGAATCGATTCAGGTGTCACTTCCACTAACTCATCGTCATCGATAAATTCAATCGCTTGTTCAAGACTGAATTTTACAGGCGTAGTTAGCACAATCGCATCGTCTTTACCTGACGCACGCATATTGGTGAGTTTTTTACCTTGCAAGCAGTTTACTGTTAAGTCATTTGAGCGGCTATGAATGCCGATAATTTGACCTTCGTAAACTTCTACGTTTGCATCAATCATTAACTTACCACGTTCTTGTAAGCCAAATAATGCGTAACCCAGTGCTTTACCTGTTGCATTAGAAATCAACACACCATTTTTACGTTGACCGATATCTCCACCTTTGATTTCATCATAGTGGCTAAAGCTTGAGTAAAGTAAGCCGGTACCAGAAGTCATGGTCATAAAGTCACCACGGAAGCCAATTAATCCACGGCTAGGAATGATGTATTCTAAGCGAACGCGGCCTTTACCGTCTGGTAACATATCTCGAACTTCACCTTTACGGATACCTAATGCTTCCATCACAGAACCTTGATGTTGTTCTTCCACATCAATAGTTACTTGTTCGTATGGCTCTTGTTTTTTACCATCAATATCACGGTAGATTACTTTAGGGCGAGAAACGGCAAGCTCATAACCTTCACGACGCATATTTTCGATTAACACAGAAAGATGTAATTCACCACGACCAGAAACACGGAATTCATCTGGGTTTGGGGTTTCTTCTACGCGTAATGCCACATTGTGAACTAATTCTTTATTTAAACGTTCAAGAATTTGACGAGAAGTCACATATTTACCTTCTTGACCCGCAAATGGAGAGGTATTTACACAGAAGAACATGGTTACAGTTGGTTCATCAACGGTTAATGAAGGTAAGGCTTCAACGGCGTTGATATCACAAATCGTATCAGAAATATTTAATTCACCTAAACCAGTGATCGCCACGATATCGCCCGCGTAAGCAATATCTTCTTCATAACGTTGTAAACCAAGATGACCAAGTACTTGACCGATACGACCTTGACGAGTTTTTCCTTCACTATTGATGATAGTAACTGGTTGGTTTGGTTTAATCGAACCACGCTTAATACGACCAATGCCGATAACACCTACATAGTTGTTGTAGTCTAATTGTGAAATTTGCATTTGGAATGGCGCATCAAGTTCTACTTTTGGCGGTTCTACATGTTTCACAATGGCTTCAAATAACGGGGTCATATCTTCTGCTAATTCTTCGTGCTCAAGACCTGCAACACCATTTAATGCAGATGCATAGATAATTGGGAAGTCTAACTGTTCATCTGTTGCACCAAGATTAACGAATAAATCAAATACTTGATCTACCACCCAATCAGGACGTGCGCCTGGACGGTCAACTTTGTTGATAACTACGATTGGTTTTAAACCATGAGCAAAGGCTTTTTGGGTCACGAAACGCGTTTGTGGCATTGGGCCATCAAACGCATCAACAACTAATAGAACAGAGTCCACCATAGAAAGTACGCGTTCAACTTCTCCACCGAAGTCTGCGTGTCCCGGAGTATCCACGATGTTAATGCGGTAGTCATTCCAGTTAATCGCGGTATTTTTTGCAAGAATTGTAATGCCACGTTCTTTTTCAAGATCGTTTGAGTCCATAACTCGTTCATCTACATCACCACGTGCAGATTCAAAAGTACCAGATTGTTGAAGAAGTTTATCTACAAGAGTGGTTTTACCATGGTCAACGTGCGCAATAATTGCGATGTTACGGAGTTTTTTAATATCGATTTCGTTTTTCATTGTTTAATGCTTTGATTAGATGAAATGCAATTTCTTATTGCATCGTTACATAAAAAATGGTGCAACGAGTTGCACCCTACGTTTCTACATTTGTCGAAAGGGCAAAAATTATACATGCATTTTTCTTTTTCTGCTATGACTAGAATAAGAAAAATAAATCTCATGAAAAAATAGTATGGTTACGTTATAATGCGTACTTATTTTAATCGGACTAATTATAGAGGACTCCCTAATGCCAAACGCAAATGCAATCGCCAATGTATTTAAGCTAATTGAAGAAAATAATGTGAAATTTGTGCTTCTTCGATTCACCGATATTAAAGGCAAAGAGCATGGTGTATCCATTCCAGTAAGCCTTGTGGATGAAGAAATGTTTGAAGATGGCAAGATGTTTGATGGTTCCTCTGTAGAGGGATGGAAGACCATTAATAAAGCCGATATGTTGCTTATGCCAATGGCTGAAACTGCAGTTGTCGATCCATTCGCGCAAATTCCAACGCTTTCTATTCGTTGTAGCGTTTATGAACCAACGACAATGCAAAGCTATGATCGCGATCCGCGCTCTATTGCAATTCGTGCAGAAAATTATATGCGTTCAACCGGTATTGCGGATCAGGCTTTTTTCGGCCCAGAGCCTGAATTCTTCTTGTTTGATGATGTGCGTTTTAATGTATCAATGAACAAAGCGTCTTTTTCTATTGATGATATAGAAGCTGCTTGGAACACGAATAAAAAATATGAAGAAGGCAATAATGCTTATCGTCCATTGAAAAAAGGTGGATATTGTGCCGTTGCACCGATTGATAGTGCACACGATATTCGTTCTGAAATGTGCTTGATTTTAGAAGAAATGGGATTAGTCATCGAAGCCCACCATCATGAAGTAGCTACTGCTGGGCAGAATGAGATTGCGACTAAATTCAATACACTAACCTTAAAAGCAGATGAAACGCAAATCTATAAATATGTCGTACAAAACGTTGCATTAGAGCACGGTAAAACGGCGTGTTTTATGCCAAAACCAATTACTGGAGATAATGGTTCAGGCATGCACTGTAATATGTCGTTAAGCAAAGATGGAAAAAATATTTTCCAAGGCGATAAATATGCTGGTCTTTCAGAAACCGCACTTTACTACATCGGCGGTATCATTAAGCATGCTAAAGCATTAAATGCGTTCACTAACCCAAGCACTAATTCATATAAACGTTTAGTGCCAGGTTATGAAGCGCCAGTGTTATTGGCTTACTCAGCAAGCAACCGTTCAGCCTCAATCCGTATTCCTGCAGTAACCAATCCGAAAGCGATTCGCGTAGAAGCACGTTTCCCCGATCCTTTAGCAAACCCATATCTGGCTTTTGCTGCATTATTGATGGCAGGTCTTGATGGTGTAGTAAACAAAATCCACCCTGGCGATGCAATGGATAAAAATCTTTACGATCTTCCACCTGAAGAATTAAAAGATATTCCAGCGGTAGCAAGTTCACTAGAAGATGCGTTAAGTTCATTAGAAAAAGACTATGAATTCTTAACTCAAGGTGGCGTATTTGCTAAAGATTTTATTGATGCGTTTATCAGTATCAAACGTAAAGAAGTGGAGCGTTTAAATATGGCACCACATCCGGTTGAGTTTGAGATGTATTATGCATAATGATAAACAACAAAATTCAAGTTGTTGAACAAGAAAAGTGCGGTCGTTTTGATCTGACCCAAAAAATCTAGACGATTAATTCAAGGACTGACAATGATATTGTATCAGACTCAGTCCTTTTAATTTTAGTTGAATTCGTCGGTGATTATAGTAATCCAAATAATCCCTGATAGAATCAACTATCTCTTCTCTGCTGTTAAATTCCCGACCATAAAAACATTCCTTTTTTAATCGCCCAAAGAAACTTTCCATCGCTGCATTGTCCAAGCAATTTCCTTTTCTAGACATACTTTGAATGATGCCATGTTCAGCTAAAATTCGACGATAAGCCACCATTTGATATTGCCAGCCTTGGTCTGAATGTAAAATGACACCACAGGCTTTATTTAACCCTTTGACGGCTTGCATTAACATGTACTCTACTTGTACCCAGTTTGGGGAGTAGCTGAGGTTATAGGAGACTATCTCATTGTTAAATAAGTCTAAAATTGGGGATAAATAGACTTTACTTCCATCTTTCGCCTTAAACTCGGTGATATCGGTCACCCATTTTTGTTTCGGGGCTATTGCGCTAAAATTGCGTTCAAGATGATTTGGGGCAATCACCCCTATCGCGCCTCGATAGGGGGTAAATTTCTTGCTTTTTCTTGATCGCACTTGAAGGCCAAGTGTCTGCATTAAACGTTGGACTTTCTTATGATTGACACATCGCAAACAGGCATGAACGCGTCGATAGCCATAATCAGGATGATTGGCTTTGATGGTTTAATGGCCTTTTTCAGCGGCTCATCCTTATCTAGTTTAATCTGAAGTTTGGCAAAAAACGTACTACGCGCTAACTGTGCAAAACCTAAAAGCCATTTTAACGGATAGCGTGTTCTTAACCTTTGGATAATTTCTGTTGCTCGGCTTCGTCCTGAAGTCTGAGCCTTCTCAACTCCTTTAGGTAGGCTACCTCCGCTTCAAGCAGTAAAATTCTCAGGCGTAAACGGTCTTCTTCAGTTTTGGGTGGCGGTGGCATTTTTGCATATCTGGGTTTCATCGGCGGTCGTCCTGATGGTTTACGGGGAATAAGTCCTTTTATGCCACTTTTTTCAAATCGTTTCAACCATGTCCAGACTAAGGCGTTGGAAGGAATATTGTAAAAACACGCAGCCTTTCTGATACTCATTTTCCCATTCAAAATAGGTTGAATAACCTGTAATTTAAATTCGATTGTGTAGTGTTTACCCATAAAAAATCTGCACCTCAATTGTTGGTTGTTGAGTCCAACTTTTGGGAGCAGATCAATTTTGACCGCACCTTTTGTATTGTTAATTTATATAACTACCGTATAATCACGCTGAGAAAAATTTATAGGAATAATTTATGATTAAAGGTTTTGTAAACGGATTTCAGCGTTTTTGGGCTTTTGATGAGCTACTTAAGCAGCTAGTTATTCGCGATGTAAAACTTAAATATAGACGAAGCTATCTGGGTTATTTGTGGAGTATTTTAAATCCACTAATGTTAATGATGGTGTTAGTAATCGTTTTTTCAAATCTCTTCCGATTTGATATCCCTAATTTCCCTCTTTATATGATTGCAGGCCAAACAATGTTCAATTTTATGATTGAAGCAACTAATAATGCGGTCTGGTCTATTACTGGAAATGCTTCATTGCTTAAAAAAACTTATGTGCCGAAATATATTTTTACCCTTTCTAAAGTAGGAAGCTCATTAGTTAATCTTGTCTTTTCTTTGGGGGCTTTAGTACTAGTGATGGTTTTTACTGGTGCTGAGTTTTCTTGGAACCTTTTATACTTTCCTATTATTATCTTGCAAGTGCTGATTTTTAGCTTGGGTATTAGTTTATTTTTAGCGGCAGCAACAGTTTTCTTCCGAGATATCCAATACCTTTGGGGGGTGTTTACTTCTATGTGGATGTATATGACACCACTGTTCTATCCTGTAACAATAATCCCTGAAGAATATCGTTGGCTATATAAAAACTTAAATCCTATGTATAGATATATTGAACAATTTAGGGATATTGTTTTACATGCACACGCTCCTAATTTTCATTCTATGTTTTTAGGTTTTTTAGTTGCACTTATTGTATTAGTTGTTGGAATTTGGTATTTCAATAAGAAACAAGACGAATTTATTTTATATATCTAATGAATACAGAAACTGTTATTAAAGTTACTAATGCCACTGTGCGATTTAATAAAGCGACAGAGAATTATAATGGCTTGAAAGAGTACGTAATTAAGATGCTAAAAGGTGAGCTTATGTTCCAAGAGTTTTTAGCATTAAAAGACGTTAACCTTGAGGTTAAAAAAGGTGAGTCATGGGGGCTAATTGGCACCAATGGTTCGGGTAAGTCGACACTTTTAAAGTTAATTTGTGGTATTTTAAAACCTTATAAAGGTATCGTAGAAGTGCACGGTAATATAGCTCCTCTGATTGAGTTAGGGGCAGGTTTCGATGGTGAGCTTACAGCAAGAGAGAATATCTATCTTAATGGTGCGATACTCGGGCATAAAAAAGCCTTCATGGAGCAGCACTTTGATGAAATTATCGAATTTGCTGAGCTTCAAGATTTTGTGGATGTGCCACTTAAAAACTTCTCATCAGGTATGGCTGCGAGGTTAGGCTTTGCTGTAGCAACGATTGTTAAACCAGAAATTTTAATTGTGGATGAAGTCTTGGCTGTAGGTGATGCTGCATTCCAAGAAAAATGTAAGCAAAGAATGGAGAAAATGTTAGCTGGAGGCACAACACTTTTATTCGTTTCACACTCTATCGACCAAGTAAAAGAACTTTGTCAGAATGTTATTTGGATTGATAAGGGAGTGGTAAAGGTTGCTGGTAAGGCGGAAGATGTAATTCCTTTATATGAGTAACATACTCAGTAAAAAACAAGATAAGTTATTATAGGAAAAATTATGAATAAGAAACTACTAATTAGTATTATTGTGCCTGCATATAATGTAGTTGAATATTTATCAGACGCGATAAATTCTATTATCTCTCAATGGGATGATGATTGGGAGTTAATTGTTGTTAATGATGGTTCAACAGATGGAACATTTTCCTTATTAGAAAAATATAAAGCTAAAATTAACTCTCAAAGATTTGTGGTCTTAAATAAAGAAAATGGTGGTCTAAGTTCAGCAAGAAACGCAGGGTTGGCAATTGCTCAGGGAGAGTATGTGGTTTTTTTGGATGGTGACGATTTATTTAGTAAAAGAAAATTGCCATACATTAAATATTGTTTATTAGAAAATAAACCAGATTGTTTAGTGATTGATTTTCAGTATTACTGGGATGATGGTTGTACTTTGGGAACCCACAAATATAAGAAATTGCCTGAACGAAAATTATTAAATGTGAAGGAAAATAATATTGTCTCAGCTGTTTATCATAATGCGCAAGTGTATGCTTGGCGTCATATTTTTAAGAAATCTATTTTAAATAAGAGATTGAGTCCAGTTGGATTTAACTATGAAGATGTGAGAACTACAACGTTACATATTGATGAATGTGAAACAATTTTCTATTTACCAATAAAATGTATACTTTACCGTCAAAGAGATGGCAGCATTATGAAGGTGAAAAATAGAAAAAATATTCTAGATCTATCTTCTGCCCTTAGAACGGTAACAGATGAATTCAAAAATAGATATGGTGTTATTCCAAAGGATATCGCTTTGGAGCATTCGATTTTTAACTTATCTATTTTTACATGGGCATGTGGAGATACGTTATCTAATGTTGAATTAGATCCTAAAGAGCTTTATCCTTTATTTGTGGATAATTTCAAATATTCCAATTTAGTAGATATGGATCTTCTGAAGAAAGAAATGCGTAGAGATCCTAAGACATGGAGAAAATTCTATATATTTTATAATTATCCTCAATCATTCTATTTGGCTTTTTATCTTCGTCATAAGTTTAATAGAACATATAAATTATTAAATAAATTACGGAATTTTGTTTATAAAACATGAATTTTCTCTTAATTGGCGCAGGTTTCTCAAATGCCGTTATCGCTCGAGAGTTAGCAGAAAAAGGATATAAAACTGTTGTTATCGATTCTCGTGGCCATGTGGCAGGTAACTGTCACTCTGAACGTGATGCTGAAACGAATGTAATGGTGCATGTTTATGGTCCGCATATTTTCCATACTGATAATGAGCGAGTATGGACTTATGTGAATAATTTTGGTGAGTTTATGCCGTTTGTTAATCGTGTAAAAACGATTAGCCAAGGTGCTGTGTATTCTCTTCCAATTAACTTGCATACGATTAACCAATTCTTTGGCAAAACGTGTTCACCGAAAGAAGCAAAAGCGTTAATTGAAGCACAAGCAGATTTGTCTATTACTGATCCGCAAACCTTTGAAGAGCAAGCAATGCGTTTTGTCGGTAAAGATTTATATAAAGCTTTCTTCTATGGTTACACTAAAAAACAATGGGGTGTTGAGCCAAAAGAGTTACCGGCAAGCATTTTAAAACGCTTACCTGTGCGTTTTAACTATGACGATAACTACTTCGCACATAAATTCCAAGGTATGCCCAAAAACGGTTATACACAAATTGTGGAAGCGATTTTAGATCATAAAAATATTGAAGTACGTTTAAATACGCCGTTTGCTGAGTCTATGAAAGCAGAATTTGATCATATTTTCTGGTCAGGTCCTTTAGATGCATACTTCGGGTTTGAATTAGGTCGCTTAGGTTATCGTACTTTAGATTTCGAGGCATTCCGTGATGAGGGCGATTTCCAAGGTAATGCGGTAATTAACTATGGTGATGAAGAAGTACCCTATACGCGTATTTCAGAACATAAACACTTTGCACCATGGGAACAACATGAGAAAACAATTTGTTATCGTGAATTTAGCCGTCTATGTGGTGAAAATGATATTCCGTATTACCCGATTCGTTTAGTGAAAGATAAAGCACTCTTGCAACAATATGTTGAAAAGGCAAACAAAGAAACGCAAGTTACTTTCGTAGGGCGTTTAGGTACTTATCGTTATTTAGATATGGATGTGACGATTAAAGAAGCCTTAGAAACAGCTGATGTTGTAAAAGAATCATTAGAAAAACAGACCGCACTTAAACCTTTTTATGTAAATATGGACTAAAGTATAGCGAGTCTAGAAATAAAGCCATATACGATTTCGTGTATGGCTTTTGTTTAAATAAAATTGAGTTGATTATGCACGCTGAAAAATCCATTTGTGCGGTGGTTGTGACGTTTAACCGCAAAAAATTATTACTAAATTGTTTAGGTGCTCTGAAAGCCCAAACACGCCAATTGTCTCATATTGTCGTGATTGATAATGCTAGTACAGACGGTACTGCAGATTTTTTAGTACAGCATAATTGGACAAATAGTGATTTTTTTACTTTGATTACTTTGCCTGAAAATATGGGTGGGGCAGGTGGATTCCATGAAGGAATCAAGTATGCTTTTGAGCATGGCTTTGATTATATTTGGTTGATGGATGATGATGGTGTTCCAGCTGCAGATTGTCTAGATAAGTTACTCCCATTTGCGACAGAAAATAATTATTTAGGCCCACTAGTGCTTGATATTAAACAATCAAATAACTTTTGTTTTCCTATGCGATTACCTTCAACGTTGAAAAGATTGGATACTTTAGCTGATCTGAATACGTTAGAAATCAAAGAAAAAATAGATGGTATTGTTATTCCATTTAACGGTATTCTGCTTTCATCGAAAGTGGTTGAAAAGGTCGGTTTCCCTTTAAAAGAGTATTTTATTTGGGGTGATGATATGGAATACACTGCAAGAATGAAAAAATATGGTGTAGACATTGCTTCTATCGTGGATGCTTATTTTTATCACCCTAAAGATGAATCATTAGGTACGCCGATGTTTTTTAACAAACTACATTTTAATGATACACCATCGAAGTTGAAGCTTTATTGCATGTGTAGAAATGCCATATCCAATTATAAAAAATATAGTAGCTATTTGCATGTTTCTGCATTTATACTTAAAACGCTGTGGTTTTATTTATTTACCAAACCGAGTTTTTCTAAATTAAGCATTGCTGCCAGAGGAGTTTTTCATGGCATAATGGGCGACTTCTCTCATCATAAGGATTACTTAAAATAACATGCAAAAGCTTACTGTATTAGTGATTGCGCATAAAGACTATGAGTTTCCAGATTCTGCATGCTATCGCCCGCTTTTTGTGGGAGGGAAGACTACAAGCGATCTAAAAAATGAAAGGTTTTACCAAGATAGTATTGGTGTGAATATAGCTGAAAAGAATAGTAGTTTTTGTGAGCTAACAGGACTTTATTGGGCTTGGCAAAATGGTATCTTTAAAAATAACCAATATGTTGGGTTAGTGCACTATCGCCGTTATTTTGCAGGTGAAAAGTTATGTTTGAAGAAACAGCATATTGCATCAGAAAGAGAGTTGCTATCTCTTCTAGAAAAATATGATACGATTTTACCGAAAAAACGAAATTATTTTATTGAATCAATTTATTCTCACTATCAACATGCCCATCATGTTAAGGATCTGAATTGTACAAGGGAAATTATTTCTGAATTGCATCCTGAGTATATAACGAGCTTTGATGCAATTATGCAAGGCCGAAAGATTCATATTTATAATATGTTTGTCATGTCATCAGAGAAAGCATCAGAATACTGTAAGTGGCTTTTCCCTATTTTGTTTGAATTAGAAAAGCGAATAGATATAACCCAGTATGATAGCTACCAAAAAAGAGTATTTGGTTTTATTGCCGAGCGCCTATTCAATGTTTGGTTGCTTCATCATCAGTTAAAGTTTTGTGAAATTCCGGTAGTTAATTTGGAAGGCGAGAATTTTTTAAAAAAAGCGATTAATTTATTAAAACGGAAATTTTTAAAATAAGGATTTCACTATGCATAAAATTACGTGGTGTAAATTTATTTTGTTAGCTACTGATTTTTTAACACTTTTCAGTTCATTATTTATTGCTTATGAAGTGTTAGATATCACTCGTGGCGGCCGTTTTTATTTCCCTTTGGAAGAATTTAATGCCTATGTATTGATTCATGCCTGTGTATCTTTCGTTGGTGTGTTATGGTTTTGGATACGATTACGGCACTATACTTACCGCAAACCGTTTTGGTTTGAATTAAAAGAAATTATCCGTACCTTACTAATCCTTTTCATTATTGAATTGGCTATAGTTGCCTTTTCTCGTCTATATGTTTCCCGTTATTTCTGGTCTGTAACTTGGATTTGTATCTTTGTTGGACTTCCTTTTTTCCGGATTCTTGTAAAAAAGCTTTTGATAAAAAGTGGAATATATTTGAAAGAAACGATCATTATTGGCAATGGAAAAAATGCTAAAGAAGTATTTAACGCCTTAAATAATGAATCATATTTAGGATTCGACATAAAATTATTTGTGACAACGGAAGATTATCATTCAGAGTTTATTGAAGGTATTCCCGTCATACGCCATAACCCTGAGCTACTAATGAAATTAGTGTCGCCAGAATTTACTCAGTTTATTCTTGCAATTGATGAAGAAAATAAAGCCAAACAAGATTTTTGGTTGCGTTATTTAATTCGCAAAGGATGCCGTTCTATTTCAGTGATTCCTGATTTTCGAGGTATTCCACTTTATGGCACGGATATGTCTTTTTTATTTAGCCAGGAAATGGTGCTTTTTAGAGTAAATAATAATTTAGCAAAACGTTCATCTAAGATTGTTAAAAGAACCTTTGATATCTTAGGTTCATCTTTTCTTTTACTTTTATTGTTACCATTTTGTATTCCTTTATATTTTATCATTACAAAGGATGGCGGTAATTTCATATACGAGCATCCAAGAATTGGTCAGCATAAAAAGAAATTCAAATGTTTGAAGTTTCGAACAATGGTGAATAATTCAGATGAAGTGTTAGAAAAGATTTTGGCAACGGATGAAAGTGCTAGATTAGAATGGGAAAAAGACTTCAAACTTAAAGATGATCCACGCATTACACCAATAGGCAGATGGTTAAGAGAGAGAAGCTTAGATGAACTACCTCAACTTTGGAATGTACTTAAAGGTGAAATGAGTTTAGTCGGACCTCGTCCAATAGTGAAAAAGGAATTGTCTTATTATCAAGAGGACGTTGATTATTACCTTATGGCAAAACCTGGAATGACAGGCTTATGGCAGGTAAGTGGGCGAAATAATGTGAGCTATGATACGCGAGTTTATTTTGATACTTGGTACGCTAAAAACTGGTCTCTATGGAATGATATTGTGATCTTACTTAAAACAGCTAAAGTGGTGTGTAAGAAAACAGGGGCCTATTAATGACGCGAATTCTCATCACCGGCGGTTCTGGTTTCATCGGTTCTGCCCTTATTCGATATATCATTAATCAGACTCAAGATTCTGTTATCAATATTGATAAACTGACCTATGCGGCAAATCAATCAGCTTTGAAAGAGGTAGAAAATAATCCTCGTTATGTCTTTGAAAAAGTTGATATCTGTGATCTTAACGCAATAGAAAGCGTTTTCGAGAAATATCAGCCTGATGCAGTGATGCATTTGGCGGCAGAAAGTCATGTCGATCGTTCTATTTCTGGAGCAGCTGATTTTATTCAAACCAATATTGTTGGTACTTATACATTATTAGAAGTGGCGAAGAATTATTGGCATACCTTAGACGAAGCTAAAAAAACGACCTTTCGATTCCACCATATTTCTACAGATGAAGTGTATGGGGATTTATCCCCTTCTGAGCCTGCCTTTACCGAACAGTCTCCTTATCATCCGAGTAGCCCTTATTCAGCCTCAAAAGCGGCGAGTGACCATTTGGTGCACGCTTGGCATCGCACTTATGGTTTGCCGGTGATTATCACAAACAGTTCCAATAACTATGGGGCTTATCAGCATGCTGAAAAGCTTATCCCTTTAATGATTTCAAATGCTGTGATGGGGAAACCTTTGCCAATTTATGGTGATGGGCAGCAGATTCGTGATTGGTTATTTGTGGAAGATCATGTCCAAGCTTTATATTTAGTTTTGACAAAAGGTCGAGTCGGGGAAAACTATAATATCGGTGGAAATTGTGAAAAAACAAACCTTGAAGTGGTTAAAACAATTTGCCAATTACTCGAAGAACTTGCGCCAAATAAGCCTAATCACATTAAGTATTACGAAGATTTAATGACTTTTGTCAAAGACCGACCTGGTCACGATGTGCGATATTCATTGGATTGTTCTAAAATTCATGCAGAATTAGGTTGGCAACCACAAATAACCTTTGAACAAGGACTTCGTCAGACGGTAACATTGTACTTGTGTAATAGAAACCTTAATCAAAATAAACTAAAAGAGGATAATACCTGATATCTTATTATTTAATTTTGTTTTCGTTTAATTAGGCAATAAAATATAAGGCAAGTAAAAAAATAAAATATATTACCTGAATTATGGGCTAAGAATGATTGACTTGTGAAAAAGAATAGATGAGAAATAATATGTGTAATTCCTAGGATAGTAATGCATTTTATTTCTAAATTTTCAGTATTTAAATTTTTAATAAAGAAAAATAATGGTATTAGAATAACAAAAATTAATCCTATAAATCCAATTATCCCTCGTTTCACCCAGGATTCTAAATATTGGTTATGTAAACTTTTAAAGCCTAAAGTTGTTTTAGCCATTTGTCCTGAGCTAACTTGTCGATCTCTAAATTGGTTGTATCCTTCACTACCATGACCAAATATAGGTGCTTCCTTAATAGCAATTAATGCATTTTCCCACATATCAAAGCGAGCCCCTAAGGATGTATCTTTATTACTTTCTTCAAAGTAATTAATTATATCTGATTTTGCTTCATTATAACGTTGTTCAATTCCAAATTTAGAGCTTGAAAGTAATGTGGAAAATGTCAGGATGGTTAGTATAAATAAAGATAGAATTAATTTTTTATTAATATATTTTCTATATAGAACTAAAACAATATAAAATATAATAGGGAAACCAATCCATCCACCTCTAGCCCCAGATAGTGCACTAGTACTTACAGCTAGTATCAGACCAATCATTCCGAATAGTGCTGATTTATATTCTTGTTTTATAGAAAAATAGATACTAATAATAAGACTTGATATTGCTAAAGATATGGCGATATCACCCATTTGTATATGCATTGTTTCAGGAAATGGTTTTTCATATCCTAATACAAACTTCTGAAATAACGCAATACATCCAGTAATTAATGCACTAGAAGGAATTGCATATAAAATTGTTTTCCTTTTTATTGGAAAGTTTTTGAATAAAAGTAGTAGGGGAATGAATAAAAGAAGTCGGCTTGGATTGTCTATTTCTCTTATTCCATCTTTATTGATAATGATAGATAATAAGAATGTGCAGAAATAAAATAAAAAAGAAAAAATCAGTTTTTTATCTTCAGAGCTAAAAGATAGTTTTTTCTTTAATGGTATGAAATAAATCAATCCAATCGCGCTTAATATTATTGGTGCATAATTATAACCCTTTGGAATGATCAAAACGGTTAAGAAAAATAGAGAAACTAAGAGGTTAATTGTAAACGTTAGATGTTTTTCTTGAATCATACGAATAAAAGCATGTGCAAACTTAAATTTAGTAGATTCTACCTTAAATATTTGTAAAATGCTTGTTATTCATGATTGAATGATATGAAATTAGGTATAAAACTGGTATAGTTTTTTAATCCTTTTTTGTTTTATGTATGGGGAAGATATGCAAATCACGATTTCAAATTCGTTAGCCACAGACGCTTGGGGAAAAAATGCTATTTTGAGCTTTGACTCTAATAAAGCTACGATTCATTTAAAAAATAATGAAAAAACTGACCGCGCTTTAGTTCAACAAGCTGCTCGT
This sequence comes from Haemophilus haemolyticus, assembly GCF_001679045.1. Taxonomy (GTDB): domain Bacteria; phylum Pseudomonadota; class Gammaproteobacteria; order Enterobacterales; family Pasteurellaceae; genus Haemophilus; species Haemophilus haemolyticus. The sequence continues at coordinate 117,577 of NZ_LYCK01000001.1, forward strand.
AAATTGCGTGGGCATGGAATTAAAGATGTGGAATTGGTCGGTGAAGAATGGGATTTGGAATTTTGCTGGGCGTTTTATCAAGGTTTTTATACAGCAAAACAAGATTACGCGATTGAGTTCCCACATTTAGATGATGAGCCACAAGATGAATTGTTAGCGCGTATCGAATGTAGCGATTTTGTGCGTGGAATTATTAATGAACCAGCACAAAGTTTAACGCCAGTTAAATTAGCGGAGCGTGCGGCTGAATTTATCTTAAACCAAGCTGATATTTATAATAAAAAAAGTGCGGTAAGTTTTAAGATTATTTCTGGTGAGGAACTTGAGCAACAAGGTTATCATGGAATTTGGATGGTGGGTAAAGGCTCTGCTAACTTGCCCGCTATGTTGCAACTTGATTTCAATCCAACGCAAGATCCGAATGCGCCAGTGTTAGCTTGTTTAGTTGGCAAGGGGATTACTTTTGATAGTGGCGGCTATAGTATTAAACCAAGTGGTGGAATGAGTACAATGCGAACTGATATGGGCGGGGCTGCATTATTAACGGGGGCTTTAGGTTTCGCTATCGCTCGCGGATTAAATCAACGCGTTAAACTGTATTTATGTTGTGCAGAAAATTTGGTAAGCAATAATGCATTTAAATTGGGTGATATTATTACTTATAAAAATGGCGTAAGCGCAGAAGTGTTGAATACTGATGCTGAAGGACGTTTGGTGTTAGCTGATGGATTGATTGAGGCTGATAACCAAAATCCAGGTTTTATTATTGATTGTGCGACGTTAACTGGCGCGGCAAAAGTGGCTGTAGGAAATGACTATCATTCGGTATTATCTATGGATGATGAGCTCGTGAAGAATCTTTTCCAATCAGCACAAGAAGAAAATGAACCCTTCTGGCGTTTACCATTTGAAGATTTTCATCGCTCACAAATTAATTCATCCTTTGCCGATATTGCTAATATTGGTTCGGTTCCAGTTGGAGCGGGTGCAAGTACTGCAACTGCATTTTTATCATATTTTATAAAAAATTATCAGCAAAATTGGTTGCATATTGATTGTTCCGCGACTTATCGTAAATCTGGTAGTGATTTATGGGCTGTTGGGGCAACAGGGATTGGTGTGCAAACTTTAGCAAATTTAATGTTATCAAAATCATTGAAGTAAGGAGATATGATGACAGAAAGAACTTTTTCGATTATTAAACCTGATGCTGTAAAGCGCAATCTAATTGGGGCGATCTTAACTCGTTTTGAGCAAAATGGCTTTAAAATCATAGCTTCTAAAATGGTACGCTTAACTCGTGAGCAGGCTGAAGGCTTTTATACAGAGCATCAAGGCAAAGAATTTTTTGCTCCTTTAGTTGATTATATGATGTCTTCACCGATAGTGGTGTCCGTTCTTGAAAAAGAAAATGCAGTGAAAGATTATCGCACTTTGATTGGTACAACGAATCCAGAAACTGCAGCAGAAGGTACAATTCGTAAAGATTTTGCATTGAGTCAGCGTGAGAATTCGGTTCATGGTTCGGATAGTGTGGAAAGTGCAAATCGTGAAATTGCTTATTTCTTTACTGATTCTGAAATTTTTGAGCGTTGATGCTTAACTTGTAAGACTTGATATATAAAGGCTAATTGCAATTTTGAATTTAAATTGATTAAGTCTCACTAGTCGCCATTTATATAAATTTTATCGGATTCTGGATTCAGTATCTTGAGCCGATAAATGTATAAATGGCGTTTTAGTATTATTAGAACGTTAGTTTTAATTATAGTTATAAGCACTTCCCTTATTAAATTAAGAGGTAGATTCCGATATACTGAATATAAACTGTAATTGTTATGAAGCTTTTTCATATGAAATACCTTTCTTTCTCATTTCTTTTACTTGCTACTTCACCTGTGGTTTTAGCAGATAATTTGACTCAATCATTTCAACAAACTAAACAGCAATTCAATGAATTTCAATCTTTGAATCAAAATCGTTGGATTCAACAACATTCTTTTCAATCTGCTACTCAACAATCAAAAAATGATTCTCTTTCAAAAGCTTGTTTAAATTATCAAGGCATTCAATTTAAGGGCGTGACACTTGTTAAGGCAGACCACTTATTACCAAAGAAAGAAGAGTGCATAAATGAGGAAAGATTGAATCAGCTTAGTCAGCAGCTTACGCAGGAATATATTGATAAGGGATATATTCATAATCCATTCCAATTTGAAGATGATCACTCAGGTTTATTAACTTTGCATGTTTTTGAAGGAAAAACTGCAGAATTAGAAAGTGATGATAAGCAACTTAATTTAAATCAGTTGTTACCAAATGTTTTGGGTAAACCACTTAAAGTGCAAGATCTTGATCAAGCACTTGACCAAGCGAATCGTATATCTGGAAACAATGTGACCGTTGATGTTTTGCCCGCTAAAAATGGTGAAATAAGATTGTCTTTTAGTAATGAGCCAACTTCTCGTATTTCAGGCTCTATTGGCATAGATGATCACGCGTCAAAAAATTATGGACGTTGGCAAGCACGTGCTGCGGTGAACATTGGAAATCCGTTTGGTTTATCCGATACGTTATATTTAAGTGGAGCACATACTTTAAAATCCCGTTATCAATTTAACCGCTCTTTGTTACTTCATTATTCTTTACCATACGGATATTGGACATTTAGTAGTTTTGCATCCTTCTCACAATTTAAATCACCTTTAATACTGGAAAACTTTTCTTTACAGCAAAATGGTCGTACTGTTCAAGCTGGAATTTCAGCTGAATATGTTTTCCATCGAGGTGCAAACCATATATCTACATTTTCTACCCAATTTGAAAAACTCAAGAGTAAGCATCGTCTTGAAGATGTAGTATTGGCATTGCAAAGTCCGACACTTTCTAGTATTTCTGTTGGTATCAATCATCTCCAATTATTTGAAAATGGAAATTTAGTTGTCGATATTCGTTATGAACAAGGAAAAAATAAAGCAGAGGATCAACCTGAATCTCAATTTAAACGTTGGAACTTGGATCTGAAATTTAATCGTTATCAAGCGTTAGGTAGCGAAATTTTCCGTCACTCTCATCAGCTCACTGGGCAATATGGTTCTCATTATTTACCATCGGTAAAACAAGAGGATTTAACAGGTTATAATCGTGTTCGTGGGTTAAATGATTTAAATTTATCGGCTGAAAAAAATCTTGTATCACATAACGATATTGCTTGGATCAAGCAAACGAAAATAGGAACATTTTCGCCTTATTTGGGTTTTGATTTAGGCATACAGAAATCTGTTAATGAAGATCAACGTGAAAAAGCACTTGCTTATGCGATAGGATTAAATTGGTCTCGTAAAGCATTTCAAGCAAATCTTGAATGGGCAACTGGACGGTTATTTGGTAAATCAGATGGCGTAAAGCAAGAACGTTTTATTTCAACGAATTTTGTCTACTTGTTCTGATGTAATCAATAAAAAATCTTAATCCTGTGATACAGATCACGTTTTCTAGATTTTAAATACTGGTCGAACTTCTCTGATTTTGTTTTAATACAAACACTTCTCATAACTATCAAGAGGCACTGTAACCATACAAGAGAGCCTCTTGAATTATTCTCCATCTTAGAGGTAATAATATGTCTAAATCTTACTCATTAAGTAAAATTTCTCTCGCCATTACATTAAGTATTGCAGGACAGTCAGCTTTCGCTGAAATTAATGTTGCAGACAGTAACACTCAAGTTACTAAAAAACAAAATATTGAAATCATCAATATTGCTAATCCAAGTAATTCGGGGCTTTCTCATAACCGATATAATAAATTTAACGTAGAGCAAGCGGGTGCTGTTTTAAACAATGCGCGTCAAAATGGAAAATCCCAACTTGCTGGTGATCTTAATGCTAACCCAAATCTCAAAACTCAATCTGCAAAAGTTATCCTTAACGAAGTGATTAGTCGTAATCCTTCTAAAATTGCAGGTAAACAAGAAGTTTTTGGGGATAAGGCTGATTATGTGTTAGCTAATCCAAATGGTATTAGTGTTGAAGGTGGTGGCTTTATAAATACACCTAGAGCTTCTTTAGTTGTTGGTAAACCTCAAGTATCGACTGGAAATTTAAATGGTTATGATGTTGCCGGGGATAAGGGATTGAATACCAATGGCAAAATTACAACAAGTGGTGATATTGATTTAATTGCACCGCAAGTAAATGTTGCTGGTCAAATCTCAACAAGTGAAGGGGTAAATGTGATTGCGGGTAAAAATAAAATTACTCGAGAAGATAACGGTACACTAAAAATCACTACAACAGAAAAAACAGGGCAAGTATTAGATGGGCGAGTGGTTGGTAGTATTCAAGCTGGCAGAATTCGTATTCATTCTGCGGATGATCGAGCCACAATTACAGCTCAAGCAACAGAGCTAAGCGCAAAAGAAATTAGTATTACCGCCGGTAAAGCGAATATAAATGGAAAAGTAAGTCGTGGAGATGGTTATAGTTCAGGTAAATCTGGCAAAGTAGGAGCCGTTAATGTTCGTGAAGAACGTAGTGGCACCTCTGAAAATTATCAAGCGACACATATTAAAGCAGATAAACTCAATATTAATGTTATTAATCAATTGAATATTAATGGTGCCGATATTCAAGCTAAAACTAGCCAAATCAATGGTGGTGGCGTTCATTTAGGTTCAGAAAAAACAGTTGTTGCGAATAAATCTAGCAAATTTCAAAGTAAAGGTGGTTGGTATCGTAATGAATTGGATAGCAACAGAACAGAAACTACTCACCGTATGACTATCGCAAGCGACAATATCAATATAGTTGCTACAAAAGGTAAAGTGACAACGGAAGGTGCAAAAATTTCAGCAAAAACAACCGCACTTTATGGAGAGCAAGGAATAACTTTACGTGGAGCAAGTGCTACTCAATCTCAAGCAGCTTATGCTGATTTTAAAAATGAAACGGCTCGTTTAAAAACGGGTACGAGCAATCAAGATAGTCATATTCAACGTTATACAGCAACTGAAATTTCAACACAAAATGACCTTGTTTTAGGTGGCAAAGGCGATGTTAATCTTATTGGCGTGGTTGCGAAGGTTGATGGAGCATTATTAGCTAAAAATGAAGGAAATTTAGCTTTTAATGCAGAAAAAACAACGGAACATTATAGCTTAAATGACCATATGCGTTTCTGGGGAGGCTTGGCAGGTTCTAAAACTGTGGGGACAGGGAGAAACGCTGAGATTATTCATGGCTCAGATCTCACTGTAAGAGGTGATGCTGTATTAGATGCGAAAAGAGGCGTCCATATTACTGGTAGCCGAGTGGTGACTGGTGGTAATGGTATTGTAAAAGGAAATGCAGGTTCCTTAACTATTGATAGTGCTCACGCAAATAAAACCGCTAGTGATTATGCTCGTCAGGGGACGATTTTTGATATAACTAAAGCTCGTAAAAGCAGCTATGAACATACTTCCACTGCACATGGTTCAACACTTAAATCAGAGTCAAACCTACAGCTTTCTACTAATAAAAATGTCAGTATTATAGGCTCAAATGTTCAATCTGCAGGTTTATTGGATATTGCTGCGAAAAGTGGTATTGAGATTAAAGGTGCGACTAATCATATTGAAAAATCTTCAAATGAAGCAGGTTTCAGTCTTTTTGGTGGATTTGATAGTTTAAAAACTACATTCCAGCATGGACATTTAGCAGCGAACTTAAATATAGATAACAGTAAAGGTAAACCAAGTGTTGATTCTGATGCTGAAATCAGTATTGATAAAAAGCCTGATGCTGTAAAAGCAGAAGGCAAATTCCATGTAGGTTTGCATGCGTATAACAATAGCCAAAATAGCCAAGCTACGACGCATACGGCCTCAACATTAAAAGGTGGGGACGTCTCTTTAACTGGAAAAAAAGTGGTGATTTCTGGTAGTGAAGTTGCCGCAGCAAAAGGTAATTTAGCTATTCAAGCTGATCACATCACTACGAAAGCAGATTCCAACGAATCTATCCAAAATAGTGTGAAAAATGAGGTGAATATCGGTTTAAGTGGTACTGTAACAGAAAGTAAAGTTAGTGGTACTTTAGGTGCAAGCGTGAATTATTCACTTAATTCATCTGTAGATAATAAAGCACAAGTGAGTAAGCTTTCCGCTGCAAATAATGTTCAACTTAATGCAAATCGTATTGAGCACCAAGGTACACAAGTACAGTCTAATGGAAATATTCAAGAAAATGCCAAACAGATTGTTCATTCTACAGCACAGGATAGCCATAATGGTTTCGGCAATAATGTGAATGTAGGAGTAACAGTTTCAGCCAGCATTGATAATAAAAAAGCATTTAGCGTTCAAGCAGATCTTTCTGCAAAAGGTGGGCGTGAAACATCCTCAAGTGTTACTCATCATGCTTCAGCATTACAAGCGGGTGAAAATGTGGATGTAACGGCAAATCATATTCAAGATAATGCAACGAAATATAATGTTGGTGAAACGGCTCAATTTAACTCACAAAACCATCAACTTGTTGCTGTCGCTAATCAAGCTTCAACAGACAAAATGAATGCTGGAGTAAGTGTTGGTGTTTCGGCTAATACGAGTGATTTTCAACGTTTTAATGTATCCGCTAATGTAGGCGCAAATTACAGTCAATCAAGTAATCATGAAAGCAATTCAGTACAAGGTTCTGTTAATGCTAAAAATATAAACATCAACACAGGTAAATTAAACAGCCAAGCAAATATTCATGGAAAAGAAAACGTGAATATTAATGCTCAAACTGCACAATTTAATCAAGCAACAAACAGTAAGAACCAATCTGGCGGTGGTTTTGATGCTAAGTTAGGCGTCGGTGCTATGGTTGTACCATCGGCGGGGGCGGCAGTTCCATCTATTGATGTAAGTGTGTCTGCAAATGGTAACCAAGGTAACCAAAGCCAAGCAGTAACAGGCTCTATTTCTGGTAAAAACGTGAATGTCCAAACCCAAGGCGTGCTAAGTTTGCAAGGAACGAATGTGCAGGCTACAGAAAATGCAAATTTATCTGGTAAGCGAGTAAATATCACGGCGGGCAATGATCATAATCAAAATACAGCAGCAACTGTTGGATTAGGTGTAAATATTGGTGCTGATGTATCTAATGTTGGCTTTAATGCGAATGTTGATGTGAATGTTGGTAATAGTCAAACCCATACTGGCGTTTCAGTAAATGGCAAGAATGTAAATATTACCGCACAGAATGGGGTGAATTTACAAGGCGTAAATTCTCAATCTCAAAACCTTAACTTAAATGCAGGTAAAGGTAATTTATCACTTACAGCAGCAAAAGATAATGTGAACAAAACCGATGTGTCCGTAGGATTAAAAGTAGGTGGCAGCGTTAATGATCAAAAATGGACGCCATCATCTGGTAGTGGAAATTTATCGGTAAATGTTATTCGTAATGAAACTCATACTGAAACCACTATGAATACCAATACAGCGACAATTAATGCTGGTGGTAATGCTAAATTTGTGGGTGGTTCCGTTAATGCAAATCATGTAAACGGTACAATTTCTGGTGATTCTCATACTGAACAACTAGCAAATAAGGTGAATGAAGTGAGTGTCAATCTTTCTGCTAATGGCAGTGGCAAACTCACTGTTCCAACAGCAGATAAATGGGCTGAAACAGCTAAAAAAGATTGGGATAATGGGACTATTGCTGGTGTGAAAGCAGATGCGAAAGTTGAGGTTAATGCGAAAAAACAACAAACTGCAACTAATGCTGGGGTGAATGCTAAGCATAATCAGATTGTAGTAAAAGGTGTCAAAACCCGTACTGAAATGAAAAATGCTCATAGCCGTCAACTTCATTTTAAAGTAGATGCTACAACACAAATTAAACAACGTGTCGAAAGCAAACTTCCAGAGAGTGTGAAACCAATAGTCAAACCTATACGAGGTCTCCACTTACAATTGGTAAAAAATAATAAGCCAAGTGTTAAAGTGCGGGTAAAATACTAGAGGTTTTCATCTAAGGTATCTCCTTTATATAATAAAAGCACCTAAACAATAGTTTAGGTGCTTTTAAATTTTTAATACTTATAAAATCAGACCTTCTTAAGGTTTATAGATGAACTCAATTCCTTCATCGTCTTCTTCGGTCCAATCATCATCCCAATCTTCTTCATCATCAAATTGATGCTCTGCTAGTTTTTCTTGATGATAATCTTCCCATTTGAATTTTACTTCTTCAGGTGCAACTTGTTGTATTTCGGCTTCGCGTGGATTCGCTATGATAAAGTCCATAATATCACGACAAAGTGATGGAACATTTTTTCCTGTTGCAGCTGAAATCAAGTAATAATCTTCTTCCCAACCTAATTGTTCAGCAATTTCTCGAGCTCGCTCTTCAGATTCTTTATCGCTCATCGTATCAATTTTATTGAATACCAACCAACGTGGTTTTTCTGATAATTTTTCACTGTATTGGAAAAGTTCAGATTCAATAATAGCCACGTTATCTGCTGGATTAGATCCATCAATTGGGGCTATATCAACTAGGTGAATAAGCACTCTACAACGTTCTAGATGTTTCAAAAAGCGAATTCCTAGTCCTGCGCCATCTGCTGCGCCCTCAATTAATCCTGGAATATCAGCGACTACGAAACTATGTGAGTCGTCAACTTTCACAACACCGAGACTTGGCACTAAGGTAGTAAATGGATAATCTGCAACTTTTGGTTTGGCTGCTGAAACGGCACGAATAAAAGTGGATTTACCCGCATTAGGTAAACCGAGCATTCCCACATCGGCAAGTAGCATTAACTCTAGTAATAAATCGCGTTTTTCGCCTGGCGTTCCCATTGTTTTTTGACGCGGTGCACGGTTTATCGATGATTTGAAACGGGTATTCCCTAAACCGTGATAACCACCTTTGGCTACCAACATTTTTTGACCGTGTTGGGTTAAATCTCCCAAAGTTTCTTTAGTATCGTTATCAATAGCGCGAGTTCCTACGGGAACAGGTAAAATAATATCTTTACCGCGACGCCCTGTACAATCTGAACTTCGTCCATTCTCTCCACGCTCTGCGGCAAAGCGTTTATTAAAGCGATAATCGATTAAGGTATTAAGGTTTTCATCTGCTTGTAAATATACATCGCCACCATCACCACCGTCGCCACCATCAGGGCCGCCTTTAGGAATAAATTTCTCTCGACGGAAACTTACGCAACCGTTGCCACCATCCCCAGCCTCAATTCGAATAAGGGATTCATCAATAAATTTCATTAAAACTTCTCCAAAATAAACCGCACTTTAATGAGTTTTATGCGGTAATAATTTATGTCCAATCGCGGATAAAATTGCCCCGCATACTACAACAAATGCGCCAATATAGCTAATATTATTCAATTCTGGTGCGGCAAAATCTGATGGGCTAAAATAATGAGCAATATGAGAAAATAGGATCGTGAAAAGCGGTACAAGTGTGATAACAACACTGACTTTTGATACATCCCAACGATTAAGTGCTTCCGCATAAGAGCCGTATCCAATTAAGGTATTTAAACAACAGTAAATAAAACAAATCAAAGCTAAAGGTGTGAGTTCTTGTACTTGCGAGAATTCAGCCATCGGCATAAAGGCTATGGCACAACCTAAATACATCATTAGCAAGATTTGTTGTGAATTAAATTTACGCAACATTAATTTTTGCGCCATTCCATAAGCGACCCAAATAAGGGATCCTGCTACGCTTAAGATGACACCTGTTGAATACTGATTTAGTCCGGCAAATACATCAAAACTATCATTAAAGAATAAGCCTAAACCAATTAACAATAAGAAAAGTCCGATCTTTTGGTGCATCCCCAATTTTTCTTTGAAGATCAGTACACCACAGATAAGCATTCCAAAAGAGGATAAATGAATAAAAATTTGTGCAACTGAAGGTTCAATATAATTCAGCGAACTACTAAATAATAGAAAATTGCCAGTAAGACCAATTACCCCAATAATAGCAAGCCAAGCATATTGGCCGACCTTCATTAGTTCAGGTAATTTCTTTTTATAAGCAAGTAGAGCTAATAATGAGATCGCCGCTACAATAAAACGATACCATACGATAGTTTGCGCATTCATTACAGATAAAGCTTGTTTGAGAGCGATAGGTAAGGATCCCCAAGCCATAGCGGTAATAAGCGCGAAAGTAAAGCCTAATAAAGGTTGTTGTTTCATTGCTTGCTCGCTTATGTGAAATTAAAAAAGACAAAACGCCCCACAAAATTGTAGGGCGTTTCAATCGAATAGATTTTAAATTATTCAGTAACAATACTTACGTATTTACGGCTTTTCTCGCCTTTTACTTCAAATTTAACTTTACCATCTGCAGTTGCGAATAAGGTGTGGTCTTTGCCCATACCTACGTTGCTACCCGCGTGGAACTTAGTACCACGTTGACGAACAATGATGCTACCTGCTAATACAGATTCGCCACCGAAACGTTTAACACCAAGGCGTTTAGCTTCAGAATCGCGACCGTTACGAGTTGAACCACCAGCTTTTTTAGTTGCCATCTACTTGATCTCCTCTGAAATTATGCTTGAATCCCAGTGATTTTCACTTCTGTGAACCACTGACGATGACCTTGTTGTTTACGGCTGTGTTTGCGACGACGGAATTTAACGATTTTAACTTTCTCGCCACGACCTTGTGCAACTACTTCAGCCACTACTTTTGCGCCAGCAACTACTGGTGCACCGATTTTAACATCTTCACCATTAACGACCATCAACACAGAATCGAACTCAACTGTTGCGCCAGTTGCAAGTTCAAGTTTTTCTAAACGAACAACTTGACCTTCGCTCACACGGTGTTGTTTACCGCCACTTTGGAAAACTGCGTACATAAATACTCCGCTTAATTGTGTTTCCCTGCTCTTTAGCAGTCCACACTTAAAAATTCATATAAATAGGTCGCAAATTCTACGGAAAAATCCTACCTATGGCAAGAATTTATTTACAATAAAATAAAAAAATTCCCTTCATTTGCGGATTGATTTCAGAAAGTCTGAAAATTCGGGTAAAATGCACCGCACCTTTGACTAATAATTGATGAAAAAATGAAGAAACAAGATCTTATGAGCATAGACGAGATCCAGAAACTTGCAGATCCCGATATGCAAAAAGTTAACCAAAATATTCTTGCTCAGCTTAATTCAGATGTTCCATTAATAGGGCAGTTAGGTTTTTATATTGTTCAAGGTGGTGGTAAGCGGATCCGTCCATTGATCGCAGTTCTTGCAGCTCGATCTTTAGGGTTTGGAGGCTCTAATTCAATTACTTGTGCTACTTTTGTTGAATTTATTCATACTGCCTCTTTATTACATGATGATGTGGTGGATGAGTCTGATATGCGTCGTGGGCGCGCTACGGCGAATTCAGAATTTGGGAATGCTGCAAGTGTACTTGTAGGAGACTTTATTTATACGCGTGCATTTCAATTAGTTGCACAATTAGAGTCATTGAAGATTTTGGGAATCATGGCCGATGCGACTAACGTTTTAGCGGAAGGCGAAGTTCAGCAGTTAATGAATGTTAATGATCCTGAAACGAGCGAAGCTAATTATATGCGTGTAATTTATAGCAAAACTGCGCGTTTGTTTGAAGTGGCAGGTCAGGCTGCGGCAATTGTTGCGGGCGGAACAGAAGTTCAAGAAAAGGCTTTACAAGATTATGGGCGTTATCTTGGAACTGCATTTCAGCTCGTGGATGATGTATTGGATTATAGTGCAAATGTGCAAGCTCTAGGTAAAAATGTAGGCGATGATTTAGCTGAAGGAAAACCAACCCTTCCTCTACTACATGCTATGCGTCATGGTAATGCTCAACAGGCTGCTTTAATTCGCGAAGCGATTGAGCAAGGTGGTAAACGTGAAGCTATTGATGAAGTATTAGCCATTATGGCTGAGCATAAGTCTTTAGATTACGCGATGAGTCGTGCAAAAGAAGAAGCTCAAAAAGCTGTAGATGCAATTGCAATTTTGCCAGACACTGATTATAAGAAGGCGTTGATTTCTTTGGCTTATTTGTCTGTGGATAGAAATTATTAGCCCTTGATTTAGTTTATATACTTGATACCCATTAATTTTAATTAAACTTTATGAATACAGAATTTCAATCTAAACCTGAGCAGAGTGCGGTTAACTTTCAAGGTAAAACTCGTAAACAAAAGGTACGCAAAGATCCTAACGCACCTTTTATTCGTGAAAAACTTGAGTTGCCAGATGGGCATAATAAACTTCTTTTACATTCATGCTGTGCACCTTGTTCGGGTGAAGTGATGGAGGCAATCCTTGCATCTGGCATTGAATTTACGATTTATTTTTATAATCCAAACATTCATCCACTCAAAGAATATTTAATTCGTAAAGAAGAAAATATTCGTTTTGCCCAAAAATTTGGCATTCCATTTATTGATGCAGATTACGATCGTCAAAATTGGTTTGATCGTGCCAAAGGAATGGAATGGGAGCCTGAGAGGGGAATTCGTTGTACTATGTGTTTTGATATGCGTTTTGAAAAAGCTGCTGAATATGCTCATGAACATGGTTTCCCTGTATTTACTAGTTGTCTTGGTATTTCTCGCTGGAAGGATATGAATCAAATCAATGGCTGTGGCCATCGCGCTGCGGAAAAATATGATGATGTTATTTATTGGGATTATAACTGGAGAAAAGAAGGTGGCTCGCAACGCATGATTGAGATTAGTAAGCGTGAGCGGTTTTATCAACAGGAATATTGTGGTTGTGTGTATTCTTTACGTGATAGTAATAAATGGCGTGAAGAGACTGGTCGTCAAAAAATTGAAATCGGAAAATTGTATTATAGTGCTGATTAATATGATGAATGCAAAAAAGGCTTGGAATTCCAAGCCTTTTTCTTTGCGAAATTATTCGCCCAAACGCTCTTTAATACGAGCAGATTTACCTGAACGTTCACGTAAGTAGTAAAGTTTAGCTTTACGTACCGCACCTTTACGTTTAACTGCGATAGAATCTACAGCTGGAGAGTGAGTTTGGAATACACGCTCAACGCCTACGCCGTTAGATACTTTACGTAAAGTAAATGCTGAGTGCAAGCCACGGTTACGAATTGCAATAACCACGCCTTCGAATGCTTGCAAACGACGTTTGCTACCTTCAACTACCCATACTTTAACTTCTAAAGTATCACCTGGGCGGAAGCTAGGTACGTTTTGTTTTAATTGTTCTTGTTCAAGTTGTTTGATAATGTTAGACATTGTTTGATCCTTTATTGATCCTAGATGTAACTGAAACTAACTGTTATGCTCGGCTTGCGTCTCTTTTAACAGTTTACGTTGTTCGTCAGTCAGAGCTAGGCCTTCTAAGAGCTCAGGGCGTCGGAGCCACGTTCTTTGTAGCGATTGTTTTAATCGCCATTTCCGAATTTCTTCGTGATGTCCCGACATCAGCACGGGCGGTACAGTTAATCCTTCTAACACTTCCGGTCTGGTGTAATGCGGGCAATCTAATAAACCGTCTGCAAAAGAATCTTCTTCTGCGGAGGCTTGTTTGCCCAATACACCGGGAATAAAACGTGCAACAGCATCAATTAATGTCATTGCAGGCAATTCTCCACCGGTCAGAACGTAATCGCCGATTGACCATTCTTCATCAATTTCAGTTTGAATCAATCGCTCATCAATACCTTCGTAACGTCCACATACCAAAATCAATTTCTGATTTTGAGCAAGTTCGGTTACACCGCCTTGATCGAGTTTACGTCCTTGTGGCGAAAGGTAAATCACCTTTGCGTCTTCTCCTGCCGCTGCTTTCGCAGCATGAATCGCATCCCGTAAAGGTTGCACCATCATTAGCATTCCTGGACCACCACCATAAGGTCGGTCATCCACGGTTTTATGCTTATCGAATGTAAAATCTCTTGGATTCCAACATTCCACTTTCAGAAGATTATGTTTTACGGCTCTGCCTGTAACCCCAAATTCCGTAATTGCTTTAAACATTTCGGGAAATAATGAAATCACCCCTATCCACATAAAAAGCCTACTACATTACGTTTGTGCATACTTGAGATTAGAAACCAGCGTCCCAATCCACTTCAATAGTTTTCGTGGTGAGATCGACTCTTTTAACTACTTGTTCATACAAAAACGGAATTAACCGCTCTTGTTTTCCAAAAGCATCTTTAGTGTTGGCTTTAACCACTAAAACATCATTAGAACCCGTTTCCATCATCTCTGTCACCGTTCCCATTGTATAACCTTCTAGGTTTACGACTGAGCAACCAATTAAATCGTGCCAGTAATAATCGCCTTCTTCCAGTTCTGGGAAAACAGATAAATCCACACCAATTTCAACATTTGCTAAAATTTGTGCAGCTTCACGGTCATCAACGCCTTTTAATTTAACGATGATTTCGTGATTATGATGACGCCAGTTTTCTAATTCAGTTGGCTGCCATTCACCTTTGATTTTTAAAAACCAAGGTTGATAATTAAAAATGCTTTCAGCTTGTTCTGTTGATGAATAAATACGTAACCACCCACGAATACCGTAGGTTGAGCCTAATTTGCCCACAACTTCAATACGTTGTTGTTCCATATTTCTCACCTATCTTAGCTTAAGAACTAAATCAAAAAGCAAAATTATGCTGCTTTTTGTGCTTCTTTTACCAAGCTCGCAACACGATCAGAAAGTGATGCACCTTGACCAACCCAGTGGTTAACACGGTCTAAGTCGATACGAACACGTTCTGCGTTACCTTGTGCGATTGGATTGAAGAAACCTACACGCTCAATGAAACGACCGTCACGTGGTGAACGGCTGTCAGCTACTACGATTTGATAAAATGGGCGTTTTTTAGCTCCGCCACGAGATAAACGAATGGTTACCATAACCTTCCTCTAAATGTTTAATTACTAAAAGAATATTCCTAAACTCGAAAGCGATTTAAGAATATAGCTTACTTTTTTCTCTGTATATATAGACAAAAAGCCTGCGAATTTTATACTTTTTGAGCAAAATTGCAAGTTTTGGATGAGCATTCTAATAAGTACGTTATATTCTCTTGAAAAAGTAAACATTATCATTCACATGCAATTTTGTTTTACGTATAATCTAAAAAACTCTTAAACAGTTTTAGGTCAAGTTTACGCGTTAAGCGGTATTTTACATTGATAAAATATCAGTTAAATGAGGTTTATTATGAAAATCGGTTTTCATTCTGTGTTACTTGGATTAGCGTCATGTATTGGCATTCAACAATCTGTGATAGCAAGTCCTCCTCCGTCTTCTCAACAATCAGTATCTACTGAGTCCGCTGAGGCTTTAAAACAACAATTTTCAATCGCTTTAGCCAAACAAGAAAAGCAACAAGTTTCGATTTTACAGAAAAAACTCACCGCACTTTTTTCTTTACCTCCTCAATTCCTAGATAATCAGATCCAAATAAGCGAAAAAATCCTAACTCGCATTTTTAAAACAGATAAAAATCTCACTCCTAAATTTCTTGATTACTTATACTTTGAGCCGATAAATACTGGCGATGCTAATTTAATTCAGGAAATGAAGAAAAACTTATTGGTGTCTTTTTTAGCGAATGAGCAGGCAAAAATTTATATTCGTCAAACAGATAATTCGGAGCAATTTGTTCAGGCTTTACTAGAAAGGGGAGCCAAACCAGATCAAATTATATTATTGTCTTTGGATGCTAAAGGCATATTTCAAAAAATTATTGAACAGATGCGTCAAGATTTTCCTAATCAAACAACTTTTTCTATTACTGAGAATCGAGTGAGTTTGATAACCCCTTCTTCTGAAATTAAGCCCCGCCTCGCTCTAGCCAATATGATGTTTGCTCGCCAATTTAAAGGGGTGGAGGTTGATGATTTTTCGTATTTAGATCAAGCACGTGAAAATCTTCAACACAATAACTATGCTATTCGTTATAAGACTTTCCAAGCAATGCTTGAAGGCTTAAATTAATCCGTTTACTCACAAGGAGCCATTATGTTTTTATCTAAAAAATCAGTTACCTTTGCAGTTAGTGCGTTAGCAATGCTTTGCTCAGGTGCAGCCTTTGCTAAAGAAGCGCCGCAAGCACATAAAGCTGTGGAGTTAAGTATCTTACATATTAACGACCACCATTCTTATTTGGAACCGCACGAAGCAAGAATTAATCTAAATGGTCAACAAACAAAGGTTGATATTGGCGGTTTTTCTGCTGTGAATGGAAAACTTTATGAGTTACGTAAAAAGTATAAAAATCCATTAGTGCTACATGCTGGTGATGCGATTACCGGTACGCTGTATTTCACACTTTTTGGCGGTTCCGCTGATGCGGCTGTCATGAATGCTGGTAATTTCCATTATTTTACTTTGGGTAACCATGAATTTGACGCGGGTAATGAAGGTTTATTAAAACTACTCGAGCCATTAAAAATTCCAGTACTTTCAGCCAATGTTATTCCTGATAAAAATTCAATTTTATATAACAAATGGAAACCTTACGATATTTTCACTGTGGATGGAGAAAAAATTGCCATTATCGGATTAGATACCGTGAATAAAACGGTTAATTCATCTTCACCAGGTAAGGATGTGAAGTTCTATGATGAAATTGCTACCGCACAAATTATGGCAAATGCGCTAAAACAACAAGGCATTAATAAAATCATTTTACTTTCACATGCAGGAAGTGAAAAAAATATCGAAATTGCTCAAAAAGTAAATGATATTGATGTGATCGTTACTGGGGATTCACATTATTTATACGGAAATGATGAATTACGTGGTTTAAAACTTCCAGTAATCTATGAATATCCGCTTGAATTTAAAAATCCGAATGGCGAACCGGTATTTGTAATGGAAGGTTGGGCTTATTCTGCTGTTGTGGGTGACTTAGGTGTTAAATTCAGTCCTGAAGGTATTGCGTCTATTACTCGTAAAATTCCTCATGTGTTAATGAGTTCTCATAAACTTCAAGTGAAAAATGCGGAAGGTAAATGGACTGAATTAACAGGCGATGAACGTAAAAAAGCGCTTGATACTTTAAAGTCAATGAAGAGTATTTCACTTGATGATCATGATGCAAAAACAGACATGCTTATTTCAAAATATAAAAGTGAAAAAGATCGTTTAGCACAAGAAATTGTTGGCGTCATCACCGGTTCTGCAATGCCGGGTGGTTCAGCAAATCGTATCCCAAATAAAGCAGGCTCAAATCCAGAAGGTTCTATTGCAACGCGTTTTATTGCAGAAACAATGTATAACGAACTCAAAACAGTGGATTTAACCATTCAAAATGCAGGCGGTGTTCGTGCGGATATTTTACCAGGCAATGTAACCTTTAATGATGCTTATACTTTCTTACCTTTCGGGAATACGTTATATACCTATAAAATGGAAGGTTCGTTAGTGAAACAAGTGCTTGAAGATGCGATGCAATTTGCTTTAGTTGATGGTTCTACAGGGGCATTCCCTTATGGCGCGGGCATTCGTTACGAAGCGAATGAAATACCAAATGCGGAAGGTAAACGTTTAGTCAGCGTGGAAGTATTGAATAAACAAACCCAACAATGGGAACCAATTGATGATAATAAACGTTATCTCGTTGGTACCAATGCTTATGTAGCTAGCGGTAAAGATGGTTACAAAACTTTTGGTAAATTATTTAATGATCCAAAATATGAAGGCGTTGATACATACTTGCCTGATGCGGAAAGTTTCATTAAATTTATGAAAAAACATCCACACTTTGAGGCTTACACTTCATCAAATGTAAAATTTAATGCTTCAACTGATGCATTACCTAAAAAATAAAATTGAAAAATAGACTAAAAATAGCGCGTATTTAACGCGCTATTTTTGTTATTAGTCTGAGTCTTGAAAATTTCATCGATGATTGAGAATCTTAACTATTCCATATCTGGATGGTTTCTCGTAGAAAATAAATTCCCTAGAAAGGTTGAAAAATAGGGTAGTTTATTGCGATAATCTAGGCCATTTTTGGGGAGATCTTTCAAGTAGTCGAATTTGTTTTAGACTGTATTTTTGTTAGAAAGATCAAATTTTTATTTCACCTTTAATTTAATTAGAAAAGAACAATGGCGGAAAAACGTAATATTTTTTTAGTGGGACCAATGGGTGCAGGTAAAAGCACTATCGGTCGTCAATTAGCACAACAGCTTAATATGGATTTTATTGATTCCGATGCCGTGATTGAAGAGCGTACGGGCGCGGATATTAGCTGGATTTTTGATTTGGAAGGTGAAGAAGGCTTCCGTAAGCGTGAAGAACGCATTATTAATGAGCTTACTCAAATGCAAGGCATTGTGCTTTCAACTGGTGGTGGCGCGGTACTTTCTAAAGAAAGTCGTAATTATCTATCTGCACGTGGCATTGTGATTTATTTGGAAACAACGGTGGAAAAACAATTCCAACGTACTCAACGTGATAAAAAACGTCCATTGCTCCAAGATGCAGAGAATCCTCGTCAAGTATTGGAAGATTTAGCAAAAATTCGCAATCCGCTTTATGAAGAAATTGCGGACATCACTTTGCTAACTGATGAGCAAAATGCCAAAGTAATGGTGAATCAAATTGTTGATTTAATTGATAATATGAATGGATTGAATGGTGCACTTTAAACACACCTAAGGATAAATTATGCTGTGCGTCAACGTGGAATTGCAAGAGCGTCGCTATCCTATTTTAATTGGTAGCGGATTGTTACAAGATGAACGTAGTTACCCGATTAAACGAGGGGATCGCGTGATGATTGTAACGAATCCCACGATCGCACAGTTTTATCTTGATACCGTCATCTATGCGTTAGAAAAACGTGGTTGCGTGGTTGATCATGTTTTATTGCCAGATGGCGAAAAATACAAAACGCTTGAATCTTTAAACTTAATTTTCACCGCACTTTTGCAAGGTAATCATGGACGAGATACCACGATTATTGCATTGGGCGGCGGTGTAATTGGCGATGTTGCTGGCTTTGCTGCGGCAAGTTATCAGCGCGGCGTCCGTTTAATTCAAATTCCAACCACATTGCTTTCACAAGTGGATTCTTCAGTGGGCGGTAAAACGGCTGTTAACCATGAATTAGGCAAAAATATGATTGGCGCATTCTATCAGCCATCAATGGTTATTATTGATACGCTCACGCTTAATACACTTCCTAAACGTGAAGTAAACTCGGGTCTTGCTGAAGTTATCAAATATGGTGCCATTTTAGATTACGAATTTTTTGAATGGCTAGAACAACATATTGATGAACTTGTCGCTTTGCATCCTGAAGCGCTTCAACATTGTATTTCTCGTTGTTGCCAAATTAAAGCAGATGTGGTTGCGAGAGATGAAACAGAAAAAGGCGATCGTGCATTGCTCAATCTTGGACATACTTTTGGGCATGCTATTGAAACTCACTTAGGTTATGGAAACTGGCTTCATGGCGAAGCTGTTTCGACGGGAATGATGATGGCAGCAGCGCTTTCGGAAGAACTTGGTAATATTTCTATTGCAGATGTGTCTCGCCTTGAAAAATTACTTGCTCGTGCCAATTTGCCCACCGTATCACCGGATACGATGCAGCCGGAAGACTATTTACCGCATATGATGCGTGATAAAAAAGTTCTAGCGGGTAAATTGCGTCTGGTGCTACTCAAATCTCTAGGCCAAGCTTATGTGGCGAATGATGCCGATCATACCCTCGTGTTAAACGCAATTCGTTGTTGTACTCAAACGGATTAAGATGTTACGTCCGAAAAAACAATCTTTAAAACCTAAGTTAAAACACCGTCCATTTTTAAAATGGGCGGGGGGAAAATTTCGCTTAACGGACGATATAAATAGAGCCTTTCCAAACAAAAAAAACTGCTTAATTGAGCCATTTGTGGGCGCTGGAGCAGTGTTTCTTAATTCTAATTTTGAACGCTATATTTTGGCAGATATCAACCCTGATTTAATCAATCTATTCAATATTGTTAAAGAAAATGTAGATGGTTATATTGAAGCTTGCAAGCCGATTTTCTTCGCTGATGATGCCAATACACCCGATTATTACTATACCAAACGTCGCCAATTCAATGCATCTACGGATCCTTTCGAACGTTCGATTATTTTTTTGTATTTGAACCGTTTTGGGTTTAATGGATTATGCCGCTACAACAGCAAGAATGAATTTAACGTACCTTTTGGTGCTTACAAAACTCATTATTTTCCAGAAGATGAATTACGTTATTTTGCTCATAAAGCGCAAAGTGCGGTATTTTTATGCTGTGATTTTCAAAAAACTTTTGAATTTGCCGATAAAGATTCGGTGATTTATTGTGATCCGCCGTATGCTCCGCTACAACAGGATACTAATTTTACTGGTTATGCGGGCAATGAGTTTGGTTTGATGCAGCAACGTGCTTTGGCAGATTTAGCGAAATCTATACAAAAAGAAAAACAAATTCCGATATTGATCTCGAATCACGATACTAAATTTACGCGTGAAATTTACAATGGTGCAAAATTTAAACGGGTAAAAGTTCAACGTTCTATTAGTCAGAATTCAGAAAAACGCGTAAAAGTGAAAGAATTAATTGCGATATTTGGAGCCCGTAAATAATAAAAATAAATCGCACTTTTGCTAGTTATCAATTAGATTACTGTTTTTCTTTAAATCATCCAGCGTATTAAAATTCTCGAAATGCCCTTCTTCTTTCGTAAATTTTACTGAAATTCCACCATTTTCGTTCATAAATTGTAAAAGACGTCGTTCACCTGATGCTAAGTAGTGTCGCAATTTTTCTTTTAGCTGAACGGACATCAAACAAAAAACGGGATGTTCATGTTCTTCATCGCAAGCATACGCAATTAAAGTGCGGTCATTTTTAACCGCGCTTTTGAGTTTATCTAAAAGATTCGTAGGGAAAAAAGGTGTATCACAAGGAGTAAAAAGGATGAAGTCACTTTTTGTCTTTTCTAGGGCTGTCAGCATGCCGCTCAATGGACCTTGAAAATCGGGTAGTTCATCGGAAAAAACAGGAAAGCCAAATTTAGCATATTCTGTTTGACTTCGGTTAGCATTAATCGAAATATCATGAACTTGTGGTTGCAAGCGATGAATAACATGTTGAATTAAAGATTGTTTACCTAAAATCTGTAATCCCTTATCTTGCCCGCCCATTCTGCGTGCTTTGCCACCTGCCAAAATTACCGCACTTATTGTAATTGTCATATTTTAATCTATCGTTATTTCAAGTATCATTTGTCTATTTTTTACGATTAAAAAGGAAATAGCAATGAAATGTAAGCGTTTAAATGAAGTTTTGGAACTTTTACAGCCTTATTGGTCTAAAGATCCGGATTTGAGCTTAATGGAAATTTTGCAAAAAATTGCCAATGAATCAGGTTTTCAAAAGCCATTAAATGAATTAACTGATGAAGTGATTATTTATCAGTTAAAAATGGGTGGTATAGATAAGCATGAGCCAATTCCTGGTCTCAAAAAAGATTATGAAGAAGATTTTAAAACCGCATTGCTCCGTGCTCGCGGTATCATTAAATAAGAAGGAAAGCAAATGAAAAAAGTATTACTTGTGTTAGGTTTAGGTATCAGCATGCTTATGTCTGCAAATAGTTTTGCAGCAGATTTACAAGAAGGCAAACAATATGTTCAAGTGAGTCAACAGGCTTCACAGCAAAAAGAAGTGATTGAGTTTTTCTCATTCTACTGCCCGCATTGTTACGCCTTTGAAATGGAATACAAAATTCCACAACAAGTCGCAGATGCTTTACCAAAAGACGTGAAATTTAAACAATATCATGTGAATTTCTTAGGTCGCCAGTCTGAAAACTTAACTCGTGCTTGGGCGTTAGCAATGGCATTAGGTGCTGAAAGCAAAGTAAAGGCACCATTATTTGAAGCGGCTCAAAAGGATGCCTTGAAGTCAATGGATGATATTCGAGCTATTTTCTTATCTAATGGTGTAACGGCCGAGCAATTTGATGGTGGCATTAATAGTTTTGCAGTGAATGGTTTAGTCAATAAACAAGTAAATGCCGCAGAACAATTTAAAGTGCGTGGCGTACCTGATTTTTATGTAAATGGTAAATTCCGTGTAAACCCTGAAGGTTTAAATTACGATGATTTCGTGAAAGATTATGTGCAAACCGTAAAAGGTTTATTGCAAAAATAACGAAAAATTGGTTTAATGCCTGCCCTATTTGTAAATATTAATGAAAGAAGAGAGAATATTATGGCTGCAAGTTTTAGCGTAACGCGTCGTTTCTTTGACGACAAAAACTACCCACGTGGTTTTTCCCGTCACGGTGATTACACAATCAAAGAATCACAAGTGCTTGAGCAATATGGTCAAGCGTTCAAAGCATTAGACTTAGGGGAACGTGAGCCAGCGACTAAAGAAGAAAAAGATTTCGTCGCGTTTTGCCGTGGTGAGCGCGCAGCAGAGACTTTCTTTGAAAAAACTTGGAATAAATATCGTACTCGTATTAACACTAAAAAACGTGTTTACACCTTATCTGGCGATGTGAGTGAAGCTGCCTCTGGCGGTGAAGATTATTCCGGCGAATAAGATATGTTAAATAAGGCAGGCGGAAGTCTGCCTTTTGTTTTTGAATAGCTTGTTAAATCAGGCTAATTCACGGCCGATAACTTTATTCTCCTATCTTTGTATGAACGATTCATCTTCATACGCCCTATGAATACTAATTTCTATGCAATTACCGATTTCTCAATACAACGAACTGCTACAAAAAAAACTTGAAAAATTAACCTCACTTTTGCGCCCTTTCAATGCACCTGATATTCAAGTTTTTGACTCTCCAACAAGTCATTATCGTATGCGTGCGGAGTTTCGTATTTGGCACGAGCAAGATGATTTTTACCATATTATGTTTGATCAATCGACGCTGCAGCGTTATCGCGTGAATGAGTTTCCAATTGCCAGCATGCTAATTAATCGTATGATGCAAACCTTATTATCCTTGTTAAAACAACAAGAAGTGCTACACAAAAAATTATTCCAAATTGATTACCTTAGCACCTTGAGCAATAAGATTATTGTGAGCTTGCTTTATCATAAAACGCTCACTGAAGAATGGGAAAGTGCGGCTAAAAATCTGAAAGTTTTACTCGAAAAGCAAGGTTTTGATGTGCAAATAATCGGGCGTGCAAGTAAACAAAAAATCTGTTTTGAGCAAGATTATGTGGATGAAGTTTTACCTGTGAATGGCAGAAATTATGTCTATCGACAAGTCGAGAATAGTTTTACCCAGCCAAATGCAACGGTAAACTGCAAAATGCTTGAATGGGCAATTGATTGTACCCAAAATAGTGAAGGTGATTTATTAGAACTTTACTGCGGAAACGGTAATTTTTCTATTGCACTTGCACAGAATTTCCGTAAGGTATTAGCAACAGAAATCGCCAAACCTTCTGTAGCCGCTGCACAGTTTAATATAGCTGAAAATAAAGTTGATAATTTACAAATTATCCGTATGTCAGCGGAAGAATTTACGCAGGCTATGAATGGGGTTCGAGCCTTTAATCGCTTGAAAGGGATTGATTTAAAATCTTACGAATGTAATACTATTTTTGTCGATCCTCCTCGCGCAGGGCTTGATCCTGATACAGTGAAACTTGTACAAAATTACGATCGCATTTTGTATATTTCCTGCAATCCACATACGCTGTGCGATAATCTTGTTGAACTTTCAAAAACGCACCGAATTGAAAAAGCAGCGTTATTTGACCAATTCCCTTACACTGACCACATGGAAAGCGGCGTATGGCTCATTCGCAAGTAGGCATTCAATTAATTTCTGAATCTCCAGAAAAAACATTAGCAGAATTGACCGCACTTTGTGCTGAACATAACATTATTCATGATGAACAAAGCCCACTTGCACTTGTTCAAACCGATGAACGCTTAGAACTTCGTAAACTAGACGAACCTAAACTCGGGGCGGTTTATGTTGATTTTTTAGGAGGCACAATGGCTCATCGTCGTAAATTTGGTGGTGGTCGCGGTGAAGCTGTAGCGAAAGCGGTAGGGATTAAAGGTTCGGAATTGCCAACGGTTATTGATGCCACAGCAGGTCTAGGGCGTGATGCCTTTGTGCTAGCCTCGATTGGTTGCCAAGTTCGCTTAGTGGAACGTCATCCTGTCGTTTTTTTACTTCTACAAGATGGTTTAAATCGTGCTTATCAAGATGAAGAAATCGGTGAGATGTTGCAACAAAATTTGTGCTTGCTGAATGTTCATCATATTAATGAACTTGATCCTAATACCGATTATGCCGATGTGGTTTACCTTGATCCAATGTATCCGCATAAACAAAAATCTGCGCTAGTAAAAAAAGAAATGCGCGTATTCCAGCATTTAGTCGGAGCTGATTTAGATGCCGATGAATTGCTTTTACCTGCATTACAATTAGCTAAAAAACGTGTGGTCGTGAAGCGTCCTGACTACGCAGAGTTTCTTGGTGGAAAACAACCGCACTTTAGCCGTGAAACGAAAAATCATCGCTTTGATATTTATATGGGAGAATCCCAATGCTAAAAGAAAATGCCGTTGTTATTAGCTATGAAAATGGTATTGCCAAAGTGAAATGCCAATCCCAAAGTGCCTGTGGCCAATGCGCAGCTAAAAACAGTTGTGGGACATCAAGCCTTTCCGAATTAAACGGTAAACGTGGCGAGCATATTTTTAATGTAGAAACATTAATGCCATTACGCGAAGGTCAAATTGTTGAAATTGGATTAGAAGAAAAGTCGATGTTGTTGTCTGCATTATTGATGTATGTTGTACCGCTTTTGACCTTGTTGATTGCGACGATGTTGTCTGATTACATCAGCGATAATGAAATTCTGCGTGCCATTTTAATCTTTGGGTTAACCGCACTTTCTTTCATTTTTGTAAAATCTTATAGCAGAAAATTAGGACAACAAACAGAATTTCAGCCTGTTTTATTGCGCATATTGTCTTAAGTTTTTTATTCGCTTTTTATTATTTCTGCGATCTAGATCGCAAACTATAAAGCTAGTTGAGTAATTTTCTTTCTATTCCAGCAAAATTTCTCTTTTATTCATCGGAGAAATTATGCTGAATTTATTTAAATTACCCATTGAGAAAAGCTCTTTAGAGGCTTGGTCAAAACTTAGTGATGATGTGGCAAAAGTTGCTATTCTAGCAATGCCTGTTATACTTTATGGCGAGCAACCGCTTTTCCTAAAAGGATTAAATATTAGTTTTTTGCTCATTATTGCTTATGCTTGCCTTGTGATGGGGCGTAAATTTCGTCAATTAGTGGAGGGAAAATAATATGTGGCTTACTATAGGGCTTGGCATTGTTGCTCTTCTTGCTATTGGCGGACTTATTTTTGCCAATTATGCAGCAAAACATTCTTAATTTATTAACCCCGATCTTTCGGGGTTTTCCGTATCTAAAGTGCGGTTATTTTTAAGGTTATTTTTATGAACAATCAGATTCCTTTACTTGGAATTACCGGTTACAGCGGTAGTGGTAAAACAACATTATTAGAAAAACTTATCCCAGAACTTATTGCTCGTCACATTCGCGTTTCGGTGATTAAACATAGCCATCATAATATGCAAGTTGATAAGGAAGGAAAAGATAGTTGGCGTATGAAAGAGGCGGGTTCTTCTCAAGTCATTTTAGCGAATGATGAACGTTGGGCGATAATGACGGAAACGCCAAAACCTGTTTCATTGGATTATTTAGCGCAACAATTTGACCGCACTTTAACGGATTTAGTGTTGGTGGAAGGCTTTAAACAAGAGCCAATTCCAAAGATTTTGCTCCATCGTCAGGAAATGACAAAACCTTTACCCGAAATTGACGAATATGTGCTCGCAGTTGTAACGAATTATCCCCTTGAAATTGACCGCACTTTGTTGGATATTAACCGCATTCCGCAAATTGCCGATTTTATTGAAAATTGGTTGCACCATTTTCACGGAGCACGATGACTGAATCCAATGCCTATCGCGGTTTAGCTTGGGTAGCAGCAATGGCACTTTTTATGCAAAGCCTAGATGCCACCATTCTTAATACTGCCTTACCGGCGATATCCTCCGATTTACATAAACCCGCCTTTGAAATGCAAATGGCGATCATCGCTTATTCTTTAGCCGTTGCATTATTTATTCCTCTTACCGCTTGGGCTGCGACAAAATTTGGGACATTGACCGTTTTTCGCGCTGCGGTGCTGACTTTTATTTTAGGTTCTATTGCTTGTGCTGCAGCCCCTAATTTAGAAAGTTTAATTTTAGCCAGAGTGATTCAGGGGATGGGCGGTGCTTTTATGATGCCAGTGGCGCGTTTAGCCATTATTCAAGCTGTCCCCAAACAACAATTAGTTAATGCTTGGAATTTAATGGCAACTGCAGGTTTGATTGGGCCAATTCTAGGGCCTATTTTGGGTGGATGGTTAGTCATTCACGCTAGCTGGCACTGGATTTTTTTAATTAATATTCCAATTGGTGCACTAGGAATTTTGGCATCAGGCAGCGTGATGAGTAATATTAAAGGCGAGGCAGAGAAACTAGATTGGACAGGTTTTTTACTCTTTGCATTAGGATTAGTTGGCATCACACTTGGTTTGGATTTACTCGGTGAAAGTCAGCATAGTGCAATTACAACCTATAGCGTGTTAGTTGTTGGTGTTCTGTTACTTGTGGTGTATTGTAGCTATGCCAAAAACAATGAAGATGCCATTTTACCTTTATCCCTTTTCCGTACTCGTACATTCAGATTAGGCATTATTGCCAATATTTTTATCCGATTATCTGCATCTGGTGTTCCTTTTTTATTGCCTTTGATGTTCCAATTATCTTTCGGTTATAGTGCTGAAATGTCAGGCTGGCTATTAGCTCCGATTGCGCTCATTTCTGTGATTTTGAAAATATTAATTGGACGAATTCTAAATCGTTGGGGCTATAAAACAACGCTAATTTCATCTGCACTTTTGATGGCTGGCTCTGTGATTTCAATGGCTTGGTTAGATAAACAAAGTTCTCTAACTTGGATTATTTGCAATCTCATGTGGTACGGTGCTTGCATGTCGATAATTTTCACTTCAATTAATACGTTGACTGTAGGTGATCTTTCAAAACAACAAGCAGGCACAGGTTCTACAGTATTAAGTATTGTGCAGCAAGTTGGGATTGGATTTGGTATTGCTATTTCATCGATAATTCTAAATCTCTATAGACATTTCTTTAGCGCGAGTGATGGATTACAACAGGCATTTAGCTATACTTTCTTAACCTCATCACTTTTTACAATCGCCTTAGTTTGGTCGCTTATGAAATTACATAAAAATGATGGCGATCATTTACGGAAGAATCCTTAGATTAATTTGTTATAATCCATAGAATTTTTTTATTTAAAAAAAGCGACATTTGCTTATATCTTATTAAACATTTATTTTAGATAGGATTTATCTAGCATCTTGGTTATATCACTATGCTCGCATAAATCTCTGCCAACAAAGTGAGGAACTATCATGAAGCTAAAAGCAACACTAACTCTTGCGGCTGCAACTCTTGTATTAGCCGCTTGTGATCAATCAGGTTCAACAAATAAACCGACCGCACAAGCTGAAACTAAATCAGCATCTAACAACACTTTCGTTTACTGTACAGCAAAAGCACCTTTAGGATTTAGCCCTGCACTTGTAATGGAGGGAACATCTTATAATGCAAGCTCACAACAAGTGTATAACCGCTTAGTTGAATTTAAAAAAGGCTCAACAGATATTGAACCAGCCTTAGCTGAAAGCTGGGAAATTAGCGATGATGGTTTAACTTACACATTCCATTTAAGAAAAGGTGTTAAATTCCATACAACAAAAGAATTTACCCCAACACGTGATTTTAATGCAGATGATGTTGTATTTTCATTCCAACGTCAGTTAGATCCAAATCATCCATATCACAATGTATCTAAAGGGACTTATCCATATTTCAAAGCAATGAAATTCCCTGAGTTGTTGAAATCAGTGGAGAAAGTAGATGACAATACAATTCGTATTACCTTAAACAAGAAAGATGCGACTTTCTTGGCAAGTTTAGGCATGGATTTTATTTCTATTTATTCCGCAGAATATGCTGATGCAATGCTGAAAGCAGGTAAGCCAGAAACAATTGATAATCGTCCAGTGGGGACTGGGCCATTTGTGTTTGTTGATTACAAAACGGATCAAGCTGCCCAGTATGTAGCAAACGAAAACTATTGGAAGGGTAGAACACCATTGGATCGTTTAGTTATCAATATTGTGCCAGATGCGACAACACGTTATGCAAAATTACAGGCCGGTTCTTGTGATTTAATTTTATTCCCGAATGTAGCGGATTTAGCCAAAATGAAAACAGATCCAAAAGTACAACTTTTGGAACAAAAAGGTTTGAACGTGGCGTATATCGCATTCAATACCGAAAAAGCACCGTTTGATAATGTCAAAGTTCGTCAAGCGTTGAATTACGCAGTGGATAAAAAAGCGATTATTGAAGCAGTTTACCAAGGAGCAGGTACACCAGCTAAAAATCCACTTCCTCCAACAATTTGGAGTTACAACGATGAAGTTCAAGATTATCCGTACGATCCAGAAAAAGCAAAACAACTTTTAGCTGAAGCAGGTTACCCAAATGGTTTTGAAACTGATTTTTGGATTCAACCTGTTGTACGAGCTTCTAACCCAAATCCAAAACGTATGGCTGAACTTATCATGGCGGACTGGGCAAAAGTTGGTGTAAAAACTAACCCAGTTACCTATGAATGGGCGGATTACCAAAAACGTGCGAAAGCGGGTGAGTTAACTGCGGGTATCTTTGGTTGGTCTGGTGATAATGGTGATCCTGATAACTTCTTATCTCCATTATTGGCAAGTTCAAACGCGGGCAATTCCAATATGGCTCGTTTTAAAAATCCAGAATTTGATGCATTACTAGATAAAGCAATCGGATTAACAAATAAGGAAGAACGCACCGCACTTTATAAACAAGCGCAAGTTATCATTCATAATCAAGCACCTTGGATTCCAGTGGCACATTCTGTTGGTTTTGCACCACTTAGTCCACGCGTAAAAGGCTATGTACAAAGCCCATTTGGCTATGATGCTTTCTATGGTGTGAGTGTTGATGGTAAATAATTAATACTATTTCAGTTTTTTAGGCCCTTATTTCGTAAGGGCCTTTTTATTTATATGATTCTAATTTAATTAATTTAAAATATTAACCTGCTCTAAGAATTCTTCTTCTGTTAATACTGTAATATTTAGTTCCTGTGCTTTGGTGAGTTTAGAGCCAGCGGCGTCGCCTGCGATGACAAAGTCCGTTTTACTTGAAACAGAACCGCTTACTTTGGCGCCTAGCTGTTGTAGTAATGATTTTGCTTCATTGCGACCCATTTGAGTGAGGGTGCCGGTGAGGACGACGGTTTTATCTTTGAATAAGTTTTCATTGGCTTCTTTTACTTCCACGGTTTCCCAATGTACGCCTTGTGCGATTAAGTCATCAACGACAGCAACATTATGTGTTTCACGCCAGAATACAAAAATTCTGTTTGCTACAACTTCACCCACATCAGGCACTTGTTGAAGCTCTTCAAGATCAGCGGCTTTAAGCGCATCTAAAGTTTTGAAGTGATTAGCAAGATTCAATGCAGTGGCTTCACCCACTTCACGAATGCCTAAAGCAAAAATAAAGCGAGCAAGAGTCGTGCTTTTGGCTTTCTCAAGACTATTGAGAGCGTTTTCTGCAGATTTTGCGCCCATTCTTTCTAAGCGTGTGAGCGTAGTTAAATCAAGTTTAAATAAGTCCGCAGGTGTATGAATCAGTTCTCTATCGACTAATTGTTCTATTAATTTTCCGCCTACACCATCAATATCCATGGCTTTACGAGAGACGAAATGTTTTAGCGCCTCTTTGCGTTGTGCAGCACAGAATAATCCTCCCGTACAGCGAGCTACTGCCTCGCCTTCAATACGAATAATTTGAGAATCGCACACGGGGCAATTTGTTGGGAAAATAATTGGTTTAGCATTATCAGGGCGACGTTCATGTAATACGCCGATAATTTGTGGAATCACATCGCCTGCTCGACGAATGACAACAGTATCGCCAATAGCAATATTTAAGCGTTCAATTTCATCACCATTGTGTAAGGTGGCATTACTTACTGTGACACCTGCAACAAATACTGGTTCTAATTTAGCGACTGGTGTGATTGCACCGGTTCGGCCAACTTGAAATTCAACATCATTTAGCACCGTTAATTCTTCTTGAGCGGGGAACTTATAAGCAATCGCCCAACGAGGTGCTTTAGAAATAAATCCTAGCTCATTTTGTAAGGCTATATCATTGATTTTTAGTACAGTTCCGTCAATGTCATAACCCAGCGAGCTTCGTTTATTCTGAATATCTCGGTAAAAATCTAAAACTTCATTCGTACCATTACATAAACGAATTTCTGGATTCACTGGAATACCGATAGATTTTAGCCATTGCAAACGAGCATAATGAGTGTTCGGTAGTTCAATGCCTTCAGCAATACCAATACCATAAGCATTTAATACCAATGGGCGTTTACTTGTAATATTAGGATCAAGTTGACGCAAAGAGCCTGCTGCTGCATTACGAGGGTTCGCAAAAGTTTTTTCACCATGTTCTAGTGCATATTCATTTAAACGCTCAAATCCTGCGTGTGGCATAAAAACTTCGCCTCGCACTTCTAAACGTGCTGGAGGATTATCTGTTAGAAGTTGTAATGGAATATTACGAATAGTGCGGATATTAGCCGTAATATCTTCGCCTGTGGTGCCATCACCACGAGTGGCAGCTTGGGTGAGAATGCCATTTACATACAAAATACTCACTGCTAAACCATCAAGTTTAGGTTCACAACAGAAGGTAAGCGGTTTAGGTAATATGATTAAACGATCTTCAATACGTTTTACAAAGGCATTGAATTCTTCATCGGAAAAAGCATTATCTAAAGAGAGCATGGGAATTTCATGACGAATTTGGCTAAACCCAGAAAGTGGTTTTGCACCAACACGTTGAGTTGGGGAATCTGAAGTAAGAAATTCAGGATGCTCTAGCTCTAACGCTTTTAGCTGATGAAAGAGGCGATCATATTCGCTATCAGGCACTGTTGGATTATCTAGAACGTGATATTCGTATTCATATTGGCGCAAGGTTTTGCGTAGATTGTCTATTTGAGTTTGAATATTTGTCATAAAATTCTCGGGGAAAATGACCGCACTTTTTGTATGTTTAGAGTGAAAATAGACAGGCGTAAAGCCTGTCTCAATAAAGATAAAAGTGCGGTAAATTTAAGGTATGAATTTACACGCGAGCAAGATATGTTTGCTCTGCATTTTCATCAAAGATTTCTTGTTCTTCAGTAAGCACGATGCCTTGTAAATCTTCGGCTAATGTATGTGCTGCGCGGATCATCATTCGTAAATTAGCGAGATTATTACCTGGTGATGGCAGTTGCATAAATAATACAATTCCCATTGTGCTAAAATCCACTAAGTTGTAAGCATCGAATGTTCCTGGTTGCTCTAAATTTGCCACGCTAAAGAGAATGGGACTTGCTACACTTAAATCTAAGTGGCGGTGATACATTTCATCCTCTCCTAAGATAAACCCTAAGTTTTCAAGTGCTTGTACTAATTTTGCACCGTTAAATTGGTCGCTAGATTTTGGAATAAGATAAAGTTGAATATAGCCAGTTTTTTGTTTCGGTTTAGCTGTCGTTTCTGCTTTTGATTCATTAAAAGATACGTTGTAGTCCACTTGACGTTCTTCGTGAGCTAATTCCGCAAGTTGCGCTCTTAATTCTGGTGATGATGAATTAATTCCGTCGAAACTAGCATTTTGGCTTTGTTCTTCAATTTGTTCCAATGTCATATTCGCAACGCTATTTGATGTCGGCATATCATATTGTGGTTGAGTCGGCTTTAACGGCTCAGAACGATGATTTCCCATATCATAAACAGGTTGAACATTTGGAATCGAAATCTTAATGTCATCGACGCTTTTTTCACTTTGTCTATAATCGACAGGTTCTTGAGTCACTGCAGTATTAGGCATGACTTGATGACGAATTGGTGCATTTGCTTGCACTCCAGTGACGTGAGACAAATTAGCATTTGTTGGTTGCGTTTCTTCTTGCGTGTGGGACCTTTGCACATGAGACGTGCGGTCAAATTTATTAGCTTTATCAAAATATTTTGATTTCTCACGACGATTTGACCATAATCCGTGCACGATTAAGGCAACAAGTGCCAAAATGCCCACAATAATCAAAATTGTATTTAAATCCATCTTTATTCCTTACGCGTGCTAGTCCTGCGAGAATGCTATTAATGGCGCTAATCCTACCATATTTCAGTAGGTGAAAAAATACTTCAATGCGTGGAATTTTAAGGGAAAAGAGCGGTCTGTTTTAGGCGTATTTTTATTGAAAGGAAAGAAAAATGTTGAACCCGAATGAATTAAAATCTGGTTTCCATTATTTTGTAATGGGCTGGCATTACATTACACAAAAAGGTTTGCGTCGGTTTGTTATTATTCCAATTTTGCTCAATACCGTTTTGCTTTGTGGTTTATTTTGGCTTTTTATTAGCCAAATTACGAGCGCTATTGATTGGGTGATGAATTTTATTCCAGACTGGTTGAGTTTTCTCAGTGTCATTTTACTGACACTTTCGATCTTAACAATTTTGTTGCTCTTTTATTTTACCTTCACCACACTTTCTGGCTTTATTGCCGCACCTTTTAATGGTTTGTTGGCGGAAAAAGTAGAAAAAATGCTGACGGGGGAAAATATTAATGATGATGGTCTTGTTGATGTAATAAAAGATGTGCCTCGTATGCTTGCTCGAGAGTGGCAAAAATTACGTTATAGCCTACCCAAAATTATCGCCTTATTTTTACTGAGTTTTATTCCTTTGGTTGGGCAAACCATCGTGCCTGTACTAACTTTCTTGTTCACTTGTTGGATGATGGCAATTCAATACTGTGATTATCCTTTTGATAATCACAAAGTCTCTTTTGATATCATGAAAAATGCGCTTGGCAATCAACGAACTCAAAGTTTAACTTTTGGTGGATTGGTTACTTGTTGTACTTTTGTACCAGTGATTAATTTATTAATTATGCCTGTTGCAGTATGTGGTGCGACGGTGATGTGGGTGGAAAATTATCGTAATAACTTACGTTTTAATATGAATAACCATTCTTCATCTCAAACAGGGCTTGAGGCTCGTTCAGAAAATACAGGGATTGTTAAATAGCTTGCGGTTATAAAATAGATCAAATAACTATTTTTTTTATCAAAAGTGCGATGCTATAAATAAACCAACATCAACGAAGTCCAACGAAAGGGAAATATTATGACAATTTATGCAGACAATTCTTATTCTATCGGAAATACGCCACTTGTGCGTTTAAAACACTTTGGTCATAACGGCAATGTGGTCGTGAAAATTGAAGGTCGTAACCCAAGCTACAGCGTAAAATGCCGCATTGGGGCGAATATGGTGTGGCAAGCAGAAAAAGATGGCACGCTCACAAAAGGGAAAGAAATTGTAGATGCAACGAGCGGTAACACCGGTATTGCTTTGGCTTATGTTGCTGCCGCTAGAGGTTATAAAATCACGCTCACCATGCCGGAAACAATGAGCCTAGAAAGAAAACGTTTATTGCGCGGATTGGGTGTGAATTTAGTGCTTACCGAAGGCACAAAAGGAATGAAAGGCGCGATTGCGAAAGCAGAAGAAATTGTTGCTTCTGATCCAAACCACTATGTCATGCTTAAACAATTTGAAAATCCAGCCAATCCACAAATTCACCGAGAAACAACAGGCCCTGAAATTTGGAAAGATACGGAGGGAAAAGTAGATGTTGTGGTTGCTGGCGTAGGAACAGGCGGTACGATTACGGGTATTTCTCGCGCGATTAAATTAGATTTTGGTAAACAAATCACTTCTGTTGCCGTTGAGCCAGTTGAATCACCTGTCATTACTCAAACTTTAGCGGGCGAAGAAGCAAAACCAGGCCCACACAAAATTCAAGGCATCGGTGCTGGTTTTATTCCAAAAAATTTAGATTTATCTATTATTGATCGCGTAGAAACTGTTGATAGCGATACCGCACTTGCTACAGCTCGTCGCTTAATGGCAGAAGAAGGCATTCTTGCTGGTATTTCATCTGGTGCAGCTGTCGCAGCCGCAGATCGCCTAGCTAAATTACCAGAATTTGCTGATAAACTCATTGTCGTTATTTTGCCTTCAGCTTCTGAACGCTATTTAAGCACAGCACTGTTTGAAGGGATTGAGGGATAAATAAAAAAGAAAAAAGTGCGGTGAATTTTCACCGCATTTTTGTATTTGGCATCTCTGGAAACAAAAAAGCCTAGCATTTGCTAGGCTTCTTTAATATTGATTATTTTGCGCAGTTGCAGTGTGCTGTTTTTTGTTCAAAACGTTCTGCGACGAAATCCCAGTTTACCACGTTCCAGAATTCTTTAATGTAGTCTGGACGGCGGTTTTGGAATTTTAAATAGTAAGCATGTTCCCAAACGTCTAAACCTAAAAGTGGAAAACCTTCACAACCAGCTACTTCTTTACCCATTAATGGGGTATCTTGGTTTGCTGTTGATACCACTGCTAATTTACCTTCAGCAGTTAATACTAACCACGCCCAACCTGAACCGAAACGAGTTGCTGCTGCTTTTTCAAATTCTGCTTTAAATATATCTACAGAACCGAAATCACGTTCAATAGCATTTTTTAATGCGCCCTGTAAGGTTGTGCCTTTTTTTAAACCTTTCCAGAATAAGCTGTGGTTTGCATGACCACCCGCGTTATTGCGTAATACGCCACGTTTTTCTGCAGGGATTTTGTCAAGGTTAGAAACTAATTGACCTGGGCACATTTCCACTAACTCAGCAGGTAAACCTTCTAATGCAGCGTTTGCATTGTTTACATACGCTTGGTGGTGTTTGCTGTGGTGGATTTCCATTGTTTGCGCATCGAAATGTGGTTCTAATGCATCGTAGGCGTAGCCTAATTCAGGTAGAGTGTAAGCCATAATTTATTCCTTCTATGTAAAGACAAATTTCGTTGAGGGTTTTGGTCTATAACCAAAATTGGGCAAATAATAGCAAAAATTTTGATTTAGATCATTAAATGTTTTTCCTTTTGCATTAATAGACGAATTTATTAAACCTTGTTTTAAATCAATAAACCTATTAATCTACACCTAAAGAGTTATCTGTTTTAGGGGCTAAAATCTCGTCAAATATTTCTCTTGTGATAGAATACCGCCACTTTTTATTTTCCCTTTGCAATTATGTTTGAACCACACAAGTTATCTCTGCAAAATTTATCCTGCCAACGTGGTGAGCGCGTACTTTTTCGTGCTTTGACTTGCGATTTTAATAGCGGTGATTTTGTGCAAATTGAAGGGCATAATGGCATAGGTAAAACCAGTTTATTGCGTATTCTTGCTGGTTTAGCTCAACCTTTAGAAGGCGAAGTGCGGTGGGATGCTGAAGCAATTTCTAAACAACGTGAACAGTATCATCAGAATTTGCTTTATTTAGGTCATCTTTCTGGTGTTAAACCAGAATTAACCGCGTGGGAAAATTTGCAGTTTTATCAACGAATTAGCCAAGCTGAACAAAATACTGACATTCTGTGGGATTTGCTTGAGAAAGTAGGGTTGTTAGGTCGTGAAGATTTGCCTGCCGCACAACTTTCTGCTGGGCAACAAAAGCGTATCGCGTTAGGTCGCTTATGGCTGTCTCAAGCGCCCTTATGGATTTTAGATGAGCCGTTTACTGCGATTGATAAAAAAGGCGTGGAAATTCTAACCGCACTTTTTGATGAGCATGCTCAACGAGGTGGTATTGTGTTGTTGACCAGCCACCAAGAAGTGCCTAGTTCTCATCTGCAAAAATTGAATTTAGCGGCTTATAAAGCGGAATAACTTAATGATTTTTTTAGAGATAATTAAACGAGAACTTCAAATTGCGATGCGCAAAAATGCGGAAATTTTAAATCCCCTATGGTTTTTTTTGCTTGTGATTACCTTGTTTCCACTTGTTATTGGGCCGGATCCTAAATTACTTTCTCGTATCGCACCGGGTATCGCATGGGTAGCCGCATTACTTTCAGCATTGCTTTCTTTTGAACGTTTATTCCGTGATGATTTTATTGATGGTTCTCTTGAACAATTAATGTTAACCGCACAGCCTTTGCCGATGACGGCTTTGGCTAAAGTCGTTGCACATTGGTTGCTCACCGGTTTGCCACTTATTTTGCTATCACCGATTGCAGCTTTATTGCTTTCTCTTGAGGTCAATATTTGGTGGGCATTGGTTTTGACATTGTTACTGGGTACCCCTGTATTGAGTTGTATCGGTGCAATTGGCGTGGCTTTAACGGTGGGATTGCGAAAAGGTGGCGTGTTGTTGAGTTTGCTTGTTGTTCCGTTGTTTATTCCTGTTTTGATTTTTGCGTCCTCAGTATTAGAGGCGGCAGGATTAAATGTACCTTATGGGGGACAACTGGCGATTTTAGGTGCCATGATGGTTGGTGCAGTAACGCTTTCGCCTTTTGCCATCGCAGCGGCACTGCGAATTAGTTTAGATAATTAATTTCATTCCACCGCATAAAAGTGCGGTGGTTTTTCTCTTTAATTTTTAAGGATTTTTTTATGTGGAAGTGGCTACATCCTTATGCAAAACCCGAAACTCAATATCGTATCTGCGGTAAATTGAGTCCGTTATTTGCATTTTTAACGCTTATTTTACTCGGTGTCGGCATTGTATGGGGCTTAGCATTCGCCCCAGCAGATTACCAACAAGGTAATAGTTTCCGAATTATGTACGTGCATGTACCGACAGCTATTTGGTCAATGGGCGTGTATGGTTCAATGGCGATTGCGGCTGTGGTTGCCCTTGTGTGGCAAATTAAGCAAGCTCACCTCGCAATGATTGCAATGGCGCCAATTGGTGCATTGTTTACTTTTTTATCGCTTGTGACTGGCGCGATTTGGGGTAAACCAATGTGGGGCACTTGGTGGGTGTGGGATGCTCGCTTAACTGCAGAATTGATTTTATTCTTTCTTTATCTTGGTATCCTAGCGCTTTATTCTGCTTTTTCAGATCGTAACGTAGGGGCAAAAGCAGCGGGGATTTTATGCATTACAACGGTCGTGATTTTACCGATTATTCATTTTTCTGTGGAATGGTGGAACACGTTACATCAAGGTGCGAGTATCACTAAACTGGAAAAACCATCCATTGCAATTCCAATGTTGGTTCCATTAATTTTGTGTATCTTCGGTTTTTTAACCTTGTATATTTGGCTTACTTTAGTGCGTTATCGCGTGGAATTATTGAAAGAGGATGCGAAACGTCCTTGGGTTAAAGTATTAGCTCAAACACTGAAATAAAGTGCGGTTAGTTTTTTAGCGATTTTTTATAAGGAATATTTTATGTTTTTCCAAACTTGGAGTGATTTTTTTAATATGGGTGGCTACGGTTTTTACGTATGGTTATCCTATGCAATAAGTTTAGTGGCAGTTATTGCCTTAATTGTTCAAAGTGTAAAACAACGCAAGACAGTGTTACAAAATGTATTGCGTGAGCAACAACGCGAAGAACGTTTACAACAAGCAAATAAAGGGAACACACTATGAATCCAAGACGTAAATCCAGATTTAAATTAGTCATTTTTGTTGTGCTCGGCATTGCTATTGCAAGTGGATTGATGCTGTATGCGTTACGTCAAAATATCGACTTGTTTTATACTCCATCTGAAGTGATTCAAGGTAAGGATAATAACCCGAATCAAAAACCTGAAGTGGGGCAGCGAATTCGTGTTGGTGGTATGGTGGTTGAAGGCACGGTAGTGCGTGATCCAAAAAGCTTAAAAGTGCGGTTCGATTTAAATGATATTGGCCCTGCGATCACTGTTGAATATGAAGGCATTTTGCCAGATCTTTTCCGCGAAGGACAAGGTATTGTGGCTCAAGGAGTATTAACTCAGCCAACCGTTTTAACCGCAACAGAAGTATTGGCTAAACACGATGAAAATTATGTGCCACCAGAATTAGGTGAAAAAATGCAAAAAGTGCATAAACCAATGGGGATTGGTGATGCAGATTTAAAAGGCGAAAGCACACGTGATCGTCAAGAAAAAGAAGGCGCAAAATGATTGCTGAATTAGGAAATTATGCGCTGGCTTTAAGTTTAGCTGTATCGCTTATGTTGGCGATTTTCCCTTTGTGGGGGGCAGAAAAGGGCAATGCACAATTAATGGCATTAGCTCGCCCAATGACTTATGGTTTATTTGCAAGTTTAAGCATCGCTTTTGCTGCGTTATTTTATTTATTCGCAGTAAATGATTTTAGTGTGCAGTATGTGGTGAATAACTCTAATACGGCTTTACCTATTTATTATCGTTTGTCTGCCGTATGGGGTTCTCATGAAGGTTCTTTATTACTGTGGATTTGGCTATTGGCCGTTTGGTCATCTGCCGTTGCTTTGTTGAGTAAACATTTACCTCAAGAAGCGGTTGCTCGCGTGCTTGGTATTATGGGGATTATTAGCGTAGGTTTTGTGTTGTTCGTCTTGTTCACCTCAAATCCTTTTACGCGTACTTTCCCTGATTTCCCAGTGGACGGAAAAGAGCTCAATCCAATGTTGCAAGATGTAGGCTTGATTTTCCATCCGCCATTACTTTATATGGGCTATGTTGGTTTTTCTGTGGCATTTGCGTTTGCGATTGCATCCTTAATGACCGGAAAATTAGACTCGGCTTGGGCGCGTTGGTCACGTCCTTGGACACTTGCTGCTTGGGTGTTTTTAACTTTAGGTATCGTGCTCGGTTCTTGGTGGGCTTATTATGAGCTTGGCTGGGGGGGCTGGTGGTTCTGGGATCCTGTGGAAAACTCATCGTTTATGCCTTGGCTTGCTGGTACTGCATTGATTCACTCCCTTTCTGTCACAGAAAAACGCGGTTCTTTCAAAGCTTGGACGGTATTACTTGCTATTTTAGCCTTTTCACTTTGTTTGCTCGGCACATTCTTAGTTCGTTCTGGCATCTTAGTTTCAGTTCACGCATTTGCATCGGAT
Source organism: Haemophilus haemolyticus (assembly GCF_001679045.1). Taxonomy (GTDB): domain Bacteria; phylum Pseudomonadota; class Gammaproteobacteria; order Enterobacterales; family Pasteurellaceae; genus Haemophilus; species Haemophilus haemolyticus. The sequence goes on from NZ_LYCK01000001.1 coordinate 156,789, forward strand.
CCAACTCGTGGTTTGTATATTTTGGCTTACCTTGTTGTGGTGATTGGTGGTTCGCTAGCGCTCTATGCGTATAAAGGCAGTCAAATTCGCTCTCGTGATAATGCAGAACGTTATTCACGTGAAAGCATGTTGTTATTAAATAATATCTTATTAATGACCGCACTTTGCGTTGTGTTCTTAGGAACGTTGTTACCGCTCGTTCACAAACAACTTGGTTTAGGCTCTATTTCTATTGGTGCGCCATTCTTTGATCAAATGTTCTTAATTATTATGACACCATTTGCATTATTGCTTGGTATTGGACCTTTGGTGAAATGGCGTAGAGACCAATTTTCTGCAATTCGTACGCCTGTTGTTATCAGCGTATTTGTTATGGTGATTGCAGGTTTTGCGTTACCTTACTTCTTGCAAGATAAAATTACCGTGAGTTCGGTGCTTGGTTCAATGATGACGGTGATTATCGCGTTACTTGCGCTTTATGAGTTGCAACAACGTGCTACGCATCGTGAGTCATTCTTTGTGGGCGTACGAAAACTATCTCGTTCTCATTGGGGAATGATGTTAGCTCACTTAGGCGTAGCAATGACTGTTTGGGGGATCGCATTTAGCCAAAACTTCAGCGTAGAACGTGATGTTCGAATGAAAGTCGGGGAAAGTGCACAAATTGGTCGTTACGATTTTAAATTCGCCGGAGTGACGGATGCGAATGGTCCAAATTATGTTGGTGGAAAAGCGAAAATTGATATTTCGAAAGATGGGCAACCAGAGGCAAGTTTATTCGCAGAAAAACGTTTTTACACAGTAAGTCGTATGTCTATGACGGAAGCCGCTATTGCTGGTGGTTTAACTCGTGACCTTTATGTGGCACTTGGTGAAAAACTTGAGGACAATTCTTGGGCGTTACGCTTATATTACAAGCCATTTATTCGCTGGATTTGGATTGGCGGCTTGTTTATGGCGTTAGGTGGATTGTTGTGTATGTTCGATCGACGCTATCGATTTAACGCTTTATTGAAAAAATAATATGACGGCGCACCTTGATTAAGGTGTGCCTTAACTTTTAATTAGCTTGTGTGAATAATGCGGGCTTTCAGGAAAGCCAACTTTGGTTTTTATATTTAAAGTGCGGTAAAAAATGAAAAAAAAATTACTCGTTCCTCTTATTCTCTTTTTATCGATAACAATTGCCTTTTTAGTGCAATTAAAACGCAATGCGCAAGGTGAAGATATTAAAGCATTAGAGTCTGCTTTGGTTGGAAAGCCTGTGCCAGCAAAAAATTTAACGGAGTTGTTTGAAAATAAAGCTTACACGAACGAATTGTTTCAACAAGGTAAGCCAGTTTTGCTTAATGTTTGGGCAACGTGGTGTCCGACTTGTTATGCAGAGCATCAATATTTAAACAAACTTGCTAAAGATGGTGTGAGAATTATCGGTTTAGATTATAAAGATGAATCACCTAAAGCAATGAAGTGGTTAAAAGATCTTGGTAATCCTTATAAAGTTGTTTTAAAAGATGAAAAAGGTTCTTTCGGTTTGGATTTAGGAGTATATGGTGCGCCAGAAACTTTTATTATAGATGGTAAAGGCCTGATTCATTATCGTTATGCTGGTGATGTAAACGAGAAGGTTTGGATTCAGACTTTGAAACCAATTTATGACAAACTTTCGGAGTAACAATAATGAAAAAAACATGGCTATTTTTGACCGCACTTTTGTTTAGCTCAATGGCGTTTTCAGCTATTGATGCACTTAATTTTACTTCTCCACAGCAAGAGAGTGATTACCATCAATTAACACAATCTTTGCGTTGCCCTCAATGTCAAAATAACAATATTGCGGATTCCAATGCGACTATCGCTGTGGATATGCGTGGCAAAGTATTTGAGCTTTTACAAGAAGGCAAATCGAAAAATGACGTAGTGGATTATATGGTGGCTCGTTACGGCAATTTTGTAACCTATGATCCACCTATGACAGCGAGCACATTAGTGCTATGGATTGCGCCATTATTGCTTGTGTTGTTAGGTGTGGTATTTTTATTAAGACGTAAACCAAAAGCTCAAAGTGCGGTGAAATCCCAAGATGTTTTAACTGATGAAGATAATGCTCGTTTGGCAGAATTATTAAACAAGGATAAATAGATGAATTTTGCATTAATTTTTATATTAACCACTTTAGTTGTGTCGTTAATTTGTTTTTATCCTTTATTGCGTCAATTCAAAGCGAAACATGGGCAAAAACGTGATGATTTAAATAAGGCGTTATATTTCTCGCGCTTGGAAGAAATTGAGCAAGATAATTCCCAAGGTTTAGTTGAAAATGTTGAGCAGCTCAAACAAGAATTACAGAAAACCTTGCTTGATGATGTTCCGAGCAAGGTTCAAGAGAATGTGGATTCTTCAGGTAAATCTTATGGAAAAGTGTGGTTTGTGTCTGGTGTGTTGGCGCTAGGAATTATCGCGGGCTCTTCTTATTTTATGGTGGGCTCTTGGCAAGCCGAATCGATGTTAGAGCAAACTTATGCGAAATTGCCATATTTCTTTGATCGAATGAAAGATGAAGATAAAAATCCATTTTCTGATGCAGAAATGCAGCAATTTTCTACCGCACTTCGAATTGATTTGCAAAAAAATCCAATTGATGCAAAAAAATGGTGGATGCTCGGTCAAATTGGGATGAATTTAGGTGATGCACGTTTGGCATTCGATAGCTATCAAAAGGCTAATAAACTCGAACCAGATAATGTGCAATATAAATTAGGCTATGCCCGCGTATTGATGTTCTCTGAAGATGCGACTGATAAACTTAAAGGTGGAGATTTATTACGTGAAGTGATTCGTCAAGATCACACTAATGTTGAGGCGTTAAGTTTGCTCGCGTTCCGTTACTTTGAAACGGAAGATTATAAAATGGCGGCAGTGACTTGGGCGATGATGCTACGCTTAATGCCGAAAGATGATGAGCGTGTTCCACTAATTGAAAAAAGTATTCGTGCCGCGCGTGATGCTTTAGAAGCTCAAAATGAAGAAAAATCAAAAAGTATTACGCCTGAAAAATAACCTAGTAGATTGTACCTCTTTTTGGTATAGTGCGATGGATTGGTGATTTTAGCGTAGTTATTAGTCAAAATAACAATTAAACTGTTACCTAGCTTTTTGATGAAAATTTAATGCAAGCTTGTTGGAGTCAGTAAATAAATTTCACCTGGTTGTATTTTTTTATAGAGCTGACAATCTATCTCGCAGAACAATATTAATTTAACGAGTATTAAGGAAAAACTTGAAATGAAGCAAAAAAATTGCACTTCTTTTTCTTTGTTCTGTCTTATAGCAGGAAGTTTATTTACTTCGCCATTTTCTCTTGCCGATGGCTTTTCTAGCTCAATTACTTATGTTGATGCTGGAGATAAAAAAACGTTTAATTCTGATGTTTCGGATAATGATGTTAAAAAGCTTGCTCAAAGTATAGAATTAAAAGTTTATAAAATTGATGAAATGAGCTCATCTGAGAGCATTTATGAGTCTCCAGCTGGTATTTGTCACGGATTTAAAGTAAAAAATGGGGTGGATTACACCAATTCAACGCATCATTATATTTACCCTGATGATACGAGTGAATATTATGGCAGTGTAACGGGGGCAACGATTTATAGTCGGAAAGAGTCTCAGAATTTAAGTTATGTGCCTGTTTATTCAATTACAAACAAAGCTTTGTTTGAGCGTATTCAATTACAGGAAAATAAAACATTGAAAGAAAAAGCAGTTAATCATATTTCCGAAGGAAGAGCGGTATTAACTGACGTAATTTGTAAATAGGATGTATTTAATGAGAAAAATAGTTTTTGTTAGTTGTGCAATTTTAGGTTTAGCAGCATGTTCATCTCAACCAGAACAAACTAGTGGCGGTGTTTATGATATGAAGGCTGTGCAAGAGTATAATGCTCGTGTAACAAGTGGTAATACGGTTACTCAGGCGCAGAAAGATAAAGTGGCAAGTCAAGTTGATACTAACTTAAAATTGAATGCGAGTGATAATAAGGTTAAAACTCGAGTGAGAAGTTCGCTACCAGTTATCCCCGTAGTCCCAAGTGTCGGGTATCATTATAATTACCATTATTTTAGATAGAAAAACTAAAGCCTTGATTATCAAGGCTTTAGTTTTATATACAATAAATTGAATTGAAATTTTTGTATTTAAGTACAAACAATCTTAACTGCAAGTCCGCCTTGCGATGTTTCGCGGTATTTGGCGTTCATATCTTTGCCTGTTTCGTACATTGTTTCAATCACTTTATCTAAGGTTACTCTTGGATTAGTGGTCCGGCGTAAAGCCATGCGTGATGCATTGATTGCTTTTACTGAAGCAATCGCATTGCGTTCGATACAAGGTACTTGAACTTGACCACCGACAGGGTCGCAAGTTAATCCCAAGTTATGCTCCATTGCAATCTCAGCTGCGATACATACTTGCAGTGGATTACCACCCAAAATTTCAGCTAGTCCTGCAGCAGCCATTGAACAGGCTACACCCACTTCACCTTGGCAACCCACTTCTGCACCAGAAATCGAAGCATTCATTTTATAAAGTGAACCAATCATACCTGCTGCTAATAAATAGCGTTCAATGATTTCAGGTGTTAATGGTGAGATGAACTTCTCATAGTAAGCCAATACAGCTGGAATAATCCCGCATGCACCGTTTGTTGGTGCTGTGACTACACGTCCACCCGCTGCATTTTCTTCATTGACAGCAAGTGCAAACATATTGACCCAGTCGATCACACGCATTGGATCGTTGGACAAATTAGTATTTGCTTGCAACATACGATAAAGAGATGCTGCACGACGTGGCACTCGTAATGGCCCAGGTAAAATCCCTTCAGTGTGAATACCGTGTTCGATACAAGCTTGCATCGTCTTCCAGACATTTTCTAGATGAGCACTGACAGCTTCTTTGCCATGCAAGGCAACTTCATTTTCCAACATCACAGTGGAAAGCATTAAGCCGTTATCACTGCAATGTTTTAAAATATCTTCTGCATTTTTGTAAGGATAAGGCACTTGGACCGTGTTTTTTTCTTCTTGGCCAAAATGGGCTTCATCGACAATAAAACCACCACCGATCGAATAATAGGTTTGGCGATAAAGTTCTGTGCGATTTTCATCAAGAGCGGTAATTGTCATGCCATTTTCGTGCAATTTTAAAAAAGTGCGGTGGAAAATGAGATTATTTTCAAAATCAAATTTTACCGTCTTTTGACCAATATTAATTGGTAAAAGCGCAGTTTGTTTCACTTTATCGATGAAATCTGAAATCATATCGATATCCACATTATGTGGTAAATAACCCGCTAGCCCCATGATGATGGCGATATCCGTACTGTGGCCTCTCCCTGTCATCGAAAGAGAACCATATACATCCACATGAATTTCAGCCGTTTGTTCAAACTGATTTCGTTCAATTAAGTCGTCTATAAATTGTTTGCCGGCTTTCATCGGACCGACAGTGTGGGAACTGGATGGCCCAATTCCCACTTTAAACATATCAAATACGCTAATCATAAATTTCTCAAAATTCGCTAAACTTTAAAGGGCGCTTATAATAATCCATAAACAACCGCAGAGATAGCGATTAATCCCATAATCGTTACAAAAACATTACTGAAACGTCCTCTGTAGCGTTTCATCGCTGGGATTTTACGAATCGCGTACATTGGCATGATAAACAAAATCATCGCAATGATTGGACCGCCAAGAGATTCGATTAAGCCTAAGATACTTGGATTAATAATCGCAACGCCCCATAAAGTTAATAGGAAGAAAAGTGCGGTCGCATAATTGAGTTTTTTACGATTTACAGATTCGCCTTTCATTTTCAAATATAAGCCTTCTAAGCCTTCACGTGCGCCCATATAGTGACCAAAGAATGAGCTAGTAATCGCTAAGAATGCAACAAGCGGGCCAAAATAAGAGATATATGGGTTATCAAATTTATTCGCTAAGAAAGACAAGATACTGATATTTTGTGCTTTTGCTGCCACTAATTCTTCAGGTGTTAGTGTTAATACACAGCTAAATACGAAGAACATTACGAAGAATAATAAAATGGTTGAGGTGCCTTTTTCTGTATGGCCGATATGGCGTTCTGCACCCTCGAAAGTTTTGTATTCACGGAATTGTGAGCAAGTGAAAGATGAAATTGCTGGTGAATGGTTAAATGAGAATACCAATACAGGAATAGTAAGCCACAATGTGGTGACAAAACCGCCTGCTGTTGGGAATTCATGTAACATCGCACCATTCCATTCCGGAATTAAGTAAATAGAAAGTGCGAATAAAATTAATACTAATGGGTAAACAAGCCATTCTGTGATTTTTAGCATCACTTTTTCATTAAATAGCATGACGGAAATCAATACTGCAATTAATACAAAAGAGAGAATAGCTCGGTTTGGCGATGCCATGCCAAGTTGGTTTACAATGAAAGAATCGACTGTGTTAGTAATACCGTTTCCGTAAATTAAAAGAATGGGGAAAATCGCGAAGAAATAAAGTAGGGTGATAAGTTTACCCGCTGTTTTACCAAAGTGTTCTTCCACTACTTCAGTAATATCGCTGCCAGGATTTTTTGATGAAAGTACAAAATAGGCTAAGCCACGGTGAGCAAAATAGGTCATTGGTCCGACGATAATTGCCATTAAAACTAACGGCCAAAATCCGCCCATCCCTGCGTTAATCGGTAGGAATAAGACGCCAGCGCCAACCGCCGTACCGAAAAGGTTTAACATCCATGTTGCATCAAATTTGTTCCATTTGAGTTTTTCTGTTGGTTTCATAGTTTGCTCCAAAGCATAAATTATTTAAATTTGTCAATTTGCAGAGCAAAATATGCCCTAACAAAATTTGAGTATTATGTTATGCCGATAAATAGAGAATCTCAAAGAGCAAATTCTAAAATTGTGATCAAGTTAAAATTTTTTTATAAAAAGTGCGGTAATTTTCAGCGACAAAAAAATCGGTGCGAGCACGACACCGATTGCGTATAAAAATAAATGAAATTAGAACCGCACTTTTTTCAATCTTAAGGCGTTCATCAATACGGAAATTGAACTCATCGCCATCGCGGCGCCTGCAATCACTGGATTTAGAAAACCGAAAGCAGCAAGGGGTATGCCGAGAATATTGTAAATCAATGCAAAAAATAGATTTTGTTTGATATTTTTCAAGGTTGCCCTTGCAATAAAAAGCGCATCCACAAGTTGATTCACCGAATGTTGCATAAGCGTTGCAGAGGCCGTTTGTTCTGCAATATCTGAACCTGATTTCATCGCAAAACTGACGTTTGCAGCGGCTAAAGCAGGCGCATCATTTATTCCATCACCTACCATGGCAACAACATGACCTAGATCTTTCAGCTTTTGAATTTGTTCCGCCTTATCTCTAGGGCTGAGTCCACCAAAGGCTTTCTTAATGCCGAGCTGTTTTGCTATGTAATCCACGACAGATTGTTGATCGCCACTCATAATTACTACATCAATATTTTGCTGTTGTAAGCGTTGAATGGCGTGCAAACTATCGTTTTTTAAGGTGTCCGTTAGTGCAAATGCGCCAATGGGTTCATCATTTATAGATACTGCCACAATGCTCGCAATCTGCCAGATATCTTCTAAATTTTTAGGCAAGATTAAACCGCAATAATCTGGTTTACCGACTTTTATTGTTCCCACTTGTTCTAATTCAGCTTGAATGCCTTGACCGACTTCCATTTTTGAAAAAAGTGCGGTAGGAATTTCTAACATTTTTTGTTCTGCTGCTTGCACAATAGCTTTTGCAATTGGGTGGTTAGCTTGTCGTTCAACTGCTGCGGCAAAACAATATAAATCTTCTTCAGAATACATGGCATTTTGTGGTTGCCATAGTGCTGAAATTTCAAGCTCGCCTTTTGTTAGTGTGCCAGTTTTATCAAGCACAACGGTATCCACGTGGGCGGTTTCCTCCATTGCTGCCGCATCTTTAAACCATACGCCAGCATTGACCGCTTTACCCAAACCAACCATTATGGCTGCTGGTGTGGCTAATCCTAAGGCACAAGGGCAAGCAATCACAAGCACGGCTACTGCGTGAATAAGTGAAGATACACTATCATTCGTCAGAATATAAGTGAGCGCGAAAGTAACAAGTGAAATCACTAATACGGCTGGCACAAACACTGACGCAACTTTATCGGCAAATCGCGCAATTGGCGCTTTTGAGCCTTGCGCATCTGATAATGCATTCATCATATCGCCAAGTAAGGTTTGGCTACCAAGTTGATTCGCTCGATAGATAATAGAACCTTCTGTTACCATTGCCCCCGCTAATACTTTTCCACCTTTCTGTTTTTCTTCTGGACGAGATTCGCCCGTTAAATGACTTTCATCACACCATCCATTTCCACTTTCAATTATGCCGTCTGCTGCAATACGCTCGCCTTGATTTGCACGAATGATTTCGCCGATATTTACTTGGTCAAGAGCAATTTCAGTCCATTTGTCATTACGTAGAGCAGTGACTTTTTTCGGTGTCAGTTGCAAAAGCATGCTTAAGCTATTTAGGCTATGCTTTTTAGTGCGCTCTTCAAGAAATTTTCCAAGACTGACAAAACCAATCACCATAACTGAAGCTTCAAAGTACACATGTCCCATTGCATGATTGGCGTGGTAAAACAACATGAAAGCAGAATAAAAATAAATTGTGAGCGTTCCTGTACTGACAAGTACATCCATATTGGCAAGTCCACCACGAATACTACCGATTGCTCCGCGATAAAATGGAATGGCTAGCCAAAGTTGCACAATGCTCGCTAATGCAAATTGCCAAATAGGGGGCAGCATCAAGTGATGTGATCCGCTCATCATGCCAAGCATACCAATCAGAAATGGAATATTGATTATCCAAAGTATGATTAATCGCCAAGGGATTGATGTATTTTTTTCTTCTATTGGCAATTCATTGGCTTGTTTGATATGAGCAGAAAAACCTGTTTTATGAATAATCTCTATAATTTGAGTTTCGCTTGCTTGCGTAGAGTCAAATACAACTTGAGCTTCTTCAGCGGCAAAATTCACCCCAGCTTGTTGCACGAATGGTTTTTTATTTAAAACTTTTTCAATGCGATTGGCACAAGATTGGCAGGTCATCCCACCAATCTGAATCGAAATTTTTTTACTCTGTGGCGTCAAATCCGGCATCTTCAATTACCTCAATCAACTGTGCAACATTGACTCGATTTTCATCAAAAGTAATATTTGCTTTCCCTTCTAATTGCACATCAGCAGACTGTACGCCATCTAATTCAGTTAAAACTCGAGTAACGCTTTTTACGCAACCGCCGCAGTGCATACCTTCTATGTTTAATGTGATAGTTTTCATTTTTACTCCTTGTTAGTCGTTTTATTGATGGCTACACTATAAACCTTTACGTAAGGTTAAGGTCAAGAAATTTTTTATGAATATTAGTGAAGCTGCCAAATTAGTAGGTTTATCTACCAAACAAATCCGTGATTATGAAAAAATGGGTTTAATTAAACCCGCTGTTCGCAGTTTGTCAGGCTATCGAAATTATGGAGAAAGCGATTTAGAAAGGTTGTATTTTATTCGTCACTCACGCGATGTTGGGTTTTCATTACATCAAATCGCACAATTATTAGAACTACAAGATAATCCTAATCGTAGCAGTCGCGAAGTGAAAGCACTAACGGCGCAACATATTGCGATGTTAAATCAACAAATAGAACAGTTACAAAAAATGGTACAAGAATTGCAGCATTGGCATGATAATTGTCAGGGCAATGACTGCCCTGAATGTTCAATTTTGAATGGATTAAAAGGATAAATGAAAAGTGCGGTTAATATTCCCAACTTTCTGGATCGACGCCTAATTCACGCATAAGCACTTTGGCATCTTCGGGAATTTCATCATTACGGTCTTTCATTAAATCGGCATCAGTGGGCAAAGGTTGACCGGTGAAAGCATGCAAAAATGCTTCGCAAAGTAATTCACTGTTAGTTGCATGACGTAAACTTTTTAATTGGCGGCGAGTGCGTTCATTCGTCAAAATTTCTAACACTTTGATCGGAATAGACACAGTGATTTTTTTTACTTGCTCGCTTTTTTTGCCATGTTCTGCATAAGGGCTGATATATTTTCCGTCCCAATCCGCCATAATTTACCTTAGTGCTTATTGATAACCTTACAAATTGTCCGTATTCTAATGAAAAATCAAATAAATAACAATCTAGACGGCTAAACTTCTATGTTAAAAAGAGAAAGAAAAGTGCGGTAATTTTTTAGATTAAATATAAAGAAACACTAGACAGTACAGGGTTTTAGTGGTAATTTACGCGCCATTCAAAGGGCATTGGCTCACCATTCGAATCATCAATTCTTATTAATTCCAATATTTATTCATTATGCATTTAACTGAACTTAAAAATACGCCTGTTTCTGATCTTGTGAAACTTGGCGAAGAACAAATGGGCTTAGAGAATTTAGCTCGTTTGCGTAAACAAGATATTGTCTTTGCAATTTTAAAACAGCACGCCAAAAGCGGTGAAGATATTTTCGGCGGTGGCGTGTTAGAAATCTTACCGGATGGTTTTGGTTTCCTTCGTTCAGCTGACAGTTCCTACCTTGCAGGCCCTGATGATATCTATGTTTCCCCAAGTCAAATTCGTCGTTTTAACCTTCAAACTGGTGATAAAATCGAAGGTAAAATTCGTCCACCAAAAGAAGGCGAACGCTATTTTGCACTTTTAAAAGTTGATCAAGTTAATGATGACAAGCCTGAAGTTTCTCGTAGCAAAATCTTATTTGAAAACTTAACGCCATTACATGCTAATTCTCGTTTAAGAATGGAGCGCGGCAATGGCTCAACAGAAGATTTAACTGCCCGTATTTTGGATTTAGCATCACCAATTGGTAAAGGTCAACGTGGTTTGATTGTTGCTCCGCCAAAAGCGGGTAAAACCATGTTGCTGCAAAATATTGCGCAAAGTATCACGCATAATTATCCTGATGTAGAGCTTATCGTATTATTGATTGATGAACGCCCAGAAGAAGTGACAGAAATGCAACGTTCAGTAAAAGGCGAAGTTATTGCTTCTACTTTTGATGAGCCTGCAACTCGTCACGTTCAAGTGGCAGAAATGGTAATCGAAAAAGCGAAACGTTCAGTCGAGCATAAAAAAGATGTGGTAATTTTGCTTGACTCTATTACACGTTTAGCACGTGCTTACAATACAGTAACCCCCGCTTCAGGTAAAATTTTGTCTGGTGGTGTGGATGCTAACGCGTTGCATCGTCCAAAACGTTTCTTTGGTGCTGCTCGTAATGTGGAAGAAGGTGGTAGTTTAACGATTATTGCGACTGCGCTAGTTGATACCGGTTCGAAAATGGATGAAGTTATTTTCGAAGAATTTAAAGGTACAGGTAATATGGAATTACACCTTTCTCGTAAAATCGCAGAAAGACGTGTATTCCCAGCCATTGACTTTAAACGCTCTGGTACTCGTAAAGAAGACTTACTCACAACACCTGATGAATTACAAAAAATGTGGATTCTTCGTAAGATTCTTAATCCAATGGATGAAGTAGATGCAATGGAATTCTTGATTGATAAGCTCATGATGGCGAAAACCAACGAAGAGTTTTTTGAAGTGATGAAACGTTCGTAAAAGTAACCGCACTTCTATGAAGAACAAGGGGAAAATATTATTTTTTCCCCTTTTTAATATCCGTAATATTTGACGAAATAAATGATGATAGCCGACAAGTTCATAAAAGGGGCAAAAGGTAAAAATTCTTTTTTCTTCCTATGAATAAGCGAAAAACATATTCCAAGAACTGAGGCTAATAATAAAAAGTGCGGTAAAGTTTCTAAATGAATAAAACTTCCTAATGCCATTGCTAGCCAATAATCTCCTCGTCCAAAGGCTTCTTTTTTGTAATAGAATTTTGCAATCCAATAGATTGCGTAGAAAACAATAAAAAAACTTGCCGCACTTTTTATGCTTTCAGATAACGTAAGCAATGAAAAATTATTGTCTGCTCCAAATAAACCAAGAGTAAGTAACCATAAACAGGATGTAGTAGAAATAAGTTGATAATCCCAATCAAGATAACTGATTGTCCAAAGAATAAGAAGTGTGAGTCCGATCCATATAGTAAAAATAGAATCTTTGAAGGCAATTTGTAAAAATATAAATCCAATTCCAACACTTAAAAAATACCTCAAAATATGACCGCACTTTTTTTGTCGAATAGAGGCAAAGTGCGGTTGAAATAACAGAAAGTTTTGTGGAAATAATTCAATATAAGTTGTATAAATCTCTTGCTGTAAACGCGTAATAAAACCAGATAGGTAGAACCACAGTGCGATCCCTAAGATACCGCCTAATAAAAACATTGCGAAGTAAATCATTGAATAACAGAGCCCATATTAAAGATAGGTAAATACATTCCCATCATAATAATTCCAATCAGACTACCGATGATCACCATCATTAATGGTTCTAGCATTTGTGAGAGTAAGTCAATTTGATGATTAAGTTTTTCTTGGTAATTATCCGCGATATGCTCTAGCATCAAAGCGAGTTTTCCGCTTTGCTCGCCAATTTGTAGCATTTGTTGTGCTTCCATCGGGAAAAGATCGCTACTTACACTATTAGAAAATGCATAGCCTTGAGAAACCCATTGTAAAATTGACCGCACTTCTTTATATAATACGATGTCATTTATGAGAGTTTTCTTGGCTTGCCAAGTTTGTGTGCGAGGTAGAAAACTGTCTAGTGCTTGATTAAGCGGTACGCCGGCTTGCAACATAATTTGTAAACTTTGACTAAAGTTCACTAAACGTGAAAGCTTTTTAATTGTGCCAAAAATAGGCGTGATAGAAATAAGTTGATTTTTCTTTTGATAAAACCAGGTCTGGCGTTTTAGATAGAAGTAATAAAATAGAAAAAAATTAAAAGAGAAAAATAGCAAAACGCCGATATTTTGCTTAAGAAAATTGGATATAGAGAGCAATATTGCGGTGATTGTTGGTAATTCGGCGTTGTTGCCACTGTACATTTCAGCAAATTGAGGTACGATAAAAAGCAGTAATGCGAGTGTCAATAATAAAGAAATTCCCAATACCATTGAGGGGTATAACATAATTTTCTGTAATTTACGTTGTAATGCTAAAGATTGGCTACGATGCGTGGCTATTTTTTTACAAACAACGGAAAGTTTGCCCGTCATTTCTCCCACTTGAATCAGTTGAATTTCTTGTTGAGTGAGATATTTTCCTTGTTGTTCAATTGCTTGTGAGAATGCTAAACCAGATTCAATAGATTGAATCAGTCGTTCAAGCCATTCATTGAGCATAATTTGAGTGCAATTTTGTTGCAAAATTTGCATACTGTTTTTTAACGGAATAGCGGATTGTAGCAATGTCGCTAATTGATTGAGTAATTCACTGATTTCTGAATTTTTGGGCTTTGCCCCAAATTGCCAGTTTTGTTGTAATTTGATGTGAGTAAGCCCACGGCTTATTAATTGAAAGTGTGCTTGTTGTTTCGTATCCGCAATAATTGAGCCTTTTTGTTTCTGATTTAATGCGTTACTACCTTGATAATAAAAGAGTTTTTTAGTCATGAGTTTTTACCTAACACACGTTCAATTTCTTTCTCATCTGTTATACCTTGACTAACTTTTTCTAAACCACTCGCACATAAATTTTGAAAATCAGTTTGATAGCCATTCTGCTGCCAATGTAGAAATTGATACACGCCGATTCGGCCTCGATAACCTTGATGGCAATCACAAGAATTTATTAAATTTCCACCGCACTTTGGACAGATTTTTCGTACAAGACGCTGCGCAATGACGAGTAGTAAACTGTTTTCAATTTCATGTTGTTGAATACCGAGTTGTTGTAAGCGAGATATGGCAGATATTGCATCATTGGTATGTAAAGTTGAAAGCACCAAATGCCCAGTTTGAGCGGCACGTAGTGCAATCATTGCACTTTCTTCATCGCGAATTTCACCTAGCATAATGATATCGGGATCTTGACGTAAAAAAGCGCGCAATAGACGGCTAAAATCTAATCCAATTTGTGGATTAATTTGGCTTTGAATAATGCCATCAAGCTCAATTTCAATGGGATCCTCTGCGGTCATAATATGTTTATCAGGTGTATTTAGCCACTGAAGTGCGGTGTAAAGTGAGATACTTTTCCCACTTCCTGTTGGGCCTGTAACTAAAATTAATCCTTGTGGTTGGCTAAGCGCGCGTTGAAATGCTTGTTGTTGACTCTCTGTCATACCCAGTTCAGAAAAGCTGAGTTCTACTGGTTTATTTTGCTGTGCTCTCAGGACAACTTTCTCTCCCCAATGGGTTGGCAACGTTGAAAGACGGAAATCAAGAATATCGGAAAAAGTGGTTTTAAATTGAAATCGTCCATCTTGTGGAAGGCGGGCTTCACTGATATCTAATTTAGCGAGCAATTTTAGGCGAGAAATAATTCGATTCGCCAAATTTTTACTAAGTGGAGGCTGAGCTTGTAAAACACCGTCAATTCTAAACCGCACTTGGAAATGATCCGATAAGGTCTCCAAATGAATATCTGAGGCATTGTTTTGTAAAGCAGATTCAAAAATTTGATTAAGCAAGCGAATAACGGGCTCATCATCTTGTTGTTCAAGATGGGACTGTTCTTGATGTTGGTAATATTTAACTTGCTCTTCCACTTGAAGTTGATTTGGGGCAAGTTGTTGTAATAGTTCTTTAAGTTGAGTGCTTTCTAATAAAACTGGCTCAACAAGCTTGCCAGTTATAAACGCAATAGTTTCACAGGCGGAAAGATTAGAAAGAGAATCGACACCTAGCCAGAGACGATTATTTTCTTCTTTGAGTGGTAACGCAAAATAACGTAAGAGTAGCGACTGTTGTTGCTGATTACGCCCCCATAAATCTGGCGAGATCGTAAATATCTCGCCATTTTGTGCTTTTACACGAGGTTTTGCACCAGTTAAGTCGATCATTTTGAACAGAATCCAGCAGGGAAAATATCGGCATTCGTTGTGCCACAGGTGGTTTTCCATGTAACGCCTTTTGCACTATCGCCTTCAGCTGTGAGTGTATAACTCATTCCATCTAATGTACCATTACCCTCTACTGTTATTCCACCGTTGCTTGTTGTCACTGATTTTACATAGCCTTTTGCTGTTGTAATATCAGCCGCAATTCCATTGCTTCCTCCTGAGCAACTAGAAGGTTTGCCTGTGCTATAAACGCATAATTCCACATCTGACTTATAAGGTGCGGAAGCTTGCAGTAATTCGGATACTGCTGCTTTTTTGGTATAATTTTGATAAGAAGGAATAGCGATAGTGGCTAAAATCGCGATGATGGCGATGACTATCATCAATTCAATTAAGGTAAACCCTTTCTTCAAGGTAGTTTGTGTAGTTAGTTTCATTTATTTTCCTTTCGTTAAGCCTTTATTGGCTGAAATATTGTGAAAAGGGAAAATTGTTTTGTAAAACAGACCGCACTTTTTCTGCGATCCTGATCGCAAAAATAGGAAAAATGTATGCGAAAAATAAAAGATATTGAGAAAGGATTGCTGACTGATTGTCGACAAATTCCATCTCCTCATTTTGATGAACGTCCAGATTTACAAGATATTTCACTTCTGGTGATCCATTACATTAGCTTACCGCCAGAACAATTTGGTGGCGGATATGTGGATGATTTTTTTCAAGGAAAATTAGATCCTAAGATTCATCCTTATTTTGAAGAAATTCATCAAATGCGTGTTTCTGCCCATTGCTTGATTGAACGAGATGGGCGAATCACGCAATATGTTAATTTTAACCAAAGGGCTTGGCATGCTGGATTATCTTGCTTTCAAGGGCAAGAAAAATGTAATGATTTTGCCATTGGAATTGAGTTAGAAGGTAGTAATGAACAACCTTTTACTAATGAGCAGTATTTGGCATTACAAGAACTTACTAACTTAATCATGAAAAGTTACCCTAAAATTACGAAAGAGCGGATTGTTGGGCATTGTGATATTTCGCCAGGGCGTAAGATCGATCCTGGTCAATATTTCGATTGGGAACGTTATTTTGCCTGCCTGAAATAATTTGTTCAAAAATCAGACATTAAAATTTAGAGACTTCTGTGTATTACAAATATTGTTATGTTTTGTTTCTAAATGTTTGAATTTAAATTGAAAAATTTTATCTAGGGATTGTCTTGGAAAGGTTTGTTTGAGTTATACAACATTATGGATTTTCTCAATCACAATTTTATCCACAGAAATATTGAATAACTCAAAGAGCTAGCTAAAAGATCTTTGGGGAATGGAATCTCTTTAAAAATTGTATTTTTTTACCGCACTTTCTTCCATTTTTATATGTGAAAAGTGCGGTTTATTTTTGTTTAAGATCTTTTAATTAGAAATAATTCAATTTATTTTTAAGTTTGATGAGATAAGGATTCCGCCCTGTTTTTACGTGATCAATTCACAATCAGAAATACGTTATTCACAATGTTATCCACAATCTGTGTATTTTATTGTGTAATCAGCCCTTTGGTTGATAAAAACACTGATTTATGAAACAATCTGCAGACTATTTTTATATGAAAAATTTAAGGTAAAACGATAGTGATCGATTTTGATGGCTACCGTCCAAATGTGGGTATTGTGATTTGTAATCGCAACGGGCAAGTGCTTTGGGCGAAGCGCTGTGGGCAAAATTCGTGGCAGTTTCCGCAAGGTGGCATTAATGATAATGAAAGTGCCGAGCAAGCGATGTATCGTGAACTGTACGAAGAAGTTGGTCTACAGCCTAAAGATGTGCGCATTTTATATGTATCTAAGCATTGGTTGCGTTATAAATTACCAAAACGTTTGTTGCGTTATGACAGCAAACCGATGTGTATAGGGCAAAAACAACGCTGGTTTTTGTTACAGCTTGTTGGCGATGAAAAAAATATCAATATGCAAACAACCAAATCGCCAGAATTTGATGGGTGGCGTTGGGTGAGTTTTTGGTATCCTGTTCGTCAGGTCGTATCTTTCAAAAAAGAAGTGTATCGCAAAGCGATGAAAGAGTTTTCGGGCGTGTTGTTCTCAGAAAATCCTCCTGTATATCAACCTGCGCGAGAATTGGAGCAAAAATCTTATACTCATCCTAAAAAATATAATGGTTCAAAATTTCCAAAACGTTCTTTTAATAAAACAAGGAATTCATAATGCTTAGCTTTATTTTACTTTGTTTGCTTGTGGGGGCTGTGGCTGGCTTTTTTGCTGGGCTTTTTGGTATTGGCGGTGGATTGATGATTGTTCCTGTGTTGGTGTACTTACTACCAATGGTGGGTGTGCCAGAACCTTTATTAATGTCTACCGCACTTGGAACTTCTTTCGCAACGATTGTTATTACTGGCTTTTCTTCGGCTCAACGACATCATAAGTTAGGTAATGTTGTGTGGAGTGCAGTGAAGATCCTTGCTCCGAGCATCATGGTTAGCGTGTTTATTTGTGGTTTTTTTATCGGAAAACTTGATCGCGATATTTCTAGTAAATTATTTGCCTGTTTAGTGGTTTATCTCGCGGTTAAAATGGTCTTATCTATTAAACCTAAGACAAATAAAATAGTTAAACCTTTGACGACTCAATCGTCTATTATAGGTGGCATTCTAATTGGCATGGCATCTAGTGCTGCAGGCATCGGTGGTGGTGGATTTATTGTACCATTTTTAAATTCTCGCGGTATCGATATGAAAAAGGCTATTGGTTCCTCGGCTTTCTGTGGCATGTTACTCGGAACTTCTGGAATGTTCAGTTTTATGTTAAGCGGCTGGGGAAATGCAGCTATGCCAGAATATTCTTTAGGTTACATTTATTTCCCTGCAGTGTTATGTATTACTGCCACATCGTTTTTCACGTCAAAACTTGGTGCAACCGCGACCTCAAAACTACCCGTGCCAACTTTAAAGAAAGGGTTTGCACTTTTATTAATTACCATTGCTGTTGATATGTTTATTAGATAGAGAAAATTATGAATTCAAATTACTTGCTTCTGCCTCATTTTGATCCAACTCTTTTTACTCTTGGTGATAGCAATATCGGCTTACGTTGGTATGGTTTGATGTACCTTTTGGGTTTTATTTTTGCACGCTGGCTTGCGGTTCGCCGTGCTAATCGCCCAAATAGCGGTTGGACAGTGGATCAAGTTGATACCTTACTTTTCAATGGTTTTATGGGCGTATTTATTGGCGGACGTGTTGGCGATGTATTTTTTTATAATTTGGATCGTTTCTTACAAGAGCCGCTTTATTTATTCCGCGTTTGGGAAGGTGGAATGTCTTTTCATGGCGGCTTAATAGGCGTCATTGTTGCCATGATTTGGACGTCTTATTCACAAAAACGTAATTTTTGGCAAACGGCTGATTTCGTTGCGCCTTTAATTCCATTTGGTTTAGGTCTAGGTAGAATTGGTAATTTCATTAATCTCGAGCTATGGGGACGCGAAACGGATGTGCCTTGGGCAATGATTTTTCCGAATGATTCACTATTACTTCCTCGTCATCCATCACAACTTTATGAAGCTTTTCTAGAAGGTATAGTGTTGTTTGCAATTCTGAATATTTTTATTAAAAAAACACGTCCAATGGGCTCTGTTGCTGGCTTATTCTTAATTGGCTATGGTATCTTCCGTTTTATTGTGGAATATGTGCGTGAACCTGAAGTTGAAAATTTCTTTGGCGTCATTACAAGAGGACAAGCACTTTGTTTACCGATGATTATTGGTGGTGCCTTAATTATGGCTTGGGCTTATTCACGCAAAAGTGCGGTAATAAAATAGGAGATTTTTATGAAGCAATATCTTGATCTTTGTCGCCGCATTGTTAATGAAGGTGAATGGGTTGCCAATGAGCGTACAGGTAAGCGCTGTCTCACTGTTATTAATGCAGATTTAGAATATGATGTGGCGAATAATCAATTTCCGCTGATTACCACGCGTAAAAGTTATTGGAAAGCGGCCATTGCTGAATTTTTGGGTTATATTCGTGGATATGACAATGCCGCTGATTTTCGCGCACTTGGTACTAAAACTTGGGATGCTAATGCGAATGAAAATGCCGCATGGCTCGCGAATCCTCACCGTAGAGGTGTTGACGATATGGGACGCGTATATGGTGTGCAAGGCAGAGCATGGCGTAAACCTAATGGTGAAACCATCGATCAGCTACGCAAAATTGTTAATAATTTGACGAAGGGCATTGATGATAGAGGGGAAATTTTAACCTTTTTTAACCCAGGGGAATTTGATCTTGGTTGCCTTCGTCCTTGTATGCACACGCATACTTTTTCTCTTGTGGGTGATACTTTACATCTTACTAGTTATCAACGTTCCTGTGATGTTCCGCTTGGATTGAATTTCAATCAAATCCAAGTGTTTACTTTCTTGGCGCTTATGGCACAGATTACAGGTAAAAAAGCAGGCAAGGCATATCATAAAATTGTGAATGCGCATATTTATGAAGATCAGCTTGAGTTAATGCGTGACGTACAACTTAAACGCAAGCCTTTCCCATTGCCAAAATTAGAAATCAATCCAGATATAAAAACGCTTGAAGATTTAGAGACTTGGGTCACGATGGATGATTTCAAAGTCATTGGCTACCAATCTCATGAACCGATTAAATATCCTTTTTCCGTCTAATGGATGCAGCAAAAGTGCGGTCAGAATTTGACGAGAAAATGATGCGCCATGCCCTTGAGCTTGCCGATAAAGCGGAAGCGTTAGGTGAGATTCCTGTGGGGGCGGTTTTGGTTGATGACGCTGGAAATATTATTGGAGAAGGTTGGAATCTCTCCATTGTTCAAAGCGATCCTACCGCCCATGCTGAAATTATCGCTTTGCGAGACGGCGCAAAACATCTCCAAAATTATCGTTTACTGAATACTACGCTTTATGTGACATTGGAGCCTTGCACAATGTGTGCTGGGGCAATTTTGCATAGCCGTATTAAACGCCTAGTATTCGGCGCTTCTGATTATAAAACCGGTGCGGTTGGATCACGTTTCCATTTTTTTGATGATTATAAGATGAATCATACTCTGGAGATTACATCTGGTGTATTGGCAGAAGAGTGTAGTCAGAAATTAAGCGCATTTTTTCAGAAGAGACGCGAAGAGAAAAAAATAGAGAAAGCATTGTTAAAAAAGCCTGATTGATATTAAATTTCCATTTGCTCCTATTCTTATATTTTAAAAACCAGGGTTTATTGTTATCTCAAGTTGTTTTACATGCGGAAATTCTTCTTGAATGAGTTTCAACAATTCTGTCTGTCTGAATAAAATTCCTTGGCGAACGATCGCATTTGCTGTCTCAATAAAAATTGAGTTATCTATCATATTACCAATACGAAATTTGCCGTGAAATTCCTGTGGAAAAATGCGGTTAAATTTTTGATTAAGTTCATTGATGGCAAGGCCTTTTTTCATTATTTTGGCAAAGGGCGATTGCTCAAGTACATCCATAATATTGACTGCTTTTTGATAACGCTCAGCCTTGTTTTCCATAAAGTCTGCCCTCAGTAAATGACATTAGTTTAGATTTCCGCTACAATACACGCAATTTTCATAATAAACAACTAGACGATGATTTCAGGCACTGTCAAACCGAATTTTTGGTCGCGATTACTTTTGAGTATTATCGCGATTTTTGCTTTGCCTAACGCACAAAGTTTTGAAAATCAAAATAATGCGGAAAATTATTCTTCGAGTGTTTCCATTCAACAAGCGTTAGAAACGGTAAAAGTAGCACGTGAAGTGCAACGACAAGCCATTCCTCAACCTTTAATTTCCCACCAAACTGAAAAACAACCTAAAATTCAACCGCACTTTTTTGCTGAAGTGTTGAATCTTAGTGCGCCAATTCGAGCTGGTCCCTTGCTTATTTAATTTTCTGTTTTCTGTGAAGAATATTGCTATTGAAATAGCGATATTTTAAAAAAATTATTGTGCATGAAAGAAAGTATTTCATACGCATTTAACTATTTAACTTATATATTTAAAAAGAGAAATTATGAGCATTTTAACGAAAATTTTTGGCAGCCGTAACGACCGTATTTTACGTAAATTAAGAAAACAAGTTGCAAAAATCAATAAATTAGAACCTGAGTTTGAATCCCTAACAGATGAACAACTTCGTGCAAAAACAGATGAATTCCGTCAACGTTTAAGTGCGGGCGAAACTTTGCAACAAATTTTGCCAGAAGCATTCGCAACGGTACGTGAAGCAAGTAAGCGCGTGCTTGGTATGAGACATTTTGATGTTCAGCTTATTGGTGGGATGGTATTGACTAACCGCTGTATCGCAGAAATGCGTACTGGTGAAGGTAAAACATTAACTGCGACTTTGCCTTGTTATTTAATCGCACTTGAAGGTAAAGGCGTTCATGTTGTCACGGTGAATGATTATCTTGCTCGCCGAGATGCAGAAACCAACCGTCCGTTATTTGAATTTTTGGGCATGAGTGTAGGCGTAAATATTCCTGGTTTACCGCCTGAAGAAAAACGTGCAGCTTATGCAGCAGATATTACTTATGCAACCAATAGTGAACTTGGTTTTGATTACTTACGTGACAATTTAGCTCACTCAAAAGAAGAGCGTTTCCAACGTACTTTAGGCTATGCGTTAGTGGATGAAGTGGATTCCATCTTAATCGATGAAGCACGTACGCCATTGATTATTTCTGGTCAAGCTGAAGACAGTTCTGCGCTTTATATTGCAGTCAATAAACTGATTCCAAACTTAATTAAGCAAGAAAAAGAAGATACAGAAGAATACCAAGGTGAAGGTGATTTTACTTTAGATCTTAAATCTAAACAGGCGCACTTAACTGAACGTGGCCAAGAAAAAGTGGAAGATTGGTTGATTGCGCAAGGTTTAATGCCGGAAGGGGATTCTTTGTACTCTCCTGGTCGAATTGTGTTGCTTCATCATGTTATGGCTGCCTTGCGTGCGCACACATTGTTTGAAAAAGATGTCGATTACATTGTGAAAGATGGTGAAATCGTGATTGTTGATGAACACACTGGTCGAACAATGGCAGGTCGTCGCTGGTCAGATGGTTTACACCAAGCCATTGAGGCAAAAGAAGGGGTTGAAATTAAGAGTGAAAACCAAACTGTTGCGTCAATCTCTTACCAAAACTACTTCCGTTTATATGAGCGTCTTGCCGGTATGACGGGGACTGCGGATACCGAAGCGTTTGAGTTCCAACAAATTTACGGCTTGGAAACTGTTGTGATTCCAACAAACCGTCCAATGATTCGTGATGATCGCACCGATGTGATGTTTGAAAATGAACAATATAAATTTAATGCGATTATTGAAGACATCAAAGATTGTGTAGAACGCCAGCAACCTGTATTAGTGGGGACGATTTCAGTAGAAAAATCGGAAGCGTTGTCTAAGGCTCTAGATAAAGCGGGCATCAAACACAATGTGTTGAATGCAAAATTCCACCAACAAGAAGCGGAAATCGTGGCAGAAGCTGGTTATCCTGGTGCGGTGACTATCGCAACGAATATGGCGGGTCGAGGTACAGATATTATCCTTGGTGGTAACTGGAAAGCGCAGGCTGCTAAATTAGAAAATCCAACTCAAGAACAAATTGAAACGCTTAAAGCTGAGTGGGAAAAGAACCACGAGATTGTAATGAAAGCAGGTGGTTTGCATATTATCGGTACAGAGCGTCATGAATCTCGCCGTATCGATAACCAGTTGCGTGGTCGTTCTGGTCGTCAAGGTGACCCAGGTTCTTCTCGTTTTTACCTTTCTTTGGAAGATGGCTTAATGCGCATTTATTTGAATGAAGGTAAACTCAATTTAATGCGTAAAGCGTTCACCGTGCCTGGTGAGGCAATGGAATCGAAAATGTTGGCGAAAGTTATCGCATCTGCCCAAGCAAAAGTTGAGGCTTTCCACTTCGATGGTCGTAAAAACCTACTTGAATATGATGATGTAGCAAATGACCAACGTCATGCAATTTATGAGCAACGCAATTATTTGCTTGATAATGATGATATTTCCGAAACTATCAACGCCATTCGCCACGATGTATTTAATAGCGTGATTGATCAATATATTCCACCACAATCTTTGGAAGAACAATGGGATATTAAAGGGCTTGAAGAACGTTTGGCTCAAGAGTTTGGTATGGAATTACCAATTTCTCATTGGCTGGAAGAAGATAATAATCTGCACGAAGAAAACTTGCGTGAACGCATCGTCGAAGTCGCAGAAAAAGAATATAAAGAAAAAGAAGCGCTGGCTGGTGAAGAAACCATGCGCAACTTTGAAAAAGGTGTCATGTTACAAACCTTAGATGAGCTTTGGAAAGAACACTTAGCTGCTATGGATTATTTACGCCAAGGTATTCATTTACGCGGTTATGCACAAAAAGATCCAAAACAAGAGTATAAAAAAGAATCTTTCCGTATGTTTACGGAAATGTTGGATTCTTTAAAACACCACGTTATCACGACTTTAACGCGTGTACGTGTGCGTACTCAAGAAGAAATGGAAGAAGCTGAACGTGCTCGTCAAGAAATGGCTGCTCGTATCAATCAAAATAATTTACCAGTGGATGAAAATGGTCAGGCAATCCAAAATTCAGATTCTGAAGATTATTCAGAACGTCGTATTGGACGCAATGAGCCTTGTCCTTGTGGTTCGGGTAAAAAATACAAGCATTGTCATGGCAGTCGTGCTGCTCGCCATTAATGATTAGCCAAAGTGCGGTGATTTTTCACCGCACTTTTTTGATAGGTGCTATTGGATAGAAAAAATGGATAAAAAAATTATACAAGTCGCTGCAGGTATTATTCGTAATGAGTTTGGGCAGATCTATTTAACGCAGCGTTTAGAAGGACAGGATTTTGCCCAATCTTTAGAATTTCCCGGTGGAAAAGTGGATGCGGGAGAAACTCCAGAACAGGCTTTAAAACGTGAACTGGAAGAGGAAATTGGCATTGTGGTATTAAATACTGAACTTTACGAACGCTTCCAATTTGAATATCCGACAAAGATTATTTCTTTTTTCTTTTATGTTGTAGATGAATGGATCGGTGAGCCTTTTGGGCGAGAAGGGCAAGAAGGTTTTTGGGTTGAGCAACGCGCATTGGATGCAGGACAGTTCCCACCAGCTAATGCTAAATTAATTCATCGATTGCTGAATGAAACAAATAATTCTCTTTAAAATAAACCCCAGTTTTTAGCTGGGGTTTATTTTTAATCTATTGATTGCAAAGAATGTGAATTCACAGGTGAAAAAATAGTGCTCTACAAACAAATTTTTACAGATAAATCAGCGAGTTTAATCCACACTTCATCGCTAAATTCTTGCTTAGCAAGACGTTCAATATTGGCAAGCTCTTGGATAATTTCGTAGAGTTTTTGGTAGGTTAAACGTTGAATCGCACTTAAAAAGAGCGGTCGGCGATTTTGCCAGATTTTTAGACGGTCAAATTCAGTCTTAATTTGTTGAGTTGGAAGTTTTTCCTTTGTCACAATACGTTGCTGTGGTTTGGTAAGTTCAAGCAACGTAAATAATTCTCGCTGTAGTGTGCGTAATAAAATAACAGGTTGCACATCTTCAGCTTGTAACCCTTGTAAAATACGTTTAGCGCGATTGGCTTTTCCCATTAGCAAAGCATCAATCCATTGAAATGGGGTAAAAATTGAGGATTGTTCGACGACACTAATGACACGATTATAGTTAAGTTTATGGTCAGGATAGAGCAAATCTAAAAGTTGCAGAGCTTGTTTGAGCGCAAGCAGGTTATTCTCATAACTGTAACAAAGTTGTTGAATTGCTTCATCATCAGCTTCTAATCCCATCGCTTTGGTACGATTTTTTACCCAACGAGGAAGATTTTCAGCCGTAGGTGTTTGGCAATTTACAAGAATTGCACTGGTTTCATATTGGTTTAGTTCAACAAACCATGCTTGGTTTTCATTTGCTTTTGTTAGTTTTGAAATTTGTAAAATTAGCAAGATATCGTCATGTAGAACCGAGATAAATTCTTGCAGATTTTTCTGTAAAAGTGCGGTGAAATTTTCAGGTAAATTTAATACCATGACTTGTTTGTTAAAAAACAATCCCATGGACTGACAGGATTCTATGAGTTGTGCCCAGTCAGTTTGGCTATCAATCTGAATGTTATTTTTCTCATCGAATCCTTGTTGGTTGGCTGTTTTATAAATGGCATCTTCACTTTCACTCAGTAACAATGGATCTTGCCCTACCAAAAAGTAAACTTTGGCTAAACGTTGGGAAAGATGTTGATTAAGTTGCTCAGGGAAGATGCGATTCATTATTTGTTTTTCACTTGTTTTTCTAATGCAACCATTTTAGTAATGAGCTGACGTGCAGCTTGTTCCCGCATATCATTCCAAATTACTTCTCGTTCGGCGGATTTAGCTAGTGCTGCGCGAGAGTTATCAAAGAAAGTGCGGTTGACTTTTGCCGTGATTGGGTGGCTTTCACCATTCGCTAAACGAATGCTTGCTTCCACTTCTAACATCAATACTTTTTCAGCTTCACGCCCGCGTTTAAATACAGAAGCGACTTCATCATTTGTGCGGAATTTATTGATGCGTAAAACAGGAATGCCTTGAGTTGAATTGACGAGCTGAATATTGTTCGCTTGTAGCTGATTACGCATCGCCACTGACATTTCGCTGTATGGATCAGGGCTTTCAAATGTAAGAGTACGTAATTCTTGTGGAATTAATGTACCTTTTTGAAAATGCCAGCCACAAGCAGAAAGTACGGTAATGCTTGCGACAATAAACAACGCTTTGATTGATTTAATCATAAAAATTACCTTTATTGTGGAGTGTATGAATTTAAAATCCATACACTAATAAAGATAGAATCTGTGAAATATCAATATTCCACAGATTCTACGGATTATGGTTTAACCACAAAATTCAACATTTTTAATGGAATATAGATTTCTTTAAGGATTTCTTTTCCATCAAGGAATTTTGCAACATTAGGATCTGCTTTGGCTGCCGCTTTAATTTCTTCTTCTGAAGACGTTGCAGGGACAGTCACTTTTCCACGAACTTTGCCATTTACTTGCACAACAATCAGTTTTTCATCTTCTACCATTGCAGCTTCATCAGCTTTCACCCATTCAGCGGTATCGATGTTGCTTTCATTTCCTAGCGCTTGCCATAATTCAAAGCAGATATGTGGTGTAATTGGATAAAGCATACGAACAACAGCGCTTAATGCTTCCGCCATGACAGCACGATCTTGATCGCTTTCTAAAGATGCTTTGGTCAATTTATTCATCAATTCCATTACGGCTGCAATCGCAGTATTAAATGTTTGACGACGACCAATATCATCGCTCACTTTCGCAATGGTTTTATGTACTTCACGACGAAGTGCTTTTTGTTCTGCGGAAAGTGCGGTCAAATCTAGGCTAGTTTTGGCTGGATTTTGTTGATATTGATATACCAAATTCCAGACACGACCTAAGAAACGTTTCGCACCTTCTACGCCAGATTCTTGCCATTCCAAGGTCATTTCTGCTGGAGAGGCAAACATCATAAATAGACGAACAGTATCGGCACCATATTTTTCTACCATTTCTTGTGGGTCAATACCGTTATTTTTGGATTTCGACATTTTAGTCATGCCACTGTGGACTAGTTCTCGCCCTTCAGGATCGGTCGCCTTAATAATTCTGCCTTTTTCATCACGCTCAAGAGTCACCTGTGTTGGACTCACCCAAATACGCTCATTGGTTGGACTGGTGTAGTAGAAGGCATCTGCAAGCACCATACCTTGACACAATAATTTATCGGCTGGTTCGTCACTGGTTACAAATCCTGCATCACGCAATAATTTGTGGAAGAAACGGAAGTAGAGCAAGTGCATTGTTGCGTGTTCAATACCACCGATATATTGATCCACTGGTAACCAATAGTTTGCTTCTTCCGCATCCAGCATGCCATTTTGATATTGTGGACAAGTGTAGCGCGCGTAATACCAAGAGGATTCCATAAAGGTATCAAAGGTATCCGTTTCTTTTAACGCTGGTGCGCCGTTAAGAGTTGTTTTTGCCCAGTTAGGATCTGCTTTAATTGGACTTTTTACGCCATCCATTACCACATCTTCAGGAAGAATAATTGGTAAATCTTCCATTGGTGCAGGTACTACATCGCCATTTTCAAGGGTTAGCATCGGAATTGGTGCACCCCAATAACGTTGGCGAGAAACACCCCAGTCACGTAGACGATAATTAACTTGACGTTTTCCAACGCCTAATTTTTCTAATTTATCTGCAATGCCGTTGAAAGCGCTATCAAAATCTAAACCATCAAACTCAGCTGAGTTCACTAATTTACCGTGCTCAACGAAAGCTTGTTTGTTTAAATCAATTTCTTCATCTGCAAGTGGTGCGATCACTTGTTTAATTGGCAAACTGTATTTTTGAGTAAATTCAAAGTCACGTTGGTCGTGAGCTGGAACCGCCATTACCGCGCCGGTACCGTAGTGCATTAACACGAAATTAGCGACCCAAATCGGTAATTTTTCACCCGTCAATGGATGAATAGCAAATAAGCCCGTTGCCATTCCTTTTTTCTCCATTGTCGCAAGATCAGCTTCCGCTACTTTTGCGTTTTTCGCTTCTTGGATAAAGGTGGCTAATTCAGGATTATTTTGAGCCGCTAAACTTGCTAATGGATGTGCTGCCGCAATGCCTAAATAACTCACGCCGTAAAAGGTATCTGGACGCGTGGTGTAAACAGCTACTTTTTCGTTGGTGTCTGCAACATCAAAGGTAATTTCTACCCCTTCAGAACGACCAATCCAGTTACGTTGCATGGTTTTTACCATATCTGGCCATTGTGGAAGGGTATCTAAACCACCTAATAATTGCTCTGCATAGTCAGTAATTTTGATAAACCATTGTGGGATTTCTTTTTGTTCCACAGGTGTATCACAACGCCAGCAACAACCTTCGTGTACTTGCTCGTTTGCGAGTACGGTTTCATCGTTCGGGCACCAGTTTACGGTTGAGGTTTTTTTGTACACTAAGCCTTTTTTATAAAGCTCAGTGAAGAACCATTGCTCCCATTTGTAGTATTCTGGTTTACAGGTTGCGATTTCACGATCCCAGTCGAAACCAAAGCCTAAAAGCTGAAGTTGTTTTTTCATGTAGGCAATGTTTTCGTATGTCCATTTAGCAGGCGCAGTTTTATTTTTGATCGCCGCACCTTCTGCTGGTAAGCCGAAAGCATCCCAACCAAATGGTTGCAATACGTTTTTTCCTAGCATGCGTTGATAACGAGAAATTACATCACCAATAGTGTAGTTGCGCACATGCCCCATATGCAAGCGACCAGAAGGATACGGGAACATAGAAAGACAGTAATATTTTTCTTTAGATTCGTCTTTGATTGCTTTGAAAACTTTATTTTCTGCCCAATATTGTTGAACCTTTGGTTCGATCATATCGGGGCGATATTGTTCTTGCATAAAATCACCTTAAATTTTAACCGCACTTTTGCAGCATTTTGACAATAGAAAATGTGGCATAGAATACCGTAAAATGGCATAAATTGATAGGGTGAGAGTTCAAAGTGCGGTGATTTTTTTCTTTGTTTTTACAATAGATTTTGAATTTCTTTGGGAATTAATTTGGGTTCAGGAATCCAAACTTGTTTGTGTCGGCTCAATTCTCCTTTTTCTAAAATAATACTGCTTTTGGGCACTTTGAAGGATTTACTTAAAAATTTCAATAAATGCGTATTTGCTTGACCATCAACAGGTGGCGCAGTAATGGTAATTTTTAGTTC
Source organism: Haemophilus haemolyticus (assembly GCF_001679045.1). Taxonomy (GTDB): domain Bacteria; phylum Pseudomonadota; class Gammaproteobacteria; order Enterobacterales; family Pasteurellaceae; genus Haemophilus; species Haemophilus haemolyticus. The sequence goes on from NZ_LYCK01000001.1 coordinate 185,724, forward strand.
ATCATCGTGAATGCCAGCAATATGATCTCTACTGGCTTTTGGTTGTAAGAATATTCTTAATCTAATACCGTCTTTATTTTGTTCAATCGCAGACATAAATTCTTCGTTTTGTTTATTTTTCTTTATTATAAAAATGAATTATGTAAAAAATAAAGTGTGGATTAGGGCTCGCTAATCCATAGCAAGCAAATACAACTTATGATATAGTTCACAGCCGAATTTATAGGGATCTTTTTATAATAAAAATAATGATAGAACTCGATCAAAACAATATTCCAAAACACGTTGCCATTATTATGGATGGCAATGGGCGGTGGGCAAAACAAAAAAATAAAATGCGTATTTTTGGCCATACCAATGGCGTATCTGCAGTTCGCCGAGCGGTAAGTTATGCTCGCCAAATTGGCGTGAATTTCCTTACACTTTATGCTTTTAGTAGCGAAAATTGGAATCGACCAGAGCAAGAAGTCAGCGCGTTAATGACGCTTTTTATGCAAGCTTTAGATCGCGAAGTAAAAAAATTACATAAAAATAATATTCGCCTGAAAATTATTGGCGATGTATCTCGTTTTAGTGAATCTTTGCAAGAAAAAATTTCAAAAGCGGAAAATTTAACAGAAAAAAATACCGCACTTACGCTTAATATTGCTGCAAATTACGGCGGTTGTTGGGATATTGTGCAAGCAGCAAAACAACTTGCAGAAAAAGTAAAAAATAATGAAATGAGCGTTGAAGAAATTGATGAAATTGCTTTTCAGCGTCATTTGGTTACACAAGATGAACCACCAGTTGATCTATTGATTCGTACGAGTGGTGAACAACGAATTAGTAATTTTTTATTATGGCAAATTGCATATGCAGAACTTTATTTTTCCGATGTGCTATGGCCAGATTTTGATGAGGCGGAATTTAACCGCGCCATCGCTTGTTATCAACAACGTCATCGCCGTTTTGGCGGGACAGAATAATTCAATAAATGGATTAAAATTATGCTTAAACAACGAGTTTTATCTGCCATTGTGTTAATCGTAGCTGTACTATGTGCGCTATTTTTATTCACGCCTTTTTATTTTGCCCTCGCGTTATGTGCTGTGGCGACTTTAGGCGTTTGGGAATGGACTCAGTTTGCTCGCCTTAAACAGCCTTTAGCGCGTTTTTGTGTTGCAGCCTTTTTAGGCGCCTTTATCTTTTTGTGGCTCTATACTGAGGGCAACTATTTAGATGCAGGTCGTGTGTTCGAACAGCATCTTCAGCTTTTATTGATGAACGCTGTTGGTTGGTGGCTTTTAGCTTTATTGCTTGTGGTGAGTTATCCTAAATCAGCTAAATTTTGGTCTAAAAATCCTCTTTTACAGCTTTTATTTGCCTTTTCTACTTTAATCCCATTTATCGCGGGCGTATTACGTTTACGTTTAGAACACTATACCCATGATCCTTATCACGGCTTATTTTTATTACTTTATGTATTTGTACTTGTTTGGGCGGCTGATTCTGGTGCTTATTTTAGCGGACGAGCATTTGGTAAACGTAAACTTGCTCCAAAAGTTTCACCGGGTAAAAGCTGGGAAGGCGTTGTTGGTGGTTTAATTACAGCGTTAGTGCTTGCTTTTGTATTTATTCATTTCTTTGGGGATTCTTTGGTTGGTGAGCGAAACATATCTGGATTCGTTATTCTTTCCGTTGCAACAGTTGCAATTTCGGTATTGGGTGATTTAACTGAAAGCATGTTTAAACGTGAGTCTGGTGTGAAAGACAGCAGTCAATTGATTCCTGGTCATGGCGGTGTATTAGATCGCATTGATAGCTTGACTGCCGCGGTACCTTTTTTCAGCTACTTCTATTTCTTTGTGTTATAAGGATTCTGAATGTCATTTTTGTGGTCGCTAGGTTCTTTTATCATTGCTATTGCGGTATTAGTATCCGTTCACGAATATGGTCACTTTTGTGCCGCTAGAAAGTGCGGTATAAAAGTCCATCGTTTTTCAATTGGCTTTGGTAAGGTAATTTGGAAACGTATCGATAAGCACGGTACAGAATTTGCGATTTCAATGATTCCTTTAGGCGGTTATGTAAAAATGCTTGATGGACGTAATGAAGCGGTTCCAGTTGAACAAAAGTCACAAGCATTTGACAGTAAAAGCGTATTACAACGCGCATTTGTGATTATTGCAGGCCCTTTGGCGAATTTTATTTTCGCGATTTTTGCCTATTGGGTCATCTACCTTTATGGAATGCCAAGTGTTAAACCTGTGATTGAATCGATAACGCCAAGTTCAATCGCGGCACAAGCTCACATTGAATCTAATACACAAATTCTTGCTGTTGATGGAGAAGAAACTCAAGATTGGGAAACCATCAATATGCTACTTGCCACAAAAATGGGTGAGCCTAATGTTGAAATTACCCTTTCTCCTTTTGGTTCTAATATTGAACAACAGCGGACTTTAAATCTTACAAATTGGACTTTTGATCCTGAAAAAGAAAGTGCTTTTGAGGCATTAGGGATTATGCCTATGCGTCCTAAAGTTGAAATGGTGCTTTCTAAAGTTGTTCAAGATTCTCCCGCTGAGAAAGCTGGTTTACAAATCGGTGATAAAATTTTAAAAGAAAATTTAACCGCACTTCCTTGGCAAGATTTTATAAAACAGGTCGAACAAGGCGAATCTTTTTCTATTAAAGTTGAACGTAATGAGGAAACGCTTGACAAAATTATCACTCCAGTGCGTAATCAGAGTGGAAAATGGTTTGTAGGTTTAAGCCCAACTTTCGTAAAATTATCTGATGAATATCGTACAGAATTAAAATATGATATTCTTGACTCTTTGCAAAAAGGCATTGAAAAAACTAGCCAACTTTCTGTGTTAACCTTGAAAGTGTTAGGTAAACTAATTACGGGTGATTTGTCATTAAATAATTTAAGCGGTCCGATTTCTATTGCAAAAGGTGCTGGTGCATCCGCTAATATTGGATTGGTGTATTTTTTAAGTTTTATGGCATTGATTAGTGTTAATTTAGGCATTATGAATTTATTCCCATTGCCTGTATTAGATGGCGGTCATTTAGTTTTTTTAGCAATGGAAGCTGTTAAAGGAAAATCTGTTTCTGAGCGGGTGCAAAGCATCTGTTATCGAATTGGCGCAGCACTGTTATTAAGCTTAACGGTGTTTGCATTATTTAATGATTTTTTACGTCTATAATTTATATAGGATACAATCGATGAAAAAACTTCTAATCGCAAGTTTATTATTCGGTACGACAACGACTGTGTTTGCCGCACCTTTTGTGGCAAAAGATATTCGTGTGGATGGTGTTCAAGGTGACTTAGAACAACAAATCCGAGCAAGTCTACCTGTTCGTGCTGGTCAGCGTGTGACTGACAATGATGTGGCTAATATTGTCCGCTCTTTATTCGTAAGTGGTCGATTCGATGATGTGAATGCACATCAAGAAGGCGATGTACTTGTTGTTAGCGTTGTGGCTAAATCGATCATTTCAGATGTTAAAATCAAAGGTAACTCTGTTATTCCAACTGAAGCACTTAAACAAAACTTAGATGCTAACGGTTTTAAAGTTGGTGATGTTTTAATTCGAGAAAAATTAAATGAATTTGCCAAAAGTGTAAAAGAGCACTATGCAAGTGTAGGTCGCTATAACGCAACAGTTGAACCTATTGTCAATACGTTACCAAATAATCGCGCTGAAATTTTAATTCAGATTAATGAAGATGATACAGCAAAATTAGCATCATTAAATTTCAATGGTAATGAATCTATTAGTAGCAGTACGTTGCAAGAGCAAATGGAATTACAACCTGATTCTTGGTGGAAATTATGGGGTAATAAATTTGAAGGCGCTCAGTTCGAGAAAGATTTACAGTCAATTCGCGATTATTATTTAAATAATGGTTATGCCAAAGCACAAATCACTAAAACTGATGTTCAGCTAAATGATGAAAAAACGAAAGTGAATGTAACCATTGATGTAAATGAAGGTTTACAGTATGACCTTCGAAGTGCTCGCATTGTTGGTAATCTGGGCGGTATGGCTTCAGAACTTGAACCTTTGCTTTCTTCATTACATTTAAATGACACTTTCCGTCGCAGTGATATCGCAGATGTTGAAAATGCGATTAAAGCAAAATTGGGTGAACGTGGTTACGGTAGTGCAACGGTGAATGCAGTACCTGATTTTGATGATGCAAATAAAACTTTAGCAATTACTTTTGTTGTTGATGCTGGTCGACGTTTAACTGTTCGTCAACTACGCTTTGAAGGAAATACTGTTTCAGCAGATAGTACTTTACGTCAAGAAATGCGCCAACAAGAAGGGGCGTGGTATAACTCGCAATTAGTTGAGTTAGGTAAAATCCGTTTAGATCGTACAGGATTCTTCGAAACGGTAGAAAACCGAATTGATCCTGTAAAAGGTACGGATGACGAAGTAGATGTCGTGTATAAAGTTAAAGAGCGTAATACAGGTAGTATCAACTTTGGTATTGGTTACGGTACAGAGAGTGGTATTAGTTATCAAGCTAGTGTTAAACAAGATAATTTCTTGGGAACGGGTGCTTCAGTTAGCCTTGGTGGAACACGTAATGACTATGGTACTAGCGTAAATTTAGGTTATGTTGAGCCGTATTTTACGAAAGATGGGGTCAGTTTAGGTGGAAATGTTTTCTTTGAAAACTATGACAACTCTAGAAATGATACCTCTTCTAATTATAAACGTACGACTTATGGTGGTAACGTTACTTTAGGTTTCCCTGTAAATGAAAATAACTCTTACTATGTAGGATTAGGTTATACTTATAATAAAATTAGTAACTTCGCAACAGAATATAGCCGTGAACTATATATGAAATCAATGAACTTTAATGGAAATGCCATTAAAACAAACGACTTTGATTTCTCATTCGGTTGGAATTATAACAGTCTCAATAGAGGATATTTCCCAACTAAAGGGGTTAAAGCAAGTCTTGGTGGACGAGTTACAACTCCTGGTTCCGATAATAAATACTATAAATTAAGCGCAGATGTTCAAGGATTCTATCCATTAGATAGAGATCATCGCTGGGTAATGTCGGCAAAAGCATCTGTTGGCTATGCAAATGGATTTGGTAACAAACGCTTGCCATTCTATCAATATTATACTGCGGGCGGTATTGGCTCTTTACGTGGATTTGCGTATGGTGCTATTGGACCAAATGCTATTTATTTAAATCCTTCGCAAAATAAATGGGTGCCAAGCACAGATGTTGTGGGTGGTAATGCAATAGCTACAGCTAGCGCAGAGTTAATTGTGCCAACTCCATTTGTTGGTGATAAAGGCCAAAACTCTGTTAGAACTTCATTATTTGTGGATGCAGCAAGTGTGTGGAATACAAAATGGAAATCCGATAAAGCATTAAACGCAAGTATTGCTGCGTTAAAATTACCTGATTATGGAAAAGCTAGTCGAGTTCGTGCATCTGCAGGGGTAGGCTTCCAATGGCAATCACCTATTGGGCCGTTAGTGTTCTCTTATGCTAAACCAATCAAAAAATATGAAAATGATGATGTAGAACAGTTCCAATTTAGTATTGGTGGTTCTTTCTAATTAAATTGAACTTTTTTCATCATTTAAATTCAAAGATAACATTCTCAGCCTAATAAAGTTAGGCTGAGAAAACATTAAACAAACCACTATTTAATTAAGGATATTGATCAAATGAAAAACATCGCAAAAGTAACCGCACTTGCTTTAGGTATCGCACTTGCTTCAGGCTATGCTGCAGCGGAAGAAAAAATTGCTTTCATTAATGCAGGTTATATTTTCCAAAATCACCCAGATCGCCAAGCGGTAGCGGATAAACTTGATGCTGAATTTAAGCCTGTAGCTGAAAAATTAGCTGCAAGTAAAAAAGAAGTTGATGATAAAATTGCAGCTGCGCGTAAAAAAGTAGAAGCAAAAGTTGCAGCTTTAGAAAAAGATGCGCCTCGTTTACGTCAAGCAGATATTCAAAAACGCCAAGAGGAAATTAATAAATTAGGCGCGGCTGAAGATGCTGAATTACAAAAATTGATGCAAGAACAAGATAAAAAAGTTCAAGAATTCCAAGCGCAAAATGAAAAACGTCAAGCAGAAGAGCGTGGTAAATTATTAGATAGCATTCAAACTGCGACAAATAATTTAGCAAAAGCGAAAGGTTATACTTATGTGCTTGATGCAAATTCGGTTGTATTTGCGGTAGAGGGTAAAGACATCACAGAAGAAGTGTTAAAATCTATTCCTGCTAGTGAAAAAGCAGCACCTGCTAAAGCAGAAGAGAAAAAATAATAGGTTCTCATAATGCAAAAATCCTATTCTTTACAAGAATTGGCAACTCAAATCGGCGCTACCGTTCGCGGTAACGCCGATGTTGTTGTTGAGAATATCGCTCCACTCGATAAAGCCCAATCAAATCAACTTACTTTTATTTCTAACGCAAAATTTCGTGCGTTATTGAAAGATTCTAAAGCAGGAATTTTGGTTGTTTCTGAAGAGGATGTCGAACACTGTTCTCCAGAAAGCAATTTACTTATTGTTAAAGAGCCTTATGTAGCTTACGCAATTTTGGCTCAATATATGGATAGCACACCAAAGGCTGCGCAAGGCATTGCAAAAAGTGCGGTAATTTTTGATGGCGCATCTTTAGGAAAGAATGTTTCAATTGGCGCCAATGCTGTTATTGAAGAAGGTGTTGTACTTGGTGATAACGTGATCATTGGTGCAAATTGCTTTGTTGGTAAAAATACCAAGATCGGTTCAGGCACTCAACTTTGGGCTAATGTAACTGTTTACCATAACGTTGAGATTGGCACAAATTGCCTAATTCAATCAGGAACGGTCATCGGTAGTGACGGTTTTGGTTACGCAAATGATCGTGGTCGTTGGGTTAAAATTCCACAAGTAGGGCAAGTAATAATTGGTAATAACGTTGAAATTGGTGCGAATACCTGTATCGATAGAGGCGCATTAGATGCAACGATTATTGAAGATAACGTGATTATCGATAACCTTTGTCAAATTGCACATAATGTTCATATCGGCACAGGTACAGCGGTTGCTGGTGGCGTTATCATGGCGGGTAGTTTGACTGTTGGGCGTTATTGCTTAATTGGCGGTGCAAGTGTGATTAATGGCCATATGGAAATTTGCGATAAAGTCACGATTACTGGAATGGGAATGGTTATGCGCCCAATTACAGAGCCTGGCGTATATTCCTCTGGTATTCCATTGCAAACGAATAAAGAATGGCGTAAAACAGCGGCACTGACATTAGGTATTGATGGAATAAATAAACGTTTAAAAGCGTTAGAAAAGAAAATTTCTTAATTTATTCTGAAGTTTTATTACAAAATCCACACTTTAAAAGTTTACTATTAAAGTGTGGATTTTTTATTTTACTAAGCGTAACTAAAAAAGTTTAAGCCTGTTAATTAAGCAGCTTATCCTATAAAACAAATAAGCCCAACTTAAGTTGGGCTTATTAACATATCGTTATCTTTAAAGAATTACGCGTTACCGCCAGTGATTTTTGCAACTTCAGCTGCGAAATCTTCTTCTTTTTTCTCGATACCTTCACCCACTTCTAAACGGATGAAGTTAGACACAGAAGTGTTTACTGATTTTAAGAAATCCCCTACAGATACAGAAGGATCCATTACAAATGCTTGACCTGTTAATGAAACTTCACCAGTGAATTTCTTCATACGACCTTCAACCATTTTCTCTGCGATTTCTTTTGGTTTACCAGAGTTGATCGCAATATCGATTTGGATTTGGCGTTCGTGTTCAACCACTTCAGCAGATACATCTTCTGGGTTCACGAATTCAGGTTTAGATGCAGCTACGTGCATTGCTACTTTTTTCAGTTCATCAGCAGAACCTTCGCCCGCAACTAATACGCCAATTTTTGCACCGTGTAAGTATTGTGCAATTACTTGACCATCTAAGTAAGCAACACGACGGATATTCATATTCTCACCGATTTTAGCAACTAATGCAGCACGTTTTTCTTCAAATTGTGCTTGTAATGCTTCGATAGTTGTACCTTTGTTTGCTGCTGCGAAATCAGCCACTTCGTTTGCTAAACCTAAGAAGCCAGCATCTTTTGCCACGAAGTCAGTTTCACAGTTCATTTCAACTAATACACCGAAACCATTTTCTACACGAGCAAGGATAACACCTTCAGCTGCAACACGGCCTGCTTTTTTAGCTGCTTTAGCTTGACCAGATTTACGCATGTTGTCGATTGCTAACTCAATATCACCGTTTGCTTCAACTAATGCTTTTTTACATTCCATCATACCGGCACCGGTACGTTCACGAAGTTCTTTTACTAATGATGCTGTGATTTCAGCCATTTTTAAAATCCTCTGTCGAAAATGCGATTTATTTTGACCGCACTTTTAGATAAAAATATAGGGGCTAAACTTTAGCCCCTATGCCAATTAATCGTTTGATTATTAAGGGCTTCGCCTTATTGCAAAACTTAAATTATTCTGCGTCAGCTGCTAATTCTTCAGCAACTTGAGCTTCGTTACCACGACCTTCTTTAACCGCTGCTGCAGCTGCAGAAACGTAAAGTTGGATAGCACGAGTTGCATCATCGTTACCTGGGATAACGAAATCTACGCCAGCTGGAGTTGAGTTAGTATCAACGATAGCAAATACAGGAATACCTAGGTTGTTTGCTTCTTTAACTGCGATATGTTCGTGATCCGCACCGATAACAAATAATGCATCTGGTAAGCCACCCATATCTTTGATACCGCCAAGGCTTAATTCAAGTTTTTCCATCTCACGGCTACGCATTAACGCTTCTTTTTTGGTTAATTTATCAAAAGTACCGTCTTGAGATTGGGTTTCTAAATCTTTTAAACGTTTAATTGATTGACGAACGGTTTTCCAGTTAGTCAACATACCACCTAACCAACGGTGGTTTACGTAATATTGCTGACAATCTAATGCTGCTGCTTGAACTGCTTCAGACGCTGCACGTTTTGTACCAACGAATAATACTTTACCGTTGTTGCTAGCAATGCGAGTTAATTCCGCTAAAGCTTCGTTGAATAAAGGTAAGGTTTTTTCAAGGTTGATGATATGAACACCATTACGAGCACCAAAAATGAAAGGTTTCATTTGTGGATTCCAGTAACGAGTTTGGTGTCCGAAGTGTACGCCTGCGTTGATCATGTCGCGCATTGAAACTTGTGCCATAATATTTTCCTTTTGTTGGGGTTGAGCCTCCACATATCAGCTAATCGACCGTTTGGCACCCCGATTAAGCCTTGTTGATATGTGTGTGTTGTTAGTAATTAAAAAGCTGCTTTTGAAAGTCAAAAATAGCGGGACGATTTATACCATAAAGTGCGGTTAAAAACCAGTTTATTTTGTTTATTTCTCCACTTTTCTTGCTTTGATAAATAACAATGGTGGGCGGTGTGATAAATCTTTAAATTCATTATGCCATTGCGGTTGGTCGGCAAGCATTGGTTCTTCCATTTGCTCGATTTGAAACCCTGCATGAATTAAATTATTGATAATTGTCGCTGTTGTTCGATGATAGGTTTGAAAAGGTTGTTTGAACCAATTTCTATTGCGTTCGCCCTCTTCTCGGTAATGATTTAAACGATAAGCAACTTGCTGTTTTTTGTCATTTTTTTCCCAGCGTTCTCCTTCTTTGTGGCAGGTAGTTATCGGGTGTTCTTGTGAGAAAACCAATATGCCATTAGACGAGAGTTTGTCATAGATAGTTGATAATAATGCCGGAAAATTTTCAATATAATGAAAGGCAAAAGAGCTAGTAATCACATCGAAATGACATTCTAGCAATTCTGCTAATTTTTCCATTGGTAAGTGATATAAGGAAAAACGCCCTGAAAATTGACTGCACTTTTGCAGATCTTTTTCAGCTTGTTCAAGCATTTTTTCTGAAAGGTCGGTTCCAATTACTTTAGCTGCCCCTCGTTCTAGATAAAGTTGTAAATGTCCTCCGGTGCCACAGGCTAAATCGAGTAATTTTTTCCCTTTTAAATCAGGCAACAGTGAGAGCATGGTGGGCTTTTCAACAATTTCATTGAGACTAATTGGATTTGCGCGGAGTTTCTGATAAAGCTCAAAGAAGTTTTCTTTGTCATAAACGCTAGTTTTATTATTCATCTCATATCCTATATTACAAATAAAAAGGGCGCATGATATACGCCCTTATTGTATCGAGTAAAACTTATCCTGTGAAATTGGCAAACCACCCTAAGTTTGCGCCGACTTGTGCCACAATGTTTAACACACCGAATAAGATCACAAAGCCAATCATAAAATTACCACCGTAAACTTTATAACTCGCTTGTGGGAATTTTTGACGGCTTGCTTTAGCAAGAAGTGCAGGTACGATTGCAGCCCAAATGGTTGCTGCTAATCCTGCATAACCAATGGCAATCACAAAGCCATAAGGGAATTGTAAACTTAACAATAGCGGTGGTAAAAATGTCACTAATGTGGTTTTTGTTCGTCCTAACAAGCTGTCATCAAATTTAAACAGATCCGCAATATAGTCAAATAAGCCTAACGTTACGCCTAAGAATGACGTAGCAATCGCCATATAAGCAAAGAAATTTAATGCTACGGCAAGGTATTCTACTTCAATATATTTATGTAATGCCTCTAGTAATGCTGAAACATCGCCGCCTTTTTCAATTACCGGAGCAAATTCGTTGCGTGGCAAATTACCTTGCACTGCAAGTTGCCATAAAATATAAATTACGAGTGCTAACCCCGTACCAATAAAGATTGATTTCATGACTCGGCTGCCATCACGGTTGTAATATTTTACTAAGCTCGGCACGTTTCCATGAAAACCAAAAGACACTAAGCAAACTGGAAGTGCGGTAAATAAATAAGGTAAATATGTTTGTTCGCCTTCAGCAACGGTATTGAATAAAACTTCTGTTTTTACAGAGCTTAATAAACCGGTTGTAGAAAGGAAAAAAGCGACAACCATCCCGACAATTAATACGGTTGTGAAACGATCCACAGCTTTGGTTGAAAGCCACACGAAGGCTGCAAGGATAAGGCAGAAAATTAAAGATCCTGAAGTTCTTCCAATATCCACCGCACTTTCAGCAGAACTAAATGCTTGGTTGAGCAGATTTTGTGTAATGCCTCCGCCTGAGGTGATGTAGGCATAAGTCAAAATATATAAGACGAAAGCAACGGAAAGACCATTGATAATATTCCAACTTTTTCCTAATAAATCTTTAACGATGGTGTCAAAACTTGAACCTGTTGGATAATGTAGATTAGCTTCTAGGATCATTAATCCTGATGTTGTCATACAAAACCAAGTATAAATTAAAGCGAGAATCGAACCAATAAACCATACACCAGCCGTTGAAGTTGGGTTGGCAAGCATGCCTGCACCAATAGCTGTACCCGCGATGATCATCGCACCGCCTAAGAGAGAAGGGGATTTTTGTTGTGTCATAAAATGCCTCTAAAATAAATTTGCACTATTATAGTAGTACAAAAGGAAAGTGCAATATATTTATATCGACAAAAAATAATAAATTCATATAATCTGCGTCAGTTCAAAAAAGGATCACTTATGAAAAAACAACTTAAAAGTTTTGCTTTTGCGCTATTAGCTAGTTCACTTATCACAGCTTGTGCTGATTCAGCTTCTATAAATCGAGAGGCTGCGAGTAGTTATGCACAAGAAATGGGAAAAATTCGTACTCAGGGTGCAATAGATACTTCATCAAATACCGCAAAACGAATTCACCATGTGTTTCATAAAATGGTGAATTATGCAAACCAAGCCAATGAGACTGGACAGCAATTTAACTGGCAAATTAATGTGATTAAGTCAAAAGAATTGAATGCTTGGGCAATGCCAGGTGGTAAAATGGCATTCTATACTGGGTTAGTTGATACCTTACAACTTAATGATAATGAGATCGCGGTGGTAATGGGGCATGAAATGGCTCATGCATTAAAAGAGCATGGTAAAGCTAAAACTAACTTTGGAACCGTGAGTAATATTGTTGGTGCCATTGGAGGGACGGCATTATCCATTGCAGTTGGGACGGATGTGACTGATTTGGTTTCGCTTACTAAAGATTTTGCGTTAGACAAACCTTATTCTCGTAGCGCTGAAACTGAAGCAGATGAAGTCGGACTAATGTTAATGGCCCGTTCTGGATACAACCCACAGGTAGCGCCAGGATTGTGGCAAAAAATGGCAAAAGTGTCTGGTGGTTCTCGAGGAGCTCTTGATGTGTTAGCTTCTACTCATCCTAGCGATCAGTCTCGTCAAGAAAACTTACAACGTTTATTACCTGAAGCGATGGAGCTTTATAAAGCCGCTAAAGATAAAAATGGCTAAATAAATTTAGTCAAAAAAATGACCGCGCTTTATTTTTGAAATTTACAATAAAAAGAGGGGACATTTAGTCCCCTTTGTAATTTTGTCAACGCATACATTATTGACGGTAATCCGACAAAAATCTTGCTAATTTTGTAATGGCCTCTTCAAGCTGATTCACATAAGGAAGGGTGACAACACGGAAGTGATCTGGTGAATGCCAATTAAATCCTTTACCGTGCACAAGTAGTACTTTTTCTTGGCGAAGTAAATCAAGCACCATTTTTTCATCACTGTGAATATTGAATTTTTTCACATCAATTTTCGGGAACATATACATCGCCCCCATTGGTTTCACGCAAGTAATGCCTGGAATTTGAGTGATGAGATCGTAGGCTTTATTGCGTTGCTCAAGTAATCGGCCTCCAGGTAAAATAAATTCATTAATACTTTGATAGCCACCAAGTGCGGTTTGAATTGCATGTTGCATTGGTACGTTGGCACATAAACGCATTGATGCCAGCATATCCAAGCCTTCAATATAACCTTTCGCATTATGTTTTGGTCCGTTCAAAATCATCCAGCCTTGACGGAACCCCGCAACTCGATAAGCTTTTGATAAACCATTCAGCGTAACCGTTAATAAATCAGGAGCAAGTGCGGCAATATGATGATGCACCGCGCCATCGTATAAAATTTTGTCGTAGATTTCGTCAGCGAAGATAATCAAATTATTTTGGCGCGCGATTTCCACAATTTCTTGTAATAATTCTTTGCTATACACCGCTCCAGTTGGGTTGTTCGGGTTGATGATGACAATCGCTTTAGTCTTCGCATTCACCTTGGCTTTAATATCATCAATAGCGGGGAACCAATTTGCTTCTTCATCACAAAGGTAATGAACAGCCTTGCCGCCAGAAAGGGTTACCGCAGCAGTCCAAAGCGGATAATCAGGCATCGGCACAAGTACTTCATCGCCATCATTGAGTAATGCTTGCATGGCCATTGTAATAAGCTCAGAGACGCCGTTACCAATATACACATCATTGACGGTTGCGCCGTGAATCCCTTTTGATTGGTAATATTGAACAATGGCTTTACGAGCAGAATATAACCCTTTTGAATCGCAGTAGCCTTGAGCTGACGGTAAATTACGCAATACGTCAACTAAAATTTCATCTGGTGCTTCAAAGCCGAAAGGTGCGGGGTTGCCGATATTAAGTTTTAAAATTTTATTGCCTTCTTCTTCTAAGCGTAGTGCTTCTTTGTGCACTGGCCCGCGAATGTCATAACATACGTGTTCTAATTTGTCGGATTTTGGGAATAATCGCATAGTGAAATCCTTTTGTTTCTAATAAATTTTTCGAGAAAAGTGCGGTTAATTTACGCTGAATTTTCAATATTGAAAAGATTTTGTAAAAAAATTTTTTGTCATTAACAATCTGCGGTAGAATACGGCTAATTTTTTGTGTATTTAAAACAAAATCTAATGAGTTATTTAGCGCAGGCAATAGGCGAGTTAGAATCGCAAATTCACGCATATTTACAGCAATCAACGAATGAACTTGTCCGTTTTCAGGTGGAACTGGACAAGGTCGATTTGTTGGCGTGGCTGAAAGGTCAATCTGCGTATCCACAATTTTATTTACATTTTCGTGATGAAGCAAAAGCATTGGCTGCTCTTGGTGAAGAGCGGTCATTTTCACAGTTAAATTTAGCGCAAGAATTTATTGAAGAAAGTGGTTTTCCGCTGGTAGGTGGTTTGCAATTTCAAGGTACAGCACAATTTGTACTGCCAAAAATTCTTGTTGAACAGGATGAGAAAGGTGCGTTGGTATCATTTTTTGTGAAAGATGAGCAAAGTGCGAATGATACTTTAGCCCACCTCAAAACTTTTGAAAATCTCACCGCACTTTCTACTTTGCCAAAACAGATTCCTTTGCATACAGAGCCTCGAGCTAACGAAAGAACCTGGTGTGATTGGGTAAATCAGGCTTTGGTGGAAATTAAAAGTGGAGAGCTGACAAAAATTGTTTTAGCTAATGAAACCACTTTTCATTTAAAGCAAGCGATTAATGCGTACGATTTTTTAGCAGAAAGCGAAAAACAAAATCAAGGTTGTTATCATTTTTTGTGGGCTGAAAATTCTCATTCGTTTTTTGTTGGTTCTACGCCAGAACGCCTATTTGCTCGTGAGTATAACTTGTTGCTAACCGAAGCTTTGGCGGGGACGGCATCGGTTTTGGAAAGTGAGGAAGAAACGCAATCTCAAGCCAATTGGTTATTAAATGACGAGAAAAATTTAAAAGAAAATTGGTTGGTCGTAGAAGATATTTCGCAGAATTTACGTAAGCAAGTAGAAAGTTTTGATGTAAGCGATGTGGAATTGAAACCGTTACGTAAAGTACAACATTTGATTCGTAAAATTCGTGCAAATTTGACCGCACATTATGCAGATGTAAATATATTAAAAGCGATTCATCCTACAGCAGCGGTATCGGGTTTGCCACAACAACAAGCCAAAATGATTTTGTCAGAAATTGAAACCTTTGATCGAGGCTGGTATGCGGGAACATTGGGCGTTATGAGCGATGCATGTTCAGAGTTTTGTGTAGCGATTCGTTCTGCCTTTATTGAAGATCATCGTATTCGTGTATTTGCTGGCGCGGGCATTGTGGCGGGCTCGCAGCCATTGGAAGAATGGAAAGAAATTGAACGTAAAGCAGCAGGGTTAATTTCCTTGTTTGCAGAAGAAAAATGATAACGGAGAAAAAAATGTCGGTAAGCGTGTTTAATCGTTGTTGGTCGAGAGTGATTTTAGAAACCTTGGTGCGCCAAGGCGTTTCTCACGTTTGTATCGCGCCAGGTTCGCGTTCGACACCTTTAACTCTAGAAGCGGTACGTTTGCAAAATGCGGGCTCAGTCACTTGTCATACGCATTTTGATGAACGTGGTTTAGGTTTTTTTGCTTTGGGTATTGCTAAGGCAACTCAATCACCTGTTGCAATTATTGTGACATCAGGCACGGCGACTGCAAACCTTTATCCTGCCATTATTGAAGCACGCCAAACAGGCGTGAATTTATTTGTTTTAACTGCTGATCGTCCACCAGAACTTTGGGAGTGCGGTGCAAATCAGGCGATTTTGCAGCAAAATATGTTTGGTCAATATCCGGTTGCAAATGTTAATTTACCTAAACCGAACGCGGATTATTCTGGGCAGTGGTTGATTTCTATACTTGAACAGGCTGCCTTTCAACAAAAACAACAAGGTGGCGTTGTTCATATTAATGTGCCATTTTCCGAGCCTCTTTATGATGCAACTGATGAGGCTGTAGATTCTCACCCTTGGCTGCTGCCGTTACAACGCTGGTTAATTCAAACTAAGCCTTGGATGAATGTGGAAGCGCAACAGAACGAAGTATTAATGCATGAAAACTGGGATCATTGGCGTACCAAACGTGGTGTCGTTGTGGTTGGTCAATTACCGGCAGAACAAGCGATGGGCATTAACTCTTGGGCAAGTGCTATGGGATGGGTGTTACTGACGGATATTCAATCTGGTGTTGTTCCAACGACGCCTTATGAAGATATTTGGCTAGCAAACCAAACTGTTCGTGAAAAACTTCTGCAAGCTGATATTGTGATTCAATTTGGTGCACGCTTTATCAGTAAACGAATTAATCAATTCTTACAGGCGTTTAAAGGTGAATTTTGGTTGGTTGAACAAAGCGGTAAAGCACTGGATCCTTACCATCATTCATTGACAAGATTTAATGCTAAAGCACATCATTGGTTGCGTGCGCATCCACCATTACGCCAAAAGCCTTGGTTGCTTGAGCCATTAGCTTTATCTAAGTTCTGTGCGACCTTTATTGAACAGCAAGTAGGCGGAAATTTAACGGAAGCCTCACTTGCATTACGTTTACCAACACTTTTACCTTATAACGGTGTTTTATTTTTAGGTAATAGTTTACTTGTTCGTCTGGTTGATGCGCTAACGCAATTACCAGAAAGTTATCCCGTTTATACCAATCGTGGTGCGAGTGGAATTGATGGTTTGTTGGCTACGGCTGCGGGAATTGGTATTGGTTCAAATAAACCTGTTGTTGCGGTGATTGGCGATACGTCCACTTTATATGATTTGAATTCTTTCGCATTATTTAAAAATGTTACGCAACCAACGGTAATTTTTGTGATCAATAATAATGGCGGTGCGATTTTTGATATGTTACCTGTGGATGAACAAGTCAAAGATCAGTTCTATCGATTACCGCATAATGGTGATTTTTCTCAAATTGCGTCAATGTTCGATCTCAAATACGCCCATCCTTATACTTGGGCGGATCTCAATTCCGTTGTGAAACAGGCTTATAGTCGCCGCAAGGCAACGTTAATTGAAATTAAAACGAATCCGAGTGATGGTAGTAGTTTGTATAAACGCTTAATCGAGCAAATTAGTCACGCCGTGATTGGTGCTTAAGTATTCTGTAGGCGGGCTTTAGTCCCGCCATATTTTATTATTTCTATCAATAATCCCTTCAATGATAAACATTATTTTTCTTCACGGACTTCTTGGTACAAAAAATGACTGGCAAAAAGTCATTGAAAATCTACCGCACTTTAATTGTATTGCGCTAGATTTACCCTTTCACGGGCAAGCTAAAGATATTGAAGTCACAAATTTTGAAGAAACGGCAGAGTATTTGGCTCGGCAAATTAAAAGTGCGGTGAAAAATGAACCGTATTTTCTTGTTGGGTATTCGCTAGGTGGCAGGATTGCTTTGTATTATGCACTGCAAGCTCAGGTGGAAAGATCTAATTTGCAAGGTGTTATTTTAGAAGGGGCGAATCTAGGTTTAAAAACTGACGAAGAAAAACAGGCTCGTTTTCAGCAGGATTTTGCTTGGGCTCAACGTTTTATGCAAGAATCACCAGAAAATGTATTAAATGATTGGTATCAACAGCCCGTGTTTTCTCATTTAACTGAAGAAGAAAGACTGCAATTAGTTGAAAAACGAAAATTAAATTGCGGTGAAAATATTGGCAAGATGCTATTGGCGACAAGTCTATCCAAACAACCTGATTTTAGTGAAAAAGTGAGGTTAAGTTCTTTGCCATTTTTTTATTTTTGTGGGGCACGAGATCATAAGTTCCAAGTTTTAGCCAAAGAAAATCAAATTAATTTAGTAACCATTCCTTCCGCTGGGCATAACTCACATTTAGGAAATTCAAAATATTTCTCTGAAAAAATAGAAAATTGCATATTAAAAATTGCTAGACCTTAGTTAAAATGCTAGGATTCAATCCTTTCTCTTTATAATAAACTACTAAGGAAATACAATGTCTACACAACTTCGTAATAATCCGATGAAAGTGGCGTTAGCCTCGATGGTCGGTACGGCAATCGAATTTTTTGATTATTATATCTATGCAGCTGCCGCTGTATTAGTTTTCAATACGCAATTCTTCCATAGCGATGATCCGCTTTCTAATGATTTACTTTCTCTTTCTACGCTTGCTTTAGCATTTTTTGCACGTCCAATTGGTTCGGCATTATTTGGTCACTTTGGCGATAAAATTGGTCGTAAAAAAACCTTAGTTGCCTCCCTTGTTTTAATGGGCGGTTCAACGGTAGTAATTGGCTTACTTCCTAACTATGCTCAAATCGGTATCTGGGCACCGATTTTGCTTTGCGTATGCCGTGTTGGTCAAGGTATTGGACTCGGTGGCGAATGGGGCGGTGCAGCTTTAGTTGCAACAGAAAATGCGCCAGAAGGTAAACGTGCATGGTACGGTACTTTCCCTCAATTAGGTGCACCAATCGGTTTATTTGTAGCGAATGCAACATTCTTCTTGGTTAGCTATTTCCTCGGGCAAGATGCCCTTGTGGAATGGGCATGGCGTATTCCGTTTGTATCTTCTGTTTTATTGGTCGCTGTCGGCTTATATGTTCGCTTAACTTTGCATGAAAGCCATGTATTTGTGGAAGCGGAGCAAAAAGGTAAAAAGTTGAATGCACCAGTGAGTGTTGTTTTTACTAAACACTTAAAACCAATGGTTATTGGTACATTTATCATGGTGGCAACTTATTCTCTGTTTTACATTATGACGGCTTTTGCTCAGGCATATTCTCGAACAGCACCAAAGCTTTCTGAAGCAGGTTATGCGCTTGGCTTAGGTATCCCAGCAAATACATTTACTGGCTTGTTATTAATTAGCGCTATTGTATTTGGTATTTTTATCAGTATTTCTGGTGTTTATGCCGATAAAATTGGTCGCCGTAAATGGTTGATTTGGGTGACGGTAGCCGTTGGCGTGCTCGGTTTAACCATGCCATTCTTCTTAGAAAATGGTACCCCAATGAGCGTATTTGCATTTTTAGTAATTGGTATGGCGATCATGGGGATGACATTTGGTCCAATGGCTGCGCTATTACCAGAATTATTTCCAACGGAAGTGCGTTATTCAGGCGCATCTCTTGCCTATAATTTAGCATCAATTATTGGTGCAACGATTGCGGCGATGATTTCTTTAAAAATTAATGCGTCATTTGGTGTGATGGGTGTAGGTATTTATTTAGCAATCAATGCCCTCATGACGCTATTGGCATTATTAGCGTCAAAAGAAACTAAAAACGTAGATTTAACACAAATCTAATCCTAGTTAAGAAAAAAGAGCGGTGAAATTTCACCGCTCTTTTGCCTTTCTTTCTTTAGTTTATTTTCAATATTAACTTTCAAACGAATCTTTTAAGCGTTCATCTGCTCGACGAGATTCATTTTTATGTTGAAGTTTATTAAGCTGGCGCTCCAATTTTTCCTCAACTTCATTAATTGCTTTATACATATCATCTGAGGTTGCACTTGCCAATAAATTGCCCAGTGGCGTGCCAATAGATGCTTCTACAGTAAATCCATTCGGTACTTTGTTTAAAACAAAATGGGGGGTAATTAACTGTGTTTGCCATTTACCTAATTTCGCGAGTCTTTCCTCCACGTGTTCACGAATTGTAGGGGTGATTTCCATTTGTTTGCTGGTGATATTAAGTGTCATAGCATTTACCTCTTTGTTGCGCGATTTACAGTTTTCTTTAATTACAAAATAGCTTTCTTAATTCAGGTTTTCAAGGTCTTTAAGAGGAAATGTCAAAGTAATTTTTAAAAATATGATCTATGTCTAATTTCTGAAAAAAGCTGTTTTTCTTTCTAAGATAAGTTGTTAAGATGGGAAATTGTGATAAGAAAAAAAAGTGTGGATATTGATTGTATCCACACCTTTTTTCATTTGATTATTCTACGATTTCATCTTGATCGTGATGATTTATTTTCAATCGTTGGAAATAGTCTTTTGTTTCTTCAATCACAACTTTTCGCAATCCAATGAGCGCGATGAGATTTGGAAATGCCATTAAACCATTTACGATATCGGCGATAATCCATATTAAATTTAAGTGTAAGAATGAGCCTAACCCCACCAACACAATATAAGCTAAACGATATAGTTTTACGCCACGAATACCAACGAGATAAACAAAGCAACGTTCACCGTAGTAACACCAGCCTAAAATAGTTGTGAATGCAAAAAATAATAAACCGACGGTTACAATCGTTGCGCCAATTGATGCCCCTAAACCTTGTGCAAAGGCGTAGTTTGTTACTGTTGCACCCGCTAATTCAGGGTTATTCCAAGCTCCTGTTAACACTAATACAATACCTGTCATTGTACAAACGATGATGGTATCCAAGAATGTTCCTGTCATGGAAATTAAGCCTTGACGGACAGGCTCACGAGTTTGTGCCGCTGCAGCTGCAATTGGTGCGCTTCCTAAACCTGATTCATTGGAGAAAATGCCTCGAGCAACGCCTGATTGAATAGCCTTCATTACGGTAAAGCCAACAGCCCCGCCTAGCGCAGCTTGGGGCTCAAAAGCGCTATAAATAATTAATGAGATCGCATCTGGTACTTTTTCTATATTTAAAAGGATAATAACTAGTGAAGTAGTGACGTATAAAATCGCCATAAACGGCACAATTACCGATGATGCGGTTGCGATACGTTTTACACCACCAAGAATGATTAAGCCGACTAAAAGTGTAACAATAATTGCAGTAACTAAAACTGGAATATTAAAAGTGTCTTGCATTGCATGGGTAATCGCATTGACCTGTGGGAATGTACCGATCCCGAAAAAGGCAACCATTACACCAAATAATGCAAATAATTTTGCTAGCCATTTGATACCTAACCCGCGTTCAATGTAATACATTGGACCGCCAGCCATAAAGCCATTTTTATCGCGAACACGGTATTTTACCGCAAGCAAGCATTCAGCATATTTTGTTGCCATTCCTAATAAGGCGACCAGCCACATCCAAAAAATAGCGCCAGGTCCACCTGCTTGTACAGCAGTTGCAACGCCCACAATATTCCCCGTTCCGATTGTTGCTGCTAATGCGGTACAAAGTGCGGCAAAAGATGAGACATCACCTTTTCCACCTTTATCTTTTTTAAATAAATAACCTAGCGCACGTGGTAAATAGCGAATTTGAATAAAGCCTAAACGTAGCGTTAAATAGAGCCCCGTGCCCGATAAGAGTATGAGTAGCGGAGCGCCCCAAATAAAGCTATCAATAGCTGAAAGAATTGACTCAATTGTCATGTGATTCCTCGTCGTTTAAATCAAAAATAAACACGACAAGAAGACGAAAAGATACAATGGAAAAGAAAGTGCGGTGAAAAGATAGATAATTTCCACACTTACGATAGATTGTCTTTTGCCCCTGTCCTTTTGCCTGAGCGTTTGAAAAACGATTGAAAAATTAACCGCTCTTTTGCGCCTTCGGCGTCCATTTCTAAAATGGATCTCTCCAAGGGTTCGTCCAGTAACAGTCCCTGCCATCGCACCTGAAAGATTTTACATCGTCGGTGTGGGGTCAATTCCCCGCTCTCCAGCTACCTTCATCCGAACTCACTTTTCATTGTGACAATCACAATGAAAGCATGTGAATTCTATCAAAATGGGAAATTAATTTCAAAAAGGAATTTTAAAATAGTCTCTCAGTTGATAGAAATAATGGCTTTATTCTATATCCCCACAAAAACGATACCCTTCACCATGCACCGTCATAATGATATTTGGGGTATTAGGATGATCTTCAAAATGTTTTCTAATGCGTCGAATTGTGACATCTACAGTACGATCCTGAGGTTTCAATTCACGTCCCGTCATTTTTTTTAGTAATTCTTCACGAGTTTGTAATTTTCCTGGATTTTCACAGAAATGCAGCATTGCACGAAATTCACTGCGCGGAAGTTTAAATTCTTGACCTTCTGGCGTAATTAAACTGTGGCTATTTAAATCTAATTTCCAACCATTAAAACGATAGAATTCTCGACCAAATGTATTTTCTTTTTCTTGATGTGGCATTGTGCGATGCAATAGATTACGTGCACGGATAGTCAATTCCCGAGGATTAAAAGGCTTGGTTAAATAATCGTCGGCACCGATTTCTAGCCCTAGAATTTTATCGACTTCATTATCACGACCAGTTAGGAATATTAGTGGCAAGTTGAGCTCTTCGCGGAGCTCTCTTGCTAATAATAAACCGTTTTTACCCGGTAAATTAATATCCATCACCACCAAATTAATATTGTGGTTTTCCAACATGTGATGCATCTCTGCGCCATTTTCTGCTTCAAGCACATCATACCCTTCTGCTTCAAAAATCCCTTTAAGCGTATTTCGGGTAACGATTTCATCTTCAACAACGAGAATTTGTGGAGTAGCCATTTTCCATCCTTATACTTATTTTGGTGTATGCTATCATGATTCCATTCTAGCGGTGTAACATTGTTGTAACAATAAAAAAGTGCGGTTATTTTTTATAAGATTTTCTTTTTTATGATCTAAATCATAGTTTTAGATATTCAAATTTCTTTGTGATAGAATTTTGCGCATTTTTACTTTTCCTTTCAATTCTATGAAAAAACTTTTTCTTTTTTTTACACTGATTTTTACCGCACTTGCAGCTAATGCAGGTCTATTTGATAAAAAACAATCTTTCTTGAAAGTAGATGATGCTTTTGCATTCTCTGCCACTTTATCTACGGATAAAAGTCAATTACAGGTTCATTGGGACATTGCTGATGGCTATTATTTATATCAAGATAAGATTAGTGCTGAATTAGTGGGTAAATCGGATTCTCTCACTTTGCATGCCCAACAAGCAGCTGAATTACACCAAGATCCTTATTTTGGTGAAGTGAAGGTGTTTACTCACTCAATTGATGGCGTATTTATCGGCGCATTTAGCAATGCTGATGATCAGGTTGAAATCACTTATCAAGGATGTACCGAAGGTTTTTGCTATCCGCCTGAAACTAAAGTATTACGAATTGGGGATTTAGCCGTTTCTCAAGAGAAAATTGTCGAAAAAACAGTTGAAAAAAATACCGCACTTTTATCTGAACAAGATCGTTTAGCTGATGGTTTATTCCATAGTAAATGGGCGATTTTGGGTTTCTTTTTCTTGGGATTGGGACTGGCTTTTACGCCTTGTGTATTGCCAATGTTACCGTTGCTTTCTGCTATTGTTATTGGTCAGCAACAACGTCCAAATATGATGCGAGCGTTTAGTTTAGCTTTTCTTTATGTTCAAGGCATGGCACTGACTTACACCTTGTTAGGACTAGCAGTAGCGGCTATTGGTTTGCCGTTTCAAATCGCCTTGCAACATCCTTATGTGATGATTGGGCTTTCTATTTTATTTGTTGTGCTTGCCCTTTCAATGTTTGGCTTATTTACCATTCAATTGCCAAATAGCTTACAAAATAAATTGAATACATGGAGTCAAAAACAAACCTCAGGTGCTTTTGGCGGTTCCTTTGTGATGGGAATGATTGCTGGGTTGGTGGCATCACCTTGCACATCTGCACCACTTTCTGGCGCTTTACTTTATGTGGCGCAAAGTGGTGATTTATTCACTGGCGCGGCAACTCTTTATTTACTCGCACTTGGTATGGGCGTGCCGCTAATGTTAATCACATTGTTTGGTAATAAAATTTTGCCAAAATCAGGTGAGTGGATGAACACAGTGAAACAAACATTCGGCTTTGTTATGTTAGCGTTACCTGTGTTTTTACTTTCTCGTATTTTGCCTGAAGTATGGGAGCCACGCTTATGGGCTGGATTAGTGACAGCATTCTTTATTTGGTTTGCGTTGCAGATGCCTAAGAGTGGTTTTGGCTATGCCATTAAAATTATCAGTTTTGCGTTGGCTATGGTTTCCGTACAACCTTTGCAAAATTGGATTTGGCAAGCTCAGACCACAACACAAAGTGCGGGAGAAAATAAGCCTGTTTCTCAGGTTAAATTTAAGCAAATTAAAAATATTGAAGAACTTGACCGCACTTTAGCGGAAACTCCGCATTCGATCGCGATGTTGGATTTATACGCGGATTGGTGTGTGGCTTGTAAAGAATTTGAAAAGTTGACTTTTTCAGATCCAAAAGTGCAACAGCAATTTCAAAATATCTTATTGTTACAAGTGAATATGACAAAGAATAGCCCTGAAAATAAAGCATTAATGGAACGCTTTAATGTGATGGGATTACCCACAATTTTATTTTTTGATAAGCGAAATAATGAGATTCAAGGAAGTAGAGTAACGGGCTTTATGGATGCCGATTCTTTTTCTAATTGGATTGAAAAGCTACTTTAGTTATTTTTTAATTTTAGTAAAGAGTTTTTTTCAATTTTGATTATTGTTTAACTATCCGTTAAATATTAATATGACACAGTTTTAATTCATCTTTAAACACAAAGGAAAGCAAATGAACAATCTTGAAAAATATCGCCCTTATGTATTAGCGCTATTACGCATGACTGCTGCTTACATGTTTATCTTACATGGCACAGCAAAATTATGGGAGTTCCCAATTTCCATGACGGGTGGAAATGGCCCAGTCGGTGACTCTATGATGATTGTAGGTGGCGTGATTGAAATTGTCGGTTCAATCTTATTAATTTTAGGATTATTTACGCGTCCAGCTGCGTTTATTTTATCTGGTCAAATGGCTTTTGCGTATTTCTTTATGCATGTGGCTGGAAAAGGGAATTTATTATTCCCAATTGCAAATGGCGGTGAGCTTGCGTTACTTTACTCTATACTTTTCTTATATTTTGTATTCTCTGGTGCAGGTGCTTGTGCCTTAGATAACAAGTTTTTTAAAAAGTAGTTTAGTTGTAGTTTCATAATTTAATCCTTTTATTTGCCCACGTTTTGTGGGCTTTTTTATATCTAAAATTTACCGTACTTTATTCTGATTACATTTTATTTAATCTTTCCTATATTTACGCAAACGATTGCGTTATAATTCACCCCGCTTATTTTTAACCATTTAATGAAAGGAAAATGTAATGACAGATCGTCCAATTCGTCAGGCTTTACTGAGTGTTTCTGATAAAACCGGTATTGTAGAATTTGCTCAAGGATTAGTACAGCGTGGTGTAAAACTACTTTCCACAGGAGGTACCGCAAAATTGTTGGAGCAGCATGGTTTGCCGGTGACTGAAGTGTCTGATTATACGGGATTCCCTGAAATGATGGACGGTCGTGTGAAAACCTTACATCCAAAAGTGCATGGTGGGATTTTAGGTCGTCGCGGTACAGATGATGCCATCATGCAACAACACGGCATTGAAGGCATTGATATGGTGGTGGTGAATTTATATCCATTTGCAGCCACCGTGGCTAAACCTGATTGCACCTTGGCTGATGCGGTAGAAAATATTGATATCGGTGGACCAACTATGGTGCGTTCTGCCGCGAAAAACCATAAAGATGTGGCGATTGTGGTGAATAATCATGATTTCAACACAATTCTTGCAGAGATGGATAAACATCAAAACAGCCTAACGCTTGAAACTCGTTTTGATCTTGCCATCAAAGCATTTGAACACACCGCGCAATACGATTCTATGATTGCGAACTATTTCGGACAAATGGTGAAACCATATCATGTAGCTGAGGAAGAAGATGCGAATGCGAAGTGCGGTCAATTCCCACGGACTTTAAATTTGAATTTCGTGCGTAAACAAACCATGCGTTACGGCGAGAATGCCCATCAAAATGCTGCTTTCTATGTTGATTTGAATGTGAAAGAAGCGAGCGTGGCTACGGCTAATCAACTGCAAGGTAAAGCCTTGTCTTACAATAATATTGCTGATACTGATGCAGCACTTGAATGCGTGAAAGAATTTGATGAGCCAGCTTGTGTAATCGTTAAACATGCCAATCCATGCGGCGTGGCTTTAGGTAAAGATATTTTAGAAGCCTATAATCGTGCATACCAAACCGATCCAACTTCTGCATTTGGCGGCATTATTGCTTTCAACCGTGAATTAGACGAAAAAACCGCGAATGAAATTGTGGAACGTCAATTTGTTGAAGTGATTATTGCACCGAAAGTTTCTGCCGAAGCGCAAGAAGTGGTGAAACGTAAGAAAAATGTTCGTTTGCTTGAATGTGGCGAATGGACGTCACGTTCTGAACGTTTGGATTTTAAACGTGTAAACGGCGGTTTATTAGTACAAGATGCGGATTTAGGCATGGTTGGTGTGGAGGATTTAAAAGTGGTGAGTAAACGTCAACCAACTGAACAAGAATTAAAAGACTTATTATTCTGCTGGAAAGTGGCGAAATTTGTGAAATCCAATGCCATTGTTTACGCCAAAGATAACCAAACCATCGGCATTGGTGCAGGCCAAATGAGCCGTGTGTATTCGGCCAAAATTGCAGGTATCAAAGCACAGGATGAAGGCTTGACCGTGGCAGGTTGTGTAATGGCATCTGATGCGTTCTTCCCATTTCGTGACGGTATTGATGCAGCGGCGAAAGTAGGGATTCAATGTGTGATTCATCCAGGTGGCTCAATGCGCGATCAAGAAGTCATTGATGCCGCGGATGAACATAATATGGTGATGGTATTGACTGGAATGCGTCATTTTAGACATTAATTTATCTAACTATCCCCCTCTTTAGCAAAGAGGGGAAGGGGAGATTTGGCAGAAGTGATTTCAAGCTCATACTAAATTCAATATCGTTTAAATCTCCCCCTCGCCCCCTCTTTACAAAAGAGGGGGGAATTGCAGGTAAAAAATAGCCGCACTTTTTTAAATTAAGCATACACAAGGACTACAACATGAATATCCTCATCATCGGAAACGGCGGTCGTGAACACGCCCTCGCTTGGAAAGCAGCACAATCTCCACTAGCAGATAAAGTTTTTGTCGCACCAGGCAATGCGGGTACCGCATTGGAACACAAACTAGAAAACGTGAATATTTCTGCAACAGATATCCCCGCATTAGTGAAATTTGCTCAAGATAACCAAATTGGATTGACAATTGTAGGACCAGAGGCTCCGCTGGTAATTGGTGTGGTGGATGCATTTCGTGCAGCTGGATTGAAAATTTTTGGTCCAACGAAAGCGGCGGCGCAATTGGAAGGTTCAAAGGCATTCACTAAAGATTTCCTCGCTCGTCACAAAATTCCAACAGCAGAATATCAGAACTTCACCGAAGTAGAGCCGGCATTGGCATACTTGCGAGAAAAAGGTGCACCAATTGTCGTAAAAGCAGATGGTTTGGCGGCGGGCAAGGGCGTCATCGTGGCAATGACATTGCAGGAAGCGGAAGAGGCTGTGCGTGATATGCTTTCTGGCAATGCCTTTGGTGAAGCGGGTAGCCGAGTGGTGATTGAAGAGTTTCTAGATGGCGAAGAAGCCAGTTTTATCGTCATGGTAGATGGTAAAAACGTCGAACCTATGGCGACTAGCCAAGATCATAAACGCGTGGGCGAAAATGATACAGGTCTGAATACCGGCGGTATGGGGGCATATTCACCAGCCCCAGTGGTGACACCAGAAATTCATGATTGCATTATGCGTGAAGTGATTTATCCAACAGTCAATGGCATGGCGGCAGAAGGCAATGTTTACACAGGTTTCTTGTATGCAGGACTAATGATTATGCCGAATGGCCAGCCGAAAGTGATTGAATTTAACTGTCGTTTTGGTGATCCGGAAACGCAGCCGATTATGCTTCGTCTTGAATCCGATCTCGTTGAGCTTTCTCTTAAGGCTTGCGAGGGAAAATTGGATGAAGTGAAATCCCAATGGAACCCGAAGGCTTCTTTAGGTATCGTATTAGCAGCAGAAGGTTATCCGGGAGATTATCGCAAAGGCGATGAAATCAGCGGTTTGCCTCAAAGTGCGGTCGAAAATGAGAAAGTTTTCTTAGCGGGCGTTGCAGAACAAGAAGGCAAGTTAGTCACGAACGGCGGTCGTGTGCTTTGTGTTACTGCGTT
This sequence comes from Haemophilus haemolyticus, assembly GCF_001679045.1. GTDB lineage: Bacteria > Pseudomonadota > Gammaproteobacteria > Enterobacterales > Pasteurellaceae > Haemophilus > Haemophilus haemolyticus. The sequence goes on from NZ_LYCK01000001.1 coordinate 213,476, forward strand.
AGGCGAAAGCGTATTTGAAGCGCAACAAAAAGTCTTAAAACTCGCTGAACAAATTCAATGGTCTGGACGTTTTTATCGTCGAGACATTGGTTACAGAGCTGTAGAACGAGAGTTGCAAAAATAATTCATATCATTATGATGAATTAATTTCATTTAAGTGATGAAAATTTAGGAATGAAATTTTAATTAAGTTTTTATCCATAAACAGTTAAACTATCTGCCATAAATTACATAACAGGAGAACACAATGTTTACAAGAAATATGACTATCGCTGATTACGATCCAGTATTGTGGCAAGCGATCCAAGATGAAAATCGTCGTCAAGAAGAACATATCGAACTAATTGCATCTGAAAACTATGCTAGTCCGCGCGTGATGGAAGCTCAAGGCTCACAATTCACTAATAAATACGCTGAAGGCTATCCAGGTAAACGTTATTACGGCGGTTGTGAGTATGCAGACATTGTGGAACAGTTAGCAATTGATCGTGCGAAAGAATTATTTGGTGCAGATTACGTGAATGTTCAACCGCACTCTGGTTCACAAGCAAATGCTGCGGTGTATGGTGCATTGATTAATGCGGGCGATACTATTTTAGGTATGGATTTGGCTCACGGTGGGCACTTAACTCACGGTGCAAAAGTAAGTTTCTCTGGCAAGATTTATAACTCTGTGCTTTATGGAATCACTGCGGATGGCTTAATTGATTATGAAGATGTTCGTCAAAAAGCATTAGAATGTAAACCAAAACTTATCGTTGCTGGTTTCTCAGCTTATTCACAAGTTGTGGATTGGGCGAAAATGCGTGAAATCGCAGATGAAGTTGGTGCATATTTATTTGTGGATATGGCGCATGTAGCAGGATTAATTGCAGCGGGTTTATATCCAAACCCACTCCCTCATGCACATGTTGTGACAACAACAACTCACAAAACATTGGGCGGTCCGCGTGGTGGTTTAATTCTTTCATCTTGTGGCGATGAAGAAATCTACAAGAAATTACAATCATCCGTATTCCCTGCAAACCAAGGTGGTCCATTAGTTCATATTATTGCGGCAAAAGCAGTTTGCTTTAAAGAAGCATTAGAGCCTCAATATAAAGAATACCAAGCAAATGTGTTGAGAAATGCAAAAGCGATGGTTGAAGTATTTAAACAACGTGGTTATGACGTTGTGTCAAATGGTACTGAAAACCACTTGTTCTTGGTAAGTTTCATTAAACAAGGATTAACAGGTAAAGCAGCTGATGCGGCATTAGGCAAAGCAAACATTACCGTGAATAAAAATGCTGTACCAAACGATCCGCAAAAACCATTTGTGACTTCAGGTATTCGTGTAGGTACACCATCTGTAACTCGCCGTGGTTTCAATGAAAATGATGTGCGTGAATTAGCTGGCTGGATGTGCGATGTTTTAGATGCTTTAGGCAAAGAAAATGAAGAACAAGTGATTGCTGAAACTAAAGAAAAAGTATTAGCAATTTGTAAACGTCTTCCAGTTTATCCGAAATGATTTATTTTCTTTCGTTGATTATATGGTTAGCGGCGATCAATATCGCCGCTTATTTTTTTATGTGGAGAGATAAAATTCGGGCCATGCGTAATGAGTGGCGAATTCCTGAAAAAACATTTTTTCTTCTAAGCCTTTTAGGTGGTTTTATGGGAATACATTTAGCTATGAACCATTTTCGTCATAAAACCCTGCATTTTAGTTTTAAATTTATTGTTGTTATTAGTGCATTTCTTTGGGGTGTCGTTTTTCCATGGTTATATTTTTCTTTTATTTTTCAATATGTAAAAGCATGATAATGTAGATAAACTAATTTGTTATACCTCACTAAACATTGTGCTTGGAGAACTGATTTTTACTAGCGTTATTTTGTATAATACTGAAAATTTTTTTATGGGAAATCATATGACTTATATTGTTGGCTTAACTGGTGGTATTGGTAGTGGTAAAACAACGATTGCTAATTTATTTGCCGATCTTGGCGTACCTCTAGTGGATGCAGATGTGGTTGCTAGAGAAGTCGTTGCGAAAGATTCCCCTTTATTATCAAAAATTGTTGAACATTTTGGGGATCAAATTTTAACGGAACAAGGCGAACTTAATCGTGCGGCTTTACGAGAACGAGTTTTTAGTCATGATGAAGATAAATTGTGGTTAAATAATCTTTTACATCCCGCTATACGTGAACAAATGAAACAACAACTCTCTGAACAAACTGCGCCTTACACATTATTTATCGTCCCTTTATTAATAGAAAATAAATTGACCGCACTTTGTGATCGTATTTTGGTGGTGGATGTGAGTCCACAAACTCAACTTGCTCGTTCAGCTCAACGAGATAACAATAATTTTGAACAAATTCAACGAATTATGAATTCTCAAGTTTCTCAACAAGAGCGTTTAAAATGGGCGGATGATGTGATTAACAATGATGTTGAACTGGCCCAAAACTTACCGTATTTGCAGCAAAAGGTGCTAGAATTGCACCAGTTTTATTTACAACAAGCGGAAAATAAAAATGTCTGACGAAATTATTGAAGTACCTTGTCCGATTTGCCAAAAATCTGTGCCTTGGACAAATGAAAGTACTTTTCGACCTTTTTGTAGTAAGCGCTGCCAGTTAATTGATCTTGGCGAATGGGCTGCTGAAGAAAAAGCGATTCCAAGCGATACTGCTGATTTTGCAATGGATCCAAATGTGAGTGACGAATGGAGTATTAAATAGAGATTAACCGATAGGAAACCCTATCGGTTAATTTTTATAAGTGCGGTCCTTTTTTGAGGATTTTCCCTAAGCATGCTATGCTAAACGTAATTTTATTATTCTAAAATGTGATTTTTATGCAACAAGATTATTTAAGCCAACAACGATTCTCCGATCTTCCTCTACATCCGATTGTACGAGATGCTTTGGCAAAAAAAGGCTTTGATTTTTGTACCCCAATTCAGGCTTTATCCTTGCCTAGCAGTTTAAATGGACGAGATGTCGCAGGACAAGCTCAAACTGGTACAGGCAAGACAATGGCTTTTTTAACTGCTACTTTTCACCATCTTTTAACTCACCAAGATCCTAATCTTGAATATCGTCACCCAAGAGCTTTGATTTTAGCACCTACTCGAGAATTAGCGGTGCAGATTAGTAATGACGCAGAATTTCTTACAAAAGCAAGTGGATTAAAGACCGCACTTGCTTATGGTGGCGATGGTTATGATAAACAGCTACAAGCGATTGAGCGTGGCGTCGATATTTTGATTGGTACGACGGGGCGAGTCATTGATTATGTAAAACAAGGCGTAATTTGTTTAGATGAAATCCAAGTTGTCGTACTAGATGAAGCGGATCGAATGTTTGATCTTGGGTTTATCCGTGATATTCGTTATTTATTGCGTAAATGCCCCGCTCCACAAGCGCGTTTAACGATGTTATTTTCAGCGACGCTTTCTTATAAAGTGCGTGAATTAGCATTTGAAGATATGAATGACCCTGAATATATTGAAATTGAACCGGAACAAAAAACAGGGCACCGAATCAAAGAAGAACTTTTTTATCCATCTAATCAGGATAAAATGGCACTTCTCTTAACCTTAATGGAAGATGAATGGCCTGAGCGCTGTATTGTATTTGCAAATACGAAACATCGTTGTGAAGAAATTTGGGGGTATTTGGCGGCTGATGGACATCGTGTTGGTTTACTGACTGGCGATGTAGCACAGAAAAAACGTTTGTCGTTATTGAAACAATTTACCGACGGTGATCTAGATATTTTAGTAGCAACAGATGTGGCTGCTCGTGGTTTGCATATTTCTGATGTGACGCATGTTTTCAATTATGATTTACCCGATGATAGAGAAGATTACGTTCACCGAATTGGCCGTACTGGACGAGCAGGGGAAAGTGGCGTTTCGATTAGTTTTGCTTGCGAAGAATATGCGATGAATTTACCCGCTATTGAAGAATATATTGGCCATTCTATCCCAGTGAGCCAATATGAAACAGAAGCCTTGCTTGAACTGCCGAAACCATATCGTTTAAAACGTGCAGATCCGGCGCAAGGGCATACAAGACATCGTTCTTATCACACAAAATAGTGATATAATTTTTTTAGTTTCAATAATTAATAAGGAAATCATTATGGCCATTTTAGTGACAGGTGGCGCCGGTTATATCGGTTCTCACACAGTTGTAGAATTATTAAATGCTGGCAAAGAGGTGGTGGTATTAGATAATCTTTGCAATTCATCGCCAAAATCCCTTGAGCGTGTAAAACAAATTACAGGCAAAGAAGCAAAGTTTTATGAAGGTGATATTTTAGATCGTGCTTTGTTACAAAAAATTTTTGCAGAAAATGAGATTAACTCCGTTATTCACTTTGCTGGGTTGAAGGCCGTAGGTGAAAGTGTTCAAAAGCCGACAGAATATTATATAAACAATGTCGCTGGCACCCTTGTATTAATTCAAGAAATGAAAAAAGCGGGTGTTTGGAACTTCGTATTTAGCTCATCTGCAACGGTTTATGGTGATCCAAAAATTATTCCAATTACGGAAGATTGTGAAGTCGGTGGTACAACCAATCCTTATGGTACCTCTAAATATATGGTTGAGCAGATTTTACGTGATACAGCAAAAGCGGAACCAAAATTTAGCATGACCATCTTGCGTTATTTTAATCCGGTTGGGGCGCATGAAAGTGGATTAATTGGTGAAGATCCAAATGGTATTCCAAATAATTTATTACCTTATATTAGCCAAGTTGCTATCGGTAAATTAGCACAACTTTCTGTATTTGGTAGTGATTACGACACCCATGATGGAACAGGTGTGCGTGATTATATTCATGTAGTGGACTTAGCTGTGGGGCATTTGAAAGCGCTTCAACGTCATGAAAATGATGCTGGCTTACATATTTATAACCTAGGTACAGGCCATGGTTATTCCGTATTAGATATGGTAAAAGCCTTTGAAAAAGCCAACGACATTACCATTGCATATAAACTTGTAGAACGCCGCCCTGGTGATATTGCGACATGCTATTCTGATCCTAGTTTAGCTGCAAAAGAGCTTGATTGGGTGGCAGAACGTGGTCTTGAAAAAATGATGCAAGATACGTGGAACTGGCAGAAAAATAATCCAAAAGGGTACAGAGATTAATATTCTCTAATATTTGTTTTTCTTTTTTAGGAAGAAGAATGCTAAACATTGGGGGAGTGATTCAAAATCCCCCTAATTTTTACACTTATCCTTTAATTGAAAGGCAAAGTTTCTAAAATATAACCCAAATTAACCGCACTTTATGTCAAATTCCCTTTCTTCCCAAATTTTTACACGCAAGATGTTGATTTGCGTATTCACAGGTTTTAATTCTGGTTTGCCATTATTTGTGTTATTGCAAATGTTGCCTGTTTGGCTGACAGATAAACATCTTTCAATTGAGCTTATTGGTGCAGTAACCGGTGTGATGTTGCCTTATGGATTGAAATTTTTGTGGGCACCATTATTGGATCGTTATTTCCCGAGTTTTTTAGGGCGTCGTCGTAGCTGGATGTTGCTTTCACAAGTGGCATTATTGATCTTACTTTACATCATTAGCCTTTTTGATCCGCTCACACAACTGAGCATGGTAGCAAATATTGCATTGCTTATAGCTTTTTTTTCAGCCACACAAGATATCGTGTTAGACGCTTATCGTCGTGAAATTTTGAGTGATCATGAATTAGGTTTGGGAAACACTATTCATATTAATGCTTATCGAATTGCGGGATTAATTCCTGGTGGGCTGTCGCTCTATTTGGCGGCGATTTATCCTTGGGAAACAGTCTTTTTATGGACCGCACTTTGTATGTTAGCGGGCATCTTCATGACATTATTTTTAGCAAAAGAACCAAAAATAGACATGCAGCAAACTAATCAGCCGTTCTATCAAGCATTTTGGATTCCATTACAAGAATTTTTCCAGCGTAAGGGCGTTATTCAGGCTATCGGTTTTTTACTGTTTTTGTTTTTGTATAAGTTCGGGGATTCTTTTGCCACAACGCTACAAACCAAATTTATTTATGATATGGGGTTTAGCAAAGAGGATATAGCCATTGTTGTAAAAAGTACCGCACTTTGGTCAAGCATTTTATCTGGGCTTGCCGGTGGTGTGATAATGCTAAAACTGGGTATTAACCGTGCATTGTGGCTATTTGGGCTTGTACAAATGGTGACAATTGGTGGGTTTATTTGGTTGGCCGCTTTCGGACATTTTGATGTTATTACATCGGCCGAGTTATGGAAACTGGGTGTTGTGATTGCGGCAGAATATATCGGTGTTGGACTTGGCACCGCAGCTTTTGTGGCTTTTATGGCGCGTGAGAGTAATCCTCTTTATACCGCAACACAGCTTGCACTTTTTACAAGCCTTTCAGCTTTGCCAAGTAAAGTTTTAGGTATGCTTTCTGGTTATGTTGTGGGAGCAGTGGGGTATTATCAGTATTTTTGGTTTTGTTTATTTTTAGCGATTCCTGGCATGCTTTGTTTATTTTGGGTAGCGCCTTGGAATCAAGATAATAATACGGCCAATTCACTATAAAAGTGCGGTAAAAATTATAAAAAATTTGACCGCACTATGCTTTATCAGTATCTTAACCACGTTTTTATTAATGGAGATTTTTTATGAAAATTATTCTTTTAGGTGCACCAGGTGCAGGTAAAGGCACTCAAGCACAATTTATTATGAACAAATTTGGTATTCCACAAATTTCAACTGGCGATATGTTCCGTGCTGCAATTAAAGCAGGGACTGAACTTGGCAAACAAGCTAAAGCATTAATGGATGAAGGTAAATTAGTACCAGATGAATTAACCGTTGCCCTTGTAAAAGATCGTATTGCACAACCTGACTGCGCAAATGGTTTCTTGTTAGATGGTTTCCCTCGTACTATTCCTCAAGCGGATGCATTGAAAGATTCAGGCGTTAAAATTGACTTTGTTTTAGAATTCGATGTGCCAGACGAAGTGATTGTTGAACGTATGAGTGGTCGTCGAGTGCACCAAGCATCTGGTCGTTCTTACCACATCGTTTATAATCCACCAAAAGTGGAAGGTAAAGATGATGTAACAGGTGAAGATTTAATTATTCGTGCAGATGATAAACCAGAAACTGTATTAGATCGTTTAGCCGTATATCATAAACAAACCAGCCCATTAATTGATTATTACCAAGCAGAAGCGAAAGCGGGGAATACTCAATATTTCCGTTTAGATGGTACAAAAAAAGTAGAAGAAGTTAGCCAAGAGTTAGATAAAATCTTAGGCTAAAAATAATCTAAAAAAATAAACCGCACTTTGGGTGACCTAAGTGCGGTTTGTTTTTTTCTATGTTTTAATTAGTGGGTTGTTTTATTTTCATCAAAAACCGGTAATGGTTTGTGTTCGGTTGCGACATAGCTATATACCACAGGCAATACGAACAAGGTGAAAATAGTACCAATGGATAATCCTGCTACAATCACTATCCCCATACTAAAGCGAGATACTGCTCCCGCACCTGTTGCATAGAGTAATGGAATTAAGCCAGCTACCATTGCAGCGGTTGTCATTAGGATTGGGCGTAAACGTACTTTTGCAGCATGAGTGATTGCCTCAATTCGCGTTTTACCATGGTTTAGCTGCTCTTCTTTTGCGACCTCACACATTAAGATACCGTGCTTGGTGATTAATCCAACGAGAGTAATTAACCCGACTTGAGAATAGATATTTAATGTTGTTCCCGCGATGCCAAAGAAGGATAAAATATTTAAGCTCACTAATGCACCACTTACGGCTAATGGTACGGAAATCATAATTACCATTGGGTCACGTATAGATTCAAACTGAATGGCAAGTACTAAGAATATGATGATAACAGCCAATGCAAAAGTGACGGCTAATGCGTTACCTTCTTGTACTAATTGACGTGCTTCAGATTTAAAGTCAAACGTATAGCCTTGCGGTAAGTTGTCTATTGCATGTTGTTGTAGCCATGAAACTGCATCACCCGTTGATGAACCAGGCATTGGTACTGCGCTAATCTGTGCTGAGTTTAATTGGCTAAAGCGTGATAATGAAGTTGGCTGTGTTTCTAGCTTCATCGTGATTAAACTGCTTAATGGCACAGATTGCCCATTACTTGCCGTTAAGTAATAATTTTTGAATGCTTCGGGCGATAAACGGTCGTCACGTTTTACTTGTGAAATAATCTTATAGGCACGTCCATCGACATCCACTCGCGTAATTGTTGCTCCAGATAAGAAACTTCCGAAAGTATTACTGATTTGTTGCATCGTAATACCGTAAGTACCGGCTTTCTCTTTATCGACTGAAATTGTCATTTGCGCCGTGTCATAGGTCAAATCTAAATTTGTATAAATAAATTTGCCAGAGGCTTTCATCGCACTTAAGAATTTCTCAGCGGTATTTGCCAACGATTTATAATCTTGAGCCGTTTTTAACACAATAGCGATTGGAGGGCCTTGTTCCCCTGTATCAATTTCAGGAAAGTTAAATGCAGATACGGAGACTTCTGGAATTGATTTCGCTTTTGCATTGATTTCATTCATTACTGCAGATTGTTTTCGTGAACGTTCTTTCCAGTCTTTCAATGTGATGATATTTAACGAACCATTAGAATTTGGCGCGCCTGCAATACTCATCCCAAAAGAGACTTCAGGTGTTTCCATTACATTTTTCATGTATGGTTGCATTGCATTTTGAATGTAATCCACATTTACGCTAGATGGCGCATTACCAATCGCAATAAATGCACCTTTATCTTCATTTGGTGTTAATTCATTAGAAAGTGAATTAAACAAAAATGGGAGCGTTGAGAAAATCACCACAGCAAAAGCCAGCATTGATTTACGATTGAGCATAACGAGATCAAGCATGTATTCGTAAATACGATTTACTTTACCTAAGGTATGTTCTACGCGTTCTTCCATCCATGTTGGTTTAGCATTGGATTTGAGTAACTTACTACTCATCATTGGCGATAACGTTAATGCCACAACACCAGAAATAAACACTGCACCAGCAAGGGTTAAAGCAAACTCTTTAAACAATGTGCCGGTAATTCCGCCCATTAAAGCCATCGGTGAATAAACCGCGATCAATGCGATAGTCATAGAAATTACAGGCACGGCAATTTCACGAGTACCAATAATTGCTGCGCGGAATGGTGTTTCTCCTTCTTTAATATGACGATCCACGTTTTCTAACACGACAATCGCATCATCAACGACTAAACCGATAGCGAGAATAAGTGCTAATAGTGTCATTAAGTTAATAGAAAAATCTAAACTTTGTAGCATCATTAAAACACCGATCAACGAAATCGGAATGGTGAGAACTGGAATTAAAATTGCGCGAAACGATCCGATAAACATCAAAATAACCACTAATACAATAACAGTTGCTTCCACAATAGTTTTAATTACTTCATGAATTGAGCTATTAATTGCAATAGTGCGGTCATAAAGAATGTCAGTTTCCATACTATCCGGTAGTTGCTTTTTAATACTTTCAAAGAGCGGTCGGATTTTCTCTGCCACTGTTAATGGATTAGCCGATGAAGTTGGATTAATGCCTAATACAACAGAATCCGCACCATTTGCAGTTGCACGAGAATTATCACTTTCTTTGTTCAATTCAATGGTTGCAATATCGCGCAGGCGTACTAAATCATCGCCACGAGAAGCAACAATTAAGTTACCTAATTGCTCAACTGATTTTGTCGTTGTTTCAACTTTGTTGCGGTAAGTGACATAGTAGCCGTTATCATTACCAGCCGCAGTTTGTACATTATTTGCAGAAAGAGCAGACATTACCGTTGGCGCAGAAAGATTTTGTGACGCCATTTTTTGTGGATCTAACCAAATACGTAATGCATATTCAGCTGCACCAAATACTTGTACTTCTGCCACACCTTCAATCGTAAAGAATTGAGGTTTGACTACGCGATTAATGTAGTCTGTTACTTGACTTGAGTCTAGTTTGTTGGAGCGGAAACTTATATACATAATCCCCGTACCACCGGAAGATGAAGCCACCGTTGGATCTTCAATACCGCTTGGTAATTTTGAACGCACAGCATTTACTTTTGCCAATACATCAGCAAGTGCTCCGGCAGGATCGGTATTCAGTTTCATTTTGACTGTAATAGTCGATGCATTTGGAGCACTACTAGATGACATATAGTCAATGTTATCCGCTTGGGCGATAGATTCTTCTAGTGTAGAAGTAACAAATGCTTGAATTAGATTTGCATCAGCACCAGGGTAGGCAGTTGTTACCGTAATTACCGTGGTGGTCATTTTAGGGTATTCACGCACTGTCAATTTCGAAATAGCTTGCAAACCTAAAATAATAATAAGCAAGCTAATTGAAATCGCTAAAACAGGACGACGAATAAATATATCGGTAAATTTCATTCGTATTTCCTAGTTGATTAAAGGTTAGTTTTATTTACTGGTTCTGTTGCACCTACAATGTCTTTTTCAATCCATTCTACAAGACTGCCATTGCCGATACCTTGTTGACCACCAGTGATAATTTTATCACCCGGTTTTACTTCATTACCTTGTAATTGAGAATAAATGCCTTGGCGATCTTTAGTAAATACAGTGATTTGTTTTGCTCGATATAAACGATCTAATTTTTTATTCTCAGCCATTTTCTCTTTGTCTTCATCAGATAATGGTGTGAGTAAGTAAGCAATTTCACCATACATGTTGTAGCTAATGGCTACTTGTGGAACGACAACTTGATTTGTTTCAGTTGGAAGCGCAATGCGTAAACGTGAGAACATGCCTGAAAGCAATTTACGCCCATCCTCTGGATCAAATGTAGCCTGAACATCAACTAAACCAGTTGATGAATTAATGGCAGGTTCAATAGCTGTGATTCGAGCTGAAAATGTTTCGCCCAAGCGAGCATCTGTTGTCGCTGTGACGCGTTGACCGATATGCAATTTATCTAAATCATTTTGTGAAAGGGCAAAATCCACTTTCATTGAGCTAGTATCTTCAACACGCACAATTTCTGTTCCAACATTCACATATTGACCAAGGTTTACTTTCACAATACCTGCTTTGCCATCAAATGGCGCAACGATTTTACGGCGCTCAATTGCTGCTTTTAAAGATTCGATATTGGCTAGTTGAGCGTCATAAGCCGCTTTTGCGTTATCCATTTCTTGTCGTGAAACGGCATTGCTTTTCAATAAATTCGCATAACGTTGATAAGTTTGGCGAAGAGCTGGGAGTTGTGCCTGTGCGGCTTGAAGGCTAGCATGTTCTACTGAACTGTCGAGTTCAATGAGTAAATCGCCTTTTTTCACTTGTTGGCCATTTTGCACAAATACTTGAGAAATCGTACCGGCATTTTGTGTACTGAGCATTGCGCCTTGATTTGGACGCACAAGACCTGTTGTGTTAATAACTGGCGTCCATTCACGCGGTTGAACTTCAAGTGCAGTCACTGGGCTTGAAGGTTCTGGCATGCCCGCAATGGCTCGGCTTATCATTACGCCTTTTATCATATTAAAACCGATGACACCGGCAAAAATTAAGACAAATACCACTAAAATTATTTTCATAAAGAAAATATGTGAGCGTTTTGGTCTTTGATGTTGAGTTTGACTCATGTTTAAAGCTCCGTTATAAAAATAACAACAATTATTTCTGAATCGCACGCCAAGAGCGTTCAATCACAGATTCTAAAATTTCAGGCTTAAGATCGAAATCGATAAATTTTGTATCAGAGGCTAAATTTATCGCTGTTTTCAAACTTAATAAAAAGAGAATATCTTCAGATAATTCCGCTAATAAGCCAGCTTTTTGTGCTTGATGATGAAATAAATCCCAACGGCAGTTTTTAACGTTTTTACAAATATCCTTGAAATTAGGCAAAGATTCATATTGCTTTAAATTGGATAAGATAGTGGGATTTTCTTGTAAGAAATACCAAATGTTTTTCCACATTTGTCGATACTGTTCGAAAAAAGGCTTAGTTTCATCAAAATCTTTTTCAAGTGTTGCCATAAACATTGAAAACACTCTGTGTGCAAATTGTTCAAGCAACTCATCTTTGTTTTTGAAATAAAGGTAAATCGTTCCTGCTGCTACATTTGCTTCTTTCGCAAGTTTGTGCATAGAAAGTTGATTCAACCCTTCTTTTGCCATTAAACGATCTGTCGCTGAAAAAATCTGTTCAGCTAAGTCTGTTTTAGCTTGTCGCATAAGATCCTTGAGTAAAATAAGGAGCAATAATTGCTCAAAATGAATGAGCGTTCATTTTATTTGTTTTTTGGCAAGTTAAAAAACACAAAAGCACAACGAAAATGGGCAACACTTAAAANNTTTTAAGTGTTGCCCATTTTGACCGCACTTTTGATTGTGAGGAATAAAAAGCTAAATTGGCTCTAGCCCTAACACTTTACGACCATTAATACTTGCAATATTGACCATTTCGTCTAAGTGTGGGAAACGGCATCCTGCAGCCAATAGGCTTAATTCTTGCCATAAATCGCCTTCACATAGAGGAACCATGTAATCACAAATATTATCTGTGCCTAGGGCAACGGTGATACCTTCGGGGATCATTTCATCTGCTGGCGTGAGCGCATTATGGAATGGCATAAGATCTTCTTTGCGATTACTGTCAATCCATGCCATAGGACAGGCGATCATCATCATTTTGGCTTTACGCATTTTTTCGTAAAGTTTGTAGCGATATTCTTTTGAATGTGAGCCAATGGAAATACCATGGATACCTACAACTCGCCCCTCCATTCCGTGTTCAATGGTTTTGTCGCAAAGTTGCTCGGTTTCTTTTTCACTTGGATTGTTGAATTGGTCTACATGTACATGACACATAATTCCAAGAGATTTGGCCTTATCTAACAAGATATCCATCGCTTCTAAGCCACGTCCATAATCCAATTCATCACGATATGGTAAGCCGCCAATCATATCTACCATTTCTGCACCAATATCAAACCATTTACGCGCAGTGGGTTCGATTACCCCTTTTAAAGTTTGATTGGCAAATTTCAAAATAATGTCATGTTTATACACTTCGCGGGCTTTGTGTGCGGCAATAATTGCACGATCTTCACAAATTGGGTCTATATCGACAAAAGTACCAAATGCGGTTACACCTTGGGATATCATTAATTCAATAGATTGGCAAAAACGTGCGTAATAATCATCAACACTGGAAGTGCGTTTTACTTCATCCACTAAATCCCATTTTTGTTGCAAATTACTACTATGATAAATCCCAATTTTCTCTGGCGTCATCGTAAAAGCGCGGTCAGCATGTGCATGGGCATTTACCCACCCGCCTTTTTTGATAATTTCATCGCGAATATAGGTTTTAAAACTACGAACGTGGCTTTTCATACAAACTCCGTAAAAAAGAAAGGATAAAAAGACGAGAATGTATATTAATTGAAAGGTACTGTAAGTACGGCGAGAAGCATTATGATAATGTTATGAAAAACTCACGGATTTTCATTAATAACATTTTTCAGTCTTAAACTGAGTCGTGAGTATAAAGGCTTAAGGGCAAAAAATCTATTCTTTTATGCCCTTATAGATTATTTTTCAAAGAAGAAATTTTGTAATTGGAAGGCTTCTAAGAAGATTCCAAGTGGCGGTCTGTCTGAAGATTGCTCGATATAATCTTTATCGAATTTTTTGTAATTCCCTTTGCGATCAATGTGATATTGTGTTCCATCAGGTTGAATCACCACATTCCAATGGAAATTAGAGGCAAGCACCCAGTCATCACCCTTAAGATCAAAGAGATTACGTCCCTGACTATAATCCATCAACGGGTTTTCTACACGGAATACTGTTTGCATTAATGCAGAGAAAATATCCGCATGATTACTTAATCCATTTTGTTTGCCTACTGGTAAATCTTTCCAATATACAAGCAATGGCACTTGAACTTCATCGCGCCCAAAGTAGTTTTCTCGCTCTTTTTCATTCATTTCATTAAAGGTTAAACCATGCTCTGACGTGATAATGACTAACGTATTTTCAAGCGGTGTAGTTTCTAACACTTTTGCTAAAAGAGAATCAATGTCCTGCAAAGTGCGGTCATAATCTGATGGATTTTTAGCCTCCAAGGCTAAATCTAAATAAGCAAACCAAGGTGAGTCAGTTTTTTGTGCTTTAATAAAATCATTGAGATTTTTTACCGCACTTTCATTATTTGGTTTGTTGGTTTTATTTGATGGAAGTTTTATTTCACGAAATAATGCTTGGCGGAAGACGCTATCTTTAAAATTCGTAGCAGAAAATAAACCCAATTGATAATGTTCAGCACGTAATTTTTCGATTAAAACAGATTGGGTATGATTGCTTAAAATGCTATCGGTGTAATTTGCATTTAGCCCGTAAAATAACCCAATTAAGCCGGCGTTGTTACTATTGCCTGTGCTGTAATGATTAGTGAATTCTGTTGAACTTGTTACAAATTCAGCAAGTTTTGGCATCTTTTCACTAGAAATCGCATCATAGCGTAAACCCGAAACCGTTACGATCAGAATATTAGGTTTGTACGTAATTGGTGCGTAAGTGAGTTCTTTTTTCGGATAATCAATTTTTAAGGCATCTAAACGGCCTTCTTGTGCCAATTTTTGCGTATATTCTTCTCCATCCAAGAAACCGTGTTTTTCTAAAAAAGAACGAGCTGTCATTGGATAAGATAAAGGGAAATTAGATCGTTGCATGGTAATAGGACGATACAAATAAGCATCTGCCCAAGCATAAATTAAATGCGTCACAATAAACATTGCGGTTAAGAATATACCGGTTCCTTTTAGCCATTTTTGGCGTTCAAGACTGCGTAATTTTTCCCAACTCCAGCGAGAAAATAACATTTGTGCCAGTAAAATTATTGGCATTGGTGCAAAAAATATTTGCCAATCGCGTGACATTTCACCATTTTCTGGATTGACCAGCAAATTCCATACAACAGAGGATAAATGCAGATTAAAACGATTGAAAACGGCGGTATCAAATAATAATAAGGTTGTACAAATCGTGGAAAATATCACGGTTAATCCGCGAAAAGTGCGGTGATTTTTAACAATGAAACTTAGTGGAAAGACCACGAGTAAGTACAACGCAAAAACGTTGAAACTGAAATGTCCAAGCAAACTCACAAAGAAATAAAGTTTTCCTGCGAGAGTATCTGGCCAGTCAATGATAAAGGCATAACGAGTGCCAATAAGAAAAGCAACAATAATATTAAAAAAGGCAAACCAATGGCCCCACGAAATTTTTCGTGAAACGTCATCACGGTATTGTTTGCCGCTGAAAGTGCCTTTTTTAATCCATTTCATATTAACGTGTTTTTACCGCATTAATTAAGGAATTCGAAAACGCTTGAGCTAATGCCTCACGTTGAGTTTGCGGCACACTGGTGGTTAATAAATTGCTTGCCATGTTACCCAGAGCGATTAAGGAGAGATCTACAGGGGCTTTATGCTTTTCTAGCACTGCGATCATATCGTTTACAATCGCACTTAATTGAGCATCAGAATATTTAGAATGTTGAGCCATAATGTTAAAAATAAAACAAAAAATTTGGCTTATGATACCCGATTATTTGGTAGAACCTAAATAATTTCTTTTTTCTTGCTTAAAAAGTGCGGTTATAATTTGCGGCAAATTTTTCAAAGGTGACAAAAATGAGTATTACCGTTAATCAAATTGTTTTGCATCAGTTAGTCAAAAATGTGGATGGCGACAGCATAAAAATGGAAAGCGTATTACGCGATGAGCTGTTGTCAATTACGCCAGAAGTAGAACAAATGATGTTGCAACTTCATCAAGGCTATCAAAACAAAGCGAAGGCTTTTGGCGTGTTTCAGGAAAAGTCTATATTTGCACAACATTTAAATCGTTTATTGGAACAAGAAATTGAGTTTTTAGGTTTTAGTCAACACTCAACAAAATTGCTTGCAGATGAGCTGGGCAAATATAACTTTGCAGAAAGTGGAACCTTGATTTTATGTCAATATAATTTCTTGGCGACAGATTACTTGTTTATTGCATTGCTTGATAGCCGTCATAGTATGTTAGTGGATGAGCATTTAGATATTCGCCGTACAGAATATCTTGATATTACTCAGTTTGATATTGCGGCAAGAGTGAATTTGACGGATTTGCAGGTGAATGCAAACTCTAATCGTTATTTAACTTTCATAAAAGGTCGTGTTGGTCGCAAAATTAGTGATTTTTTCATGGATTTTTTAGGTGCCGAAGAAGGGTTAAATCCACAAGTTCAAAATCAATGTTTATTGCAAGCTGTGAGTGATTATTGTGATCAAGGTGAACTCAACAAAGAGCAAACTCAAGCAGTGAAAAAACAAGTGTTTGAATATTGTAAAGCTCAACTTGCAGGCGGCGATGAAATTGAATTGCAGGAACTTTCTGATTCCTTACCCACTCTAAACGAACAGCCTTTTGTTACCTTTGCGGGAGAACAGAATTATGGCTTGGAAGACAGCATTCCGCCAGTACGTTCAACTTTAAAATCCCTAACAAAATTCACTGGTTCAGGAAAGGGGGTGAGTATTAGTTTCGATGCTGATTTATTAAATACTCGAATTCAATGGGAACCGATGACTGATACACTTACTATCAACGGTTTACCGCCGAATTTAAAAGATCAATTACAAAAGGCTTTAAAATCAGAGAATTAATTTGGAAATATGCTCAAACTTGGGTATTATTTGACAGTACTTTTGCACAAATAAGGTAAAGAAAATGCAAGTTAAAACACTTTTAGGCGCAACCTTTTTAGCATTAAGCGTCGCTTCTTGTTCCACCATTGAAAAAGTTGTATATCGAATTGATGTACCACAAGGCAACTATTTAGAAGCGACTACAGTTGCTCAAGTTAAAGAAGGCATGACTGCTCAACAAGTACAATATTTGTTGGGTACGCCAGTATTAATCGATCCTTATAATAGTCAGACTTGGTACTATGTGTTCTTACAACAACGTGCTTATGAAACACCTGTTCAACATACTTTCACTGTAAAATTTGATCAACGTGGGATTGTGACAGAAACCAATCTTGATAAACCTTTGCCAGAAGTTTCTCAACAAGGCGAGAACAACACCATTATTCAAACTGGTGAGAAACCAAAATCAAGCTGGTGGCAATTCTGGAAATAATCTTTCTATTTTCACCGCACTACAACAAGAACTATTGATAAAAAGGAATCCCCAATGTCAAAACTCTTGCTCGTTGATGATGATGTTGAATTGACGGAATTACTTTCATCCCTTTTAATGCTAGAAGGGTTTGATGTTCAAACAGCAAATAATGGATTAGAGGCATTACAAAAACTTGATGAGAGCCATGAGTTGGTTTTGCTTGATGTGATGATGCCGAAGCTAAATGGTCTTGATACATTAAAAGAAATTCGCAGAGTCTCTAATGTGCCAGTGATGATGCTTACTGCAAGAGGTGACGATATCGATCGTGTAGTGGGCTTAGAATTGGGTGCGGATGATTACTTGCCTAAACCATTTAATGATCGTGAATTAGTTGCAAGAATTAGAGCGATTTTGCGTCGAAGTGTGTCGCCATCAAATAATGTTGACGATACAAAAGAAATATTATCTTTTGAAAACGTAACTTTATATTTGACTCGCCAAACTGCGATGTATGGCGAGGAAAACTTAAATTTAACCGATTATGAATTTAAAATTCTTTATCTATTACTGAAGTCGAAAGGTAATATTGTTACTCGAGAAGAATTAAGTTTAGAGGTAATGGGAAAATCGCTAAGTCCATTTGATCGCTCTCTTGATATGCATATATCTAATTTGAGACGCAAGTTACCAGAGCGAGAAAGCAAATTGCCTTGGTTTAAAACCTTACGCGGAAAAGGATATCTTTTAGTCACTTAGTTTTATGAAATTGCGTAGTCTTTTCAGTTTAAATCAACTTGCAATCAGAACATTTGCTCTGTTCTGGTTTTCTTTTTTCATTATGATGAGTCTTGTGATCGCACTACCTAACTTCGATCTCAGACTCTATTCTCCTCTAAAAGAATCAGATATTGTTAACTATCAAAAAGAAATTCTGAATATCGTTCGTAATGGTCAATTACAAGGACTAATTTCAAAAGTTCCTGTTTTACATTCAGATAAATTTCAACCTTTCAGACCTGTTCTGATTAATTTAAAAACTAAAAATATTCTCGGCGAATTGCCAGAGGAAGCGCCTTATATTCGAAGATTTGCAGATGTGTCTGGCGATTTTTCAGAACCTAAACGTAAAAATTTTAATGAGCTTCAGCTTTCAGGGCCGTTCCAAGTTTATTTAGGGGATACGGCTTCCTATGCCTTGTATTTTATTTCTTACGTTAATCCACAGCGTGAGATTTTTAATTATGTTTTTGATAGACCCATTATATTGATTTTGATTATTCTTTTAATCACTAGCCCATTGCTTTGGTGGTTTACAAGAATGCTGACTAAGCCTATTTCTCGCTTGCAAGAAGCAGCGAATTCAGTGGCATTAGGTAATTTTAAAATTGATAAGAGCTTAGTGGCTAATGGTCCATTAGAATTACGTCAAGTTGGTCAAAGTTTTAATCGAATGGCAACGTCTATTGATAATCTAATTTCTAATCAACAAACTCTACTTTCATCGATTTCACATGAATTAAAAACGCCACTTACTCGTTTACAGTTGGCTACAGCGCTTGTTCGCCATGAATGTGGTGAAACAGATAGCGTAAAACGCATTGAAAGAGAAATTGGCCGAATGGATAAGATGATTAGTGAGCTACTTCTACTTTCACGCCATCAAATGAATAGTCAAGTGGAACGGGAGATTTTTTATGCCAATACGCTTTGGACTGATATTATCAATGATGCAAAATTTGAGGCAGAGCAACGTGGAATAGCGTTTCTTGTAAAAATTAATCTGCCGAAAAATGAACCACAACTTAATGGTAATTTTAGATTGCTAGAAAGTGCGGTTGAAAATATTGTGACAAATGCGCTCAAATATACAAAAAATAAAATTGTATTAAGCATTTCTTTTCTGAAAGAAGAGCGTGAAGGGTTCCTGTCGATTCGTATTGATGATAATGGTGCTGGCATTAATCCCGATGAATTTGGGAAAATTTTTGAGCCATTCTATCGTGTGGATGAAACACGAACTAGAACGACTGGTGGTACAGGTCTGGGACTGGCGATTGTATCTAATGTTATTAAAGAACATCAGGGTAAAGTTTGGGCGGAAAAAAGCCCAATGGGTGGACTTGCTGTGACTATACAATTGCCATTATGGATCAGTAACTAAAAATCAAAATAGACCGCATTTTCATTCCCTAATGTGTAAAATAATATTTACACCTTTATGTAAAAAAACTATCATAATCCAATCTTATTTTCCCTACATTTCTGATATATGACCAGTTTCAAATTTAATCCACAAAATCCTTTCGATTGTTTTATTGTGCAAAGTGAATCCATGAAAAGTGCGGTAGAAAATGCGAAACGTTTTGCTATGTTTGATGCGCCTTTATTGATTCAGGGGGAAACTGGGACTGGAAAAGATTTGTTGGCTAAAGCCTGCCATTATCAGAGTTTGCGTCGTGATAAAAAATTTATCGCAGTAAATTGTGCTGGGTTGCCTGATGAAGATGCGGAAAGTGAAATGTTTGGTCGAAAAGTTGGAGACAGTGAAACCATCGGTTTTTTTGAATATGCGAATGAGGGAACTGTATTACTAGATGGTATTGCTGAACTTTCATTGAGTTTGCAGGCTAAATTATTGCGTTTTTTAACAGATGGATCTTTCCGTCGAGTAGGTGAAGAGAAGGAACATCATGCAAACGTACGAGTGATTTGCACATCACAGGTTCCACTTCATTTGCTTGTTGAGCAAGGTAACGTGCGTGCTGATTTGTTTCATCGCTTAAATGTTCTCACTATTAATGTTCCAGCATTACGCGATCGCATGGCAGATATTGAGCCACTGGCACAAGGTCTTTTACAGGAAATCAGTGAAGAATTAAAAATTGCAAAACCAACTTTCGATAAAGATTTTCTTCTTTATTTGCAGAAATATGATTGGAAAGGGAATGTTCGTGAGCTTTATAACACTCTTTATCGTGCCTGCTCTTTGGTACAAGATAATCATTTAACTATCGAAAGTTTAAATCTTGCTCCTCCACAAAGTGCGGTGATTTCTTTGGGTGAATTTGATAATAAAACCTTAGATGAAATCATTGGTTCTTATGAGTCGCAAGTCCTAAAATTATTTTATGCAGAATATCCAAGCACGAGAAAATTAGCTCAACGTTTAGGCGTTTCCCATACTGCGATTGCGAATAAATTGAAACAATATGGAATTGGAAAATAATTTTCTATAAATTAGCCATTGTCTGATTGTATTTTAATATCTGCTAACCTAGAAAATTGCTTACATAACTTTAACCACATAATCTTATCAATCTGCACATTTAACAAAAATTCGCCTTGTTCAGAAATTTGTTCGTGACGTACACAATCAAGTTGATAAAAAGCATGGCGAAGTTTGCCTTCGTGCGGTTGCAAAATTAAAGAAAGAGAAAGTATCTCGTTTTTTAACCGCACTTTAATGGCTTCAAACAATAAATGAATACCCTGCTCATCTTGCGCAGAGAGATAGACTGCAACAGGCTGGTTTTCATCATTGTATTCGATATGCGGTACAACATTTTCCAACAAATCAATTTTGTTATATATCAATAGAACAGGCACTGGTCCTGCACCAATTTCTTCTAGCACATCATTGACGGCATCGATATTTTCTTGTTTTCGTGAATCGGCCGCATCAATCACATGGAGTAATAAGCTAGCTTCTACCGTTTCTTGTAAAGTCGATTTAAAGGCTGAAACAAGATCATGCGGAAGCTGTCGAACAAATCCTACTGTATCCGCTAAAATTGCTGTACCTACATCTTGAATCTGTAATTTTCGTAAAGTGGGATCTAATGTTGCAAAAAGCTGATCTGCGGCATAAACCTCTGCATTGGTTAAACGATTAAATAAGGTTGATTTCCCTGCATTGGTATAGCCAACAAGTGAAATGGTCGGGATATCTGCTTTTTGGCGTGTTTGGCGATTTTGATTGCGCTGTTTCTCCACTTTTGCCAATCGATTTTGTAATTGAGAAATGCGCACTTTAATCAATCGACGATCTGTTTCTAACTGGGTTTCACCCGGCCCACGTAATCCTACCGCCCCTTTTTGTTGATCTAAGCCTGTTTTGCGACGAACTAATCGAGTGGATAAGTGTTTTAGTTGCGCAAGTTCAACCTGTAATTTTCCCTCATGAGAACGTGCTCGTTGGGCGAAAATATCTAAAATGACGCCAGTGCGATCGACCACTCGACAATGACATAAACTTTCTAAGTTACGTGTTTGTGCTGGGGTTAATTGATGGTTAAAAAGCACAACATCAGCATTATGTGATTGCACCGCATTTGCAATTTCTTGAGCTTTTCCCTCACCTACAAAATATTTAGCTTGAGGAGTGCTACGGCTTGTAGTGATAGTATCTAATACATCCACATTGGCAGAATCAGCGAGTAGCAAAAACTCTTGTAGATCATCAGTGTTTTTATCTTGCGCAAAGAAAACGTGAACCACGATGGCGGTATCACGCGTTTTATCAGATTGTTGGGATGAAGAAAGTGCGGTTGAAATTTTCAGAGAATTTTCAACCGCACTTAATAAATATTGATTATCCATTGATGGATCTGTGATTATTCTGCTTGAGTTTCCACGCTTTCAACGGCTTCAGTTGTTGCTACATGATGGTTGCTATTGTGATGAGAAACAGAGCGCGCAGGCACAACGGTTGAAATTGCGTGTTTATATACCATTTGGTTCACAGTGTTTTTTAATAAAATCACGAATTGATCGAATGATTCAATTTGACCTTGAAGTTTGATTCCGTTTACAAGGTAGATTGATACAGGAATGCGTTCGCGACGAAGCGCATTTAAATAAGGATCTTGTAAAGATTGTCCTTTTGCCATTTTGCTATCCTTTGTTGTCGTTATTATGAAATTTTGGTGATAGAAACGAGTTGTCTCCGCGCGCAAGTGTAGCAATAAACACAAATGTTGTCTATTTGCTTTCCCGTAACTTTTGCAAAATTGCTTTCATTTTATGATCTAGTGGTGCATTGAAACGTAGTGTTTCGCCATTTTTAGGGTGCTCAAATCGAATTGAAAAGGCATGCAAGAACAAACGGCTCAATCCCAATTCGCTCATTTGTTTATCAAAATCTTTATCGCCGTATTTATCATCTAATGCAATAGGATGTCCTGCATATTGTGTATGTACACGAATTTGATGTGTACGCCCTGTGACTGGTGAAGCCTTCACAAGTGTAGCATTTGTATAGCGTTCTTCAATGCTAAATCGAGTTTCAGATGGTTTGCCTTGCTCGCTGACACGCACAATGCGCTCTCCGCTAGATAATTCATTTTTCAAAAGCGGTGCTTGAACAACTTTTACATGGGATTGCCATTGTCCACGTACTAACGCTAAATAATCTTTTTGAACGGTTTTGACGCGAAGTTGTTCATGCAAATTGCGTAATGCTGAACGTTTTTTAGCAATTAATAAAATGCCTGATGTATCGCGATCCAAACGATGAACTAGTTCTAAAAAACGGGCCTCTGGACGCAGTGCTCGCAAGGCTTCAATCACGCCAAAATTTAAACCACTTCCACCATGCACTGCGATTCCTGAAGGTTTATTTAAAACAATCAAACAATCATCTTCAAATAAAATTTGGTTTTCAAGTGCGGCGACTTTATTGAGATTTTTTGAAATCGATGTATCATTTTTTTCAGCCACACGCACTGGTGGAATGCGAACGATATCACCTGTTTGCAATTTATACTCTGGCTTAATACGGCCTTTATTTACCCGCACTTCACCTTTACGCACAATACGATAAATTAAACTTTTAGGCACACCTTTGAGTTTTGCTAATAAATAATTATCGATACGTTGGCCGCTTTCATCTTCACTAATTGTCAGCATTTTTACTGATGAATTAATGATTTTTTCGTTTTGTTCAGTCATCTTTTTCCCTTTTGAAAATTGGCGCGAATCATATCACAAAGGCTCTATTAACGTAACTCTATGAACGTAATATTCACCTTGCTAATTAATCGTTTTCTATGGATAATAGAGCGTCTTTTTGCGCCTAGGAATTTGCGTAAAAAAGGATAAGTTTTGTTGGTGAAAACTCAATGCGGCAATCGGCATAAGACATTGATAATCAACATTTTTCTTAAAATAAATTAGCCGCTTGCAACGCGTGTGGAATATCGCGTTGTTTTATAAAGCAAAGGTTTATGCTTGATAACGTTATCAATGCACCCAGCAACATACAGTCGTGAGATTGACTGGCGCGAGAAACACGAGGTCGATAACGAAGCAAAGTGCGGTTTATTTTGAGGTCTTTTAAAATATTTAATAAGAGAATTGACAATGAAAAGAATGTTAATCAATGCGACTCAAAAAGAAGAGTTGCGTGTAGCGCTAGTTGACGGACAGCGCTTATTTGACCTGGATATTGAAAGCCCAGGACATGAGCAAAAAAAAGCGAATATCTACAAAGGGAAAATTACTCGCGTTGAGCCAAGCTTAGAAGCGGCTTTTGTAGATTATGGTGCAGAACGTCATGGTTTTTTACCATTAAAAGAAATTGCTCGTGAATATTTCCCCGATGATTATGTTTTCCAAGGTCGTCCGAATATTCGCGATATCTTGAGTGAAGGCCAAGAAGTTATCGTTCAAGTTAATAAAGAAGAACGCGGAAATAAAGGGGCAGCCTTAACCACTTTCGTTTCTCTTGCTGGCAGTTATTTGGTCATTATGCCAAATAATCCGCGTGCGGGGGGAATCTCTCGTCGTATCGAAGGGGATGAGCGCACTGAATTAAAAGAGGCATTAAGTTTATTAGATGTGCCTGAAGGCGTAGGCTTGATTGTTCGTACCGCTGGTGTGGGCAAATCTCCAGAAGAGTTGCAGTGGGACTTAAAAGTTTTACTTCACCATTGGGAAGCAATTAAACAAGCATCTCAAAATCGTCCAGCGCCTTTCTTGATTCACCAAGAAAGTGATGTGATTGTACGTGCTATTCGTGATTATTTGCGCCGTGATATAGGCGAGATCCTTATTGATAGCCCTAAAGTGTTTGAGAAAGCAAAAGAGCATATCAAACTTGTTCGCCCAGATTTCATCAATCGCGTGAAACTTTATCAAGGCGAAGTGCCTCTTTTCAGCCACTATCAGATCGAATCTCAAATCGAGTCAGCATTCCAACGTGAAGTGCGTTTACCTTCTGGCGGTTCAATCGTTATTGATGTAACTGAAGCATTAACTGCTATTGATATTAACTCTGCGCGTTCTACTCGTGGTGGTGATATTGAAGAAACAGCATTAAATACTAACCTTGAAGCGGCAGATGAAATTGCTCGCCAATTACGTTTGCGTGACTTAGGTGGTTTAGTTGTTATCGATTTCATTGATATGACGCCAGTTCGTCACCAACGTGAAGTGGAAAATCGTATTCGTGATGCCGTTCGCCAAGATCGTGCTCGCATTCAAATTAGCCGTATTTCTCGTTTCGGTTTGTTAGAAATGTCGCGTCAGCGTTTAAGTCCTTCATTAGGTGAGTCTTCACATCACATTTGTCCTCGTTGTCAAGGAACAGGTAAAGTGCGTGATAACGAATCTCTTTCCTTGTCTATCTTGCGTTTAATCGAGGAAGAAGCGTTAAAAGAAAACACCAAGCAAGTGCATACGATTGTGCCTGTACAAATTGCTTCTTATCTTCTCAACGAAAAACGTAAAGCGATAAGTAATATTGAAAAACGTCACAATGTAGATGTTATTGTTGCGCCAAATGAAGCAATGGAAACACCGCACTTTAGCGTTTTCCGCTTACGCGATGGAGAAGAGTTGAATGAGTTGAGCTATAACTTAGCAAAAATTCACTGTGAGAAAGATGAAAGCACTGAGGAATCTCTTGTTTCTCGTAATGTGGAAACAACCGTTGTTGCTGAACAACCCGCAGTTGAAAGTGCGGCAGTGGCCCTTTCTATTTCTGAAGCTGCTCCGACTCCAGTTGAGCGTAAATCGAATGAACCGTCTTTGTTAGCGAAAATTATCGCGAAGATTAAAGGCTTGTTTGCTTCTGAATCCGAAGAAAATAAACCAAAAAATAACCGCACTTCGCGCAATTCTAATCGTAATCAACGTCGTCCACAGGATCGCCGTACTTCTCGTCGACCACGTTCTGAAAATAACGAAACGGAAAGAACCGAAGAGCAAGTTCGTAATATCCGCGAGCGTAATCAACGCCGTCCGCGCCGTAACTTAGTGGAAGAAAGCATCGCTGAAAGTGCGGTAAATTCTACACCGGTTTTTGAGGCTCAAGATGAAAAAACTGAGCAAGTGACTCAACGCCGTCAACGTCGTGATTTACGTAAACGCGTGCGTGTTGAAGACAATGAGATTTCTGTTGAAAATAACGAAAGCATAGTTGAACAAATGCCAGAAGTGGATGTTGTCGAAGTTCAGGCCGTTCAAGATGATGAAAAACCAGTTCGTCAAAACCAAGAACGTTCTGAACGTCAAGATCGTCAACGCCGCACTCCACGTCATTTACGTGCAGCGAATAATCAACGTCGTCGCCGTAATCAAGAGCCAAAATCGCCAATGCCATTATTTGCTGCAGTGGCTTCACCTGAATTGGCAAGTGGAAAAGCGTGGGTGGACTATTCAACAGTGAACACTCCGAAAGAAAATAATTTCTTATCGGTGGATGAATTGCTAGAGCAAGAGAAAACTAAAAAAGGTTTTATCACGCCAGCAATGGGGATTGTGGTTGAAGAAAAATCTCTTGAAGTAAAACCAGCATTAGATTTTATTACTCAGCCCGCTAATGAATCTGTACAGAAAAAAGTACAAGAGTCTTTAGAGCGTTTAAATTCTCATAAACCTCAAGAAACAGTTGAGTCTATTGAGTCAAAGATTACCGTACATGAGCCTGAAATTGTAAATGAACCAGCCTTTATTCGTACCTATGAGTTTAATGGGCGTTTAGGTACCATTTCTTCAGTGACTCATACAAAAGCAGAGATGACTTTGGCGAAAGCGAGTGATGAAATGCCAGAAGCTTTCCCAATTACTGAATGGCAAGATTCTCGCTATTATTTTTACGGTAAAGGGGCGGCAGGGCATCATTGTGCGATTAGCCATGTATATTCTGAGCCTACCCGAGCAAAATCAGAGTAATCTAAAATAAAAAATTAGAATTGGCGTGATGTTTATTACGTCAATTCTTTTTATTTTTGGGTTGCAGTAAAAATAATCACTTGATAAAAACGAGATGATTTCTGCTTGACGGTCTTTCTCAAAAAACGTATTATGCGTGCGCATTAAATCACGGAGGAATGGTCGAGTGGTTGAAGGCACCGGTCTTGAAAACCGGCGAGGGTTTACGCCCTCCTAGGGTTCGAATCCCTATTCCTCCGCCATCAATTTTTAAAAGTTAACTAATTCGATAGAATTAGTTTTTTTATTTCTAATCATTTATTTTCCGTATTTTCACGGTTTTCTAATTCTTCTTTAAACACCAAATATTCTTCTAAAAGATCTATTGCATCTTGGCATTTTTGCTGGCGTTTTTTATAACCTTTCGCAAGTTGAGCATAACGTATTTTTTCATCATTATTTTTTTCTGCTTGTGCTAAATCTTTATATTGTTGATAAAGCTTATTCAAGCGTTCTAATGCTTCATAGTATTTTCCCAACCGTTCTCTTGGCGGTAATTTATGAATGCTATGTTGAGATTTTTGAATGGTTTGTTTCGTTGCTGTTTGGGATTCAGTTAGATAAGTATTCTTGTGAGTTAAAGCTTCCGAAAGAACGGAACATTGGGCGAGTAAACGCTCTGCCAGAAAATTATAGTGATTAAGATCGTTAGATTCTAATGTCTTTATTCTATCTAGCGTTTGATTAATTTCCTTTAGATAAAAGGAAATATTTTGTCCATTTTCACTGAACAAAGTGCGGTCAAATTTGGCGAAGATTTTTTCTTCTCGTTTGGATAAATGAGCTTGATAAAGTTGCTGAACTTTTTGATCTAATATCTGGATAAGTTGTTGAACAGTCATAAAAAAATCCCCCAAGTCGGGGGATTATAATCGTTAAAGGTACATTGCTGCAATCCAGCCAAACGCTAATAATGGAATATTGTAGTGTAGGAAAGTGGGTACAACAGAGTCCCAAATGTGGTCGTGTTTACCATCCATATTTAAACCTGATGTCGGGCCTAAAGTAGAGTCAGATGCTGGGGAACCTGCGTCTCCTAAGGCAGCAGCAACACCAACGATTGAAACGGTGGCTAATGGTGAAAAACCAAAAGATAAACAAAGTGGCACGTAGATAGAAGCAATGATTGGCACCGTTGAGAATGATGAACCAATTCCCATAGTAATTAACAATCCGACCAGTAACATCAAGAATGCAGCCAAACCTTTACTTTGAATCGCACCATTACTTAAGCTTTGAACTAAATCTGTTACGCCCGTTGTGGCATTAATCACATTAGCAAAACCGGATGCCGCAATCATAACAAATCCAATCATAGCCATTAAACGTAAACCTTGTTGGAAGATATCGTTACTTTCTTTCAGTTTGAAAATGCCAAATATTGCGAAAATGACTATTCCAACTAAACCACCAATAATGGTTGAACTTGTCACTAATTGTGTTGCAAAGGTCGCTACAATGGCGATTAAACTTGCAGTGATTTGTTTTGGTTTTATGTTTGTGATGTGCGCTTCAATTTCTTTTGTGGTTGGCTCTTGAATAGTTACATCATATTCTCTTGGTTTGCGATAAGTGATGAATATTGCGGTGAGCAACCCTAAAATCATACCAATTACAGGCAATAACATCGCGAGGGATACTTGAGCCACATTTGTTTGTAAACCAAGAGCAGCACCTGCTTGATTGATATTTTTTACCAAAATACTTTCGATAAAGATTTTACCAAAGCCTACAGGAAGTAACATATAAGTTGCGGTTAAGCCGAATGTAAGTACGCAGGTTACAGCGCGACGGTCTATTTTTAGACGATTAAAAATAGAAAGTAACGGTGGTACGACGATTGGAATAAAAGCAATGTGTACAGGAAGTAGGTTCTGTGAAGAAATGGCGAATAATACCAATACACCAAAAATTAAATATTTAAACCAAGTTAAGTTGCTGGAGCTTGGGGTTTTATTCATTTTAGTGATGATCTTATAGGCAATTAAATCGGTAATACCTGATTTAGAAATCGCAATCGCGAATGCACCAAGCATCGCATAGTTCATTGCGACTTCTGCGCCGCCACCTAAACCTCCAGTAAAGGTTTCAATTGTTTTGCTTAAACCTAGACCGCCACAGAGTCCAGCAGTGAGAGCGGCAATAACTAACGCAATAATCACGTTAATACGTAGCAAACTTAGTGCTAGTAAAACGATAATCGAAATAACAACGGGATTTGTTAACATTGTATTTTTCCTTGTGAATTATTAAATGGTGAATACTTTACTTTAAAATTTTTGATTGTCGAATAAATAATGATGATGTCGTTGCATTGATGACTCCTATGTTGTAATAAAACAAAACCCCTCGAAAGTTGCCTTCCGAGGGGTAGATTTTTATTATCCTGTCAGCTCGGAAGAAATCTTCCAAGCACACCAAAAACCTGAAAGATTATTCAGTTGAATGGTGATGATGGTGACGACGGATAATGTTCATTTTTTATCTCCAAATAAGAATTGCTTTTAAACTACTGGAAAAATAAAACCATTGCAACCACTTTTTTATTTTTCTTAAAGTGCGGTCTCTTTTTCAGTTGTTTTTTCCTGTTCCAGTTCAGAAGCAATATGCGGGAATCCCCCGAGATCTTTTAAATGATTCACCATATAGCAAAATAATTCCGCTGTACGTTCGGTATCATATAGCGCTGAATGGGCTTGTTTACCGTCAAAAGGAATTTTTGCCGCTTGGCACGCTTTGACGAGCACTGTTTGCCCAAACATAAAACCGGCAAGCGTTGCCGTGTCAAACATTCCAAAAGGGTGGAAGGGATTACGCTTTACACCGGTACGTTCAGCTGCAGCCATTACAAAACTTTGGTCAAAAGCAGCATTGTGCGCCACAATGATAGAACGTTGGCAATCTGCATCTTTTTGTCCTCGACGCACCATTTGAAATAACCCCGTGATTGCATCGAGTTCAGACACCGCACCACGTAATGGATTGTGAATATCAATGCCATTAAATTTTAAGGATTCTGGATTAATATTTGCCCCTTCAAAAGGCTCGATATGAAAATGGCATTTCTGATCAGGGTGTAAATAACCGTTTTCATCCATTTTTAATGTGATGGCAGCCAGTTCGAGTAACGCATCTTTTTTTGCATCAAAACCTGCAGTTTCAACATCAATAATGACGGGGAAATAGCCACGAAAGCGATTTTTTAATTGGTTGTGATAAGGGATTTCTTGAGAATCGGACATAATCTATCTCTTAAAAATAAAATAACGTAGGAATCCCTACGTTATTAAAAATACAATAAAAATTGACCGCATTTTAGTTGCCTAAACCAGATTTAGTACTTTTATTTTCGATAAATTCAATTTTATAGCCATCTGGATCTTCAACAAAAGCAATGACAGTTGAGCCACCTTTAACTGGCCCTGCTTCGCGAGTAACGTTACCACCGCTCGAGCGAACGGCTTCACAAGTCGCATAAATATCATCCACGCCGATAGCGATATGTCCATATGCAGTGCCATGTTCATATTTATCTACGCCCCAGTTGTATGTTAATTCAATTTCTGCCGCACTTTCGCCATCTTCGTAACCTAAAAAAGCCAGCGTATATTTGAATTCTGGGTTTTCACTGGTGCGTAATAAACGCATCCCTAAAACATCTTGATAAAATTTGATTGAACGATCTAAATCGCCCACGCGTAACATAGTGTGTAAAATTCGCATTGGTTTAATCCTTTTTTGATAAAAAGTGCGGGCATTATGCCATAAAAAAGTTGAATTAAATAAATTTGTTATGAATTATTTAACTGCAATCATCGAGCCAAAATTAAAGCATTGGAACCAAAGTTCTACTTGTGAAAATCCTACGTTTTTTAACCGCACTTTGTGTGTTTCGATAGAATCTGTACGCATCACATTTTCAAGTGCGGTGCGTTTCTGGCTCACTTCAAGTTCGCTATAACCATTGGCACGTTTGAATTGGTGGTGCAAGTCAATGAGTAAATTATCAATTTTAGTGTCTTCAAAACGGAATTTTTCTGATAACACGAGCACGCCGTTTGGGTTTAAGCCTTCATAGATTTTGGTAAGCAATGCGATGCGATCTTCAGGCGGTAAGAATTGCAAGGTGAAGTTCAGAATGACCATTGAGGCATTTTTAATTTCAACGTGGCGAATATCATCACAGAGAATTTCTACAGGTACTTCACTATGATACGCCGCAATATGTTGGCGACAACGTTCAACCATAGGTTGAGAATTATCGATACCAATAATTTTTACGTTTGGTTGATGAATATTTCGACGCGCTGAAAGTGTGGCAGCCCCTCTTGAGCAACCAAGATCATAAACATTACTATCAGCCGTGACGAAACGTTCTGCCAGCATACCGATTGCAGTAATAATGTTGGAATAGCCAGGTACGGAGCGTTGAATCATATCTGGAAAGACTTCAGCAACGTTTTCATCAAAGGTAAAATCGCCGAGTTTTTCAATGGGAGCGGAAAAAATAGTATCTTTCATAGTTTACATTGTGTGCGGGATGTGTGTTTTTTCAACTTTCCACACCCTACGAATTAGAAAATATTTAAAAAGTGCGGTCATTTTAAGGAAAGTTTTCAAGGGGTCAAATAAATTTCCGTTTAAGATTTAAAAGGCGCGCCTTTTTCCGTATAATTCTGCGGTATTTTCCATTTTTATAGAGAGTTAAGGAATTGAATATGATGCGTACACATTATTGCGGAGCATTAAACCGTAACAATATCGGACAAGATGTAACATTAAGCGGTTGGGTTCACCGCCGTCGTGATTTAGGTGGCTTGATTTTTATTGATATGCGCGATCGTGATGGCATTGTGCAAGTTTGTTTTGATCCGAAATATCAAGATGCATTGACAGCGGCTGCTGGGTTACGTAATGAATTCTGTATTCAAATTAAAGGCGAAGTGATTGCGCGTCCTGAAAACCAAATCAATAAAAATATGGCAACAGGCGAAGTAGAAGTGTTAGCGAAAGAATTACGCATCTACAATGCTTCTGACGTTTTGCCACTAGACTTCAACCAAAATAACACCGAAGAACAACGTTTAAAATACCGTTATTTAGATTTACGTCGTCCAGAAATGGCACAACGTTTGAAAACCCGTGCAAAAATCACCAGCTTTGTACGTCGTTTTATGGATGACAACGGTTTCCTTGATATTGAAACCCCAATGCTTACCAAAGCAACGCCAGAAGGTGCGCGTGATTATTTAGTGCCAAGTCGTGTACATAAAGGCAAATTCTATGCGTTGCCACAATCACCACAGCTTTTCAAACAGCTTCTAATGATGTCTGGTTTTGATCGTTATTATCAAATTGTGAAATGTTTCCGTGATGAAGACTTACGTGCAGATCGTCAGCCTGAATTTACTCAAATCGATGTGGAAACTTCTTTCTTAACTGCGCCAGAAGTACGTGAGATCATGGAACGCATGGTACATGGTTTATGGCAAAACATCATTGGTGTAGATTTAGGTAAATTCCCACAAATGACCTGGCAAGAAGCGATGACGCGTTTTGGTTCAGATAAACCAGATTTGCGTAACCCGCTTGAATTAGTCGATGTGGCTGATATCGTTAAAGATGTTGAATTTAAAGTATTTAATGAGCCTGCAAACAATCCAAACGGCCGTGTGGCAGTGATTCGTGTACCAAATGGTACTGAAATCACTCGTAAACAAATTGATGAATACACACAATTTGTTGGTATTTACGGTGCAAAAGGTTTAGCTTGGGCGAAAGTAAACGACATCAATGCGGGTCTTGAAGGCGTACAAAGCCCGATTGCGAAATTCTTAAATGAAGAGGTATGGAAAGCATTATCAGAACGTGTGAAAGCACAAACCGGCGATATCTTATTCTTCGGTGCAGATAAATGGCAAACCACCACTGATGCAATGGGCGCATTACGTTTGAAATTAGGACGTGATCTTGGCTTAACTCGTTTAGACGAATGGCAACCGCTTTGGGTGATTGATTTCCCAATGTTTGAACGTGATGAAGAGGGTAATCTTGCAGCAATGCATCACCCATTCACGTCACCAAAAGATTTTAGTCCTGAGCAATTAGAAGCTGATCCGACAAGTGCGGTAGCAAATGCTTACGATATGGTGATCAATGGCTACGAAGTGGGCGGTGGTTCTGTCCGTATTTTCGATCCGAAAATGCAACAAACCGTATTCCGCATTCTTGGTATTAACGAACAAGAGCAACGCGAAAAATTCGGCTTCTTGTTAGATGCATTAAAATTCGGTACACCGCCACATGCAGGTTTAGCATTTGGTTTAGACCGTTTAACCATGCTTTTAACGGGCACTGAAAATATCCGCGATGTGATTGCTTTCCCTAAAACTACTGCGGCAGCGTGCTTGATGACAGAAGCACCTAGCTTTGCGAATCCGCAAGCGTTGGAAGAGTTGGCAATTTCTGTCGTTAAAGCAGAATAAGTTTGAAATATTAGGAATGAAGTGCGGTCAGATTTGGCCGCATTTTTAATGATGCAATACAAAAATAATCAATCTGTTCTCGTTGTAATTTACGCTAAAGATACAAACCGAGTTTTAATGCTCCAACGCCAAGATGATCCTGATTTTTGGCAGTCTGTTACGGGCACTATTGAAAGTGGTGAAACACCAAAAAACACAGTAATTCGTGAGCTTTGGGAAGAAGTACGGTTAGAAATTTCAGAAAATTCCACCGCACTTTTTGATTGCAAAGAGAGCATAGAATTTGAAATTTTTCCACATTTCCGATATAAATACGCACCGAATGTGACGCATTGCCGTGAACATTGGTTTTTATTGGCAATGGAGCAAGAATTCGAGCCAGTATTAAGTGAGCATTTGGCATATCAATGGGTTTCCCCTGAACAAGCAATCCAAATGACAAAATCTTCCAATAATGCGGAAGCAATTAGAAAATATATTCTTAAAGATAAATAGAAGGAAAACAACATGGCAGGCCATAGTAAGTGGGCTAATATTAAACACCGCAAAGCAGCACAAGATGCACAACGCGGTAAAATTTTTACTAAATTAATTCGTGAACTTGTTACCGCAGCTAAAATTGGTGGTGGTGATGTGAGTGCTAATCCACGTTTGCGTGCAGCAGTAGATAAAGCACTTAGCAACAATATGACGCGCGATACTATCAACCGCGCTATTGATCGAGGTGTAGGCGGTGGCGATGACACCAATATGGAAACCAAAATCTATGAAGGTTATGGTCCAGGCGGTACAGCAGTTATGGTTGAATGTTTAAGTGATAATGCAAACCGCACTATTTCACAGGTTCGCCCAAGTTTTACCAAATGTGGTGGTAATTTAGGAACAGAAGGCTCTGTGGGTTACTTATTCAGCAAAAAAGGTTTAATCTTAATCGCAGAAGCGGATGAAGATGCATTAACTGAAGCGGCTATCGAAGCGGGTGCTGATGATATTCAACCACAAGATGATGGTTCATTTGAAATCTATACTGCTTGGGAAGACTTAGGTTCAGTGCGTGATGGCATTGAAGCAGCTGGCTTTAAAGTACAAGAAGCTGAAGTAACGATGATTCCATCAACAACGGTTGATCTTGATATTGAAACTGCACCAAAATTACTTCGTTTAATTGATATGTTGGAAGATTGTGATGACGTACAAAACGTATATCACAACGGTGAAATCAGTGACGAAGTGGCATCTCAGCTTTAATGATGCAATAAATGGGTAATTTAATTACCCATTTTTTATAGAAATTATGAGCATTATTTTAGGTATTGACCCCGGCTCTCGAGTAACGGGTTACGGTGTGATTCGCCAAACTGGGAGACATTTGGAATATCTCGGCAGTGGCGCAATTCGTACTCAAGTTGAAGATTTACCAACCCGCTTGAAACGCATTTATGCTGGAGTAACTGAAATCATCACGCAATTTCAGCCTGATATGTTTGCAATTGAGCAAGTGTTTATGGCGAAGAATGCGGATTCAGCTTTAAAACTCGGGCAGGCTCGTGGTACGGCGATTGTTGCCGCGGTAAATCATGATTTACCTGTTTTTGAATATGCCGCACGTTTAGTAAAACAAACAGTGGTGGGCATTGGTTCCGCAGATAAAGTTCAAGTACAAGAAATGGTGACTCGTATTTTGAAATTGTCAGACAAACCTCAAGCCGATGCCGCGGATGCCTTGGCTATCGCGATTACACATGCGCATTCTATTCAACATTCTTTGCATATTGCCAATTCTGTGAAAATGACAGAAACGCAAGAAAAAATGACCGCACTTTTAAAGACCAGATATAGCCGAGGACGCTTTAGATTAAAAAATTAACTGGATGTTCGTCCAGTTTTATTTTATTCTATGCGCTAAGTTTTTTATCATTCGGAAGAATTATGATCGGTCGCTTGCAAGGCATTCTTTTAGAAAAACAACCTCCAGAAATTTTACTCAATGTGCAAGGCGTAGGCTATGAATTGCTTTTGCCTATGACGAGTTTCTATGATTTACCAGAAATTGGTCAAGAAACTACTTTATTCACCCATCTTGTTGTTCGGGAAGATGCTCATTTACTCTTTGGATTTGCCCAGAAAACAGACCGCACTTTATTTCGTGAATTAATTAAAACAAATGGGGTGGGGCCTAAATTAG
This sequence comes from Haemophilus haemolyticus, assembly GCF_001679045.1. Lineage (GTDB taxonomy): Bacteria > Pseudomonadota > Gammaproteobacteria > Enterobacterales > Pasteurellaceae > Haemophilus > Haemophilus haemolyticus. The sequence goes on from NZ_LYCK01000001.1 coordinate 248,571, forward strand.
CCTTAGCGATTTTATCCGCCATGTCGGTCGAACAATTTGCTTATGCGATAGAGAGAGAAGAGCTTTCTAAACTCACTAAAATTCCAGGAGTTGGCAAAAAAACAGCTGAACGTTTGTTAGTTGAGCTCAAAGGTAAATTTAAAGGCGTAAAACAAAGCGATTTCTTTGTAAAAAGTACTCATATTCCGTCAGTTCCATCTATTGAACCGCGTGTAGAAAATTCATCTGATGAGGCTATTTCAGCTTTGATTGCTTTAGGTTATAAACCTGCAGAAGCAGAAAAAATGGTGAAACGAGTTGCTAAGCCAGAATTAACCAGTGAACAAGTTATTCGCGAAGCTTTAAAAGCCGCACTGTAGGTGAGACATGATTGAAGCAGATAGAATTATTAGCGGGCAAGCTAAGCTTGATGAAGATGTTATCGACCGCGCTATTCGTCCGAAATTATTAGCGGATTATGTTGGGCAGCCGCAAGTGCGAGAGCAAATGGATATTTTCATCAAGGCAGCCAAACTACGTCAAGATGCCTTAGATCATTTATTGATTTTTGGCCCTCCAGGTTTGGGAAAAACTACGCTTGCTAATATTGTGGCAAATGAAATGGGCGTGAATATTCGTACGACATCAGGACCTGTATTGGAAAAAGCGGGAGATTTAGCCGCAATGCTAACCAATCTTGAACCGCATGATGTGTTATTTATTGATGAAATTCATCGACTTTCCCCTGCTATTGAAGAAGTCCTTTACCCAGCAATGGAAGATTATCAATTGGATATTATGATTGGTGAGGGGCCTGCTGCTCGTTCTATTAAATTAGATTTGCCGCCTTTTACTTTGATTGGCGCGACGACTAGAGCGGGTTCTTTGACTTCCCCATTGCGTGATCGTTTTGGTATTGTACAACGTTTGGAATTCTATTCTGTAGAAGATTTAACATCTATCGTTGCAAGAAGTGCGGGGTGTTTGAATCTTGAATTAGAACAGCAAGCCGCTTTTGAGGTGGCTCGTCGTTCACGAGGCACGCCTCGAATTGCAAACCGTTTATTACGACGTGTGCGTGATTATGCAGATGTGCGTAATGGGGGCGTAATTTCTGTAGATGTGGCAAAACAAGCGCTTTCAATGCTGGATGTCGATGATGCTGGATTTGATTATTTAGATAGAAAATTATTGTTTGCAGTTATTGAACGTTTTGACGGCGGGCCAGTAGGACTGGATAATCTTGCTGCTGCAATCGGTGAAGAACGCGATACTATTGAAGATGTGTTAGAGCCTTATTTGATTCAACAGGGGTTTCTACAAAGAACTCCGCGTGGGCGTATTGCTACATCGCAAACTTATCGCCATTTCGGTCTGCAGAAATTATCAGACTAGGTAAATTTAATCACTAAAAAAGCCTTATTGTACTCAATAAGGCTTTTTTAATTACTCACTATAACTTTTCAAATTACTTAATTTTGCTAAACCCACTTCACAACTTTTTAACTGAGTCGCTAATTCCATTTGAAGAATCTGTTGTTTACTTTGGTTTAACTTATTTTTAATTTTTCCTACCTGTGTATGTGTGCCAGGCTGTTTTTCTGCTTGCGCAATCAAATTCTCTGTTTCTTTAAATAGTTGTTCACATTGTTGTGGCAGAATATTTGATGCAAAAGTAGAGGTTGATACAGCAGAGAAAAGTGCGGTTAAAATAAGGAATGTTTTTTTCATTTTAAGTCCTTGTTTCTCTTTATTATGAAATCTAAAAATTAAACTAGGCGGGAAAATAGCAAAATATACTTAGTATGTCTAGCTTTTGAAGTCATTTATTGTTGTAAATTGTGATAAGGATCACGTGTAATACATATTTTTGTACAAAAAATAGCAAAATTGATTTATATCAATTAAATTATTTTTAATAAATAATAGGTATTTTATATCTTATGTCAAAAATGTGATCTAGATATCGTTTTTACTGTTTTTTATCCTTATGTTTAGTAGTAGAATACCCTCAAATTTGGCTTATCTCTATAATAATTGGTGTTTTTTAACCATTTGAGAATGATTATGTAGATAAACCAATTTAAACTTAGCTAATTGGAGTTGAGTGATTAGGGATTATTTAAGGCTTTGCCTTTTTAATCATTGTTGGAACTAATGTTGTTTATACAGAGGAGTTGAGAATGTTGGACGTTGTTGACCTTTCTCGCTTGCAGTTTGCTTTAACTGCGTTGTATCACTTCATTTTCGTGCCGCTGACATTAGGTTTGTCATTCGTCCTTGTGATTATGGAAACTATTTATGTGGCGACAGGAAAAGAAGTTTATAAAGATATGACAAGATTCTGGGGTAAGTTATTTGGTATTAACTTCGCCCTTGGGGTGACCACAGGTATCATTATGGAATTCCAATTCGGTACTAACTGGTCTTATTATTCTCACTATGTAGGTGATATTTTCGGTGCGCCATTAGCGATCGAAGCATTACTTGCATTCTTTTTAGAATCCACTTTCGTGGGTCTATTCTTTTTCGGTTGGGATCGTTTAACTAAAGGTAAACACTTACTCGCAACTTACTGCGTAGCCTTTGGTTCAAACCTTTCTGCAATGTGGATTTTAGTGGCAAATGGTTGGATGCAACATCCGGTAGCGGCAGAATTTAACTTTGAAACCGTTCGTATGGAAATGACTAGCTTCTTAGATCTTTGGTTAAATCCAGTTGCACAAAGTAAATTCTTACACACATTAACAGCAGGTTATACAACCGGTGCAATGTTTGTATTAGGTATCAGTGCATTCTATTTATTAAAAGGTCGCGATATCGGTTTTGCTAAACGTTCATTCTCTGTAGCGGCAACTTTTGGTTTTATCGCTGCATCAGCTGTATTAATTATGGGTGATGAATCAGGTTATGACATCGGTAAAGCGCAACCTGTGAAATTGGCTGCAATGGAAGCTGAGTTTGATACTCATGCAGCTCCAGCGCCATTCCATCCAGTTGCTATTCCAAATACCGCTGAAATGAAAAATGATTTTGCGATTGAAATCCCTTACTTAGGTGGTTTAATTGCAACTCGTTCTTTAGACACTGAAATTGTTGGTTTGAAAGATATTCAAGCGAAAAATGAAGGTCGTGTTCGTAATGGTATGGTAGCGTATGATTTATTCACACAATTAAAAGCAGAGAAAAAATCAGCAGGCCAAGTAAGTCCAGAAACTAAAGCTAAATTTGATGAAGTCAAAGGTGATTTAGGTTTCGGTTTATTATTAAAACGTTACACAGATAAAGTTGTTGATGCAACGGATGAACAAATTAAACAAGCCGCACGTGATACTATTCCAAACGTAGGTCCTAACTTCTGGGCATTCCGTGGTATGTTAGCGGCTGGTGGTTTAATTATCTTATTAGCTTTCGGTGCATTTGTTCAGAATTTACGTAACAAAGTGACTTCTTCTCGCTTATTACTTAAAGCATTGCTTTGGAGTATTCCATTGCCATTCTTAGCGATTGAATTTGGTTGGTTCTTAGCTGAATTTGGTCGTCAACCTTGGGCAATTTATGAAGTTTTACCTGTTGGGGTATCGGCGTCTCAGTTAAGTACTGGCGATTTATGGTTCTCTATTGGTTTAATTTGTGCGCTTTATCTTGCGTTCATTATTGTTGAGATGTATTTGATGTTTAAATATGCGCGTTTGGGTCCAAGTGCGTTAAAAACCGGCAAATACTACTTTGAACAATCATCTAAATAAGCAGGAGATGAATTATGATTGATTATGAATTTCTACGTTTTATTTGGTGGGTGTTAGTCGTTGTATTATTGATCGGTTTCTCTGTAACTGATGGATTTGATATGGGCGTGACCGCACTTTTACCTGTAACAGGTAAAAAAGAAGTGGAACGCCGTATTATGATCAACTCTATTGCCCCACATTGGGATGGTAACCAAGTTTGGTTGTTAACTGCAGGCGGCGCAGTATTTGCGGCATGGCCAATTGTATATGCAGTTTCATTCTCAGGTTTCTACATCGCTTTAGTGTTGGTATTAGCAGCGTTATTCTTACGTCCATTGGGTTTTGAATATCGTGCAAAAATTGATAACCCGACTTGGCGTTCTGTTTGGGATTGGGGACTATTCGCAGGTGGTTTCGTACCATCATTAGTATTTGGTGTAGCTTTTGGTAATTTATTACAAGGCGTTCCATTCCATTTCAACGAATTGACTCAAGTAACTTATACCGGTTCATTCTTTGAATTATTAAATCCATTTGCATTATTGTGTGGTGTTATTAGCTTATCAATGCTTGTAACTCATGGTGCGAACTGGTTACAAATGAAAACAACCGAAGAATTGCGTGATCGCGCTCGCTCAGTCAGCCAAATCGGTGCGATTGTGACTTTAATTGCATTTGTATTAGCTGGAGCATGGTTATACTTTAAAGAGGGTTATGTAGTAACGAGTGTTGTGGATCATTACGCTCCATCTTCTCCAATGAATAAAGAAGTTGCTGTCGAAACTGGTGCATGGTTTAGAAATTTCAATGAAATGCCAATTCTTTGGATTTTCCCTGCATTAGCAGTAGTAGCTGCATTATTAAATGCGGCATTTTCTAAAGCTAATCGTTGTGGTTTCGCATTCTTTTTCTCTGCATTAACAATGGCTGGCGTAATTATTACTGCTGCAGTATCTATGTTCCCATTTGTGATGCCTTCAAGCTCACACCCTGAACAGAGTTTGTTAATGTGGGATGCAACTTCAAGTGAATTAACATTAACGTTAATGTTGATTTTTGCACTTATCTTTGTGGCTATTTCTTTGGTTTATACCATTTGGTCTTATTCGAAGATGTTTGGTCGCTTAGATGCGAATTTCATTGATGAAAATAAACACTCATTATACTAAGGAGATTAATATGTTATATGTAATTTGGGTAGTGGGTGTGTTATTAGCTATATTTGCCAGTGCAAAATTAACCATTGGCAAAGAAAAAGCAGGAAAATTTGACGAGTAATATGATTCATTCACTCTATCAATTAATTAATAAGGGTTCGTTTCGAACCCTTTCATTTATTTTAGCGCTAGGACTAACAGCCGTATTTTTCTTTAATATTGATAATTTTTCAACGTTGTTACGAAATGATTCCCCAGGGTGGATTTTGATGATCTTTTGGGGATTGATTACGGTTTGGATTCATGGAATCGGATTTGAAATTAAAAGCGTAATTTGGAAACTAATTTTCTTACCTTATATCGCTTATATCATTATATTGATTAGTGCTGTAGAGCATTTTTATTTACGAGGATGATTTTTTTCTTCGGCATATTGCTTATCTAAAAAACAGGTTCTAAAATATCCGACCTATTGCGGTGGGCAAAGCTTAATAATGTCAGAAAAAACCTTCTATCTTCCCGTTCGAGTATATTATGAAGATACTGATGCTGGTGGCGTTGTGTATCATGCTCGTTATTTGCATTTTTTTGAGCGGGCTAGAACAGAATATTTGCGAGCGTTAAATTTTACGCAGCAAACTTTATTACAAGAACAACAACTCGCGTTTGTTGTCAAATCGCTCGCTATTGATTATTGCGTTGCGGCAAAATTGGATGATTTACTCACGGTAGAAACAGATGTCATAGAGATAAAAGGCGCAACAATCCTTTTTGAGCAACGACTTATGCGTGATACTGTGATGTTATCAAAGGCTATAGTCAAGGTAGCCAGTGTTCATCTTGGCAATATGAAACCTGTGGCGCTTCCTAAAGAAGTAAAAGCTGCGTTTTACAACTTAAAATAAACTTTTCGGAGTATGCAATGACTGCAGAATTGAATTTTTTAGATCTTTTTCTAAAAGCAAGTATTGTTGTTCAACTTGTAATTGTGATTTTGATTTCATTCTCAATTATTTCTTGGGCGATTATTATTCAACGTAGCCGAGTTTTAACGGCTGCTTTAAAAGAAGCGAATACTTTTGAAGACCGTTTCTGGTCTGGTGAAGATTTGAATAAGCTATATGAAGGATTATCAAATCGTCGTGATATTTTAACGGGTAGTGAGCAAATTTTCTTTGTTGGTTTCAAAGAGTTTTCTCGTTTGAAACAAGTGAATCCTGATGCACCTGAGGCGATTATTAAAGGAACCACGCGAGCAATGAATCTTACAATGAATCGTGAAGTTGAAAGCCTTGAAAGCCGCGTACCATTTTTGGCTACAGTAGCTTCTGTTAGCCCTTATATTGGTTTATTTGGAACAGTTTGGGGGATCATGCACGCTTTTATGGCATTAAGTGGTGCTAAACAAGCAACTTTACAAATGGTTGCTCCTGGTATCGCTGAGGCATTGATTGCTACTGCAATCGGTTTGTTTGCTGCGATTCCAGCTGTAATGGCTTATAACCGTTTAAGTTTACGCGTGAATGCTATCGAACAGAATTACGGTAACTTTATTGATGAATTTACGACGATTTTACATCGCCAAGCTTTCGGCAAAGCACCACACTAAAATATAGAAAAAATACACGGCACTCTTTCGTTAAGTGCGGTGAAAAATAAGAGAGATTTGAATTATGGCTCGTCGTCAGCGTAAAGATATTAAATCTGAAATTAATATTGTCCCGTTTTTGGATGTATTGTTAGTGCTTGTGTTGATCTTTATGGCAACAGCACCAATTATTAGCCAAAGCGTACAAGTGGAATTGCCGGATTCAGTGCAAAGTCAAAATGTATCTAATGAAGATAAAGTGCCGGTAATTCTTGAAGTTTCAGGGATTGGACAATATGCGATTTCTATTGGCGGAGAACGTCAAGAAGGGTTAACGGAAGAAATGGTGACACAGTTATCTCGACAAGAGTTTGATAAAGATAATAACACACTATTTTTAGTGGGTGGAGCTAAGGAAGTTCCCTATGAAGAAGTGATTAAAGCACTTAATCTGCTCCACCTTGCTGGAATTAAATCTGTTGGTTTAATGACAAACCCAATTTAACTAAGTAGGTAACCGTGCAAAATAATCGACAAAAAAAAGGCGCAAATGCATTTGTTATTTCTATAGTGATGCACCTTGTTTTGTTTGGATTGTTGATTGTCAGCTCTTTCTACCATACAGTTGAAATTATGGGTGGTGGTGAAGGTGATGGCGATGCAATGGGGGCAGTAATGGTTGATACTGGCTCTGCAGCGCAAGAATGGGGTAGAATTCAACAACAGAAAAAAGGGCAAGCGGATAAGCAGAAACGTCCAGAACCCGTTGTTGAAGAAAAACCGCCACAACCTAATCAAGAAGAGATTAAGCGTCAACAGGAAGTTCAACGACAAGAAGAGTTAAAGCGTCAGCAAGAACAGCAACGTCAGCAAGAAATAAAAAAACAACAAGAGCAAGCTCGTCAAGAATCGTTGGAAAAACAGAAGCAAGCTGAAGAGGCTAAGGCTAAACAAGCGGCTGAAGCTGCAAAATTAAAAGCAGATGCAGAGGCTAAACGTTTAGCTGCAGCAGCAAAACAAGCTGAAGAAGAGGCCAAAGCTAAAGCGGCAGAACTTGCAGCACAAAAAGCAAAACAAGAAGCTGAAGCCAAGGCAAAAGCAGAGGCTAAAGCGAAAGCTGAAGCTGATGCAAAAGCTAAAGCAGCTGCTGACGCTAAGGCAAAAGCTGAAGCCGATGTAAAAGCTAAAGCCGCTGCTGATGCTAAGGCAAAAGCTGAAGCCGATTCAAAAGCTAAAGCCGCAGCTGATGCTAAAGCAAAAGCAGATGCAGAGGCGAAAGCTAAAGCGGATGCAGCAAAACGAAAAGCTGACCAAGCCAGTTTAGATGATTTCTTAAATGGCGGAGATATTGGTGGCGGTAGTGCATCTAAAGGCGGAAATGCGAATAAAGGTGGAACACAAGGTAGCGGTGCTGCGCTTGGTTCTGGCGATGGTGGCAAAGTAGGAGATCAATACGCTGGAGTAATTAAGAAAGAGATTCAACGTCGTTTCTTAAAAGATCCAAGTTTTGCTGGAAAAGTTTGTCGTATTAAAATTCAATTGAGTCGAGATGGAACAATCTTGGGATATCAAAAAATTTCAGGTCCTGATGATATTTGTACAGCAGCATTAAGTGCGGTGGCTAGAACGAAAAAAGTTCCAGCAGCTCCATCGGATGCTATCTATGAGAAATATAAATCGCCAATTATTGACTTTGATATTCGATAATTCTTTAGAAAAATTTATTGTTAAATTTTAAAGGTAACAAAATGAAATTATTAAAACGTTTAGTGAGCGTATTAGCGATTGTACTTGCTGTTGCAAACAATGCATTCGCTGATGATGAAGTTCGCATTGTAATTGATGAAGGGGTTGATGGTGCACGTCCTATAGCTGTTGTGCCGTTTGCTGGATCTGCACCGGAAGATATTAGCAAAATTGTTGCTGATGATTTACGTAACAGTGGTAAATTTAATCCTATTGCAGTGTCTCAGATGCCTCAACGTCCAACTTCAGCAGCTGAAGTAAATCCTGAAGCTTGGTCTAATATTGGCATTGACGCAATTGTGGTCGGACAAGTTGTTCCGTCTGGTAATGGTTATAGTATTACTTATCAATTAATTGACACCGTTGGTGCATCAGGTACGCCAGGAGCTGTATTAATGCAAAATAGTTATACAGTGACAAATAAATGGTTACGCTATGGTGCTCATACTGTTAGTGATGAAGTTTTTGAAAAATTAACTGCGATCCGTGGTGCCTTTAGAACTCGTATCGCTTATGTTGTGCAAAAAAATGGCGGTTCACAACCCTATGAAGTGCGTGTTGCAGACTACGATGGCTATAATCAATTTATCGTAAATCGTAGCTCTCAACCAATTATGTCACCAGCTTGGTCTCCAGATGGTCAACGTTTAGCGTATGTATCTTTTGAAAATAAAAAATCACAACTTGTTGTACAAGATTTAAATTCTGGTGCTCGCAAAGTGGTGGCTTCTTTCCCTGGACATAATGGTGCTCCTGCATTCTCTCCAGATGGTTCACGTTTAGCCTTCGCCTCTTCACAGGATGGCTCATTAAATATTTACGTGATGAGTTCTCACGGCGGTGCTCCGACTCAATTAACTCGTGGTGCAGGTAATAATACAGAACCATCTTGGTCTCCGGACGGTAGCTCAATTTTATTTACATCCGATAGAAGTGGTTCACCACAAGTTTATCGTATGAGTGCAAACGGTGGTGGTGCAACACCGGTTGGTGGTCGCGGTAGTGCACAAATTAGCGCTGATGGCAAAACCCTTGTGATGATTAATGGAAACAATAATGTTGTTAAACAAGATCTCACATCTGGTGCATCAGAAGTACTTAGTACATCTTTCTTAGGCGAAAGTCCAAGTCTTTCACCAAATGGAATTATGATTATTTATAGCTCTACACAAGGCTTAGGAAAGGTGCTACAATTAGTTTCTGCAGATGGTCGCTTCAAAGCGAGCCTTCCAGGAAGTAATGGCCAAGTGAAATTTCCTGCTTGGTCGCCATACTTAACTAAATAAAGAAAACTCATTGAGGAGAAATCTAATGAACAAATTTGTTAAATCATTATTAGTTGCAGGTTCTGTAGCTGCATTAGCTGCTTGTAGTTCATCTAACAACGATGCTGCAGGCAATGGCGCAGGCCAAACTTTTGGCGGTTACTCTGTTTCTGATCTTCAACAACGTTACAATACCGTATATTTCGGTTTTGACAAATACAACATCGAAGGTGAATACGTTCAAATCTTAGATGCACACGCAGCATATTTAAATGCAACTCCAGCTGCTAAAGTATTAGTAGAAGGTAACACTGATGAACGCGGTACACCAGAATACAACATCGCGTTAGGTCAACGTCGTGCAGATGCAGTTAAAGGTTATTTAGCTGGTAAAGGTGTTGATGCTGGTAAATTAGGCACAGTATCTTACGGTGAAGAAAAACCTGCAGTATTAGGTCACGATGAAGCTGCATATTCTAAAAACCGTCGTGCAGTGTTAGCATACTAATTCTTAGTATTTCTAATGCTTGAAAAACAGGATCCATTTTTATTGGATCCTGTTTTGTTTTCATCGTTTGTAATTTAACCAATTAGTTTGAAAGAATGAATTTATTCTTTTGATTCTAAAATAAATGCGCTATCATTAATTCATCAACACAGTGGGTCGTTAGCTCAGTCGGTAGAGCAGCGGACTTTTAATCCGTTGGTCGAAGGTTCGAATCCTTCACGACCCACCACTCTCTGATTTAGTTGTCCAGTTGGGTTGTTAGCTCAGTTGGTAGAGCAGCGGACTCTTAATCCGTCGGTCGAGAGTTCGAGCCTCTCACAACCCACCATTCTTATTTTTATTATTCATCTCTAATATTTTAAATTTCTTTAATTTGCTTAAATTCTTGACTATTTTTAGCGGTTATTGTGGTAGAATATCCTTAAATTTTAGTCGGGCATCATTATGTTGGAAAATATTCGTATTGTTTTAATTGAGACTTCGCATAGCGGTAATATTGGTTCTGCTGCTAGAGCAATGAAAACAATGGGATTGACCAAGCTTTGTCTTGTTTCACCAAAATCCGTTGATGAACAATCTTATGCTCTTTCAGCTGGCGCAGAAGATATTGTAAAAAATGCTAGAGTTGTCGATAGTTTTGATGAAGCCGTCGATGATTGCTCTTTGGTAATTGGAACAAGTGCTCGTTTACGTCATTTACAAAGTACCTTGATCGAGCCTCGAGAATGCTCGGAGAAAGTTGTAGCGCATGAAGGCAAGATAGCTATTGTATTTGGTCGTGAACGTATTGGATTAACGAATGAAGAGTTGTTGAAATGTCATTATCATTTGAATATTCCGGCTAATCCTGATTATTCTTCTTTAAATTTGGCAATGGCGGTACAGTTGGTAAGCTATGAATTACGCATGGCATTTTTAGCTCAAGATAAGAAGGAAAATTCACTTTCTTTAATAGAACAAAACTATCCAACTGCAGAACAACTCGCTTATTTTTTTGAGCATACTGAGCGTGTATATCAGTCACTCGGGTTCATTCAAAATCAAGGTGTTATGCAAAAATTAAAGCGTTTATATTATCGCGCTCAACTTGAAAAAAATGAATTAAATATTTTAAATGGCATGCTAAGTGCGGTCGAAAAACGGATTGATCTTGATTTAGATTAATTGACTGATTTAGTAGGATATGTAAATATTGCAATATCACTTTTTAGGAACACTTTATGAAACTTACATCGAAAGGTCGTTATGCAGTCACTGCGGTTTTAGATATCGCTTTAAATGCAGAAAAAGGTCCTGTGAGCCTTGCAGATATTTCTGAACGTCAACATATTTCGTTATCTTATTTAGAACAACTTTTTGCTAAATTACGTCGTGATGGATTAGTAAAAAGTGTTCGTGGACCTGGTGGAGGTTATCAGCTAGGTTTACCAAGTGATCAAATTTCAGTAGGAATGATTATTTCAGCGGTAAATGAAAATATTCATGTGACAAAATGTCTTGGTCGTGGAAATTGTCAAAATGGCGTAGAATGTTTAACTCATACATTGTGGGAAGATCTGAGTAATCGTATTGAAAGTTTTCTCAATGAAATTACTTTGGCTGAATTGGTGAGTAAACGTGAGTCAAAACGCCAAAGTCATAGCGATTTTGAGAATTTATTAATTGTTAATCAATAAAGGAAAGTAGTCCGTACAGTGCAAAATGCATTAAAAGTGCGGTCAAATTTAGAATGATTTAGGAGTGAAAAATGAAATTACCTATTTATTTAGACTATGCAGCAACTTGTCCTGTGGACGAGCGTGTTGCGAAAAAAATGATGGAATTTTTAACCATTGACGGTACATTCGGTAACCCAGCTTCTCGCTCGCATAAATTTGGTTGGCAAGCAGAAGAAGCGGTTGACGTAGCTCGCAATCAAATTGCGGATCTTATTGGTGCCGATTCTCGTGAAATTGTGTTTACTTCTGGTGCGACAGAATCAGATAACCTTGCAATTAAAGGCGCTGCGCATTTTTACCAAACTAAAGGTAAACATATCATCACTTGCAAAACTGAGCATAAAGCTGTCTTAGATACTTGTCGTCAATTAGAGCGCGAAGGTTTTGAAGTGACCTATTTATCACCCGAGTCTGATGGTTTAATTGATTTAGAAAAATTTAAAGCAGCACTTCGTCCTGATACTATTTTAGTTTCAATTATGCATGCCAATAATGAAATTGGTGTGTTGCAAGATATTAAAGCTATTGGTGAGCTTTGTCGTGAAAATAAAACGATTTTCCACGTAGATGCAACTCAAAGTGTGGGCAAAGTTGCGATTAACTTGGAAGAGCTGCCAGTTGATTTATTATCTATGTCTAGCCATAAACTTTATGGGCCTAAAGGTATTGGTGCGTTATACGTTCGTCGTAAACCACGTATTCGTTTAGAAGCGATTATTCATGGCGGTGGTCATGAACGTGGAATGCGTTCAGGTACATTACCTGTCCACCAAATCGTGGGAATGGGCGAGGCTTATCGAATTGCAAAAGAAGAAATGGCGTCAGAAATGCCACGTTTAAAAGCTCTTCGTGATCGTTTATATAATGGTTTAAAAGATATTGAAGAAACCTACGTAAATGGCTCAATGGAGCACCGTTTAGATAGTAATTTAAATATTAGCTTTAACTATGTTGAAGGTGAATCTTTAATGATGGCGTTGCGTGATATCGCTGTATCTTCTGGTTCTGCTTGTACATCAGCTAGCCTAGAGCCATCTTATGTATTGCGCGCACTTGGTTTAAATGATGAATTGGCACACAGTTCAATTCGTTTTACACTTGGCCGTTACACCACTGAAGAAGAAATTGATTACACTATTAATTTAGTAAAAGGTGCGGTGGAAAAACTTCGTGCATTATCGCCATTATGGGATATGTTTAAAGAAGGTATCGACCTTAGTACAATTGAGTGGTCTGCTCACTAGGATTTAACTGCTATTATGAAATGGCGTTTCTCAAGGATTTAAAAAAGGAAAGTTAAAATGGCTTATAGCGAAAAAGTAATCGATCATTATGAAAATCCGCGCAATGTGGGTTCTATGGATAAAAAAGATAGCAATGTTGGTACTGGCATGGTAGGTGCACCGGCTTGTGGTGATGTAATGCAGCTACAAATTAAAGTAAATGATAACGGCATTATTGAAGATGCAAAATTCAAGACTTATGGTTGTGGTTCTGCTATTGCATCTAGCTCATTAATTACAGAGTGGGTTAAAGGTAAATCTTTAGAAGAAGCAGGCGCAATCAAAAATAGCCAAATTGCAGAAGAGTTAGAATTGCCACCAGTGAAAGTACACTGTTCCATTTTAGCGGAAGATGCAATTAAAGCGGCAATTGCTGATTACAAATCCAAAAAAGGCGAATAATATGAAAAAGTGCGGTCGGTTTTGACCGCACTTTTAGTGGTTTTGGGGGATATATGAGTATTACATTAACAGAAAAAGCCGCTCAACGAGTGAAAGCTTTTTTGGATAATCGTGGCAAAGGTATTGGCTTGCGTTTAGGAGTGAAAACATCAGGCTGTTCTGGATTAGCTTATGTGCTTGAATTTGTTGATGTCTTAAATGAAGAAGATCAAGTTTTTGAACAGCACGGTGTGAATATTATTGTTGATCCAAAAAGCTTAGTTTATCTCAATGGTATTGAGTTGGATTATGTGAAAGAAGGCTTAAATGAAGGCTTCAAATACAATAATCCAAATGTAAAAGAATCTTGTGGCTGTGGTGAAAGTTTCCATGTTTAAGGTAATAATCTGATGTTAAATCCTTTTCAAATTTTTGATTTACCCATTGATTTTCAGTTAGATGAGAAGGCGCTAAATACACGTTATTTAGAATTACAAAAGACGCTACATCCAGATAATTTTGTATCAAGTAGTGCGTTAGAACAACGCGTTGCGATGCAAAAATCCACCGAAGTGAATGATGCCTTAAAAACGCTAAAAGACCCAATTTTGCGAGCGGAAGCTATCATTGCTATTAATACTGGTGAGCGGATAGATCTTGAGCAAAAAAGCACACAAGATGTAGCGTTTTTAATACAACAGTTACAGTGGCGAGAACAACTAGAAGAACTTGAAGATCAGAAAGATGAAAAAGCATTAAACGCTTTTGCGAAAGAAATTAAACAAGAAACTCAGTCATTATTGACCGTACTTTCCGAGAGTCTGACATCCCAACAATGGACGAAAGCATCTCAACTGTGTGATAAATTACGTTTTACTCGTAAGCTTTCTGAAGAAATTGAACGTGTAGAAGAACGCCTTTTTGAACTGTAATAGATCTATATCTCAATATCCCTTGATATTATGCAAACTCTCGAACAATTAATATCTCCAGAAACTTCTGCTTGGCCTATACTTTCTCAATGGATTGAAAGTGCACGTAATCATTGTTATGTCATTAAAAAAGATCAATCAAGTGCAGAACGTGAACTTTTTACCATGCAAATGCCTACGTCATCACCAATGGGTGCAGTGATTTATGAAACAGGTGGAATTTTAATTCATCATGGTTGGTTGCGTATTTTAGGTTCAGGAAGTTTTAAATTACCGCGTGGATTGATGGATTGGAATTTTAGTAAGTCTTTTAATGAGTCTGGTGAAAAACCAAAGTATTTATTGGTTGCAGATGATGTGATCGGCGGTTACTTTGCATTAAATGGTGGTTCGTTAGGCGATAACTTTGGCAAAATTTATTATTTTTCACCAAAAGATCTCACTTGGCATAATTTAAATTTTACTTATACAGAATTTTTAGCTTGGGCATTGAATGGTGATTTAGAGGCTTTTTATCAAGGTCTATTTTGGCAAAATTGGCAAGATGATGTGAAACAATTGGATGGTAATCAAATTTTTGTATTCACGCCCGACTTAAGCGAAGATAGAAAAATAGCGATTGATGAATGTCAAAAACATGAAGTCAATATTGAAACACATTACCAAGCAAGTTTTGCAGAAAAAAATAAATTTGATTTGGCGTATTCCGTCGCATAACCAGTAGAAAAATAGTATATGGCATTATTACAAATTTCAGAACCAGGACAAGCTGCTGCACCGCATCAACATCGTTTAGCCGTTGGGATTGATTTGGGAACAACCAATTCTTTGGTTGCATCCGTGCGCAGTGGGCAATCCGTGATTCTTAATGATGAACAAGAACGTAGCCTTGTGCCGTCAGTTGTTCATTATGGCGTTGAAGAGAAGAAAGTTGGTTTAGAAGCTTTTGAACAAGCCTCACTTGATCCAAAAAATACGGTAATTTCTGTAAAACGCCTAATTGGTCGCAGTCTTGCAGATGTTCAGTCTCGTTATTCTAGTTTGCCTTATGAATTTGTGGCGAGTGAAAATGGATTACCTTTAATTGTTACGGCACAGGGACCAAAAAGTCCAATTGAAGTATCCTCAGATATTTTATCGCGTTTAAATCATATTGCAGAACAACGCCTTGGTGGCGAGCTTTCTGGGGTTGTGATTACGGTTCCAGCTTATTTCGATGATGCTCAACGTCAAAGCACTAAGGATGCTGCGCGTTTAGCTGGGCTAAATGTATTACGCTTATTGAATGAACCCACTGCAGCCGCAGTCGCTTATGGATTAGATAGCGGGCAGGAAGGGATTATTGCTGTTTATGATTTAGGTGGAGGTACATTTGATATTTCAATTTTACGTTTATCAAAAGGTGTCTTTGAAGTCCTAGCAACGGGTGGCGATACTGCGCTAGGTGGAGATGATTTTGATCATTTAATTGCAGATTGGGTCGTTGAACAAACCCAACTAAAACCACAAACCCCAAATCAACAGCGCGAACTGATAATCCTTGCGAACCAAGCCAAAATAGCTTTAAGTAATGAAAAAAGTGCGGTGATTTCTTGGCAGAATTGTTCAGTAGAAATTTCACGAGAACAATTTAATGCGTTGATTCATTCACTTGTAAAACGTTCACTGTTAACTTGTCGCCGAGCTTTGAAAGATGCCAACGTTGAATCTGAAGAAGTGCAAGCTGTGGTGATGGTTGGTGGTTCAACTAGAGTGCCATACGTACGAGAACAAGTTGGCGAGTTTTTTGGTAAAACACCACTCACTTCCATTGATCCAGATAAAGTTGTGGCACTAGGTGCCGCAATTCAAGCGGATATTTTGGTCGGTAACAAAACTGATTCTGATATGTTGTTGCTCGATGTCGTGCCGCTTTCTTTAGGCATTGAGACGATGGGTGGATTAGTGGAAAAAATTATTCCACGTAACACAACAATTCCTGTTGCTCGTGCACAAGAGTTTACTACTTTCAAAGATGGCCAAACAGCAATGACTGTTCATGTTGTACAAGGTGAACGTGAGCTGGTAGATGATTGTCGTTCTTTAGGGCGTTTTACTCTACGAGGTATTCCGGCAATGGCTGCGGGTGCCGCTCATATTCGAGTGACTTATCAAGTCGATGCGGATGGTTTATTAAGTGTGACTGCAATGGAAAAATCGACGAAAGTGCAGGCATCAATCCAAATTAAACCTTCTTATGGTTTAACCGATGAAGAAGTGACAGCAATGATAAAATCTTCTTTTGATAATGCGCAAGAGGATTTACAAGCTCGTGAATTAGCAGAGCAACGAGTAGAAGCAGATCGAGTGATTGAAAGCGTAATTGTTGCGTTACAAGCAGATGGAGCTGAATTGCTTAGCACAGAAGAGTTTCATCATATTGAAAGTGTGTTAAAACAATTAATGGATGTAAAACAAGGTTCAGATCGTGATGCAATTGCACAAGGCATTAAAGCCTTGGATATCGCTACTCAAGAATTTGCAGCACGTCGAATGAATGCATCAATTAATAAAGCTTTGACAGGCAAAAATTTGTCAGATATTGAAAAACCGTAAAAGTGCGGTCAGATTATTAAATAATTTTGAGGAAAGTGTTATGCCAAAAGTGATTTTTTTACCTAATGAAGAATTTTGTCCCGAAGGTATGGTGGTTGATGCGGCTACAGGTGATAATTTATTAGAAGTTGCACACAATGCAGGAGTAGAAATTCATCATGCTTGTGATGGCTCCTGTGCTTGTACAACCTGCCATGTGATTATCCGTGAAGGTTTTGACTCTCTAAATGAAACGAGTGATCAAGAAGAAGATATGCTGGATAAAGCTTGGGGATTAGAAATGGATAGTCGTTTATCTTGCCAATGTGTAGTGGGAGATGAAGATCTTGTGGTAGAAATTCCGAAATATAACATTAACCATGCCAATGAGGCTGCCCACTAATGAAATGGACTGATGCTCAATTAATTGCAGAAGAACTTTACGATCGTAATCCAGATTTAGATCCAAGAACTGTCCGTTTTACTGATTTACATAAATGGGTTTGTGAACTTGAGGATTTTGATGACGATCCGAATAAGTCAAACGAAGCAATTCTTGAGGCTATTTTATTGAAATGGTTGGATGAATTTGAATAATTAGAAATTTGATTGAAAAAATACCCGCACTTTGATGCGGGTATTATTTTTTAAAGATTGTTTAATTTCATTTTGGCCATTTGTTGTTCTAATTGGCTACCACTTTGTTGTGCTTGCTCAAAGCTGTTTTTAGCCGCAACTTTATCTCCTTTGGCGACTTGGATATCGCCGGTTAAAATTGCTTTACGAGCATTAAAGCTTTCACCTTTCACTTGATTTAAGGTGGTTAATGCATTGTCTAATTGACCCAATTGAAATTGCACTGCACTTAGACGCAATGCAACAATAGATGTTAATACTTCATCTTGAGATTGAGTTAATGCTTGATTTAAGTTTGCTTCTGCTGCTGCAAAGTCTTGTTTCTCTGTCGCTTTTTTCGCTTCATCTAATAAAGCAAATACAGCGTATGCAGTTTTGCTATTAGTTTGCACAAATTGTTCTATATTTGCTTTTTTAGCTTGTTCATCTTGTTGTGCGGAATAGATTAACGCATCATACTGTGCAGAAGCTTGAGCGATTTGTTCTGCTTGGTGGGCTTGCCAATAACGCCATCCAAACATGCCTCCAACCCCTAAGATAAAAGCGACAATAATTGTTTTGCCATTCTCTTTCCACCAGTCTTTCAACTGGTTAATCTCTTGTTCTTCTTCAATGGAATAAGCCATGTTTTTCCCCTTTTAAATTAAAATTGAGTTTGAATATAGTCGATTACATTCACTAAATCTAAGGTTTGCTGATCTGCGCCACCTTGCAAGTGTTTAACAACGACTTGTTTATTTTGTACTTCGCTTTCGCCGATAACTAATGCCAATGTTGCGCCAGATTTATCTGCACGTTTAAATTGTTTTTTGAAATTACCGCCAGAGCAGTGCAACATAGTATTTAAGTGCGGTAATTCTGAGCGTACTTTTTCCGCTAATTCAAAAGCGGCTAATGTTGTGCCTTCACCTTGATAAACAACATAAATATCCACCGCACTTTTCACTGGAATATTTGGATTAACTTCTTGCACCAACAATACTAAACGTTCTAATCCCATCGCAAATCCGATGCTCGGTGTTGCGTGTCCGCCAAGTTGTTCCACTAAACCGTCATAACGACCGCCGCCACACACGGTACCTTGTGCGCCAAGAGCGGAGGTTACCCATTCAAATACAGTTTTGTTGTAATAATCTAAGCCACGCACGAGTTTAGGATTAATTTCATATTGAATACCAACAGCATCTAATAATGAACATAATTGTTCAAAATGTTCACGGCTTTCGTCATCTAGATAATCAAGTAATTTTGGTGCGTTATCTAATACTTTTTGTAATTCTGGATTTTTTGTGTCCAAAATACGAAGCGGATTTTTTACCAATCGATCTTTTTCTTCATCGCTCATTAAATCTTGATGGTTTTCTAAGAATCCAACCAACGCTGAACGATAATTTGCGCGTGCTTCTAAAGAACCAATTGAGTTAAGTTGAAGTGTCACATGTTGATCGATACCTAATGCTTTCCATAAACGGTAGGTAAGCATGATTAATTCTGCATCGATTTCTGGATTTGCAATACCGAATACTTCAACACCTGCTTGATGGAATTGACGGTAACGACCTTTTTGCGGACGTTCATGACGGAACATTGGCCCCATATACCATAAGCGTTGTTCATTGTTATAGATCCAACCGTGTTCAATGGCAGCACGCACGCAACCTGCAGTGCCTTCAGGGCGTAAGGTTAATTGTTCATCGTTATCCCAAAATGTGTACATTTCTTTTGAAACAACATCTGTTACTTCACCGATTGCACGAGCAAATAATGGCGTGCTTTCTACAACTGGCATACGCACTTCGGAATAACCGTAATTGTTTAATACCTGGCGTACTTGCGCTTCAATCCATTGCCATAATGGAGATTCAGTAGGGGAGCAATCGTTCATTCCACGAATTGCTTGAATAGTTTTAGCCACGAGCTTTCCTTAAATAATTCTGTTTTTTGGATCTTGTTGTGCAACTTTTGCACGAATTTTTGCTTCTAATTGGTTAACAATATCTTCGTTATCGAAGCGTTCTTTTTGGCGTTCGCCATTAAGATAATAACCGCTTTTTTTGTTACCACCAGTTACCCCGAGATCAGATACGAGCGCTTCGCCAGGACCATTCACTACGCAACCGATAATTGATACATCCATCGGTGTAATAATATCTTCAAGGCGTTGTTCTAACGCATTTACTGTACCGATTACATCAAACTCTTGGCGAGAGCAGGTCGGGCACGCAATAAAATTAATGCCACGAGAGCGAATTCGTAAAGATTTAAGAATATCAAAGCCTACTTTAATTTCCTCTACGGGATCTGCAGCTAATGATACACGTAATGTGTCGCCAATACCTTCGGCAAGCAACATACCTAAACCTATTGCAGATTTAACCGCACCTGCACGCGCGCCACCCGCCTCTGTAATACCTAAATGCAATGGCTGTTTGATAGATTTGGCAAGTAAACGATAAGCTTCTACCGCTAAGAATACATCGGAGGCTTTTACACTCACTTTAAATTGATCGAAGTTAAGACGATCTAGAATTTCTACATGACGTAATGCTGATTCTAATAATGCCTCTGGTGTTGGTTCGCCGTATTTTTCTTGCAGATCTTTTTCTAAAGAGCCTGCGTTTACGCCGATACGAATGGGAATATTTTTGTCACGAGCACAATCAACAACGGCACGGATGCGATCTTCACGACCAATATTGCCTGGATTGATACGTAAACAATCCACTCCATATTCTGCGACTTTTAGCGCAATTCGATAGTCGAAATGAATATCTGCTACGAGAGGGACATTTACTTGCTGTTTAATTTGTTTAAATGCTTCTGCAGCATCCATTGTTGGAACAGATACACGAACGATATCTGCGCCAACACGTTCTAATGATTTAATTTGAGCAACTGTCGCTTCCACATCAGTGGTGCGAGTATTTGTCATTGATTGCACGGCAATTGGCGCATCACCACCAACAGGTACATTTCCTACATAAATTTTTGTCGATTCACGACGCTTAATGCTTGGTTGAAAAGCTGACATCTTTTTCCTTATTAAGGTTGTGAAAGTTTGAATTTTGCAATGCGGCCATCCACTTTTAATGGATAATTTTCGCCTTTATAGGTGATACGCACATTACTTGGTGCTCCAACAATTAATGAAAACTCATCTCCATTAAAAGTTAATATTTCACCTTTTTTGTACTCTTTTTGTGCTAATACTCGACGATTTTTATCTTTTACGCTGAGCCAGCTCGTATTATTTAAGATTTCTACAATCAAGTCTCCTTTAACAGTTGGGGCTGCTGGAGAAATGGATGGATTTTCTACCGCACTTTGAGTGTCTGAAACTGATTTTTCATCGTTTTTTGTTTGTGAAACAGCATTTTCTTGTGCTATTTCTGGTAACACATTATTTGTCATTTCTACTGGTTGTGAGACAGCTGCTGTTGTTTCTGGTAAAGTTTTATTACTTTCTTCTGTCGTCACAGGAACTGTGGCTGGCTGATTGTTTTCGGTAGAAGCAACATAGCTTTGTACTAAGTCATCTCGTTCTTGGTTATTTTGCTGATAACTTTGCCACCACCAAAGTCCAGTCATGCCAAGGACTAAAATCAGTACAATGATAGATAAACGTCCGACCCAACGAGAGTGCGATGAATATTGATTTACTTCACGAGTTGAACGAGCATTTTTACTCAGATCATTTTTGTCATTTTCTGCAAATGTAATATTTTTCCATACAGAATCAGGTAAGCGTAAGAACTTGGCATAGCTACGCACATAACCTTTTACAAAGATTGCAGGGGTAGATTTTTGAATAAATTCGTTGTTTTCAAGTTGCTGTAATATGGAAGGACGCAGCGCAATTTCTTTGGCGACGTCTTCGAGAGAAAGATTCAAGTTTTCACGTGCTTGGAGAAAAATCTCACCTGGTGAAAGTTCTTGCTCAGTTGTTGGATTCATAAATTCAATCAAATAACATGCGATAAATAAAGGCTAAATTTTAAAGTCCAACGCTTGATTTGGCAATGCTTTATTTGAAGGTATTAAATTTTTCCGCTCGTTTACTATCAGTTTGTCGCAATTTTTGTAATGCTTGTTGATAAATATCCATTTTTTGAGCGGAATAAGCACAAAGAGCCATATTTTCAAATGTATCTGTTTGATGATAATAATTAGGTGAATTCAGTGCGAGTTGAAATTGCTTCTGAGCTTGTTCAAATTGTTTTTGACGACATAAAAATGTACCAAAATTATTATGCAAGTCTCCCTGTTGATTATTGAGTTTTAAAGCTATTTCATATTCACGATGTGCATTCTCGATTTCCCCTTGTTGTTGATAATAATGCGCAAGTGCTGAATGCACGAGATAGTAATCTTTATCGTGTTGAAGTGCTTTATCTAAGTTGATTTTGGCTAGTTGAGGATTATTTTGTTGAAGGTAACCTAGTGCAAGTTCTACGCGAGCTTTAGCTGCTGATTGTTGATTGAAATCTTGAATGGTTGATTGGGAAACGCAAGCAGAAAAAATGAAAGGAAAAATAACCGCACTTAGTTGTTTACTTATTGTTTGCATTTTTTCTCCTTTTAACAGGGGAGGAAGAAATATTTAATATGCTTTAATTTGTATGAAAACATAGGGCATGTGAACTTGATTAATTCACATGCCTAGAATATTAATTAACTTCTGTCACCCCAATATTTTGTCCAAATTGGCGTTTCATTGCCGTACGTTTAGTACGATCGATAACATCTCCTGCTAGCTGTCCGCAAGCTGCATCAATGTCATCTCCTCGCGTTTTACGAATAATTACGGTAAAGCCATATTCCATTAATGTTTTTTGGAAGCGGTCAATTCGCGTATTCGAGCTTTTTGCATAAGGTGCTTCTGGGAACGGATTCCACGGAATTAAATTAATTTTACAAGGCGTATTTTTTAATACTTCTGCAAGTTGATGAGCATGTTCAACACCATCATTTACATGATCGAGCATGACATATTCAATCGTGACTTTGCCGTGGTTTGCATTTGATACGCTTAAATAACGATTTACCGAGTCAATCAACATTTTGATATTATATTTTTTGTTGATTGGCACAATTTCATCACGTAATTCATCGTTTGGGGCATGTAATGAAATAGCCAAAGCTACATCGATCATTTTGCTCAAATTATCTAATGCTGGCACAACGCCAGAAGTAGATAAAGTGACACGACGTTTTGATAAACCGTAGGCAAAATCATCTAACATAATTTCCATTGCGGGAACAACGTTAGCGACATTTAACAAAGGTTCACCCATTCCCATCATTACCACATTTGTAATTGGTCTAATGCCAGTCACTCCAAAGTTGCCAATAATTTTAGAGGCTCTCCAAACTTGGCCGATAATTTCTGAAACCGTTAAATTGCGATTAAATCCTTGTTGTGCTGTTGAACAGAATGTACAAGCTAAGGCACAGCCAACTTGGGAAGATACACAAAGCGTCGCGCGATCTGCTTCGGGGATATACACGGTTTCAACTTGCTGCTCGCCCACTTGCATTGCCCATTTTATCGTGCCATCGGCTGAACGCTGTTCAACGGCAACTTCTGGGGCTTTAATTTCTGCAACAGCCTTAAGTTTTTCACGTAATTTTTTATTAATGTTTGTCATATTGTCGAAGTTATCTTCGCCAAAATGATAAATCCATTTAACTAACTGATCTGCACGAAATGGTTTTTCGCCGAGTTCTTTAAAAAATTCGCGCATTTGTTGGCGCGTTAAATCCATTAGATTAATTTTTTTAGCTGGTGCATCTGATTGCACAGACAATAATTCTGACATTTTAGCCTCGTTATTACACATTGTGGCGATAGCGTTGTGCTGGTGTTCTTATCAAAAACTCACAACGAAAAATTCGCAATTAAAAAATGAACGGCGATTGTACAGATTTGTCACCGCATAATCTAGCGGAATTGAAAAACGATAGAAAATATCACCGCACTTTTTTGCGATCTAGATCGCAAATATTTCCAATTACAGAGTAAAAAGTGCGGTAAAATGTAAGCCTATTTTCTAAGGTGACCAATAATGTTTAAAAAAGCTTTATTTATTTTATCTTTGTGTCCTTCTTTTGCGGTGGCACAGTCTTATGTTGTGTATGATTTTACGCATAATCGAGTGTTGGAAAGCCATGCGCCTGATAGCGTTCAGCCCATTGCCTCTGTAACGAAATTAATGACGGCGAACGTTTTTCTAGAGAATAATACAAATCCTAATTGTACCATTGCGATAACCAGTGACGATCGTGATTACATTAAAGGTACAAGCACCAAATTACCGATGAATGTTCCGATGGCTTGCAGAGAATTATTAAAGGCGATGCTTGTGCATTCTGATAACTATGCCGCTCATGCGCTTTCTCGTGCTGCAGGAATGAGCAGAATACAATTTATTCATAAAATGAATGAAAAAGCTCGCCAATTAGGCATGTATTCTACTCGTTTTCATGATAGTTCTGGTTTATCGAGTAGCAATATTTCCAGTCCTATGGATTTAGTTAAACTTGCTAAACATTCTTTAAATAAGCCTGAAATTCGACAATTATCTAACATCAGCGCTACGAATATTCAAGCTGGAAGACATAGCGTATTAATGAAAAATACAAATAAATTAGTGCGTGATGAAATTTTTGATGCGGTAGTAAATAAGACAGGCTACATTCGAGAATCTGGTTATAACCTTGTTTTTATCAATAAACACCCATGTAAAAGTTCCACCATTGGTGTAATTAGTCTCAATAATTCTTCTTCTGCATATCGTTCTAGCTTTACTAAAAACAAATTAGAAAAATATGGTTGTACGGCATTGAATGGACGAACCATTCATGATGTTGAAGGTGAGGCACAATACGAAGACGGCTATGATGAAGAAGGCTTAAATGATCTAATAAGAAAAGTATCAGGCTAATAGAATAACCGTTGAACAAATAGGGAAAATCTATCACATTTTTTGTTATTCTCTATGTAATTAAAAATAATCACATAATTTGATAATTATTTTCATTTGAAAAGCGTGATAAAAATAGTACTATTACCCTTGATGAATAATTGTTGAGCTGTTGAGCGATTATTCAGGCATCCAATCTAATACTTTTTTATAAGGACATCTTATGCGAAATTCATTAAAAATTATGACCGCACTTGCACTTGGTTTGTTTGCAATGCAGGCTAATGCAAAATTCAAAGTCGTCACCACCTTCACCGTGATTCAAGATATTGCACAAAATGTGGCGGGTAATGCAGCTACAGTGGAATCTATCACCAAACCAGGTGCTGAAATTCATGAATATGAACCTACTCCAAAAGATATTGTGAAAGCACAATCTGCTGATTTAATTTTATGGAATGGTTTAAATTTGGAACGTTGGTTTGAACGTTTCTTCCAAAATATTAAAGATAAACCAGCAGTGGTGGTGACAGAAGGTATTCAACCATTGTCTATTTATGAAGGTCCGTATAAAGATGCGCCTAACCCACATGCGTGGATGTCGCCATCTAATGCATTAATTTATATTGAAAATATTAAAAATGCATTGGTGAAATACGATCCACAAAATGCAGCAGTGTACGAAAAAAATGCCGCTGACTATGCTCAAAAAATTAAACAACTTGATGAGCCACTTCGTGCAAAATTAGCACAGATTCCAGAAGCTCAACGCTGGCTTGTGACAAGTGAAGGTGCTTTCAGTTATTTGGCGAAAGATTACAACTTAAAAGAAGGTTATTTATGGCCAATTAATGCTGAACAACAAGGCACCCCACAACAAGTGCGTAAAGTGATTGATTTAGTTCGTAAAAACAATATTCCTGTTGTGTTTAGTGAAAGTACAATTTCAGCAAAACCAGCACAACAAGTAGCGAAAGAAAGTGGCGCAAAATACGGTGGTGTATTGTATGTTGATTCACTTTCTGCGAAAAAAGGCCCAGTGCCAACTTATATTGATTTGCTTAACGTAACAGTATCAACCATTGTTAAAGGATTCGGAAAATAATGGACTCTTTCTCGACATCAATTTGGGTTAATGATGTAACTGTTCGTTACAACAATGGCCACACAGCTATTCACAATATGACGTTCTCATTAAACAGTGGAACTATTTGTGCATTAGTGGGTGTAAATGGAAGTGGTAAATCTACGTTATTTAAAAGCATAATGGGGCTTGTGAAGCCACAACAAGGTGAAATCAAGCTTTGTGATTTGCCAATTTCTCAAGCACTGAAACGTAATTTGGTTGCTTATGTTCCACAATCTGAAGAAGTGGACTGGCAATTTCCTGTGTCAGTGTATGATGTTGTGATGATGGGGCGTTATGGGTATATGAATTTCCTTCGTATCCCTAAAGCGATTGATAAACAAAAAGTTCAAGAGGCGATGCAGAGAGTAAATATTGAGCATCTCGCGCATCGTCAAATCGGTGAGCTATCTGGCGGGCAGAAAAAACGCGTGTTTTTGGCCCGCGCTTTAGCACAACAAAGTCCAATTATTTTATTGGATGAACCTTTCACAGGCGTTGATGTGAAAACTGAAAATGCCATTGTTGATCTTCTTCAACAGCTTCGAGAAGAAGGTCATCTGATTCTTGTCTCAACTCATAACTTAGGTTCTGTTCCTGATTTCTGTGATCAAGTTGTGATGATTAATCGTACGGTGATTGCCGCAGGGAAAACGGAAGATACCTTTAACCAACATAATTTGGAAATTGTGTTTGGTGGGGTATTACGCCATATTAAATTGTTGGGTGAAGATTTACATAACGATGAAGATAAACGTGCTGTTACCGTCTTGACGGATGATGAAAAAGCCGTTGTATTCTATGGTGAAACTAAACAAGATCCACCAGCACCAACAACAAAGGATTGCCATTTTGAAGACTGTCCTTATAAAAGTGCGGTCGAAAATAAGAAGGAATAGGTGATGTTAGATTTATTGCTCGAACCTTTTTCCTATGATTATATGCTCAAGGCGATGATCTTGAGTACCGCAGTTGGTGGGATTTGTGCTTTTTTGTCTTCATATTTAATGCTTAAAGGCTGGTCTTTGATTGGCGATGCGCTTTCTCATTCCGTTGTGCCAGGCGTCGCGATTGCTTATGCCTTTTCTTTGCCTTATGCCCTTGGTGCATTTTTTGCCGGAATTTTAGCCGCACTTTCCATTCTTTGGATTAAATCCATTTCTAAACTGAAAGAAGATGCCGTTATTGGATTTATTTTCAGTACTTTCTTTGCATTAGGTCTATTGATCATTTCTTTAAATCCAACCGCAGTAAATGTGCAAAGTATCATTTTAGGCAATATTTTAGGCATTGCTGACGAAGATATTTACCAAGTGGCAATTATCATCGGCGTTTGTTTAGTATTGCTTTTATTATTTTGGAAAGATTTACTGCTGATTTTTTTCGATGAAACTCAAGCGATTACAGTCGGCCTTTCTCCATTATTTTATAAAATCTTATTTTTCACATTATTAAGTGCTTGTGTGGTAGCTGCATTGCAAACTGTCGGCGCAATTTTAGTGATTGCGATGGTCGTTACCCCGGGTGCGACAGCATATTTACTGACAGATAAATTCAAAACCTTGTCAATCATCGCTATTATTTTAGGGGCGGTGACAAGTTTTGTTGGTGTTTATATTAGCTATTATTTAGATGGTGCCACAGGCGGTGTGATTGTCACATTGCAAACTATATTGTTTTTGGCTGCTTTCTTATTTTCACCCAAATATGGCTTACTCACGCGTAATAAAAAGGCGGTAGAAAATGTTTGATTGGCTCTTAGAACCGCTACAATTTGAGTTTATGCAAAATGCCTTGTTGACTGCATTTATTGTTTCAATTATTTGTGCGTTGCTTTCTTGCTATTTAGTCTTGAAAGGTTGGTCATTAATGGGCGATGCGATTTCCCATGCCGTATTGCCTGGTATTGTACTTGCTTATTTGGCAGGGATCCCTTTAGCGATTGGGGCATTTTTTTCAGGCATTTTTTGCTCGCTTGGTGTGGGATATTTAAAAGAAAATAGTCGCATAAAAGAAGATACAGCAATGGGCATTGTATTTTCTGGTATGTTTGCTATTGGTCTTGTTATGTTCACCAAAATTCAAACAGAACAGCATTTAACGCATATTTTGTTTGGTAATGTATTGGGTGTAAGTCATCAAGAGCTTATTCAAAGTGCGGTCATTTCTGCGATAATTTTTTGTATGATTGTCTTTAAACGTAAAGACTTTTTGCTTTATTGTTTTGACCCAAGTCATGCTCGTGTTGCAGGTCTTTCTCCTAAAATTTTACATTATGGCTTATTAATACTGCTTGCTTTAACCATTGTAAGCACGATGCAAGTGGTAGGCGTTATTTTGGTGGTGGCAATGTTAATTGCGCCAGGAATTACCGCACTTACGCTCACAAAATCTTTTGATAAAATGCTATGGATTGCTATTGTCAGTTCCATTACATCAAGCCTAATTGGCGTAATATTGAGCTATCATTTTGATGCGTCAACTGGTGCTTGTATTATTCTGCTACAAGCTGTGTTTTTTGTTATTGCATTAGCTTATAGCAAAATTAAAACAAGATAATTTCCCTTCTTTAAAAACGGCATAAGCTTAAGTTTGTGCCGTTTTTGTTCGATGAAATATTCTTTCAACTTCCACAAATTATTTATTTTATATAAGTCATCTTTATCTTATTTTCCTCATCATTTTTAAAATCTTCTTTAGCTGAATTTTGTGGTATCTCTTATTGAATAGATATATGTGAGGATTTAACGTAGAGAAAAATCGAAATGAACAACTATAAAATAACGTCATATACTTTGTAATTCCTATCGGCCTTAAATATTTTAAAAAACTTTAGATTGTCTTATTCGATTTTAGAACAAACAAAAAGGCGAATCATTTGATTCGCCTTTAATAGTAGTTTTTAATTAGTTAATTAGAAGTATACGCGGATACCTACGCCAATAGCTTTATCTTTAATTTTGCTATTGTTTACATATTTACCATCTTTGTCATAACCTTTAGTAACTTGGTATTTACCTTCAACATAGGTTACAACTTGTTTATGAAGTTTATAGTCAATACCTAGTAAGAAACCGTGTTGTTTATCTTTAGAACTATCTGTGTTTTTAACTTGTTCATATTTATAGTTACCATATACTTTACTTAAGTCAGTAATTTGATATTGGAAACCTGGTGATACAAAGAAACGAGTTTCTTTTTTATCGGTATCTTTAAATTTGGTTTTTGCGTAACCACCATCCACAGAAAGAGTTACATCATTGAACTCATAACCTAAGCTAGCAACAACGCCATCTCTATGTTCTTTAGTTTCTGTATTGCCAGTTTTGTAATTTGTTCTACCAAACACAGTTTTAGCAATTATGCCATCTTTTTCATATAAAGCACCAAATTGGTTTGAGTTTTGAACAGAACCTTCAATTACTTCATTATCATCTTTGCGTTGTTCTGCAAATTGGTAACCAACCCCTAATTGTAAACCTTCAATACCATAGTAGTCGTAACGAACAACAGATTTTCCTTCTTTTGATACGTAATCATCTGGTTCAATTAGACCGTATGTTTTGTCTTCTGCTGTTACTACGTCATCAACAATAGTTACTTGACGGCCAAAAGTTACTTGACCAAATTCTTTGTGGCCTAAACCAACATAAGCACGTTTCGTAGTTAAATTACCAAAACCATCGTTGTCTTTCTTTTTAAGACCTTTTTCATCACCATCAAAACGTACTTCAGTACGCGCTAATGCGTAATAGCCATCACCCAAATCATGATGTGCTTTAATTTCAAAACGAGAACCATCATTTTTTAAACCTGAGTGTGAATGACGTTTAGTTGTTTTGCTTTTGTTGATACCATCTTGGTTAGATTTTTCTAAGTTGATACGTAAAGAACCGTTTAATTCAACTTTAGTACCTTCATTATTATAGATTACTGCTGCGTTTGCTGCTGAAGCGGCAAATGCACCAATGATTAATGCTGCAAGTGTTTTTTTCATAATTTGTATTCCTTATGGTTGTTTTACTATCTATGATTGAACTCTTTCCTTATATGGCAGTCCAACCGCCTAAATAGACGTGCAAATCATTGCAAATTCCATTTTTTGTGTCAATCACTCCTATAGGCTTAATTTCCAAAAATCTGATCAGGATCACATTTTTCATCTATTTTTGTTTATTTTGTGTTCAGGTGAATGCTTTCGTAATCGTTTGCTTAAGTAAAGTGCTATAAAAATACATCGAAGCTGTGTATTTATATTGAGGTTTCAAAATATCCTTCATCTTCCAATATTGGGTTTTCAGCCCCTTTTTTGGCTAATTCATCACAGATTTCATTTTCACGATGTCCCGCATGGCCTTTTACCCATTGCCAACTGATTTGATGATGTTGAATGGCTTCATTCAGCGCTTGCCATAAGTCTTGATTTTTTACAGGTTTGCCTTGACTTGATTTCCAATTATTTTTTTTCCAATTGAAAATCCATTTTGTGATCCCGTTTTTCATATATTGGCTATCACTGTAAAGTGTGATTTGGCAGGGCTCTTTTAAAATATTCAGTGCCTCAATGACAGCACGAAGTTCCATTCGATTATTTGTAGTTTTGAAGTAGCCTTTGGAAATGGTTTTTTCATGTTGCTTATAGCGTAAGACAATGCCAATTCCTCCCGGGCCAGGATTGCCCAAGCAGGAACCGTCAGTAAAAATTTCAATCTGTTTTTGCATAACAAAAGGGTTGTTGTGTAAAATGGCCCTCATTTTAAAGGAAAGAAATAGGTTGAACAAATGGTTAATCCAAATCGCCAAATTGTACTGGATACCGAGACAACGGGGATGAATCAATTAGGGGCGCATTATGAAGGACATTGTATTATTGAAATTGGTGCGGTAGAAATGATTAATCGTCGTTATACTGGCAATAATTTTCACTTTTATATTAAGCCTGATCGTCCAGTTGATCCTGAAGCAATTAAAGTTCATGGCATTACAGATGAAATGTTGGCAGATAAACCCTCATTTAATGAGATTGCACAGCCATTTTTGGATTATATTAAAGGCGCAGAATTATTGATTCATAATGCGCCCTTTGACGTTGGATTTATGGATTATGAATTTCGTAAACTCAACCTTAATGTGAAAACAACCGATATTTGTTTGGTGACAGATACGCTACAAATGGCGCGTCAGATGTATCCTGGAAAACGTAATAATTTGGATGCACTTTGTGATCGTTTAGGTATTGATAATAGCAAACGTACTTTGCACGGTGCGTTACTGGATGCCGAGATCTTGGCGGATGTTTATTTGATGATGACGGGGGGGCAAACAAATTTATTCGATGAAGAAGAATCTGTTGAGTCTGAAGTCATCCATGTTGTGCAAGAAAAAGCGGCGGAAGAAATAAAAAATGCGGTAGATTTTGCGCATAATTTAAAATTACTTCAACCTAATGATGATGAGCTACAAGCGCATTTAGAATTATTAAAGATGATTAATAAAAAAAGTGGAAATAATTGTCTTTGGGATAAACGCTTTGGCAATGATAATGTGCATTAATCGTTTGGAATTTAAGCAGGTAAGTAAAATTTAATAAAAAAAGATTGACGAGATTTATGTTCATCATTATGATACGCACCACTTAGCGGAGTGGTAGTTCAGCTGGTTAGAATACCTGCCTGTCACGCAGGGGGTCGCGGGTTCGAGTCCCGTCCATTCCGCCAATTTAAAATTAATATCTTATCTCGGAGTGGTAGTTCAGCTGGTTAGAATACCTGCCTGTCACGCAGGGGGTCGCGGGTTCGAGTCCCGTCCATTCCGCCAGTTAAGATAAATAAAGATAGCACCTAAGGGTGCTTTTTTTGTATGTGAAATTTGCTTCATCCTTGACAAAAATAAAGTAAACTTTTAAGATTTGAAGAACTAGGGAGCTGTAACTCCCTAGTGTGTCGTGTTATTAGTAAGTCGGTAAACTCACTAATAATAGTAGTACGACAAGGATAATGACTTTAATCATCTTTTTATCCTCTTCAAACGTTGCGAAAAAGCGCAACACTCGCTTTCAAGCTGGATCCTTGAAAGCGAGATTATTATAACGTTAGGTTATAGATAAATAAACAGTGTTTAGAAAGCCATAGGATTGTATCCTGTGGCTTTTTCTTTTCTTTATGAAATCATTTTTTACCAATCCTTTAACTTCCGATATAATAGCGGCCATTTTTGACAAAATAAGAGATTTTTTATGGCAACTCCAGTTGTGGCCCTTGTTGGTCGCCCGAATGTGGGAAAATCCACATTATTTAATCGCCTTACTCGTACACGAGATGCGTTAGTCGCTGATTTTCCTGGTTTAACTCGTGATAGAAAATACGGCCATGCTCATATTGCTGGCTATGAGTTTATTGTTATTGATACTGGCGGGATTGATGGAACCGAAGAG
The DNA here is from genome assembly GCF_001679045.1 of Haemophilus haemolyticus. Lineage (GTDB taxonomy): Bacteria > Pseudomonadota > Gammaproteobacteria > Enterobacterales > Pasteurellaceae > Haemophilus > Haemophilus haemolyticus. Next base: position 280,551 of record NZ_LYCK01000001.1, read on the forward strand.
GGCGTAGAAGAGAAAATGGCGGAGCAATCTTTGCTTGCTATTGATGAAGCCGATATTGTTCTTTTCCTTGTGGATGCGCGAGCTGGGTTAACGGCAGCGGATATTGGTATTGCTAATTACTTACGTCAACGTCAAAACAAAACGACGATTGTGGTGGCAAATAAAACTGATGGTATCGATGCGGATTCTCATTGTGCTGAATTTTATCAGTTAGGCTTAGGGGAAATTGAGCAAATCGCTGCTTCGCAAGGCCGTGGTGTCACTCAGTTAATGGAACAAGTGCTTGCTCCGTTTGCGGAACAAATGGAAAATTCCGATGAAAATGACCGCACTTCTGAGGAAGAACAAGACGAATGGGAACAAGAATTCGATTTTGATTCAGAAGAAGATACGGCATTGATTGATGAGGCTTTAGAGGAATCGGAAGAAGAGCAAGATAAAAATATTAAGATTGCCATTGTTGGTCGTCCAAATGTGGGTAAATCCACTTTAACCAATCGTATTTTAGGTGAAGATCGTGTGGTGGTTTACGATATGCCAGGCACGACACGCGACAGTATTTATATTCCAATGGAACGTGATGGGCAGCAATATACGTTGATTGATACAGCTGGTGTGCGTAAACGCGGTAAGGTGCATTTGGCAGTGGAAAAATTCTCCGTGATTAAAACCTTGCAAGCGATTCAAGATGCTAATGTTGTGTTACTGACTATTGATGCGAGAGAAAACATTTCTGATCAGGACTTATCTTTACTTGGTTTTATTTTAAATGCAGGTCGTTCTTTAGTGATCGTCGTGAATAAATGGGATGGTTTAGATCAAGATGTGAAAGACCGCGTTAAATCTGAGCTTGATCGTCGTTTAGATTTTATTGATTTTGCTCGCGTGCATTTTATTTCCGCATTGCACGGCAGTGGTGTGGGGAATCTTTTTGATTCGATTAAAGAAGCCTATGCTTGCGCGACTCAAAAAATGACGACTTCGCTTTTAACTCGTATTTTACAAATGGCAACCGATGAGCACCAACCACCGATGATTGGTGGTCGTCGAATTAAATTAAAATATGCTCATCCAGGTGGTTATAATCCGCCGATTATAGTGGTTCACGGTAACCAAATGGATAAATTACCAGATTCTTATAAACGTTATTTATCTAATTATTATCGTAAGAGTTTGAAAATTATTGGTTCACCAATTCGTCTTCTTTTCCAAGAAGGTTCGAATCCATTTGCGGGGCGTAAAAATAAACTTACCCCTAACCAATTGCGTAAGCGTAAACGTTTGATGAAGTTTATTAAGAAAGCGAAACGTTAAATTCGAGATAGATAAAACTTAGAAAGATTTAACCGCACTTTTAAAACTCTTTTTGGAGAACTAAAGTGCGGTTATTTTTTTATTTGTTTTGCAGAAGAAATGTATGACGATATTTTAAGTGCGTTGTAATAAAAATAATAAAACCGATTAAACCTAATGCTGCGCCCGTATAGCCAATTTCGTTTAATCCTAAATAGCTTGTCGCAAGATTTCCAAATAGTGCGCCAGCTCCAATTCCTGCATTGAAAATGCCCGAGTAAATAGCAGTTGCAACATCTGTTGCATCTGGCGCAAGTTTTAGTACGCGCATTTGTAAGGATAGTCCGATACACGAAATGCCAATTCCCCAAATAAACACAAGGCTGAACATTGCTATCATTGTTTCGGTTGAAAAGAGGAGTAACAGGAGAGAGAACATCAATAAGCTCATCGAAACAATAATAAATTTTGTAGGAGCAAGTCGGTAGAACCTGTTAAATAATAGGCTTGCGGCAATACCTGAGAAACCAAAAACTAATAATACAGCCGTGGCAAAATTTGGATCCAAGTGCCCTACATCAATCATGAATGGTTCGATATAAGTATAAGCGGTAAAGTGTGCGGAAATGACGATTGCCGTTGTTACATAAAGCCAAAGTAATAATGGGCGTTTAGCAAGTAAGGGTAAACTTGCAATAGAGCCAGCATTTTTACTGGGTAAATTTGGCAATAATCGAATAATTAAAAACATGATGGATAATGCCAGTACTGCAATAATGCCAAAAGTGACCCGCCAACCGACGAGCTGTCCGACAATTCGTCCAATCGGTAAGCCTAAGATGGTGGCAAGTGCGGTGCCAATAGCGAGCATTCCTAATGCTTGGGTTTTCTTGTGTTTAGGTGCTACTCGCATCACAAGTGAAGCGGTAATTGACCAAAACACTGAATGGGCTAATGCAATACACATTCGAGCGAGAAGTAATATCCAGAAATTCCATGCAATGACCGATAAAATATGCCCAACAATAAATATAATGAAAAGCTTAATAAGCAGGCTTTTACGTTCCATGTTGCCTGTGGCAAGCATAGCTGGTAAAGACATAATTAGCACAGTCCAAGCATAAACTGTCATCATTAAACCGGTATCGGCGGTTTGCATATTAAAACTTTGTGCAATGTCACTTAACATTGCAACGGGCACGAATTCTGTAGTATTAAAAATAAATCCTGCGCAAGCCATAATAAGTACGCACCATGATTGGATTTTTTCAGCTTTTAAATATAACGACATTAACGTAACTTTTCTTTAATCGCATCAATTAATTGATGGCGGAATTTCTTCGTAAAATTAATTTTATATTGTGGTGAACTGCAGTTACCAAAAAAATTGATTGGTAGTGTTAAATTTTGATAGCGTTGATCAGTAGAATGTAAATTGATATCCACATTACATTCCATTCGGTTTAAATCAATGATGCCTTTTCCTTGCCCTAAAAGTGCAGGGGTTTTTAATTCAATTTTTTCAGCAATAAGTTGATTCTGTTGGAGAAATAATTGTAAGTAAAATTGTTCAAAGCGAGTGTTTAATTCTTTGTTTTGTAACAGTTCATCGTTGTAATTGATAGGGAAATATTGACTGACCATATCCAATAAATTCACACCAAGAATTTCACCATTTTGAGCGAGGATATTTAACTTTCCTTGAATAGGTTGTGAATGTAGAAACGCTAAATCTATATTAAAGTCTGCGTGCCCACTTAACACTTCTGGCAAATTTAATAGTGCGAATAAGCGTTTAACAGGGAAAGTTTTGCCTGAAAAATTTACCGCACTTTGATTGTCTATTTGTTGATATTTCAATACGGCTAAACAATCGTTATCACACTGCGGTTTTATATAAGTCACTATGTGTTGGCGTGGGGACGTAAAATCTGCGTGGGTTTCGATATAACCAAGAGGCTGGTTATTTAGGCTTGCATCTACAAATTGAATTAGAACTGATTTCGCTTTTGAAAAATCTAAATTCGCTTTGTTGAAAGTAAAATTGAATGTTTTATTTCCATATACAGGTTTATCAAGTTCAATACGAATATGGCTTTCACCATTCAACATCACTTTTTTAGATAATAATTGGTTTAAGGAAAACGGAGCTAAATCCATTGACACATTTGCGCTGTTTTGTGCGTTTTGATTTAGAGTAATTTGTTGAAGATTGAGTGAGTGAAGTTTTGTGTTGCCATAAAAAAGAGGCAAAAAATTGAGCTTAGCTTCAAGTTTTTGAACTGAAAATTGCGTAGTTTTTATATTTTTAAGAGAAAGTGCGGGCGGAAATAGAGATAGATTGACTGATTGAACAGCAATGTTTTGTTGTGCTAGTTGTTCATCGATGGCACTTTTTACTCGATAAAGTTGGATATATAAAAAAGAAAAGATCGCCAAAGCGACGATCCCTACGCCAAGTGCGAGCTTTTTCATCGATTATTCCTTGTCTTCGTCAATTCGACTCGCAACCGCACTTTGTTGATTTTTATATTTTGCATCTTTGCGGCTACTGTATGGTCGTTTCGCTTCGCCACTTAATATTTCAAAGCTTAATGCACCAATCACCATGTTTGGACGTAATGCTAATGGTAATTTCCCTGAATTATAAAATTCTAACACGATTCTTCCTTCCCAACCTGGATCAATACGGTGTGCAGTGACGTGAACCATTAAGCCTAAACGCGCTAAAGAAGATCGACCGTCTAACCAACCGATAATATTGGCAGGTAATTTCACTGATTCAAGTGTAGTTGCTAATGCTAAAGTACCTGGATGTAAGAAAAATGCTTCGCCTTCAGGCACAATAATTTCATCACTCATTACGGATTCAAGCTGGGCGGACACTTCTTCTTTCGGGCCACTTAAATCAATGAAAGGCGCAGAATGTTCACGAAATACGCGGAAAGAATTACCCAAGCGAACATCAATCGTCGCGCCGTTGATTTTGTCATTATTTGGACGTGGCGTTAAAGAAATAATGCCATCATCGAGATAGCGTTCAATATCAGTATCGCAAAGACGCATAAGATTTCCTATTTTTGATTCAATAAATGAAGGATTTGAGCTTTTAACATATTGATTGCAATACGGTTTTTACCTCCGCGAGGAATGACAATATCCGCATATTGTTTAGATGGCTCAATAAATTGTAAGAACATTGGGCGCACGGTTGCACGATATTGATCAATAACCGATTGTAGGGAACGACCACGTTCTTCCATATCACGTTGTAAACGGCGAATAAAACAAATGTCTAATGGTGTATCCACGAATACGGAAATATCCGCAAGTTGACGAACACGTTCATCAGTAAGCAGTAAAATCCCTTCTAAAATCACAATACGTTTTGGTGTAAATGTTGTGGTTTCACCTGTACGAGTATGATCAACGTAGCTATAAACAGGCACATCAACCGATTTTCCTGATTTTAAATCTTTTAAATGTTGAATGAGCAAATCGCGATCCATTGAGCTTGGATGGTCATAATTTGTTTTTATACGTTCGCTCATTTCTAAATGGCTTTGATCTTTGTAGTAACTGTCTTCAGCAATAATGCCAATTTCTTGGCAGCCTAATTCATTACAGAGTTCTTTGTGAACGGTAGAGGCGATAGAACTTTTGCCTGATGCGGATGCGCCAGTGATGGCGATGATGATACAAGAATCTGACATAATTGTGTTTTGATGTAAGGGAAATTTTGGCAATTATAAGTAAAAGTGCAGTGAATTTCACGTTTATTTTTTCACTTGAATTTTAAAAAGTGTGAGCTTCATCACGGTATTATTCGCCTTTTTCACGTAGGATTCGAGTCGTTCTATCCAATAAGGAGTATTTATTATGAAGTTCAACAAAATTTCTCTTTCTGTTTCTGCCGCACTTTTAGCTGCAGGCTTGGCTATTTCTGGTTCTGCTAACGCTAAAGGTCGTTTAGTTGTGTACTGTAGTGCAACCAATATTTTGTGTGAAACCACCACAAAAGCATTTGGCGAAAAATATGATGTGAAAACATCCTTTATTCGTAATGGTTCAGGCAGTACTTTTGCTAAAGTTGAAGCTGAAAAAAATAACCCTCAAGCGGATGTTTGGTTCGGTGGTACTTTTGACCCTCAAGCTCAAGCTGCAGAATTAGGCTTAATTGAGCCTTATAAATCCAAACACATTGATGAAATCGTAGAACGTTTCCGTGATCCTGCGAAAACGAAAGGTCACTATGTTTCCTCAATTTATATGGGGATCTTAGGTTTTGGTGTGAATACTGAACGTTTGGCAAAATTAGGCATTAAAGAAGTGCCAAAATGCTGGAAAGACTTAACCGATCCACGCCTAAAAGGCGAAGTTCAAATTGCAGACCCTCAAAGTGCGGGTACAGCTTACACAGCATTGGCGACATTTGTTCAATTATGGGGTGAAAAAGAGGCATTTGAATACTTAAAAGCCTTGCATCCTAATGTTTCTCAATATACCAAATCGGGTATCACGCCATCACGTAACTCTGCGCGTGGCGAAGCGACAATTGGGGTAGGTTTCTTACATGATTATGCATTAGAAAAACGCAACGGTGCACCGTTAGAATTAGTCGTGCCTTGTGAAGGAACTGGTTATGAGTTAGGTGGCGTGAGTATCTTAAAAGGTGCGCGTAATATTGATAATGCAAAATTATTCGTCGATTGGGCTTTATCAAAAGAAGGTCAAGAATTAGCTTGGAAACAAGGGGATTCTTTACAAATCTTAACTAACACGACAGCAGAACAATCACCAACTGCATTTGATCCAAATAAACTTAAATTGATCAATTATGACTTTGAAAAATACGGTGCAACAGAACAACGTAAAGCCTTAATTGAGAAATGGGTACAAGAAGTTAAATTAGCGAAATAGCGCTGAATAAGTGCGGTAAAAATACTGAAGTTTTTGACCGCACTTTTTCGTATTTTTAATGTGATTTCGTTTTCCCTCTAAGATATTGCAAAATTTTCATTCATAAGGGAGTTATAATCAGATGAAACTATCAAAAATCGCAGTAACCCTGTCGGGTGTGATGCTAAGTGGATTGGTGTTAAGTAATCCATCTTTTGCGAAAGGACGTCTAGTCATTTATTGCAGCGCGCAAAATACGATGTGCGAGCAAGAAGCGATGGCATTTGAGAAAAAATTTGATGTTAAAACAAGTTTTATTCGTGGTGGCACGGGAACCATTTTAGCAAAAATAGATGCTGAAAAAGATAACCCACAAGGCGATGTTTGGTATGGTGGAACAATGGATCCTCATTCTCAAGCAGGGGAAATGGGGTTATTAGAACCTTATAAATCATCCAATCTTCCTCAGATCGTAGAAAAATTCCGTGATCCAGCCAAAGTGAAAGGGAATTATTCTTCTGCGATTTATTTAGGCGTGTTAGGTTTTGGCGTAAATCCAGAACGTTTGAAAAAATTGAATTTACCTATTCCAAAATGCTGGAAGGATTTAGCTAACCCAATTTACAAAAATGAAATTCAAGCCGCAGATCCACAAAGTTCTGGTACGGGTTACACTCAGCTAGCCACTTATATGCAACTTTGGGGAGAAGATGAGGCGTTTAAATTCTTAAAAGAGTTGAATAAAAACGTATCGCAATATACCAAATCTGGTAATACGGCAACACGTAATACAGCGCGTGGAGAAACGGCAATTGGCATTGGTTTCTTACATGAATATTCTTTAGAAAAAGCGAAAGGCGCGCCAGTAGAATTAGTTGTACCTTGTGAAGGTACTGGCTATGAAATTGGCGGAGTGAGTGTTGTTAAAGGTGCTCGTAATTTAGATAATGCGAAACTTTTTGTTGATTGGGCGTTATCCAAAGAGGCGCAAGAATTAACTTGGCAAAAAGGTGAGGCGTATTCCATTTTAACGAACACCACTGCACAACAATCGCCTTATGCGTTAGATTTTAAATCTATTAATTTAATTAACTATGATTTTGATAAATACGGTGCGACTGATTTACGTAAACGCTTAATCACAAAATGGGTTGATGAAGTAAAATTAGCCAAATAATGATGTCACTAACGGAGTGATATGTCGCATATCGCTTCGTTTTTTTACCTTATGCGAGGTTGTATGAACGCAAAAAAACTTTCCATAATGCATTCTGCTTATTTTTGGATTATTTTATCCTTGTTAGCGTTTGCGCTTCTGCCTTCCAATGCACTTGATTACGGTTTGTTTGAAAGTACTTCAGATGAATATTTAGAGGCAATGGGCTGGGCTTCTTTCAATTTAACTTGGGCTTGGTTTCTGCCTGTTATTGTGTATGGTGCTTTGCCGTTATTTAGATTGCCACAGCAAACCCAATCAAAAACAGAGCTATTTTTGACCGCACTTTCTGTATTGTTTATGTTTATCAGTGCGACGGTGTGCAAAATCAGCATGGGTTATTCTGTGATCGTGTTACTTGTGGGATATACCGCATTAGCAACACTTTCATTAGCAAAACTAAAAGTGATGCAAGGAGACAAATTTATCATCGCTTCTTTGCTTTGCATTGTTTTGCTCATTTTCTTCTTTATCGTTTATCCAACATTGGCGATTTTCGTTTCAATGTTTTATGACGGAGATACGTTTGCGCCACAGCAAGTGATGCGTATTTTAACGCAGAGCTATATTGTTCGAGTAATTACCAATTCTCTTTTCTTATCGGGCTTTGTGGGCGTAGTGTCTACTGTATTTGGTTTAGCCTTTGCGCTTTATACCACGCGTATCGCTCGTAGAACGGCATTTATCGGAAAAATTTTCTCTATTTTGCCAATTGTTACACCACCATTTGTTGTGGGATTAGGGGTAACTTTAATGCTTGGCCGTTCTGGTTATGTAACCGAATTTTTAAGTACGAATTTTGGTTTCACCAATCATAACTGGCTTTATGGTTTTAATGGGATTGCAATTGCTCAAATTCTTGCATTTGCTCCTATTTCTTTTATGATTTTAGATGGCGCATTGAAATCGGTACATCCTTCCATTGAAGAAGCCTCTTATACTTTAAGAGCCAATCGCTACCAAACTTTCTATAACATCATTTTCCCATTGTTACGTCCTGCATTGGCGAACTCATTTTTAATTGTATTTATCCAATCCCTTGCAGATTTTAGTAACCCATTGGTATTGGGTGGTAGTTTTGATGTGATTGCAACGCAGATCTATTTCTATATTGCGGGTTCACAATTAGATTACGCATCCGCAAGTACCTTAGGTTCAATATTATTAATTTTCTCTCTAGCGATTTTTATCATTCAATACATTTGGATTGGTAACCGCTCTTATGTCACCGTTTCAGGTAAATCTTATCGTGGTGATGTGCAAGATCTTCCAACTGGTTTGAAATATACCATCATTGGCATGCTTGGATTCTGGGTCATCTTTAATATGGCGCTTTACGGAAGTATTTTCTACGGAAGTTTCACTGTAAACTGGGGCGTAGATTACACTTTAACCTTGAAAAACTATGCTATGTTATTCGGGCAAGGACTGAGCGATGGAGCGTGGCCGTCACTGATCAATACCTTAATCTATGCAGGTATTGCCGCACCATTAACCGCATTCTTTGGATTATTGATTGCGTACATTGTGGTACGTAAAGATTTCCAAGGTAAAAAATCCCTTGAGTTCTTAACCATGCTTTGCTTTGCCGTGCCGGGTACAGTGGCGGGGGTATCTTACATTTTAGCCTTCAACAATGCACCGCTTTATATTACGGGTACTGGTATTATCGTGATTATTTCAATGGTTATGCGTGACTTACCAATTGGTATGCGAGCAGCGATTGCAGGGTTAGGTCAGCTTGATAAATCTCTTGATGAAGCATCGCTTTCTTTAAAAGGAAGTTCGTGGAAAACCTTATGGTATATCGTCTTGCCATTATTAAAACCCGCATTGCTTTCAGCGCTTGTTACCAGTTTCGTTCGTGCAATGACGACGGTGAGCGCAATTATATTCTTAGTGACAGCAGATACTCGGGTTGCAACAGCTTATATCCTAAATCGCGTTGAAGATGGTGAATACGGTGTTGCTATTGCGTACGGTTCAATCTTAATTGTTGTTATGATGGCAATTATCTTATTCTTCGACTGGATTGTAGGTGATACACGTATCTCTCGTTCTAAAGCGAAAAAAATGAATTAACTCGTTAAGTTGTAGGTAAATATTATGAGTAATAATGATTTCTTAGTATTAAAAAATATCACCAAAGCATTTGGTAAAGCGGTCGTCATTGATAATTTAGATTTAACGATCAAACGTGGCACGATGGTGACATTGTTAGGGCCGTCAGGTTGTGGCAAAACCACCGTATTGCGTTTGGTTGCGGGGTTAGAAAATCCAACATCAGGCCAAATTTTTATTGATGGAGAAGATGTAACAAAATCATCTATTCAAAATCGAGATATTTGTATCGTCTTCCAATCTTATGCGCTATTCCCACATATGAGCATTGGCGATAACGTGGGCTACGGCTTAAAAATGCAAGGCATTGGCAAAGAAGAACGTGCTCAACGTGTAAAAGAAGCGTTAGAATTAGTGGACTTAGCGGGGTTTGAAGATCGTTTCGTGGATCAAATTTCGGGTGGTCAACAACAACGTGTAGCATTAGCTCGTGCTTTAGTATTGAAACCAAAAGTCCTATTGTTTGATGAACCATTAAGTAATTTGGATGCAAACTTACGTCGTTCAATGCGTGAAAAAATCCGTGAATTGCAACAACGTTTAGGCATTACCTCGCTTTATGTGACACACGACCAAACAGAGGCATTCGCTGTATCTGATGAAGTTATCGTTATGCATAAAGGTAAAATTATGCAAAAAGCGCCAGCGAAAGAACTTTATCTCCGACCAAATTCCTTGTTTTTAGCAAACTTTATGGGTGAATCCAGTATTTTCGATGGAAAATTAGAAAATGGCGTGGTGGATATTAATGGCTATCATGTACCTTTAAAGGATGCTGCACAGTTTAATTTACCCGATGGTGAATGCTTAGTAGGTATTCGCCCAGAAGCAATTTATCTTGCCACAGAGGGTCGCGATGCACAACGTTGTGAGATTAAAAGTGCGGTCTATATGGGCAACCATTGGGAAGTGGTTGCAAATTGGGCAGGAAAAGATTTATTGGTGAATTGTAAGCCAGAAGATTTTAATGCCGATTTAAAACAAGCTTATGTCAATTTATCTGATCACGGTATTTTCTTATTGAAGAAAGAGTAGTACAGCGAATAAAAAAGTGCGGTGAAATTTCACCGCACTTTTGTGATTACAATTAAGGGGAAGGATTTTCCCCTTTCTTATTTCTGTTACTAAATCGCCCAACCGCCTGCATAGAATGCAACGAGTACGATTGCAATAATCACAGTCCCTACATTTAAGCGTTTAATATCGCCACTCACGATTCTTCCAATTACTAATGCCGCAAAACCTAACATAATACCTGTTACGATGTTCGCGGTAAGTACGATAAATACTGCGCAGATTAATCCGCTCATCGCGCCAACGAAATCATCGAAATCTAATTTGCTTACATTGCTTAACATTAATAAACCAACATACATTAATGCTGGGGCAGTTGCGTACCCAGGCACTAAGAAAGCTAATGGTTGGAAGAAAAGCATTAATAGGAATAACACCCCAACAACGATAGCAGTAATACCTGTTTTACCGCCTGCTGCTGTTCCTGCTGCAGACTCAATATAAACGGCAGCTGGTGCTGTACCGAATAAGCCTGAGAATAAGCTACTGATTGAGTCTGAAGTTAGGGCTTTACCGCCATTGATAATTTGACCGTCTTTATCAAGTAAGTCGGCTTGACCTGCAACTGCGCGAATAGTGCCCGTTGCGTCAAATACGGCGGTCATCACCAAAGCAAATACGACAGGTAAGATTGCGGGTTGTAGTGCGCCCATAAAGTCTAATTGTAAGAAAAGAGAATTTTCACCAAAGGTTGGCATTTTGAAAATCTCTCCTCCAAATTTTACATTTGGGTCAAAAATTAAACCTACGATAGTAATAGCGATAATTACCCATAAAATGCCGCCTTTAATTTTCATTTTTTCAAGGCCGATAATGAGCGCTAAACCAATTAAGGACATCATGACTGGGAATGAGGTGAAATCGCCTAATTTTACTGGCAAGCCCGCTTGGTTGCTGACGACTAAACCAACGCCGTTTGCGGCAATTAAAAGTAAAAAGAGTCCGATACCAATGCCCGCTCCGTGAGCGATACTGGATGGTAAATTACGCAAGATCCATGCACGGATACCTGTGGCAGAAATTAAGGTAAACACAACCCCCATTAAGAATACTGCGCCTAGCGCAATGGGAATGGCGACCTTTTGACCAATCACTAAGCTAAATGCAGTGAAAGCTGTAAGAGAAATTGCACAACCAATTGCCATTGGTGCATTTGCCCATAAGCCGATTAAGATAGAGCCTAAGCCCGCAACTAAACAGGTGGCAATAAAGACAGATTCTGCGGGAAAACCTGCAGCATCTAACATATTGGGTACCACGATTACAGAATAAACCATTGCTAAGAACGTGGTTAAACCCGCGATAATTTCTTGACGAACAGTTGAACCACGTTGCTTGAGCTCAAATGTTTTTTCTAAAGTTGGCATAGTGTTCCTTAAAGTTGAGTGAAAAATTGAAGTGAATAAGGTGCGCTATTTTACATCATAAAAATGAGAAGTAAACGTTTGCGTGAGTTTTGTTTAGGATAAAGTGCGGTCAAAATTATGAATAGTTATGAAATAATCTATTTGCTGATTTTCTCTACAAATGAGACTGCGAGTCAGCAGAAAAACTGCTATACTTGTCACGTTTTTTAACTTGATAAAATGAAGGAAACAAAATGGCTGATTTTAATCAAATTTTAACGCCAGGCGATGTAGATGCTGGCATTATCAATGTAGTAAACGAAATTCCAGAAGGTAGCTGCCATAAAATTGAATGGAATCGTAAAGTTGCGGCATTCCAGTTAGATCGTGTTGAGCCTGCAATTTTTGCAAAACCAACTAATTATGGTTTCATTCCACAAACTTTAGATGAAGATGGCGATGAGTTAGATGTGTTATTAATCACTCGTCAACCATTAGCAACAGGTGTATTCCTTGAAGCTAAAGTAATTGGTGTTATGAAATTTGTTGATGATGGTGAAGTGGATGACAAAATTGTTTGTGTTCCAGCAGATGATCGTGATACAGGAAATGCGTACAATTCATTAGCAGATTTACCGGCAAACTTAATTAAACAAATTGAGTTCCATTTCAATAACTATAAAGCGCTTAAGAAACCTGGCTCAACGAAAGTAACTCATTGGGGCGATGTAGAAGAAGCGAAAGAAGTGATTCGCGAGTCTATTAAACGTTGGAATGAGCGTTAATTAATAAATACATTTGATTGTAAAAGTCCCTGATTCTTTGAGTCGGGGATTTTTTATAATAAGTTTTAAGAATTTAGACAATAAAAAAACACCTTTCGGTGCTTACTTTATTTTTAAGTGGTGGGTCGTGAAGGATTCGAACCTTCGACCAACGGATTAAAAGTCCGCTGCTCTACCGACTGAGCTAACGACCCACTGATATCATTTTTGAAATGGTGCCCGAAGCCAGACTTGAACTGGCACGCCTCGAAAGGCGAGGGATTTTAAATCCCTTGTGTCTACCGATTCCACCACTCGGGCATATAGACAACTAACATTTGCGTATTATGGAGGCGTGTCCCGGAGTCGAACCGAGCTACATGGATTTGCAATCCAGTGCATAACCGCTTTGCTAACACGCCACGAATTGGAGCGGGAAACGAGGCTCGAACTCGCGACCCCGACCTTGGCAAGGTCGTGCTCTACCAACTGAGCTATTCCCGCATTCGCTGTTAGTGGTGCGCATTTTACGGAAATTCAGATAACTGTCAATTACAGATTTAAAAAAATTGTCTAACCGTTTAAAAAAAGTTCATTTTGTTTAAATAAATTACAGAAAATGATGGAAAAATGGAATTTTATGTAATTTTCTAATTTCTACTTTTATCACTTTTTCCTTTGTGCCAAAATGCTAAATGTTTTTTAGCACGTAAAGTGCGGTTTATTTTTTCATTATTTTTAGAGGATGTTATGACACAACAATATGCTATTGATACTTTATTAGCTCAAGCAGGCAATCGCAGTGATGAGCGTACGGGCGCGGTTTCTACACCAATTTTTCTTTCTACGGCTTATGGCCATTATGGTATCGGTGAAAGTACGGGATTTGATTACACGCGTACCAAAAACCCAACTCGTGCAGTATTAGAAGAAACGATAGCTAAATTAGAGAATGGAGATCGTGGTTTTGCGTTTTCTTCTGGTATGGCTGCAATTCAAGTTTTGATGACGCTTTTCACTGCACCAGATGAATGGATCGTTTCTAGCGATGTGTATGGTGGTACTTATCGACTATTAGATTTTTCTTATAAAAATAACAATAGTGTAAAACCTGTTTATGTTAATACAGCATCTGCTTCTGAAATTGAGGCGGCAATTAACCCAAATACGAAAGCTATTTTTATTGAAACCCCATCAAATCCTTTAATGGAAGAATGTGATGTAGTTGAAATTGCAAAACTTGCGAAAAAATATAATTTGATGTTGATCGTGGATAATACGTTTTTAACACCTGTGCTTTCTCGTCCGTTAGATTTAGGCGCTGATGTGGTAATTCACAGCGGAACTAAATATATTGCTGGTCATAATGATGCACTTGTTGGTTTGATTGTTGCAAAAGGGCAAGAACTTTGTGATCGCATTGCTTATATTCAAAATGGTGCGGGTGCGGTGCTTTCACCTTTTGATTCTTGGCTGACTATTCGTGGTATGAAAACCCTTTCTTTGCGCATGAAACGTCATCAAGAAAATGCACAAGCCATTGCGGAATTTTTAAAAGCTCAACCACAAGTGGAATCAGTGCTTTATCCAAATAAAGGTGGGATGTTGTCTTTCCGTTTGCAAGATGAAGCTTGGGTTAATACGTTCTTAAAATCCATCAAATTGATTACTTTTGCAGAAAGTCTAGGCGGCACAGAAAGTTTTATTACTTATCCTGCCACTCAAACTCATATGGATATTCCAGAATCCGAGCGTGTAGCTCGCGGGATTACTAATACCTTGCTGCGTTTTTCAGTCGGTATTGAAGATGTAGAAGATATTAAAGCGGACTTATTACAGGCTTTTGCACATTTAAAATAATTGGAGCAAATCATGAAAATTGCAATCTATAGCACTAAAAGCTATGACAGAAAATATATTGAGCTCATTAACGCGAAATATAATTTCGATTTAGAATTTTTTGATTTTATGTTGAACGAGAGCACCGCACGTTTGGCAGAACATTGCGAAGTAGTATGCATTTTCGTGAATGATAATGGTAGCCGAAAAGTATTAGAAAAATTAGCCGCACTTGGTGTGAAAATCGTGGCTTTGCGCTGTGCCGGTTTCAATAATGTTGATTTAAAAGCTGCTCAAGAATTGGGCATTCAAGTTGTACGCGTTCCAGCTTATTCGCCTGAAGCAGTGGCAGAGCATACCATCGGTTTGATGATGACGCTGAACCGTCGAATTCATCGTGCTTATCAGCGTACCCGAGAAGCGAATTTTTCTCTTGAGGGATTAATTGGTTTCAATATGCATGGACGCACGGTTGGCGTGATCGGAACAGGTAAAATTGGGATTGCGGTGATGCGAATTTTGAAAGGTTTTGGTATGAATATTTTGGCGTACGATCCTTTCAAAAATCCAGTGGTGGAAGAACTGGGGGGACAATATGTTGAATTAGATGAGCTTTATGCTAAATCTCATGTGATTACGCTTCATTGCCCAGCAACGCCAGAAAACTATCATTTATTAAATCGCGAGGCTTTTGCAAAAATGAAAGATGGCGTGATGATCGTTAATACGAGCCGAGGCTCTTTGATTGATACTCAAGCTGCAATTGATGCGTTAAAACTGCGTAAAATCGGTGCGTTAGGTATGGATGTTTACGAAAATGAACGAGATTTATTCTTTGAGGATAAGTCTAACGAAGTGATTCAAGATGATATTTTCCGCCGTTTATCTTCTTGCCATAATGTATTGCTGACAGGCCATCAAGCATTTTTAACCGAAGAGGCTCTAACGAATATTGCGGATGTGACTTTATCAAACGTTTATAAATTGAAATCTGGTAAAGTGTGTGAAAATATTGTTTTGCCGTCTTAGCTTTTGGCAATTAAAACGATTAGTTTACATTTTTTAAAACGGTGTTATTCTGCACCGCACTTGTAAGTTTAAAAAAAGCCCTTATATAGGGATTCCATTCACAAAATAAGGAAAACAAAATGAGCGAAGTATTACACATTAATGACGCAGATTTTGAAAGTGTTGTAGTTAATTCAGATATCCCCGTTTTATTAGACTTTTGGGCACCATGGTGTGGTCCTTGCAAAATGATTGCACCAGTGTTAGATGAACTTGCGCCTGAATTTGCTGGTAAAGTTAAAATCGTGAAAATGAATGTGGATGACAACCAAGCAACCCCAGCACAATTTGGTGTTCGTAGTATCCCAACATTATTATTGATTAAAAATGGTCAAGTTGTTGCAACTCAAGTTGGTGCATTACCAAAAACTCAATTGGCTAACTTCATTAACCAACATATTTAATCGTTGCTTAAAGCTATAAGTAACGTTAGAGCATTGATAAGATTGCCCCTTAATGGGGCAATTTTTTTGTCTGAAATTTTAATGAACGACCTGATGAGAATCAAAGCACTTGCTCAAATTCTATATTTAAAGGAAAGGCTTTGGTTATCGTGTTGTAAATAAAACAACAGCGTAATGCGTTTTGCGTGAGTTGTGTGAAGATATCATCGGTTAAATCCGATGAAATAAAAATTTTAATTTTTCCGTCATTAATGACAGGCGGGTCACTATAGCCGCGGACGCCCAGTAAGGTTAAAGGATTGGCGAGATTGAGCCAAATTTTTCCTTCCATTTCTACAATATCGGCACGTTGTTGAGCAAAATGTGCTTTTACACTACTCAAAATACCACCTAAAATAGAAACAGCAAAATAATCCACCGCACTTTTTTGTAACGATTGGTTATCGAAATTGACTTGTGAATAGAGCGAAATACTGTCATTTGGTGTGAATAATTTAATTTCTTCTCCGCGTAATACGGCTCGATATTTCGCTGTAAAACATTCACTTTCAGGTACGTTATACATAACGTTCCCTCAATATTGATTTTGCTTCATTTAATGCGTTAAGTTTGGCTTCAATAATGTCAAATCCATTTAAAGGGCGGTTAGAAAAAGTGGCAAATCCACAATCTGGATTTAGCCAAATTTGCTCTGGTGGAAGGTAATTTAAGGCTTTTTCTGCGCGCTGAACAATCTGATTTACGGTTTCCACTTCATCAGAACGAGGATTGATGACGCCTAAGCCTAAAATACATTTTTGTCTTAGGATTTTACTTTCTAATAACGAACTTAACTCTCCTGCTCTTGGCGTAGAAAATTCGAGCATTAAAATATCAGGTAATGCCGATTCAAATAAATCCACTAGTGATGTATAAGGCCCGCGCAGTAATACGCTTTCATCTTTGCTCCAGTTGCCTCGGCATACATGTAATGCGGTTTTGATATTTTTATTTCTTGCATACTCAAAGATTTGAGTAATTAAACTTTTCGCAAACTGTAGTTCCGCTGCAAAATCTTGTTTTTCGCTTAACGCCGCACACATAAATGAACGTGTTTGATGATGGCTAAAAATAACTTCTGTCAAAACAGGCTCATCAAATTGAACAACACTTACGCCTAGTTCACATAAATGATCAATTTCTTGCTTTAAAATAGCAACAACATCTTTTGCCATTTCTTCTTTTGATGAATAATGTTGCCCTGACACAGACGAAAGCCACATGGAGCGAGCCATTAAGTAAGGTCCTGGCAAGGTTGCTTTAATTGGATGCTTAGTTAGATTTTTCAGTAGCAACATTTCATCTGCTACTAAAGATTGTTTGTAGCTGATTTTTCCTACGCAAATAGCATTTTTTATGGAAAGTGCGGGAACATCCAAGGTTTCTAGCATTGACTCAAAAATTTGCTTTTCTTTAATGTGATCGAGCATTTCACTCATGCTCATTAAGGTCGCGCCTTGAATTTTTTGTGCAATAAAAGAAAGGTAATTGTCACGAAGTAATTCACCACTCGTGATAACATCAATGTCAGTACGTTGTTGAAGTTCGATAATTTGTTTTGTTTCTTGAACAACGATTTGCTCAAGCTCAGCTGTAGTTATTTTGCCGAGTGCGTGCTTTTTACGTGCCATCAAAAGTGCTTGGCTACGAGGCATTGAGCCTAAAAGGGAAGTTGTGAAAGGTTTCATAGAAAATCCACAATGATGGGCGTTTATCGCACGCCCATCATGACATATTGATCTTAAAAGAATTTTAAATATTCATTGGCAGCTTGTAATTGAGCAAAACCTTTTGTTCTGCCCGCAACCCAACGTTTTAATCCTTCCAAATCCATCATTTCTTTATGTTCTGGATTGTTGTAATCCATTTTGAACAAGGTTTCGGTGAATGCATTGAATTTGGTTTCATCTAATCCCACGCGTCCACTAAAAATACAATGGTCAAATGATGGTGTTTTTGCAAGTACTCGAACTGTTGCTGGATCGAGTGTGCCATCTTTTGTCCAACGTTCAAAGTTGAAATCTAACATCCATGTTGCCGCGACTTGGCGATCTTTTAATGCATTAGCTGCATCTAATTCACCTCCTACATGATCGCCGTGCAAACCAACACCCACATCAAAGCGTTTTTCTACATAATCTTGACCAAACTCTAAGCCATGTTGATGTAAAAACTCGATTGGAATTAACCGCGCTTGTGGAGAATCTATCGCACCAAAAGCAATAGTTTTATTTTTCAAATCTTCAATAGATTGGATGTTTGGATCATTAACAACTAAATAGCTTTGACGATCTTGGTCGGTATCACGCATGGCACCATTTAAGGTTTTACCACCACTACGTAAGTAACCATCTAGCCAAGCTAGGGGAGAGTTCCACGCTACATCAATTTCATTATTGAGTAACGCATCAACTAGTCCTTTGTAGTCTTTGAAATACACGGGTTCAATAGGGAAGCCTTCTTTTTCGAAAAAGTCTGCAATAATGCCCCAAATCACTGTCACTTGTGGGGCGTAGATTACCGCCCCAATTTTTAATTTTTCACTCATTTTTTACCGCACTTTATGGAATTTGTTGACCTGTAATGGCTTTACCTAACCAAATATTTAGCACATCGACACTTGGTGCCATCACTTGACTTGCTAATGCATCGCGTAAATAGCGTTCCATTGGCCCCATTTTGTTATAAGCCTTACCACCGCCAATACGCATACCAATTTGTGCAAGGGTAATAGCATTTTCGCTCGCAAGAATTCGGGCAGCTAATAATTTAGCTAATGCATCAGCATCACCTTCTGTGGCTGCACGAGCCGCATCTTGCATAGCACATACAGCAGCGTTTGTGTTTGCATAGATTTTAGCTAAGTGAATTTGCACGGTTTCGATTTCAGCTAATGCAGTGCCAGATGTGTATTTACGGTGTGTTGAATGTTTAATTGCCTCGGTAAGCACGGCTTTACATACACCGCTATAGACAGCAGCCAAGCCACAAATAAAGGCTGGCGCAATGCCACCAAATACTTGTTCTGCGCCTGCGCCAACTTCGCCAATACGCCAGCTACGATCTAATGGCATATCGGTCATGCGCATAAAGCAAGAAACATTGCTACGCATACCTAAGCCATTCCAGCTATCGGCTTCAAAAGTTAAGCCTTGAGTACCAAGTGGAAGCACCCAGTTATCAATAGTTTCACCATTTTCCGAAGGCAAAAGCGCTAAATAATAAGAAGCATAATTGCCCGATGTCACCATAGATTTTAATCCATTGAATACTGCATGCTCAGCATTAAATTGTGCAGTTGCATCGGTAATATAGAAGTGGGTACCAGTGCCTAATTCACTATAGGCGAGTGCGGCAAAGGTTTGATTTTGAACAATATCAGAAAAGATTTTTTGTTTGAGTTGATCGCTGCCGAATAGATTTAAACAATTCACTGCAACGTTACTCATCATGTAACATAGACCAGCAGAGGCTGAACTTTCAGCTAATGCCATACAGGCTTCAGCGTGTTCTTTTAGGGTTAATCCCATTCCGCCGTATTCTTTTGGAATTAAAAGTGAAAACCAACCAGCTTTACCTAATTCCTTAAATGCCTGAACAGGAAATTCTTTTTTTTGATCGAGTTCGTCGGCGTAAGGCTCAATAAACTGTTCCGCTAACTTTCTCACCTGAGTATAGATTTGCGACATAATATATCCTTATTGTGTGTTGAGAAAAACTTTCTACGAGGCGGATATTATTATGCTCAGTTTCTTTTTTCTAGTATTTAATTCAAAATAATTTCAGTAATGTGATGTGGATCAAGAAAAAATCTGGCAAGCATTTTCCCATGTAACTTTTTTAATCAATTCAGTAGGTTCATTTCTTAAGGTACAAAGAGCTTTGAAACTTTCTACAATACGCTCCGGTCGATTAGGTTGGCCCTGAAAACCAAATACAGGCATATCTGGGCTGTCTGTTTCCAACACTAAGGCATCAAGCGGCAACTTCGCGATTGCTTGACGAGTTTTATTGGCGCGTTCATAAGTGATAGTGCCGCCAACCCCGATTTTATAACCTAAATCAACAAAGCGTTTTGCTTGATCGTAGCTTCCTGAAAAACCGTGTACCACGCCAAGTTTGGATAATGGAATACGTTTTAAAAAAGTAAAAATTTGATCATGGGTTTTTCGACTGTGAATATTGACGGGTAAATTAAATTGTTTTGCCAAATAAAGTTGGCTTTCAAAAAAATGACATTGTTTTGCCCAAAGTTCATCGGTAAGCAAATCGGGAATCGCGCGTTCCAAACCAATTTCTGCCACCGCCGTGCAATTTGCATCACGATTTTTTAAGGCTTGTTCTAACAGCATCAAATCATTTTCGGCGTGTTCTTGAATATAAAGAGGATGTAACCCAAGCCCATAGCGCAAATTATCAGGAAAAAGTGCGGTCATATTTTGGATTGTTTTAAAATCGGCTTCTTTCACCGCCACAATCAGTATTTTTTGCACATCGGCTTGCTTAGCATTATCAACAAGCTGTGACAACGGCTCCCCGGTAAATTGTTGGAGATAATCGAGATGCGTGTGAGTGTCGAAGAAAGGCATGAGCATTGTCCTTTAGGTCGATAAAAAATGGCGGAATTCATCCGTCATTCACTATTATTCTACTGAAACCGATGTAATCACTACATCTTCAGTTGGAACATCTTGATGAAAGCCTTTGTTGCCTGTTTTCACTTTTTTGATTTTATCCACAACATCCATACCTTCAATCACTTCACCAAATACCGCATAGCCCCATTCTTGAACGACTTCACGACCAAACATTTCTTTTGAACGATAATTTAAGAAATCATTGTCTGCCACGTTAATGAAGAATTGTGCTGTCGCTGAATGTGGATCTGAAGTGCGAGCCATGGAAATGGTTCCACGTTTGTTACTTAAACGATTGTTTGCTTCATTTTGGATAGGTGCTTTGGTTGCTTTTTCGCGCATACTGCTTTCCATACCACCGCCTTGAATCATAAAGCCATCAATAACACGGTGAAAAATTGTGTTATTATAAAAACCATCTTTGCAGTAATTTAAGAAGTTTTCTGCAGTAATCGGAGCTTTATCAAAATCCAATTTAATTTTAATGTCGCCAAAGTTTGTGTGTAACGTAACCATTTTGTTTTCCTTCTGAAAAATTAAGGGTCGTATTATTCCACAATCGAGGTAAAAGTGCTATAAAAGTGCGGTTTGTTTTTATTTCATTTTACGAGCTTAAAAATGCTAAAAATTTTCAATACCTTAACGAGAGAAAAAGAAATCTTTAAACCTATCCACGAAAATAAAGTGGGAATGTATGTTTGTGGCGTCACTGTTTATGATTTATGTCATATCGGTCATGGACGCACTTTTGTGTGTTTTGATGTGATTGCTCGTTATTTACGTTCTTTGGGTTACGATTTAACTTATGTGCGCAATATTACGGACGTAGATGACAAAATTATTAAACGTGCGTTAGAAAACAAAGAAACCTGTGATCAACTTGTGGATCGTATGGTGCAGGAAATGTATAAAGATTTTGATGCACTTAATGTATTACGCCCTGATTTCGAGCCTCGCGCAACCCATCATATTCCTGAAATCATTGAAATTGTGGAAAAATTAATTAAACGCGGACATGCTTATGTTGCGGATAATGGCGATGTGATGTTTGATGTGGAAAGCTTTAAAGAATACGGCAAATTATCTCGTCAAGATCTTGAGCAATTACAAGCCGGTGCACGTATTGAAATCAATGAAATCAAGAAAAATCCAATGGATTTCGTGCTTTGGAAAATGTCGAAAGAAAACGAACCAAGTTGGGCTTCCCCTTGGGGCGCAGGTCGTCCAGGTTGGCATATTGAATGTTCTGCAATGAACTGCAAACAACTTGGTGAACATTTTGATATTCACGGCGGTGGTTCTGATTTAATGTTCCCTCACCACGAAAATGAAATCGCGCAATCTTGCTGTGCGCATGGTGGACAATATGTGAATTATTGGATCCATTCCGGCATGATTATGGTGGATAAAGAAAAAATGTCGAAATCACTCGGTAATTTCTTCACTATTCGTGATGTATTAAATCACTATAATGCAGAGGCGGTACGTTATTTCTTATTAACGGCACATTATCGTAGCCAGCTCAATTATAGCGAAGAAAACTTGAATTTAGCGCAAGGTGCGTTGGAACGTTTATACACGGCTTTACGCGGAACGGATCAAAGTGCGGTTGCTTTTGGCGGAGAAAATTTTGTGGCAACTTTCCGTGAAGCAATGGACGATGATTTTAATACGCCAAATGCACTTTCTGTTTTATTCGAAATGGCGCGTGAAATTAACAAGTTAAAAACAGAAGATGTTGAGAAAGCCAATGGACTTGCCGCGCGTTTGCGTGAATTGGGTGCGATTTTAGGATTACTTCAACAAGATCCAGAAAAATTCTTACAAGCAGGTTCTAACGATGATGAAGTGGCAAAAATTGAAGCGCTGATTAAACAACGCAATGAAGCCCGCGCTGCTAAAGATTGGGCAGCTGCAGATGCTGCTCGTAATGAGCTTACAGCTATGGGTATCGTATTAGAAGATGGGCCGAATGGAACAACTTGGCGTAAGCAATAAATTCAAATGTTAAATTAATTTCATTAAAAAGACTAAGTTCAGAATGTAATAGAATTTAGTCTTTTGTTCTTTCATCATTTCTTAATATAGGATTTTAATGTTTGTTCCACTTCATAAATCCAATCCAACTCATGCTGTGTGAAACCCGCTTGAATACGAGCATCGGTATTAATGACACCTTTAAAAATCACAATACGATATTTGTGTAACAGTTCAGTAAAGCATTTCATCGCATCCAAACCACGTTTTTTAGAGAGTGCGTGATACCAATGATTGCCGATATACACATGGCCAATTTCATCGTGCAAAATAATATCCAAAATGTTCACAGCGGCAAAATCTTTACGTTGTGCGATTTTTTCTTGCAGAACAGGTGTTGCATCGAGGCCTCTTGCTTCTAATACACGAGGAACTAACGCCATTCGTTCCCAAATATCGTGCGCGGTGGCTTGCGCCATTTCCCATAATCCAGCATGAGCTTCAAAATCACCATATTGATAACCCAATGTTTTCAAATGTTCATTGACTAAGGAAAAGTGAGTGCTTTCTTCACGAGCGACACGTAACCAATCTTTCACAAAAGCCAAACCTTCGCCAAGTTCTTCTTGGGCATTATGCCCGAATCGCCAAGCTGCATCTAAGCCTAAATTAATCGCATTAAACTCAATATGTGCGATAGCGTGCAATGTGGCAGCATAGCCTTCTTCTGTAGCAAAAGAACGTTTTGGCACATCTTTCGGTGCAACTAAGAGCGGTTTTTCAGGAAAAGCGGCAATATTATCTTGCGGCATGACTTCGGGAAAATCTTCTAATTTTATCAACTGAATTTGTGGCAGAAGATTATCGTAGAGATCATTAACTAAACGACATTTTTCTTGTGGATTAGCTGTTTTTAGTGCGGTTTCAACTTGTTGCCAAAATCGTGTAATAAGTGCGGTCATTTTTTCTCTCTTATTCGTTAAAACGGATCAAGCCTTCTTGTTGTGTTGTTGCGATTAATTGACCATCTTGCGAGAAAATTTGTCCGCGTGCCAAACCACGGCCTCCAAAGGCATTATTGCTTTCAATTGCGTGCAAATGCCAGTGATTTAAATCAAACGGACGATGGAACCAAATACTATGATCAATCGTTGCAACTTTCATTCCTTTTTGTAAAAAGCCTTTTTCGTGCGGATGAAGTGCGGTCAAAATACAGTGAAAATCGGAAAAATAAGCCAATAAACATTGCTGAATTTTTATATCAAGCGGCGTTTCACCATTGGTTTTAAACCAAGAATATTGCTCGGCTGGCAATTTTGTCCCATTAAATGGGTTATTCAAATATTTGGTTCTCACCTCAAATGGACGCTCAGCTGCAAATTTTTCATTGAGTGGTTCCGGCAAGGTTTGAGCCACTTTTTGTAGCATCACATTTTCATCTGTAAAGTCTTCAGGCGCGCCAACATTTGGCATTGTATTTTGATGTTCAAAACCTTTTTCAGGCACTTGGAAAGAAGCGGTTACATGACAAATGGTATTTTTATGTTGAATGGCTTTTACGCGTAATGCAGAAAAGTTACGCCCGTCACGCAAGGTTTCCACATCGTAAATAATCGGATATTGACTGTCTCCTGGAGCAAGAAAATAGGCATGACAAGAATGTAAAATGCGATCTTCTGGCGCCACCTGCATTGCCGCAGATAACGCCTGCGCCACAACTTGCCCACCAAATACTTGGCGAAAACCTAAATCTTGGCTTTCACCACGAAAGATTAAATCATCAATTTTTTCAAGCTTAAGAAGATGAATAAGGTTATTGAGAATATTTGACATATTGCTTTCCTTGAGGATAAGAAAAAGTGCGGTTATTTTAGCGGAGATTTTGGGGAATGCCAAAGTTGGAAACAAAAAGCACGCATTAAAAAACGCGTGCTATTGCTAGAGAGTTAAATCAAAGGTGTTTAACTCTTCTTTTCACTTCTTCCTGTTTTCCCGCATTAAATGGGCGGGCATCAGGGCTGCCTAGATAGCCACATACGCGACGAGTGACAGATACTTTTGTGCTATCGTGATTGCCACATTTTGGGCAAACAAAACCTTTACTGGTACATTCAAATTCGCCGGTGAAACCACATTCATAACATTCGTCAATCGGTGTGTTTGTGCCGTAGTAAGGCACGCGATCGTAGCTATAATCCCACACATCTTCCAATGCTTTTAAGTTGTGTTGAATATTTGGATATTCTCCGTAGCAAATAAAACCGCCGCTGGCGAGTGGGGGATATGCCATTTCGAAATCCAGTTTGTCGTAAGGATTTACTTTCTTTTCTACATCTAAGTGGTAACTATTCGTGTAGTAGCCCTTATCCGTGACGCCTTCAATCACGCCAAATTTTCTGGTGTCTAGACGGCAAAAGCGGTCGCATAAGTTTTCACTTGGCGTGGAGTAAAGGCTGAAGGCATAGCCTGTTTCTTTTTGCCAACGTTTTACTGCCTCACTAAGGTGGCGAACAATCGCAATGCCTTTTTCGCGTAATTGTTCATCATCAAAAATATGTCCTTTGTTATATAGCGCATTAATGGTTTCGTGAATACCGATATAGCCAAGGGAAATAGAGGCGCGTCCATTTTTGAAAATTTGTGCCACATTTTCATCCGCTTTTAACCGTACTCCGCATGCGCCTTCCATATAAAGAATGGGGGCAACGCGAGCTTTGGTATTCTCAAGGCGGGCAATACGCGTCATTAATGCTTTTTTCGCAATAGCCAAACGTTCATCTAAAGTGCGGTAGAAATCTTCTTCATTTTTGGACTCCAACGCAATACGCGGTAAATTCAAACTCACTACGCCAAGATTATTACGCCCATCGTGAATTTCGTGGCCGTCTTCTTCGTATGCACCTAAAAAGCTACGACATCCCATTGGGGCTTTAAAAGAGCCTGTGACTTTGACAACTTGATCGTAATTGAGAATATCTGGATACATACGTTTTGATGCACATTCCAATGCGAGTTGTTTGATATCGTAATTTGGATCGCCTTGAGTTTGGTTCAAGCCTTTTTTAATAGTGAAAACCAATTTTGGAAATACAGGAGTTTTATGATTTTTTCCAAGTCCACGAATCCGATTTTTCAAAATAGCTTGCTGAATTAAACGGGATTGCCAGCTTGTACCTAAACCAAAACCAAAGGTCACAAATGGTGTTTGCCCGTTTGAAGTATGCAATGTATTTACTTCATATTCTAAAGATTGGAAGGCATCGAAACATTCTTTTTCAATCAATGCTTTGGCGTAACCTTCAACATCAGGCACGTTCCATTCTTGGGCATGTTTGAGGTGTTTTTCGTAACTGATTTGCACATAAGGGGAAAGTACTTCATCAATACGGTTAATGGTTGTGCCGCCGTAAATATGGCTGGCAACTTGGGCGATAATTTGTGCAGTCACTGCAGTAGCGGTGCCAATGGATTTAGGGGGTTCGATTTCCGCATTACCCATTTTGAAACCACGAGAAAGCATCCCTTCTAGATCCACTAACATACAGTTAAACATCGGGAAGAATGGCGCGTAATCTAAATCGTGATAATGAATTTCACCTTTTTCATGAGCATCTACTACATCGCGTGGAAGAATATGGTGCTTGGCATAATGTTTTGCCACAATTCCAGCAAGCAAATCACGTTGCGTTGGAATCACTTTCGCGTCTTTATTGGCGTTTTCGTTAAGTAATTCTACGTTGCTTTGTTCAATCAAACCTTCAATTTCTTTTGTTAGCTGGCTACGTTTTTCTCGCTCTAAATCACGATCATGACGATATTCAATATACGCACGAGCAACCTCGGGATAACGATTTGCCATCAATTTATCTTCAACGATTTTTTGAATCTGATTAATATCAATCTCGCCTTGATGATGGGTGAAAATCTCATTTCCTACTTCTTGCCCAATTTGGTGGCAATAAAATTCATCGGAAATATTGACCGCACTTGCGGCTTTTTTAATGGCATTGATGATACGTTGAATCTCAAATTCCGCACGAGAACCATCGCGCTTGATGACCCCAAAGTTACTCATGATATAGCTCCAATATATAGTGTTTTTGAAATGCGTGGTGCACTATATATAGATCTAAAAAGATAATCAACACACAATATATAGTGTTTTTAGACCTTTTATCGTAAGAGAATTTTGTTAAAGATTGATTTTATTAGAAAAATATCAAATTAAGTTGTTGAGAACTTTTCTCAAATATTTTTTGATTTTGTGAGCGAGATCAAAGTTTTGATTTTTTAAATGGAGGGAGAGGGTGAACAATAAAATTAATCATATAATTTTTATTGATGGATATAAAAAAACGGACGAAAATTCGTCCGCTCTTTTTATCTTATAGCTTATGCTGCCACCATTACCATCGCTGGGCGAATGACTCGACCATTTAAGGTGTAGCCTTTTTGCAATACAACGCTAATTTGATTGCTTTCAAAGCCTTCAGCCGGTTGCATTGAAATGGCTTGATGTAAGTCAGGATTAAATGCTTCACCGACAACTCCCACAGCTTCCACGCCAAAACGACCAACGGTTGAAACTAATTCTTTTAAGGTAAGTTCTACGCCGTCAAATAAGGCTTTTACGCTTTCATCTTCTTTATTTGCTGGAGTGGCAAGCGCACGCTCTAGGTTATCGATAGTATTCAAAATGTCTTTTGAGAATTTTTCCAATGCGAATTTATGTGCTTTTTCTACGTCTTGTTCAGTGCGACGACGAAGGTTTTCAATTTCAGCACGAGAGCGAAGTAAAATATCCTGTTCTTTGTTTGCCGCTTCTTCTATTTGATTTTTTAGCTGCTCTTCAAGTTCTTGCACTCGGGCAATCGCTTCTTCTAAAGGATCAAGTTCTTGAGAAGGCTCTGTTTGTTGTGTTTCTTCCACAACAGCGTCTTCTTGTTTTTCTACTTCTGGGGTTTCAATTTTTTGTTCTTGTTCTGACATTTTTTTCTCCGTAAATACAAAATTCGCCATAGTCGTTAGCTATAGTCTAACAAAAGACTATATAATGACGAAAATGTTAAATTCAAGTGCGGTTTATTTTATGAATAATTTATATCGTTCCTTTAAAACCATTGGGCTTGTAGGAAAACCTAGAAATGACATTAACCTACAAATGCATAAAAATTTGTTTCACTGGTTAACGGAACGTGGCTATCAAGTAATGATGGAAAAAGATGTTGCTGAAAAACTGGGGCTTCCTGCAGAAAATCTTGCAACACTTGATGAAATTGGTTGCCAAGCACAGTTGGTTATCGTGATTGGTGGGGATGGCAATATGTTGGGGCGTGCTCGCGTATTAGCAAAATATGATATTCCATTGATTGGTATTAACCGCGGTAATTTGGGATTTTTAACAGATATTGACCCGAAAAATGCCTATGCTCAACTTGAAGCTTGTTTAGAACGCGGTGAATTCTTCGTGGAAGAACGTTTTTTATTGGAAGCAAAAATTGAGCGTGCAGGTGAAATTGTATCGACAGGGAATGCGGTGAATGAGGCGGTTATCCACCCTGCGAAAATTGCGCATATGATCGATTTTCATGTATACATCAATGATAAGTTTGCCTTTTCACAACGTTCTGATGGATTAATTGTTTCTACTCCAACAGGTTCTACGGCTTATTCTCTTTCCGCTGGTGGCCCGATTTTGACACCAAACCTTAATGCTATTGCGTTAGTGCCTATGTTTCCACATACATTAACTTCTCGTCCTCTTGTTATTGATGGTGATAGTAAAATATCGATTCGTTTTGCTGAGCATAATACATCTCAATTGGAGGTGGGCTGTGATAGTCAAATAGCCTTACCTTTTACGCCTGATGACGTGGTGCATATTCAAAAAAGCGAGCATAAACTCCGATTGCTTCATCTAAAAAATTATAATTATTACAATGTATTAAGTACCAAATTAGGTTGGTTGAAATCATTTTAATTTTTATAAAAAAGCATAGTAGAAACGCATCATTAAAATACTGTAAAAAAATCCTTTACTGTAAATTAAATCAGTTGTAATATGATTGATATACAGTTAAAGGATTTTGCTATGCTTACTCAACTTACTATCAATAATTTTGCGATTGTTCGCCAGCTTGATATCGAATTGGCGAAAGGAATGTCTGTTATTACTGGGGAAACTGGGGCAGGTAAATCTATCGCCATTGATGCTTTAGGTTTATGTTTCGGACAAAGAGTAGAAAACTCAATGGTACGAGAAGGGCAAGAACGCGCAGAAATTTGTGCGACTTTCCAACTAGAATCGAAAAATCCTGCTTATCAATGGTTGAGTGAGCAAGAATTGCAAGATCCAGATAATCCCACTGAGTGTATTTTGCGTCGTGTGATTAATGCCGACGGACGTTCTAAAGCTTTTATTAATAGTACTCCTGTATCTGCGTCTCAATTAAAAGAAATTGGTCAATATCTTGTTCATATTAATGGGCAGCATGCTTCCCAATTATTGCTAAAAAATGACTATCAGCTTCAGTTAGTTGATAATTTTGCCGCTCATCCTGAATTACTTGTGAAAATGCGTGAAGATTATCAGGCATGGAAAAATCTTCAAAATCAAGTTAAAACCTTTCAACAAAAAGTGGCAGAAAATGAAGCACGTAAACAACTTTTACAGTATCAAGTGGATGAATTAGATGAATTTAATCTTCGACCAAATGAATATTTAGAATTAGAAGATGAACAACGTCGTTTATCTAGCAGTGAACAGTTAACTCAACTTTCTCAATCAGCCCTGCAAATTTTAAGTGAAAATGACACGGTAAATATCGATAGTTTGCTTTATCGTGCGACACAATATATTGATGAATTAGCTGAACTTGATCCGCAATATGCTGAAGTGCAAAGTATGTTGAATGATGCGTTGATTCAAGTGCAAGAAGCAACCAGTGAAGTGCGAAATTTATCAAGTAATATCGAGCAAGATCCTCAACTTTTACAGGAAATCGAACAAAGAATTAGTCAGGCTTTACAACTTGCTCGTAAACATCAAGTTAAACCTGAAGATCTTGTGGAACATCACAAAAAATTAAAAGCAGAATTAACCGCACTTTTAGATTTTTCTGAAAGTGAAGATATGTTGATTGAGCAAGAAAAACTCGCATTTGAACAAATGCAAGAAACTGCTAGAGCATTAACAGCAAGTCGTCAGCAATCTGCAGCTCGCTTAGCGCAGAATGTCACGCAGTCGATAAAACAACTTGCAATGGAAAATGCTGAATTTTATGTAGAGTTGAATACGGATTTAGATAAAGTAGGATCAAACGGTGCGGATAATGTGATTTTTACTTTGCGTAGTAATTTAGGTCAACAACCTCAAGCGTTAGCTAAAATTGCCTCTGGTGGTGAGCTTTCTCGTATTTCTTTGGCGATTCAAGTTTTAACTTCTGATCAATCTGCTATTCCAACGTTAATTTTCGATGAAGTGGACGTGGGCATTAGCGGAAAAACAGCAAGCGTTGTCGGAAAACTCTTACGTCAATTAAGTGAACGTTGCCAAGTATTATGCGTAACTCACTTACCACAGGTTGCTTGTCATGGCCATCATCAATTCAATGTAGAAAAATTTACTGTGGATAATAAAACTGAAACACAAATGACCGCACTTTCACAAGCTGAACGTGTACCGGCCTTGGCAAGACTATTGGGCGGAAGTGAAATTACAGAATTAGCCTTAGCCAATGCGCAGGAAATGCTAAATTTAGTTCATTAAAAATGGGATTTAATTGCTATTTTATGAATTAAATAGCTTATCCCAAAATGCTTGAATAAATGACCGCTCTTTGACAAATTCAGTTTCATCTACAACAGGGGATTTGCCGATCAAATTTAAATGGTGAATAGCATTGCGTAAATCGACATAACTTTGTTTTAAAGCGTCGCAGTCTGTTTGGCTAATAATTTTAGCCTCTGCCATATCATCGAAAATACGTACGTTGTCTGACCATTTTGTTAGTTGTGGGTTTTTCGGGGCATTGGCGAGCATTAAATATTGAGCGATAAATTCAATATCAGTGATACCACCGCGATCTGTTTTAAGGTTAAATTCACCATCTTTTGAATGGGACAAATGCGTGAACATTTTTCCTCGCATTTCCACAACATCTCGCTTTAATTGCTCAAGATCTCGTGATGTAGAAAGTACTTGTTGGCGGATATGCTCAAATTTAGCTTTAAGAGATGATTCACCAAAAACAGGGCGAGCACGCACAAGCGCTTGTTTTTCCCATGTCCAAGCTTCATTTAATTGATAATGGGCAAATGCAGAAAGAGAGCAGCCAATTAAGCCAGCATCGCCAGAAGGGCGTAGGCGCATATCTGCCTCATAAAGTACGCCAGCGGAAGTATTTATGCTGAAAATACTTACAATCTTTTGTGCCAAGCGTAGGTAAAATTGATTGCTATCAATCACTTTTTTGCCACCTGTTGTTTGACTTTCTACGGCATCGTACAAAAATACGAGGTCTAAATCGGATTTATAACCGAGTTCAATACCTCCCAGTTTTCCATAACCAATCACTAAAAATCCTTTTTCATCATTTTGTAAATGTTCAGGTACGCCAAATCTAGATGAAACTTGTTTCCAAGCTAGATTCACAACGACTTCAATAATTGCTTCGGCAAGATAGGTTAAATGATCGCTTACCTTCATCACCGGTAATGCCCCCAATATATCTGCTGCGGCCACTTTTAATAGGGTTGCTTGTTTAAATTGACGTAAAGCATCAATAAGCTGTTCTTCATCATCAGGTGGTAAACGAAGCAAATATTGGTGTAACTCCGCAGGATATTGGGTAAATGGCAATGGATGGCGTAGCGCTTCTGTATTAAGCAATTCATCTAATAAGATAGGATGGCGGGCCAGTTGCTCTGAAATAAGTTGAGACTGTGCACAAAGTTCAATAACTTGCTGAAGTGCACGAGGATTTTCCAATAATAATTCTAAATAAGTCGTGCGACTCGAAATTTTTTCAATAATGTTCAGAATTCGGGGGAGTAAAGTGCGGTAATTTTCTTGCTGAAAAATGAGTGCAAGTACTGTTGGCATCAAATGACTCAAAACATCACGCCCACGCGAACCAATCACTCTGTGATTTAGGTCGTCTTTGAATTGAGCAAGCTTTTCTAAAACTTCGTCAATATTATTTTCTGATATGCCGTTCTCTAATAATGTCTGTTCAATATCCTCAAAATCTGCTTCTAAAAAATCTTGCCATTGGCTATCAGTTTGTGAAGGCTCATCTTGTTCATCACCGATTAATTGAGCAAATACCGCCCGCACTTTTTCTTGTTTTTGTTGTAAAGTGCGGTAAAAATCGTCCCAATTTTCTATTGGATAATGTTTTTCAATGGTTTGATTATTTTCATTTAAACAGGTGAATGTTTTACATGCCTCGACTAAACGAATTTGATCTATTTCATCGGTTGGTAGTGTTTGAGTTTGTTGATCGTTAATTGCTTGTAGAATGTTTTCTACGCGGCGTAAAAAAATATAACTTTCACGTAAATCGTGGAATTGTTGTTCGGTAATTAATCCTAGTTTGGTAATTTCAGGCAAGATCTTTAAGAGTGAATGTTGTTGTAGATTGATTTCTCGCCCGCCTCGAATGAGTTGAAAAACTTGCACGATAAATTCGACTTCACGAATACCACCAGCACCTAGTTTAATATTATCTTTCAAATTACGACGGCGTACTTCTCGCTCAATTTTTCCTTTCATTTCGCGTAAAGATTGAATCACACTAAAGTCAATATAGCGACGATACACAAAGGGGCGTAACATTTTTTGCAATTTTGAAGCGTTGGGATCCTTTGTTTGTGCGCCCAATACTCGTCCTTTAATCATTGCATAGCGTTCCCAATCTCGACCTTGATCTTGATAATATTGTTCCATTGCTGCAAAGCTGAGAACAAGCGCACCGCTGTCACCAAATGGGCGCAATCGCATATCGGTTCGATACACAAAACCATCAGAGGTAAATTCATCTAAGGCAGAAATAAGGCGTTGCCCTAAACGTGTGAAAAATTTCGTATTATCCACAGAACGTCGAGCATTTGTATTCTCAATGGACGTTTCTCCTTGTGATAGATAAGTGAAAATTAAATCAATATCTGAGGAAAAATTTAGTTCAAAACCGCCTAATTTCCCCATTCCTAGAATATAAAGCTGTTGTGGATTGCCTTGTTCATCCATTGGAGTACCCATTTCCGCACAGGCTTGATGATAAAGCCAATCGCGGGCAGCGATAATTAAACTTTCTGCAAGTTGTGAAAGCTGAACAAAAATTTCCTCAACAGTCACAAGATTCAAACTTTGACAAAAACTTAATTTTGCCATTTCAATGTTACGGAATTGGCGTAATGTTTGATAGAGTGCAGTTTCGTCATGTACATTGGCTAACTCTCTATTCAAACGTTCAATGTAGGCAGAGCAATCTGCAAAACAGGGGGATTTTTCCCACCATTGTTTCACCAAGTGCGGGTATTTTTGCAAGACTTTTTCCACAAAGTCAGACATTGCTATGGCATAGCTTAATTGATAAATAGGCAGTTCTGGATGATTTGAATTTTGTTGAATAGCTTCGTGAATTTTTTCTGGGGAAAGTTCTGGAAAAGATTGGCACAGGATTGTGCCAAGAGATTGTAATTTTTGTTCAATGAGGGCAGAAAGTGCGGTCATTTTTTCTAACCTTTTTGATAAGAATCTAAGTGACGTAATACGGTTTCTTTCGCTTGTTGAGGTTGCAAACTATCTAGCCATTGTATTGGTGTTTTCCAACCGCGCAGCCAAGTGAGCTGGCGTTTTGCAAGTTGGCGCGTAGCGCAAATACCACGGAAAATCATTTCCTCGTGATCGTAATCACCTTGTAAATATTCCCACATTTGACGATAGCCTACACAGCGAATTGACGGTAGATTAATATTTAAATCATCACGCGCATAAAGTTTTTCTACTTCTGCTTGAAAGCCTAGTTCAATCATTTTATGAAAGCGTTGTTCGATGCGGTCATGCAAAATATGACGATCTTGCGGGGCAATCGCAAATTGCACAAAATCATAAGGCAAGGATTCGCCTTTTTCTTCCGTCAGCTCTGTGAGTGATTTTCCTGTGATGTAAAAAACTTCTAAAGCACGATTGATTCGTTGAGAATCACTTGGATTAATTCTGGCGGCAGAAATGGGATCGATTTTGGCGAGTTCTGTATGTAATGCTGCCCAACCTTGTTGTTCTGCTTTTTGTTCAAGCTCGGTGCGAATATTTTCATCAGCAGAAGGCAAGGGAGAAAGCCCTTCAATTAATGCTTTGTAATACAACATCGTACCGCCCACTAGTAACGGAATTTTGCCTTGTGCGGTAATATCCGCCATTTCGCGTAGCGCGTCATCGCGGAAATTCATTGCGGAATAGCTTTCTGAAGGATCTAAAATATCAATCAAACGGTGAGGTGCAAGGTCAAGTTCTTCTTTTGATGGTTTCGCTGTGCCAATATCCATTCCCTTATAAATAAGAGCTGAATCCACACTAATCACTTCGACTGGAAGTTGGCTTCGTAGTTGAATGGCTAAATCCGTTTTGCCTGAGGCCGTAGGGCCCATTAAAAAAATTGCGGTTGGTTTCATGAAGAATCTAAATTTCGTCTAATAAAGGCTGCCAATTTACAGGTTTGAGTAATTGGGTGAAGGCCGTGCGATTCGTTTGCGTGAGTAAACGTTCCGTCTCGCTCAATAAATTGAGTGCGTCCGCTAAAGCGTCAAAGGTTTTACATTCTAATTGTGAGCAAAGTGCTGTTAAAAATGGTGATGAATTTTCATCTCTAGTCAGCATTGCCATCACGCATTTTTGTAGATTTTGTGTGCGTAATACAGTTGGCACTTTATTTAAGGTTAAGCGTAATTGTGCTTGATTTTCGATAAATTCAAAGCCAATTTTTTTGAAGGCATCTGAATATTGTTGCCATGCTTGAAATTGTGATTCAGTTAAGCGAAACACGATGGGAATCAATAAAGGCTGTTGTTCAATGTGTATTTGTTTTAACGCTAGTTGCCATTGCAAGCGTTGTAATTTTTCCAATGAAAGCAAAAAGAAATCTTGGTTTTGTTGTAATAACAGCGCGCGATTTTCAATAAGTGAAAGGGCGAGCAGATGTGATGAGTTCTCAATTATTTCAGTTGAGATGATTTTAGCGGTATCTGAAATATTTTGTTGTGATGTATCCTTTTGCTCTGTAGGAGGTAATGAGCGTAACAATTTACCATATAAACGTTGCTCAGTTTTACTCGGTGCATCAGAACGGTAATCTCGATAACCAGTACTTATATGATTTGACAACACTGGCGTATTAGAAAAGTGCGGTTGATTTTGCTGTGGTTTTTCATGATATTGTGGCGCAAAGATATTTTGCCCCGCAGCTGAACGATTAGGACGAATGCTGTAATTTGGTTGGGGCTCACGCACCGCATTTTCTTCGTGATTTTCTACCGCACTTTGGTCTGTGTGCCAATTAAGTTGTTCTTGATTGTTTAGCGCATGGCTGATGCCTTCGTAAATGAAATCATGAATGAGGCGTTGTTGGTGAAAGCGCACTTCATGTTTGGTTGGATGAACATTGACATCCACATCGTGTGGGTTTAAGTCAATAAACAACACAAACGCAGGATAAGCATCGGTTGGTAAATATTGTGCATAGGCTTGTCGAATAGCATGATTGATCACTTTATCTCTCACCATTCGACCATTAATATAGCAATAACTTAAATCATTTTGAGTTCGGCTAAAATTTGGTGTAGCTACCCAGCCCGATAAGTGCAAATCATCGTGTTTCCAATCAATTCGTAAGGCATTTTTGACAAAATCATCACCACAAATAGCTGCGACACGTTTTAGTTGCTGATTGAGCGCTTCAGCAGGACGATATTGACGGATGATTTTCCCATTATGCGTTAATGTAAATGCCGTATTGAATTTTGTTAAAGCAATACGACGAATGACTTCATCAATATGAGCAAATTCCGTTTTATCTGTGCGCAAAAATTTTCGGCGGGCTGGTGTGTTGAAAAAAAGATTGGCAACTTCAACTGTTGTGCCGACAGGATGTGATGCGGGTTTGATTGTGGTTTCCATATCACGA
This sequence comes from Haemophilus haemolyticus, assembly GCF_001679045.1. Classification (GTDB taxonomy): domain Bacteria; phylum Pseudomonadota; class Gammaproteobacteria; order Enterobacterales; family Pasteurellaceae; genus Haemophilus; species Haemophilus haemolyticus. Next base: position 316,412 of record NZ_LYCK01000001.1, read on the forward strand.
CCTTGCGCATAAACTTGCCAAGCTTCAGTTTGCGCTTCGGTGCGAGAGGTGAGCGTTAAGCGCGATATAGAGCTGATACTTGCCAAAGCTTCACCACGAAAACCTAAACTTAAAATCGCCTCGAGATCGTCAAGATCGGCTATTTTACTCGTAGCATGTCGTGCCAAAGCAAGACTTAATTCTTCTTTTGGAATACCACAGCCATTGTCACGAATGCGGATTAAATTTGCCCCACCATTTTCGATATCAATTTGGATTTTATTTGCACCTGCATCAAGGCTATTTTCCACTAATTCTTTCACCACAGACGCAGGGCGTTCTACTACTTCACCAGCAGCAATTTGGTTAGCAAGTTGTGGGGAAAGAATTTTAATCGGCATTTATTTTTCTCTTAATTTAATTTTTTGTCCGCTCAGGGCTTTACCATCTTTTAATTTTGGATTTAGTTTTAAAATTTGGTTAACTGAAATATTGTATTCTCGCGATACAGCATAGATTGTCTGATCTTTTTGAATGACATGGTAAAGCGGGATTTCTTTTTTCTCATCCAATTTTTTAGTGGATGAGGGTTCCTCTTTTTTCGTTTTATTTGAGGATTTATTTTTATCCGTTTTATTTTCTGATTTTTCTATTTTTGGATTATTATTTTTTTCAGTCGTTTTCTCTGTATTTTTCACCGCACTTTCTTTATTTTTTGATGAATTTACTTTTTCATCTTGTGCTTTCTGAGTTTTTCCATTATCTGGAATTTTTATGGTTTCACCAATCCAAAGCGCTTCGCGTTTTAATTTGTTTAACGCCACAATGTCCGCCACTTTGACATCGTATTTATTCGCAAGGCTTCCTAAACTTTCCCCATTTTTGACTGTATGGCGAAGGCCGCTATCTTTCACTGCGTTCTCATTGGTATTTTTATCGGAAGTGCGGTCATTTTTTTCAGTATTTTTTGTATCACTTTGTTTGCTATTCTGAACAATATCATCACTTATGAAAGATTTGACTTTTCCTCCACGGAAAACCACTAATCCCTCATAAATCATATAGGCGATACGACGGCGATAAGCAGGAGAGTTAAGTTTTTGTTCTTCATCAGAATTTGATAGAAAACCTGTTTCCACTAATACGGAAGGAATATCGGGCGAACGTAAAACACCAAGGCTTGCGTGTTGAGGAACGCTGCGGCTTAAGGTCGTCACTTTTGAAAAATGACTTAAAATATGTTTACCAAGCTCATAACCAGTACGTTGGCTATGACCAAATTGTAAATCAAGCACAGTTTGGTCAAGATATTTATCGTTATTGTGTGAAAGTACTTTTCCTGCGCCACCAAGTAATTCGGAGCGTTTTTCATCGTCTTCTAACCATTGACCCATTTCATCATTAGCTCGACGATTTGACAACACCCACACTGAGGCGCCGCGGCGCTCAGGTGATTCCGATGAGTCCGCATGAATGGAAATGAGATAATTCGCTTTAAATTTACGTGCGATTTCTGAACGCTCAGGCACGGAAATATAGTAATCACCACTTCGTGTTAATACACCGCGAAAATTTGGATCTTTATCGAGTAAGGCTTTTAACTCTTTTGCAATCGAAAGAGTGACATTTTTTTCATAAATGCCCAAGTTTCGGCTGATTGCACCTGGATCTTTTCCTCCATGACCTGGGTCAATCGCAATCGTAATTGGGGCTGCAAAAAGAGAGAAGCTAAACGTTGAGAAAAAAAGAAAAAATAAAATTTTAGTTTTCATAAATAAATTAATTAGAAAATTCGCTTATAATATTTTCACCTAAGTTTGTTTGTGCGATTAATTCAATATTTCGTGCATCATCGTAATAATCAATATTTACTAAAATATCCGCTTCCGGCAATATGCCTTGGCCTTTTTCAGACCATTCAATTAAGCAGATGCTATCCGTATTAAAATAATCTCTAATGCCCATAAATTCGAGTTCTTCAGGATCTGCTAAACGATATAAATCAAAATGATAAATCATTTTGCCAGCAATATAGTATTCTTCAACCAGCGTATAAGTTGGGCTTTTTACATTACCCTGATGACCGATACCTTGCAGCATTCCGCGTGTTAGCGTTGTTTTTCCTGCACCAAGATCACCGTTAAGATAAACCATAATTGCTTTTTCGGTATGCAATTTTAAAAGAATTTCAGCAAATTTTTTGCCAAAGCGGAGCATAGAAAATTCATCAGGGATATATTGAGTCAAGCTTTTCATAACGGGTCATGAATGAAGAAAAATGTGGGCTGATTCTACCGCACTTTTGAGGTTCATAAAAGTGCGGTGAAATTTCTAGGGATTTAATTTTATCATTTCATGGTCATCAAATTGCTTGACCAAATCTGCTAGTGGTTGAGTGTTAGGTAAGGCCAAATCCGATGCGATTTCAAATAACGGTACAATGACAAACTCACGGTTATGCATATCATAATGGGGAATCGTTAGGCGCTCGTTTTGAATGATTTCGTTGCCGTAAAGCAAAATATCCAAATCTAACGTACGTTCACGCCAGCGACGTAAACGTACTCGACCTTGCTCATTTTCAATGCGTTGCAATTCATCTAATAGAGCAAGTGGGCTGAGCTCAGTTTCAATTTTTGCAACGGCATTCACATAATCGGGTTGATCTTGTGGACCGAGCGGTTTGCTTTTATAAAAAGAGCTCGTCGTTACCAAATGAGTGTTTGGTAACTGACTTATCGCTTTAAGCGCAGCATGTAATTGTTCTACTGGCGTGTTTAAATTGCTACCTAGAGCAATATATGCAGTAATCATCTTTTCCCTTATTCTGCTGAGCGCGTTGTTTTACGACGACGTGGACGATAGTATTTTTTCTTTGGTTTGGGATGTAAGCGTTGTTGCTCGTGTACCAACTGCTCGCGCTGTTCACCATTGCTGAATTGATATTCGTGCCACCATTTGGCTAATTCAATCGTTTCGCCACCTTCAATTTCCGCACGCATAGCCAGTAAATCAAAGCCAGCACGGAATTTTGGATGTTCCATGGTACGCATTGGTGCTGAACCAGTACGTTTTAATAATTGTAGTTGTAAGAACCAAATATCACGAATGACCGCAGTATGACGACGTGGTGCAGCCAAAGCGCGACAGAATAAATCTAAAACCTCATTACCCGCTAAAGCATAAGCATCATGATTATTTAAACCGCCTTCATTTTTCAAAATTTCCACTTTTTCGCGTAATGGATACCAGAAAAATGCTGCAAATAAGAATGCAGGATTAATACGAAGTTTATCCGCAACACGTTCATCCGTAGAAGTAAGCGCGGTGACGATCATGCGTTCTGCAAAGCTATCTTCTTTCTCTGTAAAATATGCGCTTAATGCAGGGAAAAGTTGTTCAAATAAACCATATTGGCGTAATAAACGATAGGTTTTTACCCCTTGTCCCGCCTGCAATAATTTTAAACTTTCGTCAAATAAGCGAGCTGGCGGAATATTTTTTAATAAAGGCGCAAGTTCACGAATTGGTTGTTCGCTTGGTTTTTCAAGGAACATATCAAGTTTTGCCATAAAACGAATTGAGCGTAGCATGCGCACAGGATCTTCTTGATAACGAGTGACTGGATCACCAATTAAGCGTAGTTTTCCCGCTTTGAGATCCTGAATACCATCAAAATAATCACGTAAGGTATTGTCTTGCGGATTGTAATACAGCGCATTGACCGTAAAGTCTCGGCGTTCTGCATCTTGTTCGATCGTGCCGTAAACATTATCGCGCAGTAACATGCCTTCATTGCTCTGCTTCGCTTGATTTTCATTGCGAGCATCACTGTGATTAGCACGGAAAGTGGCGACTTCAATAATATCTCGACCAAACATAATATGTGCTAATCGGAAACGGCGACCCACTAAACGGCATTGGCGTTGAAAAATATTTTGGATTTGCTCAGGACGGGCGTTTGTTGCAACATCAAAATCTTTTGGTTTTTTACCGAGCAATAAATCGCGGATACATCCACCGACGATATAAGCCTCGAAACCTTGACGTTGCAGTTTTTCCACTACGGTGAGTGCATTACGGCTAAAATCACGCGGTGAAATATCAAATTGAGCCGCTTTAATCACATTTTTATCGTAGCGGTGTGTTTGTTCTGATTTTTTTGCCCGCGCTTTTGGCATTTGAGTATTAGAACGCTCAACTCGTTTAGAATGAGCACTTGTTTTGGCAACCTCTTTTGATTTTTTTGTCTTCTTGCCAAACAAATTTTTGATATAAGTAAGAATAATTTACTCCGTTTTTTTAGTTGGAAATAAATGACTTGGCTCTTTTTCATAAAGAAAAAGGCAAGGGGATTTTTCCGCATTTTTAAATACAAAAAAGTGCGGCTAATTTTAACCGCACTTTTGTATTTTTCAATAGAATGAATTAACCAGCGACTTGTTTTTCGCGGATTTCAGCTAACGTTTTGCAGTCAATGCAAAGATCTGCTGTTGGGCGTGCTTCTAAACGGCGAATGCCAATTTCTTCACCACAACAATCGCAGTAACCGAAATCATCGGTATCAAGTTTTTTTAAGGTTGCTTCAATTTTTTTCATTAGTTTACGTTCGCGATCGCGATTACGTAATTCTAGACTGAATTCCTCTTCCTGAGTTGCTCGGTCTGCGGGATCGGGGAAATTGGTCACTTCATCCTGCATATGTGCAACGGTGCGAGAAGCTTCTTCCACGATTTGTTCGTGCCAAGCATTAAGAATTTTTCTGAAATGAAGAATTTGCTCTTCATTCATATATTCTTCATCTTTTTTCATTTGATAAGGCTTAACGCCTGCTAAATCTAGCAAGCTCAATGATGCTCTTGACATCTCTCACTCCTAATACATACAGAATTTAAGCGTGAACTTCACGACTTCCTGTCTTGTTATTTTAGTTTGTTCCTGACAGCACTTTTAGGAACCCAATTTTTGAGGGCGGTATAAATATCAGAAGTTGTTTATTTTAGCAAGTAAATTTTCCTGAAACATTTATTTTTGCGATATAGATCGCAGAAATGCCAGCAACCTTTTGCACATTGAGACGAATCTATTTTAGGCTTAGAACGATAAGCCTAAAATTGCTATAAAAATGAAATTAAACTTAATAACTTTGGTTATCTTATTGATTGCTGCGGATTTAACGTTGTTATTTCTACCGCAGTCATTGCTACTGCCTTGGCAAGTTGCTCTCGTTATTGCGTTTGCTTTGATTTTTCTTTTTATCTTTATTCGCAGAAACTTCTTAGTTTTTCTTGCTTTTTTTGTCGTTTCTCTAGGGTATGCACATCATTCAGCGATTAGTTTGTTACAACAGGCTCAAAGTATTACTGCTCAAAAACAAGTGGTGACGTTTGAGATTCAAGAAATTTTGCACCAGCAGGATTATCAAACGCTTATCGCCACAGCAACATTGGCGGGTGACTTACGAGCGCAACGAATTTTTTTAAATTGGAAGGCAAAAGAGGTGCCTCAATTATCGGAAGTTTGGCAAGCGGAAATTTCCTTACGCCCCCTTTATGCGAGATTAAATTTTGGTGGATTTGATCGGCAACAATGGTATTTCTCAAAGGGAATTACCGCTGTTGGAACCGTAAAAAGTGCGGTGAAAATTTCTGATGTTTCATCATTGCGCGCAGAAAAATTGCAACAAGTAAAAAAGCAAACGGAAGGATTATCTCTACAAGGTTTATTGATCGCGTTAGCTTTTGGCGAACGGGCTTGGTTAGATAAAACCACGTGGTCAATTTACCAACAAACCAATACCGCGCATCTTATTGCCATTTCTGGCTTACATATTGGGTTGGCTATGGGAATTGGATTTTACTTGGCGCGTGCTGTGCAAGTATTTTTTCCTACCCGTTTTATTCATCCTTATTTTCCTTTAGTTTTTGGTGTTTTATTTGCTTTAATTTATGCGTATTTGGCTGGTTTTAGCGTGCCAACTTTTCGTGCCATTTCAGCACTTGTTTTCGTTTTCTTCGTTCAAATAATGAGGCGACAGTATTCGCCTCTTCAGTTTTTTACATTGGTTGTCGGATTCTTGCTTTGCTGCGCTCCATTAATGCCGCTTTCAGTCAGTTTTTGGCTTTCTTGTGGTGCAGTTGGTTGTTTGATCGTCTGGTATCGTTATGTGCCTTTTTCTCTTTTTCAATGGAAAAATCATCCATTTTCACCAAAAGTGCGGTGGATTTTGAGTGTATTTCATTTGCAATTTGGGTTATTGCTCTTTTTTACGCCTTTGCAACTTTTTCTATTTAATGGCTTATCGCTAAGTGGATTTTTAGCTAATCTTATTGCCGTACCACTTTATAGTTTTTTCCTTGTGCCCTTGATTTTATTTGCTGTTTTTACCAACGGCGCAGTTTTTTCTTGGCAACTTTCAAATAGGCTAGCCGAAGGAATTACTTGGTTAATTTCTGTTTTTCAAGGAAATTGGTTCAATGTTTCATTTAATTTAGCGCTGGTTTTAACCGCACTTTGTGCGGGAATTTTTATGTTAATTATTTGGAGTATTTACCGAGAACCTGAGGTTTTATCATCGAGCTGGCAAATAAAACGAGCAAGATTTTTTACATTAAATCTCAGTAAGCCTTTGCTAAAAAATGATCGAATCAACGTTTTACGATGTTCTTTCGGCATTATGTCGCTTTGTTTTATGATTTTGTTATTTAAACAATTGAGCAAGCCAACTTGGCAGGTAGATACTTTAGATGTGGGGCAGGGCTTGGCAACGTTGATTGTGAAAAATGGTAAAGGGATTCTCTATGATACAGGCCCTGCATGGCAAGGGGGAAATATGGCTGAATTAGAAATTTTGCCTTATTTTCAAAGAGAAGGGATTGTTTTGGAAAAGTTGATTTTGAGCCACGATGATAACGATCATGCAGGTGGTGCTTCGACAATCTTAAAGACGTATCCCAATGTGGAATTTATTACCCCTTCACGAAAAAACTATGGGGAAAATCACCGCACTTTTTGTACTGCTGGACGTCATTGGGATTGGCAAGGGCTACATTTTCAAATACTTTCGCCGTATTCTATTGTGGAGCGAGCAGATAATCCCCATTCTTGTGTGATTTTAGTCGATGATGGAAAGTATAGCGTTTTGCTAACTGGCGATGCTGAAGTAAAAAATGAGCAAATTTTTGCCCGCACTTTAGGCAAAATTGATGTGTTACAAGTAGGGCATCACGGGAGTAAAACATCGACAAGTGAATATTTACTTTCCCAGGTTAGACCAGATATAGCGATCATTTCTAGTGGGCGTTGGAATCCGTGGAAATTCCCTCATTATTCGGTTATGGAAAGGCTACATCGTTATAAAAGTGCGGTAGAAAATACCGCTATTTCAGGGCAAGTAAGGGTAAATTTTTTTAAAGACAGATTAGAAATCCAACAAGCACGCACAGAATTTTCCCCTTGGTATGCGCGTGTAATTGGATTCTCGAGCGAATAAAAGGTACAATGCGTGCAATTTTTACCATTAGATAGCGATTATGCAAGAGCAAAAATTACAAGAAAATGATTTTTCAACCTTACAAACTTTTAAGCGTTTATGGCCAACAATTAAACCTTTTAAAGCGGGGCTTGTTGTTTCGGGCATAGCATTAGTTTTGAATGCGTTGGCTGATTCAGGTTTGATTTACTTGTTAAAACCTTTGTTGGACGATGGTTTTGGCAAGGCAAACCATTCATTTTTGAAAATTATGGCTTTTGTCGTCGTTGGGATGATTATTTTACGGGGCATTACCAACTTTATTTCTAATTATTGTTTGGCGTGGGTATCAGGCAAAGTTGTCATGACAATGCGTCGCCGCTTATTTAAACATTTGATGTTTATGCCAGTGAGTTTCTTTGACAGAAATTCAACGGGGAAATTACTTTCTCGTATCACTTATGATTCTGAGATGATTGCAAGTTCTTCTTCAGGATCTTTGATTACCATTGTGCGAGAAGGGGCATATATTATTTCGCTATTGGCCGTAATGTTTTATACAAGCTGGGAATTAACCCTTGTTTTATTTGTTATCGGGCCAATTATTGCGGTATTGATCACTATCGTGTCAAAAATTTTCCGTAAGTTGAGTAAGAATTTACAAGATTCAATGGGAGAATTAACCGCGACGACTGAGCAAATGTTGAAAGGACATAAAGTGGTGCTTTCTTTTGGTGGTCAGCTTGTAGAGGAAGAACGTTTTAATAAAGTCAGTAACAATATGCGTCGTAAGGGCATGAAAATGGTTACTGCTGATTCTATTTCCGATCCGGTGGTGCAGATTATTGCTTCTCTTGCTTTGGCGGCAGTATTGTTTTTAGCGACGACTCCGTTGATTGCGGAAGATAACCTAAGTGCGGGTTCTTTTACGGTGGTTTTCTCATCTATGTTGGCGATGATGCGTCCATTAAAATCTTTAACCAACGTAAACTCTCAATTCCAACGAGGAATGGCGGCGTGTCAAACACTATTTGCCATTTTAGATTTAGAACCAGAAAAAGATAATGGGACTTACCACGCTGAACCAGCGAAAGGTGCGTTGGAATTTAAGAATGTGAGTTTTGCATATCAAGGAAAAGAGGAAGTTGCATTAAATAATATTTCTTTTAGCGTTCCAGCAGGAAAAACCGTTGCTTTGGTTGGACGTTCTGGATCGGGTAAATCAACTATTGCTAATTTAGTGACCCGTTTTTACGATATTGAGCAAGGTAAAATTTTACTGGATGGTGTAAATATTCAAGATTATCGTTTATCCAATTTACGCGAAAACTGCGCGGTGGTTTCTCAACAAGTCCATTTATTTAACGATACCATTGCGAATAATATTGCTTATGCAGCACAAGATAAGTATTCTCGCGAAGAAATTATTGCTGCAGCAAAAGCGGCTTATGCTTTAGAGTTTATCGAAAAATTACCACAAGGTTTTGATACGGTAATTGGTGAAAACGGTGCGAGCTTATCCGGTGGGCAACGTCAACGTTTAGCGATTGCTCGTGCTTTATTGCGTAATTCTCCAGTATTAATTTTAGATGAAGCCACATCTGCATTAGATACAGAGTCAGAATGCGCCATTCAATCTGCATTAGATGAATTGAAGAAAGATCGTACTGTTATCGTAATCGCTCATCGTTTATCAACCATTGAAAATGCGGATGAAATTCTTGTGATTGATCATGGTGAAATTCGTGAGCGTGGTAACCATAAGGCATTGCTTGAACAAAATGGTGCCTATAAACAGTTACATAGCATGCAGTTTAGTGGCTAATTTGTTGATTATCGAAAACGCGAGTTGAAAAACTCGCGTTATTTTATCCGCACTTATTAGAAAGGATTTTCTATGCCCTTCTGGTATTCCAATTCCAAGCTTATTTGGCTCTTATCGCCTTTTTCTTTATTGTTTTGGTTGATTAGCCAACTTCGTCGCGCCTTATTCTCTTTGGGGCTCAAGTCTTCTTATCGCGCACCCAAACCGGTGATAATTGTGGGGAATTTGTCTGTTGGTGGAAATGGCAAAACGCCTGTGGTTATTTGGCTTGTGGAAGAATTAAAAAAACGAGGTTTGCGCGTAGGTGTTATTTCTCGTGGTTACGGAAGCAAATCTAAAACTTATCCGTTATTCGTCACTGAAAATACGAATCCAATTGAAGGTGGCGATGAGCCAGTATTGATCGCGAAACGTACCAATGCGCCGGTAGTGATTTCCCCGAATCGCCAGCAAGCGATTGAATTACTCTTAAGCCAAGCAGAGTGCGATATTATTATTTCTGACGATGGCTTGCAGCATTATCAATTACAGCGTGATTTGGAAATTGTCGTAATGGACGCTGAGCGCGCGTTGGGAAATGGTTTTGTATTGCCAGCAGGCCCATTGCGTGAATTACCAAGTCGATTAAAATCCATAGATTTTGTGATCACTAATGGTGGAAAAAATCAGTATTCAGATGTAGTTATGCGTCTCGTGCCTCATTTCGCGATTAATTTAAAAACCAATGAAAAACGCCAATTAAATGAATTTCAATCAGGCGTTGGTATTGCAGGGATTGGCAATCCTCAGCGTTTTTTTACCATGTTAGAAAAGTTAGGGATTCAACTACAGCAAACTCAAGCATTTCAAGATCATCAACATTTTGAAGCATCTCAATTAGAAAAACTTGCTGAAAATCAACCGCTCTTTATGACGGAAAAAGATGCCGTAAAATGCCAATCTTTTGCTAAAGATAATTGGTGGTATGTCCCTGTGGATGCGGAGATTATTGAGGCTGAAAAACAACGTGAAAATTTACCGCTCTTTTGGGCCAAAATAGACAAACTTGTGGAGCAATACAGAAATGTCTGAAAAGATTAATCCTCAGTTGCTTGAAGTGATTGCTTGCCCTCGTTGTTTAGCTTGATTGCAATATGATCAAGAAAATCAACGATTAATTTGTTGTTATGAACATATTGCTTATCCTATTAAAAATGGTGTGCCAGTGTTGCTTGCCGATAAAGCTGAAATATTAAAGAATAAGGAATAAATTATGTCATTTACCGTGATTATCCCCGCTCGTTTTGCATCAAGTCGTTTGCCTGGAAAACCTCTTGCTGATATTGCGGGTAAGCCAATGATTCAACATGTATTTGAGAAAGCACTGCAGTCTGGGGCGAGCCGAGTGATTATTGCCACCGATAATGAAAATGTGGCTGATGTTGCCAAAAGTTTTGGTGCGGAAGTGTGTATGACTTCGGTTAATCATAATTCTGGTACAGAACGTTTAGCGGAAGTGGTAGAAAAATTAGCGATTCCTGACAATGAAATCATTGTCAATATTCAAGGCGATGAGCCTTTGATTCCTCCCGTTATCGTGCGACAAGTGGCAGATAATTTAGCAAAATTTAATGTAAATATGGCAAGCCTTGCGGTAAAAATTCATGATGCGGAGGAATTATTCAATCCAAATGCAGTGAAAGTGTTAACAGATAAAGAGGGCTATGTACTGTATTTTTCCCGTTCAGTTATTCCTTACGATCGTGATCAGTTTATGAATTTACATAATGTTCAGAAAGTACAGCTCGCGGATGCTTACTTACGTCATATTGGCATTTACGCATATCGTGCGGGGTTCATAAAACAATATGTGCAATGGGCGCCGACTCAACTTGAAAATCTAGAAAAACTTGAGCAGCTTCGTGTGTTATATAACGGTGAACGCATTCACGTGGAACTTGCGAAAGAAGTGCCTGCAGTGGGGGTCGATACCGCTGAAGATTTGGAAAAAGTGCGGGCAATTTTAGCGGCGAATTAAAATGTTTGATGCTAAAAAATTCTTAGCGGATGTCTCTCACGAACCTGGTGTTTATCGTATGTATGACGATAAAGATCAGGTTATCTATGTTGGGAAAGCAAAGGATTTAAAAAAACGTCTTTCAAGCTATTTTCGTAAAAATCTGAGCAGTAAAAAAACAGAAACGTTGGTGGCATCCATTCATCATATTGACACCACGCTAACTTCATCTGAAACGGAAGCTTTACTGCTAGAGCATAATTTTATCAAGCTTTATCAGCCTCGTTATAACGTATTATTACGTGATGATAAATCCTATCCATTTATTTTATTAACCAAAGAACGTCATCCAAGAATCACTTCCTATCGTGGATCTAAAAAATTTGCAGGTGAATATTTCGGGCCTTATCCTCACGCGGGAGCCGTGCGTGAAACCTTATCGCTTTTGCAAAAACTTTTCCCTGTTCGACAATGTGAAAATTCCGTTTATTCCAACCGCTCTCGTCCTTGTTTGCAATATCAAATTGGGCGTTGTACTGCGCCTTGTGTACAGGGATATGTTTCTGATGAAGAATATAATCAGCAAGTTGAATTAGCCCGTTTATTTTTACAAGGCAAAGATCAACAGGTGTTAGATTATTTAATCGGTAAAATGGAGCAGGCAAGCAGAAATTTAGATTTTGAACAGGCTGCGCGTTATCGTGATCAGATTCAGGCGGTACGTTCAGTTATTGAAAAACAATTTGTATCCAATGAACGTTTAGATGATATGGATATTATGTCCATCGCTTATCAACACGGTTTAGCCTGCGTACAAGTGATGTTTATTCGTCAAGGAAAAGTGCTAGGCAATCGCAGTTACTTCCCAAAAGTACCCGCCAATACGGATTTATCAGAACTTACCGAAACTTTTGTCGGGCAATTTTATTTACAAGCTCATCAAGGACGAAGTATCCCGAATAGCATTATTGTCGATCGTCAATTAGCTGAAAAATCAGAGCTTGAACAACTTCTTACAGATCAAGCCGGCAGAAAAGTGATGATTCAAGAAAGCGTAAAAGGCGATAAGAGTAAATACTTACAGCTCGCACAAGTTAATGCTAAAGCGGCTTTAAATGTACAACTTAAACAATCTTCACGAATGTCAGAGCGTTATCAAGCGTTGTGTGATCTGTTAAATCTTCCTGAAATTAAGCGTATGGAATGTTTCGATATAAGCCACACGATGGGAAATCAAACGGTAGCATCTTGTGTTGTCTTTAATCAAGAAGGTCCAATGAAATCTGATTATCGTCGTTTTAATATTGAAGGGATTACTGGTGGGGATGATTATGCTGCGATGGAACAAGCGTTGCAGAAACGTTATGAGCGTGATTTAGAAGAAGATAAAATTCCTGATATTATTTTTATTGATGGTGGAAAAGGGCAATTAAATCGTGCATTGAATGTATTCCAACATCTTCAAGTAAAATGGGATAAAAATAGACCGCACTTAATTGGCGTAGCAAAAGGTGTGGATCGTCGAGCAGGGCAGGAAGTACTGATCATCAGCAAACAAGACCGCGAAATTCATTTGCCTGATGATAGTTTAGCATTGCATTTGATTCAACACATTCGTGATGAAAGCCATAATCACGCAATAAGCGGGCACCGTAAAAAACGTCAAAAAGCCTTTACACAAAGTGGTTTAGAAACCATTGAAGGTGTGGGCGCTAAACGTCGTCAGGCTTTACTGAAATATCTTGGTGGTTTGCAAGGTGTGAAAAAGGCGACTTTAGATGAAATAGCCTCTGTACCTGGAATTTCCCTTAAACTTGCCGAAACGATTTTTGAAACGCTCAAAAACGATTAATCAATTATCTCTTAAATGTAAATAACGATTGCTTTTCATCATAAAGCCATTATGATCCGCACTTTCGGATTTATTTAACTCTATTATAGGAAAAATTATGTTTGAATGGATTACTGATCCTGAAGCGTGGATATCACTTGCAACACTTGCTGCTTTGGAGATCGTTTTAGGGGTCGATAATATTATTTTTATTAGTATCCTAGTTGGGCGTTTACCTGAAAGCCAACGCCAGTCTGGTCGTATTGTTGGACTTGGTTTAGCAATGCTGACAAGAATTTTACTTTTAATGTCACTGGCGTGGATGATGAAGCTTACTGCACCGTTATTTACTGTGTTTAATCAAGAAATTTCTGGGCGTGATTTGATTTTATTAATCGGTGGTTTATTCCTGATTGTAAAAAGTTTAGGCGAAATTAAAGAAGCAATCAATCATCAAGACCATCATGAATCGGAAAGAAAAAATAAAGTGAGTTATCTTGGCGTATTAATTCAAATTGCAGTGCTAGATATTGTATTTTCTTTAGATTCCGTGATTACAGCAGTAGGTATGGCAAGCCACCTTCCTGTTATGATTTTGGCGATTATTATTGCCGTTGGCGTGATGATGTTTGCGGCAAAACCAATCGGCGATTTTGTGGATACACACCCAACGTTGAAAATTCTAGCTTTAGCCTTCTTAGTTTTAGTAGGAATTAGTTTAATTGCAGAAAGTTTAGATATTCACATCCCGAAAGGTTACATCTATTTTGCAATGGGATTCTCTGTTGTGGTCGAAATGATCAATATTCGAATGAGAAAACGGATTAAATAGAAGATTAAAAATAATTTAAGGGCTGAGTTCTGTGATTTGAGGAACTTGGCCCTTTTAGTTTATTTAGTTAATTTTTATATAACTAAATTATCTATTCAGTTCCATTTCAACATAAAGCAGACTCTTTTAGTGTGGTATTATTTCAATAAAAGTTTTTATTTGAAAGGGGACATAATGAAATTACAACGATTGGTTAAACAATATCAACTAGGTTTACTTTTTCAGCAAGGTCAATTTGGTTTAGAAAAGGAAAGTCAACGTATTGACGATAAGGGGAATATTGTGACGACCCCCCATCCACGAGTATTTGGTAACCGTTCTTATCATCCCTATATTCAAACAGATTTTGCCGAGAGTCAGCTTGAGTTGATTACGCCACCAAATGCTAAACTGGAAGATAGCCTACGTTGGCTTTCTGCAATTCATGAGGTGGTGCAGCGTTCTTTACCTGAAAATGAATACATTTTCCCATTTAGTATGCCTGCAGGATTACCACCAGAAAATGAGATTCAAGAGGCTCATCTTGATAAACAGGAAGATGTTGAATATCGCGAGCATCTGTCTAAACAATATGGAAAATACAAGCAAATGGTAAGTGGAATTCACTACAATTTCCAACTGTCATCTGAATTTGTGAAAGCTGTATTCCTGTTGCAAGATGAATATGTTCATCTTAAAGATTTTCAGAATGCTTTATATATGAAATTGGCTAATAATTTTCTACGATATCAGTGGATTTTAGTTTATTTACTTGCAGCAAGTCCGACAGTGGAAGCCAATTATTTTTCTCGAAATAGCGTACTGAATTTTCCTTTGAAAGAGGGGCAGTTAGTACGTAGTTTACGTTCTAGTCCCTATGGTTACGTTAATTCATCTAATGTTGTAGTGAATCATGATAACCTTGAAAATTATGTAGAAACATTAGAGTTTCAAGTTAAATCTGGCCATTTGATTGCAGAAAAAGAATTTTATTCTAATGTTCGTTTACGAGGTTCGAAAAAAGCCCGTGAATTGCTAGAAAAAGGCGTTCAATATGCAGAATTTCGTTTGTTTGATTTGAATCCACTTGAGCCATATGGTATCAGTCTAGATGATGCAAAATTTATTCATACTTTCTTATTAGGAATGTTATGGCTTGATGAGACAAGTGGTCAAAAAGAAGTAGAGCTTGGTAAACAAAGATTATATCAAGTATCCCTTGAAGATCCTCGTGAGCAAACAGCATTTCGAGAAGAGGGGGAAGCAATATTGCGCCAAATTGTTAATATGTTGAAAATTATCAATGCAGATGAAAGAGCGGTTAAAATTTCGGAAGAAAAATTGGTGCAATTGGCAGAGCCAAGTCTAACAGTAAATGGAAAATTGCTTAAAGCGATTGAGCAGGAGGGAAGTTATAAAGCCTTGGGGGTAAAACTTGCGAAGCTATATAAAGCTCAAGCTTTTAAACGTTTTTACGCTTTATCTGCATTTGATAATATGGAGCTTTCTACTCAAGCTTTATTATTTGATTTAATTCAAAAAGGTGTTACAACTGAAATTTTAGATGAGAATGATCAATTTCTTGCACTTAAATTTGATGAACGCCTTGAATATGTTAAAAATGGTAATATGACTAGCTACGATCAATATATCTCACCGTTGATTATGGAAAATAAAGTAGTGACGAAGAAAGTATTATCAAAGGCTGGTTTTAATGTACCAAAAAGCTTGGAATTTACATCGATTGAACAAGCTGTTACACATTATGCTTTATTTGAAGGGCGCGCTGTCGTTATTAAGCCAAAATCTACAAATTATGGTTTAGGGATCACAATTTTCAAACAGGGTGTTACACATAGAGATGATTTTGTCAAAGCGATTGAGATTGCTTTTCGCGAAGATAAAGAAGTGATGGTTGAAGATTATTTAGTTGGTACAGAATATCGCTTCTTTGTTTTGGGGGATGAAACGCTTGCAGTGTTGTTGCGTGTACCTGCAAATGTTATTGGTGATGGAAAGAACACGGTGCGTGAATTGGTCGAGATAAAAAATTCAGATCCTTTGCGGGGAGATGGTTCTCGTTCACCTCTCAAAAAGATCGCTTTAGGTGACATAGAATTATTACAGTTAAAAGAACAAGGATTAGCACCTGATAGTATACCTCAGGCTGGTCAAATTGTGCAGTTACGTGCTAATTCTAATATCAGTACAGGTGGTGATTCTATTGATATGACTGATAAAATGCATGAGAGTTATAAACAGATTGCTGTAGGGGTTGCTCGTGCGATGGGGGCTAAAGTTTGCGGGGTCGATTTAATTATTCCTGATTTAACAAAACAAGCTGAACCATCCTTAAATTCCTGGGGAGTAATTGAAGCTAATTTTAATCCAATGATGATGATGCATATTTTCCCTTATCAAGGTAAATCAAGAAGATTGACTAAGAACGTCATTAAAATGTTATTTCCAAATATAGAAATGTAGTATCAACTTAAGTTAAGAAATGATCTGTATCCCAAGAGTTGGATTAAACAAACCAACAATTGAGGTGCAGATTTTATTATGGGTAAAAACTACACAATCGAATTTAAATTATAGGTTCTCCAATCTATTCTGAATTGAAAAATGATTATCAGAGAATCGGCTCATTTTTATAATATTCCCTCAGATACATTAGTTGGAACCTAGTTGAAACGCATTGAAAAAATAGCATAAATAGGCTGATTCCTTGTAATCCATTAGAACGACCCTCTATGAAATAAATATGCCCAAATGCCTCCTTCTAAAACGGAAGAAGACTGCTTACGTTTGATAATTTTACAGCTGGAAGCGGAGGTGGCTTATTTAAAGGGGGGCGAATACTCCAACTTTAGGATGAAATCAAACAACGGAAATTATCCAAACGCCAAAGGATTAAACAAAGCTTGTGGTGTCATTTTATTCAGCCCAAGGCTGGCAGTATTAAATGGTGATTTATCGTTGAATCTTGGCTGAACATGGTATCATTCAAAGTATGTCGAGAAAAGGGAATTGCTTGGACAATGCCGCAATGGAAAGTTTCTTTGGGCGATTAAAAACGGAATGTTTTTACAAGAGGGAATTTAACAGTAGAGAGGAGATAATTGATGCTGTCAGGGATTATTGGGATTACTATAATCACCGACGGATTCAACTAAAATTAAAAGGACTGAGTCCGATACAATATCGAAAACAATCCTTTAAATAACAGTCTAACTTTTTGGGGTCAGATCATTTAGACCGCATTTTTTTCGATTAAGCTTTTTTCAAAAACTCAGATTTCAACATGATTTTGCCGCAATCGACGTTATGATCGCCATTTACTAAGCGGATGTTTTTGAATTTTGTACCTTTTTTCAATACTTCTGATGAACCTTTTAATTTTAAATCTTTAATCAAAAGTACATCATCACCATCCGCAAGCAAATTCCCATTGCTGTCTTTTACGATCAGTTGATCGTCATCTGATTCTTGAATTTCATTATTATCCCATTCATTACCACAATCAGGGCAAACAAAATTAATTGAATCGTGGTAAACGTATTCACTTTGACATTTTGGGCAATTAGGCATTTGATCCATTGGGTTTTCCTTCTTGATTACATATAATAGGCGCGCGAGTATAGCAAAAAAGATGTCTTTCGCCAAAGCGTGAAAGTTTTTAATAAATTTTTGAGGAAAATGTATGAAAAAACAAATTCTTGCCTTAGTTTGTGGCGTGATGTTTAGTAGTTCGACTTGGGCACACAATTTGCAATTAGAGCAATCTTTACCATCGGTCAAAGTGAGTGAGTATGGTGAAATTGTACTTTCTGGAAAAGATACCGCGTTTCAACCTTGGGGTTCTGCGGGATTAGCGGGTAAAGTGCGTGTTGTCCATCATTTGGCTGGTAGAACTGCAGCAAAAGAGAAAAATCAGCCAATGATTGATGCTATAAAAGCATCTCATTTTAATCCTGCAAAATACCAAACAACGACCATTATTAATGCAGATGATGCGGTTGTTGGTACAGGTATGTTTGTAAAAAATAGTGCACAAAAAGGAAAACAGGAAAATCCACATAGCCAGGTTGTATTAGATGATAAAAGTGCGGTGAAAAATGCTTGGGGATTAAATCCTAAAGATAGTGCAATTATCGTGTTAGACAAAACGGGAAAAGTAAAATTTGTGAAAGAAGGAAAATTGTCTGATAGCGATATTCAGGCTGTTATTTCACTGGTGAATGGATTGACCAAATAACGTAATACAAAGTAAAAATCCCTAAGCCTTTCGACTTAGGGATTTTTTTAATTCTGATGGCGGAGGAATAGGGATTCGAACCCTAGGAGGGCGTAAACCCTCGCCGGTTTTCAAGACCGGTGCCTTCAACCACTCGACCATTCCTCCGTGATTGATGGGCGTAGTATAATGAATATTTTATTGATGTAAACAGAAATCTCATGATTTAAGTTTAGGTGATGATAATTTATTCATTTTGATGAAATTAATTCTATCAATACCATTGACTTTTTTACCCTTAGCCCTTACTTTACAGAAGAATTTTTACTTATTTTACAAGGAGCTTTTATGCAATCACGTCTTATTGTGGATGCTCAGCAGGAATCTCTACTCAGTACACATAAAGTGTTGCGTAACACGTATTTTTTATTGGGATTAACCATGGCATTTTCAGCGGTTGTTGCGTTTATTTCAATGAGCCTAAACTTGCCATATCCAAATATTATTGTGTTATTAGTGGGTTTTTATGGCTTACTTTTCTTAACAAATAAATTAGCTGATCGTCCTGCTGGTATTTTGGCGGCCTTTGCTTTCACCGGATTTATGGGATATACCATCGGGCCAATTTTAAATATGTATGTGGCACGTGGAATGGAAGATTTGATTATGCTTGCATTCGCAGGAACTGCTATCGTATTTTTCGCGTGTTCTGCTTATGTATTGACTACGAAAAAAGATATGTCATTTTTATCAAGCGCAATGTTTGCATTATTTATTGTGCTATTACTTGGTATGATGGCAAGTTTCTTCTTCCAAATTCCTGCGTTATCAGTCGCAATTAGTGCATTATTTGTTGTGTTTTCTACAATGACTATTTTGTATGAAACCAGTAATATTATCCATGGTGGTGAAACGAATTACATTCGCGCAACCGTGAATATTTATGTTTCAATCTACAATTTATTCTTGAGTTTATTAAGATTACTTTCTATCTTCTCAAGCGATGAATAATGATTGAATTTTGACGTTGTGACCCCACTTTTTAGTGGGGTTATTTTTTGGAATTGGCAATGGAAAAACAAATTTTTGAACATGCAGTCAACGTTGAGGAAGAACAATATCAGCCTAAGCAAGAGTTTCATCATGTAGAAACAAAGCTGGATGAAACATTGGAAGGGGAATTACTTGATGCTCAACTTGAACAGGCATTGAAACCAAAATCAGGTTTTGGAAAAACGGTATTAAAATTTACCGCACTTTTATTTGGCGCAGCGACAGTTGCGCAATCCGTACAGTGGATTTGGGATAGCTATCAACAACATCAATGGATTTATCTTGCTTTTGCTTTAGTCAGTTTAATTGTCATTTTATTGGGGATTAAAGAGATTATTGGTGAGTGGCGACGTTTAGTTCGTTTAAAAAAACGTGAGCAATTGCAACAACAAAGTCAGCAGATTTGGTTAGAGAGTGCGGTAAAAAATGGTGATGTTTTTTCTGTTCATAACGTAGAAAAAAGTAAAGTTCTTTGCTTAGATATTGCAAAATCTCTACGTTTGGAAAATGATTCTCCAGCGGTAATTCAATGGCAACACCAATTAAATGAAGCTTATTCAGCGAAAGAAATTACGCATTTATTCAGCCGTAATGTTTTGTCTTCTTTTGATGCACAAGCTAAAAAATTGATTAGTAAAATGGCCGCTGAATCAGCTGTGATTGTCGCGATTAGTCCACTTGCTGTAGTGGATATGTTTTTTATTGCGTGGAGAAATCTTCGATTAATGAATAAGATTGCTGACATTTATGGGATTGAATTAGGGTATTTTTCACGTATTCGATTGTTAAGAATGGTATTGGTCAATATCGCTTTTGCTGGGGCAACCGAAGTGGCACAAGATATTGGAATGGATTGGCTTTCTCAAGATGTGACCGCAAAACTTTCTGCGCGTATAGCTCAAGGAATCGGTGTGGGATTGCTCACTGCTAGATTAGGCGTGAAAGCAATGGAGCTTTGTCGCCCATTAGCATTTCAATTAAATGAAAAACCAAAGCTCTCACATATTCAACAGGAATTACTTAGCTCGGTGAAAGATATTGTTCTCGGTAAAAATAAGATTTACAAAAAGGAGCAAGTCTGATGAAAATCGAGGTTGTTTATCAACATAGCGATTTTATTATTATCAACAAGCCTGAAGGAATTAGTGTTCATAAAGATCAAGAAGAACAAGGCTTAACAGTACTTGTTGCAAAACAACTGAATGTGCCTAAAGTATGGTTGGTTCATCGCTTGGATAAAGTGACGTCGGGTCTATTAATTTTGGCACTGAATGCTGAAAGTGCGGCTGAATTTTCACGACTTTTTTCTGAACATAAAATTCATAAAACGTATCTGGCATTAAGTAACCAAAAGCCTAAAAAGAAACAAGGTTTGATTATCGGGGATATGAAGAAAGCTCGAGATGGCGCTTGGAAACTTTGCCAAACAAAAGACAATCCCGCAATTACGCGTTTCGAAAGTGTAAGCAGTGAGCCTAATTTACGTTTATTTATTTTAAAACCACAAACGGGGAAAACGCATCAATTACGTGTTGCGATGAAAAGTTTAGGTAGTCCGATTTTAGGCGATGGACTTTATGGTAAAAATACTGAAAAAATTGACCGCACTTATTTGCATGCTGCCCAATTGGAATTTGATTATTTGAATGATTTTATTTCGGTAACTTATTTACCCTCTCAAGGTCAATTTTGGATTAAATCCAGTGTGTTTGAGCAAATTAAGGCTTATCTGGCAAAGCCGTTTTTATCAAAATAGAAATCTCTGTATAATAAAGCCAATTTTACTCTTTAATAGGAACAAAAATGAAATTTATCTCTTTTAATATAAATGGTTTACGTGCTCGTCCACATCAACTTGAAGCCATTATTGAAAGATATCAGCCAGATGTAATCGGCTTGCAAGAAATTAAAGTCGCTGATGAGGCTTTTCCTTATGAAATTACAGAAAACTTAGGTTATCACGTATTTCATCACGGACAGAAAGGCCACTATGGCGTAGCATTATTGACTAAACAAGAACCTAAAGCGGTTCGTCGTGGTTTTCCAACAGACAATGAAGATGCGCAGAAACGCATTATTATGGCTGATCTTGAAACTGATTTTGGTTTGTTGACTGTCATTAATGGCTATTTTCCTCAAGGGGAAAGTCGTGCGCACGAGACTAAATTTCCAGCTAAAGAGAAGTTTTATGCGGATCTCCAACAGTATTTAGAAAAAGAACACGATAAATCGAATCCGATTTTAATTATGGGTGATATGAATATTAGTCCAAGTGATTTAGATATTGGTATCGGAGATGAAAATCGTAAACGTTGGTTACGCACAGGTAAATGTTCTTTTTTACCTGAAGAACGAGCGTGGTATCAACGTTTGTACGATTACGGATTAGAAGATAGTTTCCGTAAGCTGAACCCGACAGCAAATGATAAATTCTCGTGGTTTGATTACCGTTCTAAAGGTTTTGATGATAATCGAGGTTTACGAATTGATCATATTTTAGTAAGTCAAAAATTAGCTGAACGCTGTGTCGATGTGGGTATTGCACTAGATATTCGAGCAATGGAAAAACCTTCTGATCACGCACCGATTTGGGCTGAATTTAAATAGGAAAGTGAAATGGATATGGCAAATTGGCAGAATTATCGTTCTACCGTGAATGGTATGCCCGCCGTTTTTACCGCAAATATTGAAGATGTTGAAAAATATCACGGTAAAGATCTCGATAAAATAGTGCAATTCACTATCGCTTATAAAGCAGATGATGAAACAGGTTTGCCCTCAGAAGTTGAATACGATAAGTTAATTAATCATATATTTAAAATTCTGGCGCAATTAACCGCACTTCCGAATGTATTTTTTGCGGGACATTTTATTTGTAATTCCCAAGCGAAAATGCATTTTTACTGTGAGCATGAAAATCTTATTGTAGAAACTTTACAACAAATTGATTTTGTTAAAGATATTAATGTGCAAAAGGATTTAAGTTGGGATACTTATTTTGACTTTTTGCTTGCTTCTCCATTAGAGATTAAATTAAATGCAACGGAAGAGTTACTTGATTTGCTGAAAAATAAAGATCGTGATTTAAGTGATACGTATCTGGTGGAGCATAGTTTTCATTTTGATGAAGAAGAAAAAATGTTCCCTTTTATGGATGAACTTAGTTTAGGGGATTATTCTTTCACGACATTACAATATTCCGCACAAGCTATTCAGTTTAATGAAGATGATGAACCTTATTTCTTGGTGAAATTAGAGCAAGAAATTTCATTAGATAATGGTGAGATTTTTGAACAAGTAGAACGGTTTGAAAAACTGGCTGGACAATTTGCGGGAGAGTATATCGGCTGGGAATGTGATTCTTTGATGGATGCGAATAAGCAGCTGAATTAGTTCTTTTAGATACTCGTAAGTCATAAAAAAGAGAGATATTTATCTCTCTTTTTTAATGTAATTTAACTTTTCTGCGCATTTTACGCATTAATAAAAATACCCATGGCCATAGTATTCCCGACGCTAAAGCCCCAAAGATTTCTTGCCAGTTAAAAAATGCGGTATGCAGGGAGAATTCGACTAAGAAAATAGCTAATCTGACAATAAATACAAACGCAATCACTAAAAGACTTTGAAACCAAAGCGATAAATTTCTGAGTACGAGATAGTTTTTTGCCACAAAATAAATTGTCACAGAAAGGACTAGGGCATGAATACCTAATGTGGAACCTAGGATTAAATCCCATACCAGACCTAATAAAAATGCCCATCCAATACTGACTTTATTTGGAATAGCCAGAACCCAGTAAAGTAAAACGAGAACTAACCAAGCAGGCTTAAATGCCTGAAAACCAAGTGGCCAGGGGGCGAGTTCTAGCACTAATGCCACGACAAAGAAGCTTAAAATTGTGAGCCATTGTAAAATAAAGCGAGTTTGCATTAATCTTCTTCCCTATGTTCTTGTTGTTCTGACGGTACAGCTTCTTCATTTTGCGGTGCGTCGGTTGGAATTTCAGGTTCAACCGTTGATTGATCCTTATTTTCTTGAAGATTATCGTCTGTTAACGGGGCTTTTTTTACTTTGTAATCAGCTTCATTCGCTTGGCTTTCTAAACGTTTTTGCACTAAATTACGCACTTCTTCTGGAGACATAGATTTTACTTTAGACATATCTAAATTGCTTGGCCAAAGTAGTAATACATAGCGTAAGCGTTCAAGGGCTGCGAGAGGTTTGGCTTTGACAGTTGCAAAGTAATTGGAACCATCGCGTGAAACGCTTTGTACAACCGCTACTGGATAGCCTTCAAGGAAGCGGCCACCAAGACCTGACGTTACAAGCAAGTCGCCTTTTTCGATATCCACAGAACGAGGTACATTATCAAGAGTTAGCTCATCAGTATGTCCAGTTCCACTTGCAATGACGCGAACATCGTTACGTAGAACTTGTACTGGAATAGAATGAGTGACATCAGTTAAAAGCAACACTCTGCTTGTATTTTCACCCACAGAAATAATTTGACCAATGACGCCTTTTTCATCAATTACAGGCTGACCTACATAAGCACCGTCTTTTTCGCCTTGGTTAATAACAATTTGTTGACGATAAATATCAGTTTCTGCAGTTAAAATTTCCGCAATCTTTTTGTATTCATCGGTGCGTAAAGGGGAGTTTAACAATAAACGTAAACGTTGATTCTCGACTTTGAGTTGATCTAGTAAGAGTAAATCTGCATTTTTTTCACGTAATTGTTCGCGTAATACTTTATTTTCGATTTGTAATTTACTGGTATCCACTAAATTATCTGATACCCCATCTAATACGGTACGAGGGCTATTGGCAAGATAATAGAGCCCACCCACTGCAGTTTCCATAGCACTGCGAGCTTTAGTCATTGAATTAGTTTGACCATCAGCTAAGATGAAAGAAAGGGAAGCGGCTACAGCTAATAATAATCGAATGCCAAGCG
Organism: Haemophilus haemolyticus; assembly: GCF_001679045.1. Lineage (GTDB taxonomy): Bacteria > Pseudomonadota > Gammaproteobacteria > Enterobacterales > Pasteurellaceae > Haemophilus > Haemophilus haemolyticus. The sequence continues at coordinate 340,576 of NZ_LYCK01000001.1, forward strand.
GGGGGGCTTTACCGAAAATAGGCTTCATTAAGCGTCCTACGTTGAGATAAAAAGATTAAAAGGAAAAGTGCGGTCATTTTTAACCGCACTTTTTATTTTTGGTCTAAATTAAATTTCGTCACTAAAAATGTCGCCACCGTGCATATCGATCATTTCTAGTGCCTCACCGCCACCGCGAGCAACACAGGTTAATGGATCTTCTGCGATAATGACTGGAACGCCAGACTCTTTAGAGAGAAGCGTATCAATATTACGCAATAGTGCACCACCACCAGTTAACACCATACCTCGTTCAAAAATATCAGCTGCGTGCTCTGGTTGACATTCCTCAAGAGCAGTACGAACAGCGGTTACGATACCATTTAATGGCTGTTGAATAGCTTCTAAAACATCGCGTGAGGTTAAGGTGAATGAACGAGGTGCGCCTTCAGCAAGATTGTGACCATGTACTTCCATTTCTTTAATTTCATCACCTTCTTGAATATAGGCTGTGCCGATTTCTTGTTTGATTCGTTCTGCTGTTGGTTCGCCGATAACAGAACCAAAAGTGCGGCGAACATAAGAAATAATTGCTTCATCAAAACGGTCACCACCGATACGAACTGAAGAAGAATATACGATACCGTTTAAGGAAATAACAGCGACTTCAGTTGTACCACCACCGATATCAATTACCATAGAACCAACTGCAGTCGAAACAGGTAATTTAGCGCCGATTGCGGCTGCCATTGGCTCTTCAATTAAATATACTTCACGCGCACCAGCACCGATTGCGGATTCTTTAATTGCACGACGTTCTACTTGTGTTGCACCAGCAGGCACACATACCAGTACACGAGGGCTTGGGCGCATAAAATTACCACTGTGAACTTGTTTGATAAAGTATTGCAACATTTTTTCTGTAACAAAGAAATCTGCGATTACGCCATCTTTCATTGGGCGAATGGCAGCAATGCTTTTTGGTGTGCGTCCAAGCATTAATTTCGCTTCTTTACCTACAGCTGCGATGCTTTTTAGTGAACCAACGCGATCTTGTCGAATTGCAACAACCGAAGGCTCATCTAAGACAATACCTTGACCTTTCACATAAATTAACGTGTTTGCAGTACCTAAGTCGATAGAAAGATCGTTTGAAAAAAGTCCACGAATTTTTTTAAATAACATAATTATCCTATTCTAAAATCAGAGTTAATTTTGCTTGGCTGAAAAAGTGAAATTATCTCATCGCCAAGCACGCAAAAAAATTGTGCTAAATGTACCAAAAAATGTGTTGAAATTACAGTTGTTTTTCGTGTTTTTTACGTTAGTTGCCACTGGCCTTTATCTTGTAGAGTCAGTTGTTGCTGATGTAAAGCTTTCAGCGTTGAACGGTGGCCAACACTGATTAGCGTGGTTTTTGGTAGCTCTTGTTTTAATAGTTGATACATCGCAAATTCTAAACCTTCATCCATGCTTGCTGTGGCTTCATCTAAGAAGGCTACGGCAGGTTTGTGTAGAATCAAACGAGCAAACGCTAAACGCTGTTGCTCACCAAGCGAAAGAATACGCGTCCAGTCTTGTGCTTTTTCTAATTGTTCAGCCAAGTGTCCCAGTTGCACTTTATTTAGTATTTCTACTGCTTGCGTATGTGAAATATTGTCAGGCTTATTGGGATAAGTTAATGCTGAAATCAAATTTCCTTGTGGCACATAGGGTTTTTGCGATAAGAAAAGTTGACTGTTTATTGGGCAACTCACTTCACCTTCTGCGTAGCTCCAGAGCCCAGCGATTGTTCGTAAAAGTGTCGTTTTCCCTGCACCAGATTTTCCTTGAATGAGTAAACTACTTCCTTGCGGTAGCGTAATGTTGAGATCTTCTACCAGAGTGTAACCTAATGGATTTTTAACACTTAAGTTGTTGAAAATAACATCTGTAGGGTGATTGTGGATTTGTATTTGCGATTCATGATTCACCATTTCAATGGCGTAGCTGAAACCGGTTAAACGATCGAGCGTCGCTTTATACCCTGCAAAACTATCATAAGTATTACGGAAAAATGAAAGATTGCTGTGCAATTTTCCAAATACTTGTAAAGTTTGCATTAAATCACCGAGTTTTATTTGTTTTTCAAAGTAACGTCCAACTTGAATTAACAATGGAAAAACAACAGAAACTTGACTTACAACTAAGTTAAATCCTGAAAATTTTAGCGTTCTAAATACTATGACCCACATGTTATGGATGACAGCATTGAATTGTTGGTAAAGCTGATTTTTTTCTACTTTTTCACCTGCATAAAAAGCAATGCTTTCGGCATATTCTTTTATGCGAATTAAAGAATAACGGTAGTTTGCGTTTAAGTGTTCATTAATAAAATTTAACGATATTAATGGACGACCGAGCCAAAATGCAATGAGGGTAGTGAAAATGACATAGCCAAACACTAAGAACACCATCATATGTGGAATTTCCACGCCAACTACTATCATTGGACCGGCTAATCCCCATAACAAAATCGTGTAAGAGATCATAGAGGTGACAGCATCAATGACTCCGGTGCTTAAAGAAAGCGTGGTTTTTACATAAGATTGGACATCTTGTTGAATACGTTGATCGGGGTTATCTAGGTTTTCTGATAAATACTGTGTTTTATAATAGGCTCTATGTGCCATCCATTTATCAACAAGCTGCTCATTAAGCCACTCAATCCAGTTGATGACGAAACGTTGCTCTAAATAATAGCTTACTAATGCTACTGAAACAGAACTTGCGGCAATGACACAGAACAAGCCCATTTGTTGCCAAAATACATGTTCATTAAATTCTTGCAATGATGTGTACATATTTTTGTACCACTCAGAATGTACAAGGCTGATACGTACGCTGAGTAATGTCATCGCAACAATAAGCAGAAAGAATAGGATAGGTTTTATGCTGCGTTTAGGTGAAAGATAGCCACCTGCAAACATCCAAAATTGTTTTCCCCATTGGGTAAAACGCACCAAAAGAAAAATGCCAAAACTAAAGACGACAGAGGTGATGGCTAGCGTTTGTAAAATCCAAATAAGAGAAGTAATGGCTTCTTGGCCGTAATCCATAAATATTCCATCCGAGATAAAAGTGCGGTGAAAAATAACCGCACTTTTTATAAAAGGGTCAAAAATTTTTGGTATTGTAGAGTCTATGCTCAATTTCGCAAGAAAAAATGTGACGAACGTATCATTTTTTGAGTTTGGTTAAGGTTTTCAAAAAACAACTTGGATATAATCCGAAGGAGTTAAATTTCATTTTTAAGGGGTCAATATGAGTGATATTGCAATCACGATTAGTCTTCTTGCCCTTGTTGCCGTAATCGGTTTATGGATCGGGCATTGGAAGATTCGTGGGGTTGGGCTTGGTATCGGTGGTGTGCTGTTTGGCGGCATCATTGTGGCTCATTTCACCAATCAATATGGTTTGCAACTAGATGCGCGTACGTTGCATTTTGTGCAGGAATTTGGCTTGATTCTGTTCGTTTATACGATTGGGATTCAGGTTGGGCCTGGCTTTTTTGCATCTTTAAGAAAATCAGGTTTAAAACTCAATGCTTTTGCCATTTTAATCGTTGTTCTGGGTTCTGTTGCTGCGGTGATCGTGCATAAGGTTGCGGATGTTCCGTTAGATATTGCACTTGGTATTTATGCGGGGGCGGTAACTAACACGCCAGCCCTTGGTGCTGGTCAGCAAATTTTGACTGAACTTGGCGTGCAACAAACTACAGTGACAATGGGGATGTCTTATGCGATGGCTTACCCATTCGGGATTTGTGGTATTTTGCTTGCAATGTGGTTAATCCGCCTATTTTTTAAAGTCAAAGTGGACGATGAAGCCGCTCGTTTTAATGCAGAGAGCGGTCAAGAAAAAGAAAGTTTGCATAACATTTCAGTGAAAGTGACTAACCAAAATTTAGATGGTTTAACGCTGATTGAAGTGCCTGGATTTAGTGATGAGGAAGTGGTTTGCTCTCGCCTAAAACGTGAGGACATGGAAATTGTTCCAAAGGCTAGCACAGAAATTCGTACCAATGATATTTTGCAATTAGTCGGCGATGATGCCGCTCTATCCAAAATGCGCTTGATTATTGGTCATGAGGTAGATGCGCCAACATCTTCTTATAGTGGAGAGATTCGTGCCGAACGTGTAGTGGTTACTAATGAAAAAGTCTTAGGTAAAAAGATCCGCACGTTGGGTATTCATCAAAAATATGGTGTGGTGATTTCTCGCTTGAATCGAGCGGGTATTGAATTAGTGCCAACAGCGAATACAACTTTGCAATTTGGTGACGTACTTCATATGGTGGGGCATACCGATGTGCTAAATAAAGCTATTTCCGTAATTGGCAATGCACAACAAAAATTGCTTCAAGTGCAAATGTTACCTGTGTTCATCGGTATTGGTTTAGGTGTGCTTGTCGGCTCGATCCCATTCTATATTCCAGGTTTCCCCGTTGCGTTAAAATTAGGGCTTGCTGGTGGGCCATTAGTCGTTGCGTTGATTTTAGCGAGAATTGGCACGATTGGTAAACTTTACTGGTTTATGCCACCTAGTGCTAACTTGGCATTGCGCGAAATAGGGATTGTTCTTTTCTTGGCTGTGGTAGGTTTAAAATCAGGCGGAAGTTTCTTTGATACCTTGTTGAATGGCTCAGGTCTTGAATGGATGGGATACGGTATTTTTATCACCTTTATTCCATTAATGATTACTGGTATTTTGGCTCGTCTATATGGCAAACTGAATTACCTTACAATCTGTGGTTTACTTGCAGGTTCCATGACAGATCCTCCTGCTTTAGCATTTGCTAATGAAATTAAAGAAGATAACGGTGCAGCAGCACTTTCTTATGCCACTGTGTATCCATTGGTGATGTTCTTGCGGATAATGTCGCCGCAGTTATTAGCAGTGCTATTGTGGGCAGCATAGTCAAAATAAGTTCAATTTATACAAACAAAAGCGCGGTTAATTTCGCGCTTATTTTTTGCGTGGATTTTGCGCGAGAGGGTATTCAATGATAGAATCTCGCACTTTTATTGCGAAGCGAGAACAAAATGGCACTAGTTGAATTTTTGATGAAAACCTTAGATGGCTTAAAGGGAACAGATATTGTACATTTTGATGTACGTGGAAAATCCTCGATTACGGATAATATGATTATTTGCACGGGTACATCGAGCCGCCAAGTTTCTGCAATGGCAGATAATTTAATTACAGAATGTAAAAAAGCAGGTTTTGAAACTTTTGGTGAAGAAGGTAAAAATACTGCAGATTGGATTGTGGTGGATCTTGGTCAAGCAATCGTACATATCATGCAACGTGACGCGCGTGAAATGTATCAATTAGAGAAACTTTGGGCGTAAATTTTAGTAAAGTGCGGTGAAAAATAACCGCACTTTTTAGATAAGGATGACTTGTGAAAATCACGTTAATTGCTGTCGGAACAAAAATGCCTTCTTGGGTTACAACGGGTTTTGAGGAATATCAACGCCGTTTCCCAAAAGATATGCCTTTTGAACTGATTGAAATCCCAGCAGGCAAGCGTGGAAAAAATGCTGATATTAAACGTATTTTAGAGCAAGAAGGTAAGGCAATGTTAGCCGCCTGTGGAAAAGGCAAAGTCGTGATGTTAGATATTCCAGGTAAACCTTGGACCACACCGCAGTTAGCCGAGCAATTAGAAGCCTGGAAAAACGATGGCCGTGATGTATGTTTGTTGATCGGTGGGCCAGAGGGACTTTCGCCTGAATGTAAAGCAGCTGCAGAGCAAAGCTGGTCGCTTTCACCATTGACATTACCTCACCCGCTTGTTCGTGTTGTGGTGGCTGAAAGTTTATATCGTGCGTGGTCGCTCACGACTAATCATCCTTATCACCGAGAATAGTAAATCCTCATTTTAGTCAGATGAATTTAAAAAGATTCTTCAATACGCCAACTCATGAGCCGTTCCGCGATAAAAAAGCGGAGCGTAACCTTTTTGCACGCCGAACTTTAGTGGCTTTTTTTGGGATTTTGCTATTAACAGGCGTGTTATTCACCAATATTTATCAGCTACAGATTGTTAATTTCGATACTTACCAAACGCGTTCCAATGGTAACCGAATTAAATTATTACCTTTACCTCCAACACGTGGCTTAATCTATGATCGTTACGGGAAATTATTAGCCGAAAATCTTACTTTTTTTGGTTTATACATTGTTCCAGAAAAAACTGAAAATTTAGACCGCACTTTAGATGAATTACGCTACATTGTGGGATTGACGGATAATGATATTGAAAATTTTAAAAAGGAACGTCGCCGCGGAACGCGTTACACGCCTATTTTATTGAAACCGAATTTAACAGAAGAACAAATCGCACGTTTTGCAGTGAGTGGCTATCAATACCCGAGTTTAGATGTACGTCCTTATTTCAAACGCTATTACTTATATGGCGAGATTATGACGCATATTTTAGGTTATGTGGGAAAAATCAACGATAAAGACGTTGAACGTTTGAAAAAAGATGAAAAATTTGCCAATTATTCTGGTAGCAATGATATGGGCAAATTGGGGATAGAACGCTATTACGAAGATGAGTTACATGGCACCACAGGTTTTGAAGAAGTAGAAATCAACAATCGCGGTAAAGTTATTCGTAAGTTACGTGAACAACCTTCAGTAGCAGGAAAAAGTATTTATCTTACTATCGATTTAGAATTGCAGCGTTACATAACAGATCTTTTGGCAGGGCAAAAAGGCGCGATTGTTGTATTGGATCCTAAAGATAGTGGTGTGCTGGCTATGGTGTCCACGCCAAGTTATGACAATAATTTGTTTGTTGATGGTATTTCCTCAGAAGATTATAAGCGCCTATTAAATGATCCTGCTCGCCCGCTTTATAGTCGAGCGACTCAAGGTGTGTATCCTCCTGCTTCTACGGTGAAACCTTTTATTGCAGTGGCTGCACAAACTGAAAATGTGATTAGCCAAAATACGACGATTTTTGACCCTGGCTATTGGGTATTGCCAAATACGACTAAGCGATTCCGAGATTGGAAAAAGAGCGGTCATGGTTATACAGATTTAAATAAAGCAATTACAGAATCATCCGATACTTATTTTTACCAAGTGGCTCATAGTATGGGCATTGATCGTCTTTCTGATTGGATGAAACGATTTGGCTTTGGTATGCCAACTGGGATTGAAATTCAAGAAGAAACAGCTGCCAATATGCCAACCCGAGAATGGAAACAAAAACGCTATAAACGCCCTTGGGTACAAGGTGATACTATTTCTGTGGGAATTGGCCAAGGGTATTGGACTGCAACTCCGTTACAAGTGGCAAAAGCAACGGCTGTATTGGTGAACAATGGAAAGGTGAATACCCCACATTTAATGAAAGCAATTGAAGTATCTACTCTAAAACCTTATGAAGATCCTTTGCTTTATCCTGATATTACAGAGGCTAAACAAAGCTATTGGGATGCCGCAAAACGTGGAATGTATAATGTTGTCAATTCAGCTTTAGGGACGGGGAGAAAGGCTTTTGCTGGAGCAAATTATCGTGTGGCAGGAAAATCTGGTACTGCTCAAGTATTTAGTTTAAAAGAAAATGAAAAATACAATGCGGCGGGATTGAAAAAAGAACTACATGATCACGCATGGTTTACCGCATATGCGCCTTATGAAAATCCTAGATTGGTTGTGACAGTTATTTTGGAGAATGCGGGTGGTGGATCAAGTAATGCCGCACCATTAGCGCGTAAAGTGATGGATTACTATTTAAATCAGCGTTTACCTCAAGTTGAAAAATATAATGCATCTATTCAGCAAAAAGAAGATTTACCACAAGAGAGCGAGCAAATAAATGGAAGATAAAATCCCTTTCTGGTTGCGCGCATGGCAACGTTTGCATATTGATTTTTGGCTTTTTATTGGCTTAGTTGCAATAACAGCCTATGGCATGCTTGTGCTTTATAGTGCCACTGGTGCGAGTGAAACCATGTTTAACAACCGGATTATTCAGGTTTTTCTTGGATTTACTGTTATGCTCGTCATGGCACAATTTCCACCTAAATTTTATCAACGCATTGCGCCTTATCTCTATCTAATAGGCTTTATCATGTTGATTTTAGTGGATGCTATTGGAACAACGAGTAAAGGTGCACAGCGTTGGCTTGATCTTGGATTTATTCGTTTTCAACCATCTGAAATTGTAAAGCTTGCGGTGCCATTGATGGTCGCAGTGTACTTAGGTAATCGTCCACTTCCACCTAAATTAAGTGAAACATTTATTGCGATTGCAATGATTATGATTCCGACTTTACTTGTGGCTATACAACCAGATTTAGGCACATCAATTTTGGTAAGTGCGTCAGGTTTATTTGTAGTATTTTTAGCTGGAATGAGTTGGTGGTTGATTTTAGCTGCAGTGATTAGCTTAGCTGGATTTATTCCGATCATGTGGTTATATCTAATGCACGATTATCAACGCACTCGCGTTCTCACATTATTGGACCCAGAAAAAGATCCTCTCGGTGCTGGCTATCATATTTTACAATCAAAGATTGCGATTGGCTCTGGTGGCCTTTGGGGAAAAGGCTGGATGCAGGGTACGCAATCCCAGCTTGAATTCTTACCTGAGCCTCATACAGATTTTATTTTTGCTGTAATGAGTGAAGAACATGGAATGGTTGGTTTTCTTATTTTGATCTCCATTTATCTGTTCATTATTGTACGTGGTTTGATAATTGCCGTGAACGCTCAAACTTCTTTTGGGCGAATTCTTGCTGGTGCAACGACGTTAATTTTCTTTGTTTATGTGTTTGTTAACATAGGCATGGTAAGTGGTATTTTGCCTGTAGTGGGGGTGCCATTACCTTTATTCAGCTATGGTGGTACGTCTTATGTTGCTATTATGGCTGCTTTTGGCTTGGTGATGTCAGTTCATACACATCAAGTAAAATTTATGAAAGGGAACTAATTTCATTTTTGCTTTTCTTAAAAGAGTAAATAAATGAAAATAGTCAACGCTTATGAAATTAAAAACATTATTAAATCTGACCGCACTTGCTTTGTTTGCTATAATTACTAGTTCTTCAGCACATGCGGACACTCACAAAATGTATGGTATCCAAGGGGATAAACTTTCGATTATAACTAAAGTACCTGCTCCTAGTACTTATTCCGTGAAAGGGCAAACTTACACGACCAAAACTGAAGATGATGCTAAATCCTATACGAAAGAAGGGATGGCTAGTTACTATCATCTCAAATTTAATGGGCGTAGAACTGCAAGTGGTGATGTTTATAATTCAACGCAATTTACTGCGGCACATAAAACATTGCCAATAAATTCTTATGCTTTGGTAACCAATTTGCATAACAATCGTAAAGTTATCGTACGTATTAATGATCGTGGGCCTTTTAGTGATAAACGTTTAATTGATCTTTCTCATGCGGCGGCGAAAGAAATAGGATTGATTTCTCGCGGTATGGGGCAAGTTAGAATTGAAGCCTTACATGTTGCAAAAAATGGACAACTATCTGGCGCAGCGACGAAAACGTTAGAAAAGCATGCTAAAACACAAGAAGCGATGGATCGTTTGGTGGTAAAAAAAGATGCTTCGACAATAAAAAATACAAACGTGGTAAATAGCCAAAAAGGGAGGGATAGTTATAGATTGAAAATGCTTGAACTGGCTTCACGTAGTCAAGCAGATAAATTTATTACTCAGTTGGCTTTAGATAACGTTACCGCTGAAGTTAATCGAACAGGCGAAAAATACGAAATTCATATTGGACCTTTTGATACAAAAGAGAAGATGGTTCAAGTAAGAAATCAATTACAAAAAATGGCAGTAAACAAGCCACTAATTGTTTACACATATAAAAATTAATTGTAGGAACACACTATGTTGAAAAGAACAACAAAAATCGCATTTTTATCAAGTTTTGTGGCACTTAGTGCTTTTTCGGTATCTGCAGAGGATATGCAGTTTGGCGTAACTCCACCTCAAATTACTGCTCAAACTTATGTATTGATGGATTACAATTCAGGCGCAATTTTAGCCGCACTTAATCCTGACGAGCGTCAATATCCTGCATCTTTAACTAAAATGATGACAAGTTATGTGGTAGGGAGCGCTTTAAAACAGGGTAAAATTCACAATACCGATATGGTAACCATTGGTGAGAGTGCTTGGGGGCGTAATTTCCCAGACTCATCAAAAATGTTTTTAGATTTAAATTCACAAGTATCTGTAGCAGATTTGAATCGTGGTGTGATTGTTGTTTCTGGTAATGATGCGACAGTGGCATTAGCTGAACACATTTCTGGCAATGTACCGAACTTTGTAGAAACAATGAACAAATATGTTCAACAATTTGGTTTGAAAAACACGAATTTCACCACGCCGCATGGTTTAGACGATCCTAATCAATATTCTTCTGCTCGTGATATGGCGCTTATTGGTGCACATATTATTCGTGATTTACCTGAAGAATATAAAATTTACTCCGAAAAAGATTTTACATTTAATAAAATCAAACAGCCTAATCGTAATGGTTTATTATGGGATAAAACCATTAATGTTGATGGAATGAAAACAGGCCATACTAGCCAAGCTGGATATAACTTAGTTGCTTCAGCGACTACACCAAACAATATGCGTTTAATTTCTGTAGTGATGGGTGTTCCAACTTACAAAGGTCGTGAAGTAGAAAGTAAAAAACTTTTACAATGGGGCTTTGCTAATTTCGAAACATTTAAAACTTTAGAGGCAGGCAAAGAAATTTCAGAACAACCTGTTTATTATGGTAATAAAGGTAGTGTGAAATTAGGAACATTACAAGATAGCTTTATCACAGTTCCGAAAGGCAAACAAAATGAGCTTAAAGCTCGATATGAGTTAGAAAGTAAAAACTTACAAGCGCCTTTAGCAAAAGGCCAAGTCGTAGGTAAAGTCATTTATCAATTAGAAGGTAAAGATATTGCAGCGGTAAACTTACAAGTGATGGATGAAGTGGGCGAAGCTAGTATTTTCGGAAAAGCTTGGGATTGGCTCGTGCTCACTGTAAAAGGCTTATTTGCATAAAATATTCCAGAAATTTACCGCACTTTTTTCATTTTTAATTGAGGCATTCGTAATGTGTGGGTGGTGTACCATTCACACATCATTTTTATTATTGGGAAATAATATGACAACAGAAAACGATTACGCAAAACTTAAAGAATTAATGGAATTTCCAGCAAAAATGACATTTAAAGTTGCTGGAATTAATCGCGAGGGGTTAGCGCAAGATCTAATTCAGGTCGTCCAAAAATATGTTAAAGGCGATTATATTCCTAAGGAAAAACGGAGTAGTAAAGGTACCTATAATTCGGTTTCAATCGACATTATTGCTGAAAACTTTGAGCAGGTAGAAACACTTTATAAAGAACTTGCTAAAGTTGAAGGCGTAAAAATGGTTATCTAGCATGAATAATTCCCTTATCGTTCGTCAGTTAGGGTTGCAAGATTATCAAGAAATTTGGCATAAAATGCAGAATTTTACAGATAGCCGCACCGTGGAAACGCAAGACGAAATTTGGTTGGTGCAACATCCTCCAGTATTTACCCAAGGGCAAGCAGGTAAACCTGAGCATCTTTTACAACGTAGTGAAATACCTGTAGTGCAGTCGGATCGTGGTGGGCAAATAACCTATCATGCACCCGGTCAGCAAGTGATGTATGTGCTCATTGATATTAAGCGTCATGAGAATTTAAATGTACGTCAATTAGTTACCGCACTTGAACAAACGGTGGTAAAAACTTTAGCTGAATATGGTATTGAAAGTTATCCAAAACCTGATGCACCAGGCGTGTATGTGGATGGAAAAAAAATTTGTTCTCTTGGACTGCGTATTCGTCGTGGGTGCTCTTTTCACGGGTTAGCATTGAATATCAATATGGATCTGAATCCATTTCATTATATTAATCCATGTGGCTATGCCGGTCTTGAAATGTGTCAATTATCAGATTTTGTTAATCAAGATGAAGCTAATTGCGATAAGGTTTCACCAAAATTAATTAAACACTTTGCCGAGCTTTTAGGCTATAATGTAACAAATTTGTAATATTTAATGATCAAAAATGCCCTGTTTGGGCATTTTTATTTAGGAACGCTTATGTCTACGCCTTTCAAAATGGAACGCGGTGTAAAATATCGCGATGCGGCAAAAACGTCGATTATTCCAGTAAAAAATATTGATCCAAACCAGGAGCTATTGAAAAAGCCTGAATGGATGAAAATTAAACTTCCGGCAAATTCACTTAAAATTGAAAGCATCAAAAATGGAATGCGTCGTCATGGTTTGCATTCCGTGTGTGAAGAAGCATCTTGTCCAAATTTACACGAATGTTTTAATCATGGAACAGCAACTTTTATGATTTTAGGTGCAATTTGCACGCGCCGTTGCCCATTCTGTGATGTTGCACATGGGAAACCATTACCGCCCGATCCTGAAGAGCCACAAAAATTGGCTGAAACTATCCAAGATATGAAACTTAAATATGTGGTGATTACATCGGTGGATCGCGATGATCTGCCTGATCGTGGCGCGGGTCATTTTGCAGAATGTGTAAAAGCTGTGCGCGAGCTTAATCCTAACATTAAGATTGAAATTTTAGTGCCTGATTTCCGTGGTCGCATTACACAGGCATTGGAAAAATTAAAAGATAATCCGCCAGATGTTTTCAACCATAATTTAGAAAATGTGCCGCGCCTATATAAAGAGATTCGTCCTGGAGCAGATTACGAATGGTCACTGAAATTATTGCGTGAATTTAAAGAAATGTTCCCGAATATCCCAACTAAATCAGGTTTAATGGTGGGATTAGGAGAAACCAACGAGGAAATTTTACAAGTCATGCAAGATTTACGTGATAATGGTGTGACAATGCTCACGTTGGGGCAATATCTTCAACCTAGCCGCCATCATTTACCTGTTGCGCGTTATGTTCCGCCAAGCGAATTTGATGAATTCCGTGAGAAAGCCAATGAAATGGGCTTTGAACATGCGGCTTGTGGACCATTTGTTCGCTCTTCTTATCACGCTGATTTACAAGCTAGTGGCGGATTAGTGAAATAATTTAAAACTGCTCTGAATTAAGCCGCACTTTTTGCTTGTCACGAAAGTGCGGTTTATTTTTGATGTTTTTTTTCACCGAATATTTACTAGCCAGAATTATTGCAAGCCTGTAAAATAGCCGACCGCTTTATTCGACTAATTATTTATAACACCTGACGATATTGTAGAAAATGACTCAAAAATTACATATTAAAACTTGGGGCTGCCAGATGAATGAATATGATTCATCTAAAATGGCCGATCTTTTATTAAGTACTCATGGATTAGAACTTACTGAAATTCCTGAAGAAGCAGACGTATTATTATTGAATACCTGTTCTATTCGTGAAAAAGCACAAGAAAAAGTGTTCCACCAACTTGGTCGTTGGAAAGAATTAAAGAAAAATAATCCAAATTTAGTGATTGGTGTGGGCGGCTGTGTAGCTTCTCAAGAAGGGGAACATATTCGTCATCGTGCGCCTTATGTAGATATTATTTTTGGTCCGCAAACTTTGCACCGTCTGCCTGAAATGATTAACCAAATTCGTGGTGGTAAGAGTTCTGTTGTAGATGTAAGTTTCCCTGAAATTGAGAAATTTGACCGCTTACCTGAACCTCGTGCAGAAGGTCCAACGGCATTTGTTTCGATTATGGAAGGCTGTAATAAATACTGTACTTTCTGTGTTGTACCTTATACACGCGGTGAAGAAGTCAGCCGTCCTGTGGATGACGTGCTATTTGAAATTGCCCAGCTTGCGGATCAAGGTGTGCGTGAGGTCAACCTACTTGGCCAAAATGTAAATGCTTATCGTGGGCCGACACATGATGGTCAAATTTGTAGCTTTGCTGAGTTGCTTCGTCTTGTGGCGTCTATCGATGGTATTGACCGTTTACGTTTTACAACCAGTCATCCAATAGAATTTACGGATGATATTATTGACGTATATCGTGATACGCCTGAATTGGTGAGTTTTTTACATCTTCCAGTCCAAGCGGGTTCTGACCGTGTATTAACGATGATGAAACGTGGTCATACAGCATTAGAATATAAATCTATTATTCGTAAACTTCGTGCTGTGCGTCCTGATATTCAAATCAGCTCTGACTTTATTGTTGGTTTCCCTGGTGAAACTGCAGAAGATTTTGAGCAAACTATGAATTTGATTGCACAAGTGAACTTTGATATGAGCTTCAGTTTTGTGTACTCAGCCCGACCAGGTACACCAGCTGCAGATATGCCAGATGATGTAACAGAAGATGAAAAGAAACAGCGTCTTTATGTGTTACAAGAGCGTATTAATCAACAAGCTGCACAGTTTAGCCGTCGCATGCTTGGCACAGAACAACGCGTGTTAGTTGAAGGGCCATCGAAGAAAGACATTATGGAATTAACGGGACGTACTGAAACGAATCGTATTGTCAATTTCCAAGGTTCTCCAGAAATGATAGGTAAATTTGTGGATGTGAAAATCACTGATGTTTATACCAATTCTCTACGCGGTGAAGTGGTGCGTACAGAAGATGAAATGGGATTACGTATTGCGCAGTCTCCACAAGAAGTGATGAATCGCACACGTAAAGAAGATGAATTAGGTGTAGGGCGTTACCACGGTTAATTGAAATCTTGAAATATTTAACCGCACTTTGAGAAATTAAAGTGCGGTTATTTTTTTAGGGATATATGGTTTAGATTTGCCAATCTATCGGTTTTATTCCGTGGCTTTCCAAATATGAATTTGTTTTGGAAAAATGATGACAGCCAAAGAAACCTCGATGAGCTGAAAGTGGGGAAGGATGTGGAGCCGTTAAAACAAGATGACGAGTGCGGTCAATAATTTGCCCTTTTTTTTGTGCGTGACTGCCCCAAAGTAAAAACACGAGTTTTTCACGATGTTCATTAAGCGCTGCAATAACACGATCAGTAAACGTTTCCCAGCCGAAATTAGCATGTGAATGTGCCATCCCTCGTTCTACAGTAAGTACTGTGTTGAGCAGCAATACCCCTTGTTCTGCCCATTTGACTAAATAACCATGTGATGGCATTTGGAATCCCGAAATATCTTGTGTGAGTTCTTTATACATATTTAATAGGGAAGGGGGGATGGCAACCTCGGGTTTTACTGAAAAAGCCAATCCATGAGCTTGGTTTGGTCCATGATAAGGATCCTGACCTAAAATCACCACTTTTACATCTTCAAAAGCGGTATATTTGAATGCGTTAAATACATCTTCTTGTGGGGGATAAATCGTTTTCCCGCTTGCTCTTGCAAGATGAACCTGTTGTAGTGCGTGTTGAAAGTAAGGTTGTTCTTTTTCTTTTCCGATAACATCTGTCCAGGTTTTCATTATTTTGATCCCATTAATAAATTTGCTCTTATTATAAACAAAAAGATTAAGGCAATAAAAAGTTTAAAGGTTAAATTCATGTTAAATTATTTTGGGCGAATCGTGATTTAAATAAGTAAAGTTTAATTTAGATCAAATTTGTAAAATTGTCTTAAAAAGATAATCTGTTCTTTATCAAAAAAATCCAAAATAATTTGAAATCTTCAAATTATTTGATAAAATTTGTACAGTTTTTATGATTATTCCAATGCCAATTAGGAGGCTATTATGATTAAAGGTATTCAAATTACTCAAGCGGCAAATGACAATTTGCTTAATTCATTCTGGTTATTAGACAGCGAAAAAAATGAAGCGCGTTGCTTATGTGCAAAAGGCGAATTTGCTGAAGACCAAGTTGTTGCTGTTAGCGAATTAGGTCAAATCGAATACCGTGAATTACCAGTAAACGTAGCGCCAACTGTTAAAGTTGAAGGTGGCCAACACTTAAACGTAAACGTATTACGTCGTGAAACTTTAGAAGATGCGGTAAATAACCCAGATAAATATCCACAATTAACTATCCGTGTTTCTGGTTACGCAGTACGCTTCAACTCTTTAACGCCAGAACAACAACGCGACGTTATCACTCGTACTTTCACTGAAAGCCTATAATTTCAGTTTGAATGAAAAAAGAAACCCCGAAGTAATTCGGGGTTTTGTTTTATCTAAAAGGTTAAAAAATTTGACCGCACTTTTCCCTTTCATCCCTAGCGATTTCCACGCTTTTCAGGTACAATCCGCTAGTTAAATTTAATGATTTTTGAGAAAAACTATCTTTTATGAAGAATATTCGCAACTTTTCTATTATTGCCCATATTGACCACGGTAAATCGACGCTTTCTGACCGTTTGATTCAAACTTGTGGTGGCCTTTCGGATCGTGAAATGGAAGCTCAAGTGCTAGATTCAATGGATCTTGAGCGTGAGCGTGGAATTACCATCAAAGCACAAAGTGTTACTTTAAATTATAAAGCCAAAGATGGCGAAACTTATCAATTAAACTTTATCGATACACCGGGACACGTGGACTTTTCCTATGAGGTGTCTCGCTCTCTTGCTGCTTGTGAAGGGGCGTTGTTGGTGGTCGATGCTGGCCAAGGGGTAGAAGCCCAAACTCTGGCAAACTGTTATACCGCAATTGAAATGGATTTAGAAGTAGTACCGATTTTAAATAAAATCGACTTACCAGCTGCTGATCCTGAACGGGTAGCTGAAGAAATTGAAGATATCGTGGGAATTGATGCGATGGAAGCGGTTCGATGCTCTGCTAAAACGGGTGTAGGTATCGAAGATGTATTAGAAGAAATCGTTGCGAAAATTCCTGCACCAGAAGGTGATCCTAATGCGCCATTACAAGCATTGATTATTGATTCTTGGTTCGATAATTATTTGGGCGTGGTGTCTTTAGTGCGTATTAAAAACGGGATATTACGTAAAGGCGATAAAATTAAAGTGATGTCTACCGGACAAGCTTACAATGTAGATCGTTTAGGGATTTTCACGCCAAAACAAGAAGACACTACTATTTTAGAATGTGGCGAAGTTGGTTGGGTAGTTTGTGCGATTAAAGATATTTTAGGTGCGCCAGTTGGGGATACTTTAACGCTTCAACATAATCCAGCAACTGAGGTTTTACCAGGCTTTAAAAAAGTAAAACCGCAAGTTTATGCAGGCCTTTTCCCGGTTAGCTCAGATGATTATGAAGCATTTCGTGATGCACTGAGTAAGTTGAGCTTAAATGATGCTTCACTTTTCTATGAGCCGGAAACTTCAACCGCACTTGGCTTTGGTTTCCGCTGTGGTTTCCTTGGCCTTTTACACATGGAAATCATTCAAGAGCGTCTAGAGCGTGAGTATGATTTAGATCTTATCACTACTGCGCCAACGGTTATTTACGAAGTGCAATTAACGAATGGTGATGTTGTTTACGTCGATAGCCCATCGAAATTGCCTCCGCTTAATAATATTGCTGAAATCCGTGAACCGATTGCTGAATGCAATATGTTAGTGCCGCAAGAATATTTAGGTAACGTCATTACACTTTGTGTGGAAAAACGTGGCGTACAAACCAATATGGTATATCATGGTAATCAAATTGCGCTGACTTATGAGATTCCAATGGGCGAAGTTGTTCTAGACTTCTTTGACCGTTTAAAATCAACATCGCGTGGTTATGCTTCGTTAGATTACGGTTTCAAACGTTTCCAAGCTGCAGATATGGTTCGCGTGGATATTATGATTAACAGCGAACGAGTAGATGCTTTGGCTTTAATCGTTCATAAAGATAATTCACAATATCGTGGCCGTGAATTGGTTGAAAAAATGCGTGAGTTAATTCCTCGTCAGCAATTTGATATTGCTATTCAAGCAGCGATTGGAAACCATATTATTGCTCGTTCTACGGTGAAACAATTACGTAAAAACGTATTAGCAAAATGTTATGGTGGTGACGTGAGCCGTAAGAAAAAACTCTTACAGAAACAGAAAGAAGGTAAAAAACGTATGAAGTCTTTGGGTAACGTAGAAGTGCCACAAGAAGCGTTTTTAGCAATTTTACATGTAGGAAAAGATAAATAAGGGAAATTATGTCAAATTTATTTTTTGTGATTTTACTGGCGGTTGGTTTTGGTGTTTGGAAAGTTTTAGATTATTTTCAATTACCAAACACATTCAGTATTGTATTGCTAATTTTGACCGCACTTTCAGGCGTATTATGGTGTTACCATTATTTTGTGGTAACGCCAAAACGTAATCGTAAAATTGCACGTGCTGAACAGCGTTCAGGCCAAGTATTAACTGACGAAGAAAAAGCAAAAATTGAACCGATTTCCGAAGCCTCCGAGTTTTTATCATCTCTTTTTCCGGTGCTTTCTGTCGTATTCTTAGTACGCTCTTTTTTATTTGAACCATTTCAAATTCCATCAGGTTCAATGGAATCAACCTTACGAGTTGGTGACTTTTTGGTAGTGAACAAATATGCTTATGGCGTGAAAGATCCGATTTTCCAAAACACCATTATTGCTGGTGAAAAACCACAACGAGGTGATGTAATTGTGTTTAAAGCACCACAACAAGCTTTGATTCGTACTGGTCTTGGTGCAACTCGAGCAGCCTTTGCAGAAAATTTAGCGTTAAGCTCAAAAGATAATATGTCTGGTGTCGATTATATTAAGCGTATTATTGGAAAGGGCGGAGATCGCGTCATTTTTGATGCGGAACAAAAAACGCTAAAAGTGGTATATGGTAAAGAAGGCAAACCTTGTGAAGTTGATTGCGAAACCAAGGCGTTTGAATATACACAAAATCCAACAAATCCTGCTTTTCCTAATGAATTAGAATTGACTGAAAAAGGTGATGTGACACACAATGTGTTAATTAGTGAGTATCGTCGTTATTCAGGTCCTGAGTTTTTCCCACAAGAAGGTATGCAAACTGCAGAATGGCTTGTGCCAGAAGGACAGTATTTTGTGATGGGTGATCATCGCGATCACAGCGATGATAGCCGTTTCTGGGGCTTTGTGCCTGAAAAAAATATTGTGGGTAAAGCTACTTATATTTGGATGAGCTTAGAAAAAGAAGCGAATGAATGGCCAACAGGTTTCCGTTTTGATCGTTTCTTTACAGCAATAAAATAAGATGAATCATTTAGATCGACTTGAGCGCAAAATCGGCTATCGTTTTAATGATATTGCGCTCTTAAAGCAGGCACTTACGCATCGAAGTGCGGCGACTCAACATAATGAACGCCTAGAATTTCTAGGCGATTCTATTCTTAATTTTACTATCGCTGAGGCGCTTTATCATCAGTTTCCACGTTGTAATGAAGGTGAACTGAGCCGTATGCGTGCTACTTTGGTGAGAGAACCCACTTTAGCGATTTTAGCGCGTCAATTTGAATTGGGCGATTATATGTCTCTTGGTTCTGGTG
The DNA here is from genome assembly GCF_001679045.1 of Haemophilus haemolyticus. GTDB lineage: Bacteria > Pseudomonadota > Gammaproteobacteria > Enterobacterales > Pasteurellaceae > Haemophilus > Haemophilus haemolyticus. The sequence goes on from NZ_LYCK01000001.1 coordinate 359,990, forward strand.
AGCTAAAGAGCGGTGGTTTTCGCCGCGAATCTATTCTTGCCGATTGTGTAGAAGCGATTATTGGCGCAATGTCTTTGGATCAAGGATTGACCGTGACGATCCAAGTGATTAGAAATTGGTATCAACAATTATTGGCTGAAATCAAACCGGGTGATAACCAAAAAGATGCGAAAACTCGTTTACAAGAATATTTACAAGGTAAACATCTGCCATTGCCAACTTATGAAGTGGTCAATATTCAAGGGGAAGCCCATTGCCAAATTTTCACGGTTGAATGCAAAGTGAAAAGTGCGGATAAAATTGACCGCACTTTTGTGGCAAAAGGATCTAGCCGTCGTAAAGCTGAACAAGCGGCAGCGGAACAAATTTTAAAAGTACTGGACATCAAATGACCGAACAATTCGACAAAACCTATTGCGGCTTTATTGCTATCGTAGGTCGCCCAAATGTGGGTAAATCAACGCTCTTAAATAAAATTTTAGGACAAAAAATTTCAATTACATCACGTAAAGCACAAACCACGCGTCACCGCATTGTGGGAATTAAAACTGAAGGGGCGTATCAAGAAATCTATGTGGATACTCCAGGACTTCATATTGAAGAGAAACGTGCTATTAACCGTTTAATGAACCGCGCAGCAAGTAGTGCTATCGGCGATGTTGATTTAATTATTTTTGTAGTAGATGGTACATACTGGAATGCAGATGATGAGATGGTGCTAAACAAATTACGCAATGCAAAAGAACCAGTTGTGCTTGCTATCAACAAAGTAGATAACATCAAAAATAAAGATGATTTGTTGCCGTTTATTACAGATCTTAGCAGTAAATTTAACTTTGCTCACATTGTGCCAATTTCTGCACAGCGTGGTAATAATGTTCATGAATTAGAGAAAATTGTACGTCAATCTTTACGCGAAGGCGTGCATCATTTTCCAGAAGATTATGTCACAGACCGTTCGCAACGTTTTATGGCCTCGGAAATAATCCGTGAAAAATTAATGCGTTTTACGGGTGAAGAATTGCCTTATTCTGTTACTGTTGAAATTGAACAATTTAAAGTGAATGAACGTGGCACTTATGAAATAAATGGCTTAATTCTCGTTGAACGTGAAGGCCAGAAAAAAATGGTAATTGGTGCGGGCGGTCAAAAAATTAAAACCATTGGTATGGAAGCGCGTGCTGACATGGAACGTTTATTTGATAACAAAGTTCACCTCGAACTTTGGGTAAAGGTCAAATCTGGTTGGGCTGACGATGAACGTGCACTGCGTAGTTTAGGATATATGGATGAATAAAGTGCGGTGAAATCCATAAGTAATAAATAGAAAAATCCCCATTATTGCGATGGGGATTTTTTTGTTTCTAATTTTTCACTGAATACACTTTAAATTTTCCTGTTTGAGCAAGCACTTCGTAATCACCGAAATGTTGTCTAAGTAATTCGGGATAAGGCAAAAATGCATTGGCGACAATACGTAATTCTCCACCTTGATTGAGGTGCCATTTTGCTTGAGTGATGAGTTCTGTCACTGCTCGATAGGCGGTATCAATGCCATTATGGAATGGAGGATTAGAAATGATCAAATCAAATTTTCCTTCTATATCAGAAAAGACATCACTGGCGTAAACCTCGCCTTGTAATTGATTTTCCGAAAGTGTTTTACGTGCTGATTCTAATGCCATTGCGTGAATATCAGTCATGGTAATTTGTGCATTAGGAGAGCTTTTTTTTATCATAGAGCCAATTACTCCTGCTCCACAGCCAAGATCGAGCACTTTTCCTTTTATTTTATTATCAATGGTTGAAAGTAACAGTTCTGTGCCCGTATCTAATTCCGCAGCACTAAATACCCCAGGTAAACTATATATAGTTAAGTCTTCTAGCGTAGGATGTTGATAGGTTTTCCAGAAATTTTTAAGTTCAAAGTGCGGTTTGTTTTGTAGTGAAAAATGATATAAACCGCAACGACGAGCAGAGTCAATTTTCGCTATTTCACCATAGGGTTCTAATGTTTTTTCTACTGAACGTACACCACAACGATTTTCTCCAATAATTAATATTTCTTGGCCAATAGGAGCCTTAGCTAATAGTTGAAGCAGTTGGAAATTGACTTCTTGTTTGTTTTTAGTCCAATAATAAACGATTAAATCAGTTTGGCCTTGAAATTCAACGGAAAAATTGACCGCACTTTGTGTTCTTGCATAGTCAAAATAGCAGCTCCAAATTTGGATTGATGGGTATTTTGAGGCTAATGTTTGAGGAAAATTATCAGAAATACCGCCAGCAAATAATACCGATTTTCCATCAAAAAATGAAAGATGTCGTTCTAAAACTTGGCTTTCTAGAGAAATCACGCTTTGAATCCTATGGGTTATTAGTTAAAATTACTCGCTATTTTAGCAAAATTATTAATAAAAATTGATTAAAACTATTTTAGGAAAATCCTTTATGAAAAAAATTCTCTCTGCAGCCTTAATGGCAACATTACTATCTGGATGTCAAGTTCTCGACCTTGTTCAAGGTACGCCTCAAAAGGCATCTAAAGTATCAAAGCCGGTATTAACTCCTGCTCAAACCGAAGTATTACAAAAGTTAGATGCACAGTTTCAGCGTATTTCAGCTAAAGGTATCGAAATTGAATTCAATGGCGAGAAATATGTGAAACAAACACAAGCGGTAAAAGGTGACGATCCTCGTTTTGTGAGTTTGGCATTAAGTAAAAACAGTGAGGCTCGTAAAGCTGTGCTAAGTGATACATTCTATTTAACTGATGTTTCTCATGAGAAAGCTATTACGGAACGTTATTTTGCAAAAAATAAAGAGACCTGCCAGTTACAGGCTGTGAAGTCAGATATTCATGATTATTATGCTTGTGCCAGTGATAAATTTAAACGTTATGTTGCTTTAGTGCATAAAGATAAAAATATTATTGCTTATCGTAGTTATACCTCATATCAAGTGGAACCTACTCAGGCTGAAGAACGTGTGATTATTAAGGCATTAGTCGATTATCCATTTGATAGTATTGCTCGTTAATATGAATAGACGCGATCTTCTTTTACAAGAAATGGGCATTTCCCAGTGGACGTTATATCGCCCAGAGGTGCTACAAGGTTCGGTAGGAATTAGTGTTGCTGAGAATATCCGCTTTATCACTGTTTCTGATGAAAATATAAGTGGCTCGCCTTTGTTGGCTGATGTGCTACTCAGCCTTGATCTTAAAAAAGAAGATTGCTTATGTTTGAATTACGATCAAATCCAGCATATTGAATGTAAGCAGCCTATTCGTTACTGGTTACTATCAGAAAATAACGACAAAATTGACCGTACTTTATCATTTTGTATGCAGGCTGAGCGTGTTTATCGCTCGCCAAGTTGGCAACAATTTCAATCTAATCACCAAGCCAAACGCGAGTTGTGGCAACAAATTCAGCAGCCTTAATTATGTCTATTATTTCTCAAATTGAAGCCAGTGATTTCGACCGATTGTATGAAATCGAGCAGCAAGCACATCTTGTGCCTTGGTCATTTGGTACGTTAAAAAACAATCAAGGTGAGCGTTATCTCAATTTAAAATTAATAGAGAATAATCAGATTATTGGTTTCGCTATTTGCCAAACAGTATTGGATGAAGCGACTTTGTTTAATATTGCTATTGTACCCTCTCATCAAGGTAATGGATTTGGGAAATTATTGTTGAATGAGTTAATCGCTCGATTGAAAGAAAAAGGTGTTCAGACCTTATGGCTAGAAGTCAGAGAGTCTAACCCAGCTCGTTTCTTGTATGAAAAAATTGGTTTTAATGAAGTTGATATTCGAAAAAATTATTATCCGAAACCTAGTGGCGGACGAGAAAATGCCGTAGTAATGGCCTATTATTTATAGATACAAATGATATAGCCTAGGATGTTTATCCTAGGCTATATTTTTTTATGCTTCTTCTGCTGGAAAAACAAATGGATTTAATCCGCTGCGTGCGAAACCTTTTTCTTCCATTTCAATGTCTAAGAAAATAGAAGCCAAATCATCGGCTACTGGCTCTACATGAGGATCTTTTTCTTGGAACATAATTTTCAAGTAACTTTCACAGCTACCACAGGTTTCAGCACGAACAAGTGCAAGTTCTTCATCTAATGACCACATTTCAAGTTTGTCGTGGCTATTACAGTTGGTGCATTGTGCGCGTACTAAATTCCATTCACTTTCACATAAATTACAATGTAAGTAGCGTAAACCTTGTGATGTACCAATTTGTACAATACTTGCAACAGGCAATGAGCCACAAACAGGGCAGTGATGTAAATTTTCAGCGTTTTCAACTCGGCTATTATGAGGAATTTGTTGAGCTGCTTGTAACCAATAAAGTGAAAGTGCGGCCCAGATAAAGACGGCTTTATCACTGCTGACTAAATTAAATTCTTGTGCTAAGAGTTTATTTGCCATTTCTTCTAATTCGGCAGAGGATGCTTTTTCAAGAAATTCAACTGTCGCGGCGACTTGTTCATTAGCCTTTGGTTTAATCTCATCAAGAATTTCAGTTAAGTATTCATGCCAGATGCTGTTTCTTTTAAAGGTTTTTGCATTTAGTGGCTCGATATCATTTAGCTGTTCAAATTGTTGTAGCGGTAAAGGATTTTTTTCTAACGTGGAAAGTTGGCTTTCAACTATGTCTGCAGCAAATAATAAATAATCTGATAGTGGGTGGTTTTGTGCTAAGTCTCTTAAACGTTTTGCTCTGCGTTGATAAAGATTTTTAGGATTGGCAAATAATACAGCAGGTGTTTGGAAAGAATTCGCTGCTTGTTTGATTTCTGATTCTGATAAGATTTTGATACTCATGTTCTTTTCTCACTTTCATAATAAAAAGTGCGGTCAATTTTAACCGCACTTTTTTCTTTTTCAAGATTTCAGCTTATTTGCCAAATCCTTTAAATAATACTTTGGTTTTGCCTTTTTTACCTGATTGCTCGTTGAGTAAATCTTTTTCAAGCTCAGGTAAAATTTCTTCGCGATACCATTTCGGGTGGTGTTTTTTCGCCCAACGAACGGTTACCCAACCTTCAATGATTCCTCGAATCGAACCTTTAATCCAGAATGCCATATACATATGCACTAAGATACCAGTGAATAACATAAATGCACTCAAAGAATGGAGCAGAATCGAAAAACGCAATACTGGGATTGAGAAGTAGTGCGAAAAATATTGACGCCACATAATGATGCCAGTGACTAATAACGTTACCATCGCCAAATTTAATGTCCAGAAGAGCATTTTTTGACCAAGGTTATATTTGCCATTATCAGCAACCGCGTGTTCATTCCCTTTAAGAACTTCAACGACACCTTTTGCCCAGCGAATATCGTTTTTCTCTGGAATATTGTGATCCCAGTACAATAATGCCAAGTAGATGAAGGCAAAGAACATTAAAATCCCAGTAAATGGGTGAATTGCACGCGCAATTTGTGGTGTACCTAAAATTTCTGTTAACCATGCGAAATCAGGGAAGAAAAACGCAACACCAGTGAACATTGTCATAAAGAAACAGATTACCAACATCCAGTGACTGATACGCGCTGGTGTTCTATGGCGGACGATTCGAGTATCGTTGTTGATCTCAATTTTACTCATTGTTTTCCCCCTTAGATGGTTTTTCTTCTTCAAATTCGTGGTGATGATCTTCCACATCTTCTTCAATATTAGGACCCACAGTTAAGTAGTGAGCGATTTCAGCTAATGCCAAGCCACCCATTGCAACTGCCGCTACTGGTTTCAATACATCTTTCCATAAGGTCACACTTAAATCAATTTGTGGATCTTTTGGAAGACCATTGTAAAGCTCTGGTTTATCAGCGTGATGTAACACATACATTACGTGTGTTCCGCCTACGCCTGGAGGATCGTAAAGTCCTGCATTTTCATAACCACGAGATTTTAAATCAGCTATGCGTTTTTCTGCGTAGAGCTTCATTTCTTCTTTAGAACCAAAACGAATAGCACCAGTTGGACAAGTTTTCACACATGCAGGCTCTTGACCTACAGAAACACGGTCCACACAAAGGGTACATTTGTACACACGGTTGTCATCTGGATTCATACGTGGAATGTTGAACGGACAGCCAGCAATACAATAACCACATCCGATACATTTATCAGATTGGAAGTCCACGATACCGTTTTTGTATTGAATGATAGCTCCTGGTGATGGACAAGCTTTTAAACAGCCTGGCTCAGCACAGTGCATACATCCATCTTTACGGATTAGCCATTCTAAACGATCGTTTTCCTCTACTTCGTTAAAACGCATCACAGTCCATGCTTTAGCATTTAGATCTACAGGGTTATCGTAAATACCATGACACTGCGCATTTACATCAGAGCGGATGTCATTCCACTCTGAGCAGCCAACTTGGCAAGCTTTACAACCGATACATGTACTGACATCGATTAATTTTGCCACTTCAACTTTATGATCACGCGCTTGTGGTGCTGGCGTTAAACCTGAAGTTGCGGAGATTTTAATAATATCTTGAGATTGTACATCCATTGCTCGCATATTATGCCTCCGCCTTTTCTACGTTCACCAAGAAAGTTTTATATTCCGGTGTTTGTGTAATTGATTCACCCCAAGATGGTGTTAAGGTATTTGCTGAGAAACCACGGTTACCTTTACCATTTAAGGATTTCATATTCCAGTGAATTGGAATACCAATATGGTGAACTGTGCGTCCATCGATTTCTAAATCTTTCAAACGTTTAGTCACAACGGCAACCGCTTTGATGTAACCACGTCTTGAAGTGACTTTTACCATATCACCTTTTTGGATGCCTTTTTCTGCAGCTAATTTCTCGCCAATTTCCACAAACTGTTGTGGTTGAGCGATGATGTTTAGAGCAGATTGAGCTGTCCAACTGTGGAAGTGTTCAGTTAAACGATAAGTTGTAGCCACAAATGGATACTCTTTATTTGAACCAATAAACTCACGGTCTTCTTTATAGATACGGATAGTTGGATCCGTTACTACACTTGGATGAAGTGGGTTAGTATCAATTGGGCTTTCAATCGGTTCAAAGTGTTCTGGTACTGGACCATTATTGATTTTATCAACAGCGAATAGACGACCAACACCTTCCGCAGACATAATAAACGGACCTGCATCTGAACCTGGCGGTTGCGCACCGTAGTCAGCAATGTCATACCAGTTCCAGTTTTTACCATTCCATTTAATTAATTGGCGGTGTTTGTCCCATGGATTACCGTTGATATCTAATGATGCGCGATTGTAAAGAACGCGACGATTTGCAGGCCATGCAAAGCCCCAGCCTACAGTACAACCTAATCCTGAAGGGTCAGAATTATCACGATTTGCCATTTGGTTACCTTTTTCTGTCCATTGACCAACATAGAGCCAGTTTCCGGATGTGGTAGTACCATCATCTCTTAAGTGAGCAAATCCATTTAATAATTGACCTTTCTTATAGATGAGATTGTTATTCGCATCATAAAGATCTTCAAGTGCATAACCATTAAGCTCTTTGGCTAGTTCAGCTGAGCTTGGTGAATGTGGTTGAGCATAATTCCAGGTCATCGCTTCAAAGGATTCAATACCACGACCACCTTCTTTTTTATAAAGGTCGTGCATTTCTTCACGAATCATGGAAAGAATTTCAACATCAGGCATTGCTTCGCCAGGTTGATCACAACCTTTCCAGTGCCATTGTGCCCAACGACCTGAGTTGGCAATAGAACCATCTTCTTCTGCGAAACAGGTTGTAGGTAAACGGAATACCTCAGTTTGAATTTCTGCTGGATTTACATTGTTAGATTCACCAAAGTTTTTCCAGAACTCAGAACTTTCAGTTTGTAATGGATCAAGCACAACTAAGTATTTTAATTTACTCATACCCGCAACAGTTTTGTTTTTGTTCGGTAAAGAGTTTAATACGTTGAAACCTTGTAAAATCCAGCCGTTTAATTCACCATCATGCATCATTTTTACATGCGTGATAGGGTCATAAACACGGTCAACTTTAGGGATGAAATCAAAGCCCCAGCCATTTTCTTTTGTAGCTTTATCTCCGTAGAAGGTTTTCATCATACTTACGAAGAATTTTGAGGTATTACGATAATAGTTGACTTGATTAGGCACGATATCTTTCGGCGTAATCGCATTCATATATTGTTCGTAAGAGGTTTCTTTTTCGTTTGGTAAACGCATATAGCCTGGCAACATTGTTGGTAGTAGGCCCATATCAGTTGTACCTTGAACATTTGAGTGTCCACGAAGTGCATTAATACCGCCTCCTGGCATACCAATATTACCTAAAAGTAATTGGATCATCGCCATAGAACGAATATTTTGTGTACCGATTGTGTGCTCTGTAAAACCTAATGCATATAAGTGCGTCATTGTTTTATTTGGCGCAGAAGTTTTACCGATTTCTTCACAAATTTGTAAGAACACTTTTTGTTTTACGCCGGTAACGCGTTCAACCATTTCTGGAGTATAACGAGAAACGTGATCTTTTAAGATATTAATTACACAACGAGGGTGTTGTAATGTCATATCACGTTTTGCATTGCCGTTTTCATCAAATTGGTAATTCCAAGTTGATTTATCGTAATTGCGTCTTTCTTCGTTAAAGCCAGAGAATAAACCGTCTTCAAACTTATAGCCTTCATTAATTAAGAATGATGCATTGGTATAGTGTTTAACGTATTCGTGTTGAATCTGATTAGTTTCCAATAGGTAACGGATTACGCCCATTAAGAACGCAATATCAGAACCAGAACGAATTGGTGCGTGAAGGTCAGCAACAGATGCTGTACGGTTAAAGCGAGGGTCAACTACGATGATTTTCGCACCGTTTTTCTTCGCTTCAATTGCCCAACGGAAGCCAACAGGGTGAGCTTCGGCAGGGTTACCACCTTGAACAAGAATAAGGTTTGCGTTTTTGATATCAACCCAGTTATTTGTCATGGCACCGCGACCAAATGATGGAGCAAGACTTGCTACCGTTGGTCCGTGTCAAGTATTAGCTTGGTTACATACCGGCAACATCCCTAACATTCGGATCCATTTATGGGTGAGTAACGCGGCTTCATTACTGATAGCGGATGCGGTCATAATCCCAGTGGTGGTCCAACGGTTTACAGTATTACCTGCAGCATTTTTTTCAACGAAGTTGGCATCACGGTCATCTTTCATTAAACGGGCAATACGCTTAATAGCATCATGCCAAGAAATGCGTTCCCATTTATCAGAGCCCGGTGCACGATATTCAGGATATAAACAGCGGCTTTCGCTATTTACATAATCAAGGGCGCCAGCACCTTTAGGACAGAGTGCACCACGGCTAACCGGATGATCTGGATCGCCCTCGAGATGGAATAATTTTGAACGAGTATTGGTGCCAGTGTGGCTGCTTAACGTATCGTAAGGTTTGCCTGTGCTATAAAGCAACATACCACAGCTTACGGAACAATATGTACAAGTGTTACGAGATTCAAATGCGCGTAATAATTTGTATTCACGCGGCGCAGCTAACGCACTTGCTGGGGCAAAACCCAACATCGCAGCCGATGTTCCCGCCATACCACCTGCACAGACCTTAAAGAATTTTCTTCTTGAGATCTGCATAATCACTCCTTTCAACAACAAGTTGTTGAGATATTTAGATAGTAATAAATTCGTTTAGTGTAACTAGATAATTTGGTTGATTTCGTTAAAATAACGTTACTCAACATAGTAAATTGGTTCAAAAGTAGGCCAATTTATGGGCGACTAGAATAACGATTTTTTAACGATAAATCCATAATCAAATGGCATTATAACGCAGAAATATTATGATCTAGATCATAAATTTACAAAAATATTAACATTTTTTTTACATTTTAGTAATGGGTAGGTAAAGAATGGATTGGCTGATTAAACAAACGATTAACTTTTTTAAAAGAAATAAAAGTATAGAAAATTCAACCGCACTTTTACAATCAAAAGAAGATTTTCTAGCTGTCGAAATGCCAGTTTCATTAGTTTATAACGGTATTTCTCATGCGGTTATGATGTGTTCACCGAAAGATTTAGAGGTATTTGCTCTGGGGTTTTCTCTCACGGAAGGCATTATTGAAAAACCTTCGGATATTTACGGCATTGATGTTGTGGAAGTTTGCAATGGTATTGAAGTGCAAATCGAACTGTCTAGCCGAAAATTTATGGCATTAAAAGAGCATCGTCGTACCCTAACTGGACGTACGGGGTGTGGCATTTGTGGCACGGAGCAGCTTAATCAAGTGTATAAAAACTTTCCAAAATTAGACCGCACTTTTAAGTTTGATTTGAATTTGCTCGATGGTTGTTTGTTAGATCTTCATAAAAATCAACGATTGGGTCAGCAAACAGGTTCGACTCATGCTTGTGGTTTTTTTGATTTAGAAGGCAATATGCTTGCTATTTTTGAAGATGTGGGTCGTCATGTTGCGCTTGATAAATTACTTGGCTGGCATGCAAAATCAGGCAAGCCTAATGGAATTATTGTCGCTTCGAGTCGTGCAAGTTATGAAATGGTTCAAAAAACTATTTCTTGTGGGGTGGAAATGTTAGTGACCATTTCTGGAGCAACTGATCTTGCTGTGAAAATGGCTGAAACACATCATTTGACTTTGATTGGCTTTGCAAGAGAAGGTAAAGGGAATATCTATAGTGGAGATGAACGAATTAATAGTTGATATCTGAAGTAACTCTATACATACGAAATATTTTTTCTATTTATTTGTAATCCAACTAGCCAGCGCGATAAAAATAGCAAATATGCAAAACCAAATTATGTGGAGTTTTGTACTTTTACGATTGATTTCAGCATTATGCAGTCGACGTCTTTCTAATTGTTGTTTATAAACTTCTAAATCTGCTTGTTTGAAAGAAAAACCGCAATTAGGGCAGTTTTCTGCATTTTCACTAATCTTTTTTCTGCATTCAGGGCATCGAGTTAAGGTCATCTTTTTCTTTATAATTATAAAATTACTTATTTATTAGTATTCTAATAGAATTCTTCGGTTTTACAAATGTGATGCAAGTCACAAATCCATAAAATTTCTTAAATTCAATTTTTGATTTTAAACAATTTGAAATAGAATACCGCAGCTTGTTTAGGGCATCTACTAAATACTTTCTTTTATCTTTTGAGGAGCCTTTTTATGTTATGGTTTTTCTTTTGTGTAGCCATCTTGATTCTTGGTTACTTTGTTTATGGAAAAATTATCGAAAAAATCTTTGTGATTAATCCACAACGTCAGACCCCTGCTTATCAAGTAAATGATGGCGTGGATTATATGCCAATGTCAAAAACCAAAATTTGGTTAATTCAATTATTAAACATTGCTGGAACTGGTCCTATTTTTGGTCCAATTCTTGGTGCGTTATACGGACCAGTGGCAATGCTATGGATTGTAATCGGTTGTATTTTTGCCGGTGCAGTACATGACTATTTCTGTGGTATGTTGAGTATCCGTCATGGCGGTGCAACTATGCCACATTTAGCTGGTAAATTCTTAGGTCGCCCTGTAAAAGTATTTATTAACACATTAGCACTTGTACTTCTATTATTAGTAGGTGTTGTGTTTGTATCAAGCCCAGCTCAATTAATGGGTACGATTACCATGGACTTATTGGGCGCATCTCAAGGCGCGTTACAATTAGGTGATGCTGAAGCTGTTCATCATGCAGTTGAAGCCGGTGGTATCAAAGTATGGGGAATGGATAAAGCAACGGTTGTTGCAGTTTGGACGATTATTATTTTTGCTTACTATATTCTTGCGACTTTATTGCCAATCGACAAAATTATCGGTCGAATCTATCCGCTCTTTGGCGCATTGTTGCTATTTATGTCTGTGGGTATGGTGTATGGCTTAGTTTCTGCACACTTTAGTGCAGTTGATCCTATTGAGTTCTTCCGTACTATCAATGCAGATGGTCAAGGTTTAACTTTAGAAAAATTTGCTCAAAACTTCCAAGTGAAGGGTGATGTTCCAATTTGGCCATTATTGTTCTTAACTATTTCTTGTGGTGCATTATCTGGTTTCCATGCAACTCAAACTCCTTTAATGGCGCGTTGTGCTGAAAATGAAAAAGAAGGTCGTTTTATCTTTTATGGTGCAATGATTGCTGAAGGTGTAATTGCGTTAATCTGGTGTATGGTTGGTCTTGCATTCTATGAAAATCCACAAGCATTACAAGATGCGATTACAGCAGGTTCACCATCTAAAGTTGTATATGACAGTTCATTACACTTCTTAGGCTTTATCGGTGGTATCTTTGCTGTGTTAGGTGTGGTGGTTTTACCTATTACTTCTGGCGATACCGCATTCCGTGCTGCTCGTTTACAATTAGCGGAAATTTTCCATATCGACCAACGTTCATTACCTAAACGTTTACTAATTGCTGTACCACTATTCGTATTAGGCTATTTCGTTTCAACGATTGACTTTAGTGTATTATGGCGTTATTTCACTTGGGCAAACCAAATGACAGCAATGGTAATGTTATGGACTGCAGCAGCATACTTATATCGCTACCATAAATTCCACTGGGTTGCGTCTATTCCAGCTTGGTTTATTACAACAGTATGTGCAACTTACTTGTTCTACAACAAAATCGGTTTCGGTTTAGATTATCAACTTTCTGTTTATCTTGGTTTTGCAACAACAATTGTTTGTATTGTGTTATTCTTCGCTATGCTTAAGCCATTAGGCGAGCGTGATGAAGAAGCGTATGTGAATAATTAATCAAGATAATTTGGTTTAAAAAAAGCCGTTTGAGATATTGTCTCAAACGGCTTTTTATTTTGATAAAAATAGGGTATTTCAGGGATAATCGCTTGCAACTTAAGCAAACAAATTATAAACTTACGTAGATGTGGAGAAAAGTGGTGTTTTGTGGAGATTTTTAGAAAAATTTCTCAAAATAAGTTCAATTTTTAAGGCGTAATATGTTTCGTGGTGCAACAGCGGTTAATTTAGATTCTAAGGGACGCGTAGCGATCCCAACCCGCTATCGCTCTGAAATTCTTGAAAAGAACCAAGGGCAAATGGTTTGTACTGTGGATATTCGTCAACCCTGCCTTTTACTTTATCCCCTTGATGAATGGGAAAAAATCGAACAAAAACTTCTCGCACTTTCTAACTTTGATCCTACTCAACGCCGTTTGCAACGAGTAATGCTTGGTCATGCCACTGAGTGTGAGATGGATGCTCAGGGCCGTATTTTGCTTAGTGGTCCATTACGCCAACATGCAAAATTAGAAAAAGGTTTAATGTTGGTTGGGCAACTTAATAAATTTGAAATTTGGAGCGCTGTAGAATGGCATGCCCAAATTGAAGAAGATATGGAAATTGGTTCAAGTGCAGACTTTGCGTCTGAGGCTTTGAAAGATTTCTCATTATAGAAAATGATTCACCGTTTTTTACTTTTATATTGTATTTATGGATACCGAAAATTCCTTTTCTTCACCTGAACATATCACAGTTTTACTTCACGAAGCCGTGAATGGCTTGGCATTGAAGGAAAATGGAATTTATATTGACGGTACTTTTGGCCGTGGTGGCCATTCTCGCTTAATCCTTTCTAAATTATCCTCAAATGGTCGTCTTATTGGTGTTGACCGAGATCCCAGAGCCATTGCTGAAGCTCAAAAAATTCAAGATTCACGTTTTCAGATTGAACACAACAGCTTTTCCCATATTCCTGAAATTTGTGAAAAATTAAATTTAGTGGGCAAAATTGACGGTATTTTGCTTGATCTTGGTGTGTCATCCCCACAGCTTGATGAAGCAGAGCGTGGTTTTAGTTTTATGAAAGATGGCCCGCTTGATATGCGTATGGACACGACTCAAGGTTTGTCTGCAGAAGAATGGTTAAAACAAGTAGCGGTTGAGGATTTAACTTGGGTTTTGAAAACTTTTGGCGAGGAGCGTTTTGCTAAACGTATTGCCACTGCTATTGTTGATTACAACAAAAGTGCGGCTAAAAATGGCACAGAATTTTTATCGCGTACTAGTCAATTAGCTGAGCTTATTTCACAAGCGGTACCTTTCAAAGATAAACATAAACATCCTGCTACTCGCAGTTTCCAAGCTATTCGTATTTTCATCAATGCAGAATTAGATGAATTGGAAAGTGTACTTAATTCTGCTTTAGATATGCTAGCGCCAGAAGGGCGTTTATCAATTATTAGTTTCCATTCTTTAGAAGATAGAATGGTGAAACATTTTATGAAAAAACAAAGTAAAGGTGAGGATATCCCTAAAGGTTTGCCATTGCGAGAAGACCAAATTCAACGTAATCAAAAATTAAAAACTATTGGTAAAGCAATTCAACCAAGTGATGCAGAAATTCAAGCAAATCCTCGTTCAAGAAGTGCGGTATTACGTGTAGCGGAGAGAATTTAGTGATGTCTGAAAATAATAAACCTCGTTATCCGTTACAGCAGATTTTGGTCGAAGATCTATTTTCTTCAAATAAATTGATTGTGTTGTTATTGGTTGCGATTTTGATTTCATCAATGAGCGTGATTTGGGTAACTCATCAGACTCGTCGATTAATTTCTGAAAATGGTCAATTGGTTTTACAGCGCCAAGCGCTTGAAAGTGAATATCGAAATTTGCAAGTACAAGAAGCAACAGAAGGAGACAGTACTCGAGTAGAGTCTATTGCTGTTGGCACCTTAAAAATGAAAACATTATCCCCAGAACAAGAAGTTGAAATTAGAGAATAATAGGTAGAAAAGATGGTTAAGTTCAATTCTTCTCGTAAATCAGGTAAAGCAAAAAAAACAATTAGAAAATTGACCGCACCTGAAGCCGTAAAACATAACAAACCGAAAATTGTGTTTGAAAAATGTTTTATGCGTGTTCGTTATTGGGTTTCTGCTTTTTTTATTTTGGCCGGTTTATGTGCTTTAGTCGCTCGTGCGGCTTATGTGCAGTCTGTTGATTCGAGCACCTTATCTGGAGAGGCGGATAAACGTTCTTTGCGTAAAGATGAAGTGTTATCTGTGCGTGGTTCAATTTTAGATCGTAATGGTCAGCTTTTATCTGTGAGTGTACCGATGAATGCTGTAGTTGCAGATCCGAAAACCATGTTAAAAGAAAATGCACTTGCGGATAAAGAACGGATTACTGCTTTGGCCCAAGAATTGGGTATGAGCGAAAATGATTTGGTGAAAAAAATCGAGAAGAATTCCAAATCAGGTTATTTGTATTTGGCCCGTCAAGTAGAATCGAACAAAGCAGATTATATTCGTAAACTTAAGATTAAAGGTATTAATTTAGAAACTGAGCATCGTCGTTTTTATCCTCGCGTAGAAGAAGCTGCGCATGTGGTGGGCTATACCGATATTGATGGAAACGGTATTGAGGGCATTGAGAAAAGCTTTAATTCCATGCTTGTGGGTAAAGATGGTTCACGTACTGTTCGTAAAGATAAACGCGGAAATATCGTTGAACATATTGCGGATGAGAAAAAATATGATGCGCAAGATGTCACCTTAAGTATCGATGAAAAATTACAATCCATGGTATATCGTGAGATTAAAAAGGCGGTGTCTGATAATAATGCCGAGTCTGGTACAGCGGTATTAGTTGATGTTCGAACTGGTGAAGTGTTGGCTATGGCTACTGCACCATCTTATAATCCAAACAACCGTGTGGGTGTGAAATCCGAGTTAATGCGTAACCGTGCAATCACCGATACGTTTGAGCCAGGTTCTACTGTAAAACCTTTCGTAGTTTTAACCGCACTTCAACGTGGAGTGGTGCGCCGTGATGAAATCATCAACACGGGATCATTCACAGTTAGCGGCAAAGAAATTGTGGACGTTGCACCTCGAGCACAACAAACTTTAGATGAGATTTTAATTAATTCCAGTAACCGCGGTGTGAGTCGCCTTGCATTGCGTATGCCACCTAGTGCATTGATGGAAACTTATCAAAATGCCGGTTTAAGTAAACCGACAGATTTAGGCTTGATTGGTGAACAAGTTGGGATTTTGAACGCAAACCGTAAACGCTGGGCAGATATTGAACGTGCAACAGTCGCTTATGGTTACGGTATTACTGCGACACCTTTACAAATAGCTAGAGCATATGCAACCCTTGGTAGTTTTGGTGTCTATCGCCCGCTTTCTATTACTAAAGTCGATCCGCCAGTCATTGGAAAACGTGTTTTCTCTGAGAAAATAACCAAAGATATCGTAGGGATTTTAGAGAAAGTAGCAATTAAAAATAAACGCGCTATGGTGGAAGGCTACCGTGTTGGCGTGAAAACGGGTACGGCACGTAAGATTGAAAATGGACATTATGTAAATAAATATGTGGCATTCACTGCGGGTATTGCACCGATTAGTGACCCTCGTTATGCATTAGTGATTTTGATTAATGATCCAAAAGCCGGTGAATATTATGGTGGTGCAGTCTCTGCGCCAGTATTCTCTAGCATTATGGGCTATGCTTTGCGTGCAAATGCTATTCCACAAGATGCTGAACCTGTTGAAAAAACAGCAACTAAAAGCGCAAAACGTATCGTATATGTTGGTGATCACAAGAATCAAAAAGTGAATTAAGGAAAAATTATGAAAAAACTCACCGCACTTTTTAATTTGCCTGAATTAAAGGATGATGTAGAACTCCATAATATGGTGTTGGATAGCCGTAAAGTTAAAGCTGGCGATCTTTTTGTGGCGATAAAAGGTCATCAGGTTGATGGAAATCAATTTATTAATTCAGCTATTCATTCTGGTGCGAGTGCGGTAGTTTCTGAGACAGAATTATCTAGTGAGCATTTAACTGTAACGTTTATCGGGAATGTACCAGTAGTTAAATATTATCAACTTGCACGTCATCTTTCGTCTTTGGCGGATATTTTCTATGATTCGCCTTCTAAAAAATTAACGCTTGTTGGCGTAACTGGGACAAATGGCAAAACCACTATTTCTCAATTATTAGCGCAATGGGCTGAATTATTAGGTCATCGTGCGGCAGTGATGGGAACCATTGGTAATGGCCTTTTAGGTCAAGTTGTAGAAGCTAAAAATACAACTGGCTCAGCTGTGGAAATTCAATCATCACTTTTCAGTTTTAAGCAAGCTGGCGCTGATTTTGCCTCTATTGAAGTTTCATCGCATGGTTTGGCACAACATCGCGTGGAGTCATTGCATTTTAAAGCAGCAATTTTTACGAACTTAACGCGTGATCATCTAGATTATCACCAGACTATGGAAAATTACGCTTCGGCTAAAAAACGCTTGTTCACCGAATTAGATACGCAAATTAAAGTGATTAACGCTGATGATGAGATTGGATGCCAATGGTTAAGTGAATTGCCTGATGCTATTGCGGTAAGTACGAGCGCTGACTTCCAATCAAACTCACATCAATGGATGAAGGCAACAAATATCCACTATCACGCTAAAGGTGCTGATATTACTTTTGAATCTAGCTGGGGTAATGGCGTATTGCATAGTCCATTAATCGGTGCTTTCAATGTAAGCAACTTATTATTAGTGATGACCACATTATTATCGTTTGGTTATCCGTTGGGAAATTTACTCGCTACGGCGAAATCTTTGAAAGGAGTATGTGGAAGAATGGAAATGATTCAATATCCAAATAAACCAACAGTTATTGTAGATTATGCGCATACACCTGACGCACTAGAAAAAGCCTTGATGGCAGCGCGTGAACATTGCCAAGGTGAGTTATGGTGTATTTTTGGCTGTGGTGGAGACCGCGATAGAGGTAAACGTCCATTGATGGCACAAGTCGCAGAGCAGTTTGCTGAAAAGGTTATAGTGACAAAAGATAATCCTCGAACAGAATCACAAAGCCAAATTGAATCAGATATTGTCGCTGGCTTTAAAAATATGGATAAAGTCGGCATTATTCCTGATCGCGAACAGGCTATTCAGTTTGCGATTGAAAGTGCGGTTGAAAATGATGTGATTTTAATCGCTGGCAAAGGCCATGAAAATTATCAAATTATTGGCACTGAAATCATGCATTTTTCAGACCAAGAAATTGCCCATGATTTTTTAAAATAATAACAATTAAATTATGATTAAACTCTCTACTGAAAAATTAGCACAGATTCTTCAAGCTAAATTAATTGGCGATAAAAATGTGCAAGTTGAAGAAATTAATACAGATACCCGAAAAAGCGTATCAAATAGTTTATTTTTTGCGTTGAAAGGCGAAAAGTTTGATGCTCACCAATATCTTGAACAAGCGGTAGCACAAGGTGCGGTAGCCGTTGTTGTTCAGCAAGAAAATTCTTCCATTTCTGTTCCACAACTGGTGGTTAAGGATACTCGAATTGCTTTGGGAGAACTTGCAAAATGGTTACGCGAGAAAATTAATCCGTGTACTGTCGCGATGACAGGGTCTTCTGGTAAAACTACAGTAAAAGAAATGACGGCGAGTATTTTGCAATATACTGCTGGTGATTCAGAAGCGGTACTTTTTACCAATGGGAATTTTAATAACGATATTGGTGTGCCTTTAACCCTTCTTCGTTTAACAGAAAAACATCGTTTCGCAGTGATCGAACTTGGTGCAAATCATCAAGGTGAAATTGATTACACCACAAAATTAGCTCAACCTGATGCCGCATTGATTAATAATATTGCGCCTGCGCATTTAGAGGGCTTTGGTTCTTTAGAGGGCGTTGCACAAGCTAAAGGTGAGATTTATCGTGGTTTAACATCGAATGGTGTGGCGATTATTAATGCAGAACATAACCATTTAGATTTTTGGCAAAAAGAAATCGGTGAACATGAAATTCAATATTTCAACGGTAAAGATTATTCTGCAAAAAATATTCATCATACTTCTCAAGGCTCCACTTTTATACTTATTTCCCCACAAGGTGAAATTGAGATTAACTTACCTTATCTGGGGGAACATAATGTAAAAAATGCTTTGGCAGCGACTGCACTTGCAATGAATGTTGGTGCCACTCTTACGGATGTAAAAGCTGGATTAGAACAACGCTCACAAGTGAAAGGACGTTTATTCCCTATTCAAGTAACACCTAATTTATTGTTATTAGATGATACTTATAATGCAAATAAAGATTCTCTCTGTGCTGCCATTGATGTCCTAAAAGGTTATGATGCTTTCCGTATTTTGTGTGTCGGTGATATGAAAGAGTTAGGCGAAAACTCTCTCGCTATTCACCGTGAAGTAGGAGAGCATGTCAATTCGGCAAATTTAGATTTAGTTTGTTCTTATGGCAACGAAAGTGCGGTTATTTCTGAGGCTGTTTCGGGTAAGCATTTTACTGATAAGGTGGAGATGGTTGATTTTCTTGTGCCATTAATTGAAACCCAATTACAACAAAATAACAAAGTTGTGGTGCTAGGAAAAGGCTCGCGCTCAATGAAAATGGAAGATGTGATCTATTCATTAAAGGATAAAATTAAATGTTAGTCTGGCTTGCTGAATATCTTGTTCGTTATGAAACCGCCTTTAATGCGATTTCTTATATTACCGTCCGTGCAATTCTTGCATTATTAACCGCACTTTTTATCTCACTTTGGATTGGTCCAAAAGTGATCAAACGTTTACAGATCTTAAAATTTGGCCAAGAAGTGCGAAATGATGGTCCTGAAAGCCACTTTGCAAAAAAAGGCACACCGACTATGGGAGGTGTGATGATTTTATTCTCTATTGGCGTAAGTACGTTATTATGGGCAAATCTCTCTAATCCTTATATTTGGGTTTGCTTATTTGTATTATTTGGATACGGTGCAATTGGTTTTGTGGATGATTTCCGAAAAATTACTCGTAAAAACACGGATGGTTTGATTGCTCGTTGGAAATATTTCTGGATGTCTGTTGTGGCATTAGTAGCAATCCTTTGGCTTTATTGGCTTGGCCATGATACTGATGCAACCCGTTTAGTGATTCCATTCTTTAAAGACATTATGCCTCAATTAGGTTTGTTCTATATTGTGTTGTCTTACTTTGTGATTGTTGGAACGGGTAATGCGGTGAATTTAACAGATGGTTTGGATGGATTGGCGATTATGCCAACAGCACTTGTTGCAGGCGCATTTGCGTTAATTGCATGGGCAACGGGTAACGTGAATTTTGCAGAATACTTGCACATCCCATACATTAAATATAGCTCTGAAGTGGTTGTATTCTGTACAGCCATTGTTGGTGCGGGGTTAGGATTCTTGTGGTTCAATACTTATCCCGCGCAAGTCTTTATGGGCGATGTAGGTTCCCTTGCATTAGGCGGAGCTCTTGGTGTAGTGGCGATCCTAGTTCGTCAGGAATTTTTGCTTGTGATAATGGGCGGGGTATTTGTTGTTGAAGCGCTCTCTGTTATTTTGCAAGTAGGGTCTTATAAGTTACGCAAACAACGTATTTTTAGAATGGCACCGATTCACCACCATTTTGAATTGAAGGGATGGCCAGAGCCAAGAGTGATTATTCGGTTTTGGATTATTTCCTTAATGTTGGTGTTGATGGGATTGGTCACCTTGAAGTTGCGTTAATAAATATAGCTAGGTTCGCTCTTTCAGTTTTTGAAAGGGCGACCTTTTTTACGTTAGTAAAAGAAATTTATATTTCCATCAATAATATAATTTTAGAATTTATAGCAATTAAGAAGAAAGAAAATGAACGCCTATCAAAACAAAAATATTACTATCATCGGGCTTGGCAAAACAGGTCTTTCTTGCGTGGATTATCTCCTATCCCAACAGGCTAATATTCGTGTGATTGATACCCGAAAAAATCCTACTGGTGTTGATAAACTTCCTCAAAATATCCCTCTTCATACTGGTAGTTTAAATCAGGAATGGTTACTTGAAAGTGATATGATTGTTATCAGTCCAGGGCTTGCGGTAAAAACACCTGAAATTCAAACCGCACTTAAAGCCGGAGTAGAAGTAATCGGTGATATTGAATTATTCTGCCGCGCGGCGATGAAGCCAATTGTGGGGATTACAGGCTCAAATGGAAAAAGTACCGTGACTACTTTAGTTTATGAAATGGCGAAAGCTGCTGGCGTGAAAGTTGGTATGGGTGGAAATATTGGGATTCCCGCTTTGTCATTATTGAATGAAGATTGTGAACTTTATGTATTAGAGTTGTCTAGTTTTCAGCTTGAAACAACTTACAGTTTAAAAGCTGCGGCAGCAACGGTCTTGAACGTGACAGAAGATCATATGGATCGCTATGTGGATTTAGAAGATTATCGCCAAGCAAAATTACGCATTTATCACAATGCTGAGGTCGGAGTTTTGAATAATGAGGATAAGTTGACTTTTGGTGAAGGTGAAAATCAAGCGAAACAAACCGTTTCTTTTGCGGAAAATACATCAGATTATTGGCTAAAAACGGAAAATGGCAAGCAATACTTAATGGCAAAAGATGAAGTAATTTTGCCTTGTGAAGAAGCAACATTAGTCGGTCGCCATAATTATATGAATATTTTGGCGGCAACGGCATTGGCACAATCTGTCGGTATTAATTTAGATTCAATTCGTACCGCACTTCGTCATTTCAAAGGGTTAGATCATCGTTTTCAATTAGCGCATCAAGCTAATGGCATTCGTTGGATTAATGACTCTAAAGCAACAAATGTGGGGAGTACAGTTGCCGCATTAGCAGGCCTTTATGTGGAAGGTAAATTGCATTTGTTGCTAGGTGGTGATGGAAAAGGAGCTGATTTTTCAGAATTAGCTGAATTAATTAATCAACCACACATTATTTGTTATTGTTTTGGTCGAGATGGAGCGCAACTCGCTAAGCTTTCATCGCAAAGTTATTTGTTCGATACAATGGAACAAGCGATAGAATTTTTACGCCCAACATTGCAAAGCGGAGATATGGTATTATTGTCGCCAGCTTGTGCAAGCCTCGATCAGTTTGCCTCTTTTGAAAAGCGCGGTGAAGAATTTACTCGTTTAGCACAATATTCAGCCTAATTTAGTAATATATGAAATAAGATGGAATTTTTACAAAACATCAAAAAAAATTACGATGAATGGACACGCATCACTCCGCAAGGTTTGTTGTATGATCGTGCGCTATTTTGGTTATTTGTTATTTTGCTTTTAATTGGTTTAGTTTCGGTAACATCTGCATCTATTCCTTATAGCTCTCGTTTATTTAATGATCCTTTTTACTTTGCAAAACGCGATGCTTTTTATGTATTTCTTTCTTTATCGACTTGTTATGCCATGTTGTATATTCCAACTGAAAAGTTGGAAAAATGGAATGTAAATATTTTCTGGGCAGCTGTGGCTTTATTGATAGCCGTATTATTTATCGGTACATCAGTGAATGGTGCTAAACGTTGGATTTCATTGGGGATTTTGAATTTTCAGCCAGCTGAATTTGCGAAGCTGGCACTAACTTGTTTCTTGGCAAGCTATTTTACTCGTCGTTATGATGAGGTTCGAGGTAGAAAATTTAGTGCGATAAAACCCTTTATTGTGATGGGCGTGATGGGGATGTTCCTCTTAGTTCAGCCTGATATGGGAAGTACAGTTGTACTGTTTGTTATTACTTTCGGTATGCTATTTATCGTTGGTGCGCACTTTTTCCAATTTATTTTGCTTGGCGCAACAGGTGTAATTCTTGGCGCTTGGTTAATCATCTCTGCTTCTTATCGTTTAAAACGTTTCACTGGTTTTTTAGATCCGTTTAAAGACCCTTATGGTACAGGCTTCCAATTAACGAACTCTCTTATGGCATTTGGTCGTGGAGAAATAACGGGGGAGGGGTTAGGTAATTCAATTCAAAAACTAGATTATTTACCTGAAGCGCATACTGACTTTATCATGGCGATTATTGGGGAAGAGTTTGGCTTTATAGGCATTTTAATTGTTGTTATTTTGCTTGGTTTACTTGTTTTTCGCGCCCTGAAGATTGGTAAAGAATCTTTAATGTTAGAACAACGTTTTAGAGGATTTTTAGCGTTAGGCATTGGCTTTTGGATTTTCTTTCAAGGCTTTGTTAATTTAGGTATGGCTCTAGGAATGTTACCGACTAAAGGTTTAACCTTTCCACTCGTGAGTTATGGTGGTTCGAGTATTATTATTATGTCAGCGACTATTGGCATTTTATTACGTATTGATCACGAAAATCGTTTACTTCGCGCAGGTCAAGCACGTCTACGTGATGATTAGAGATAAAGATGATGAAAAATAAAAAATTATTAGTGATGGCTGGTGGAACTGGCGGTCATGTTTTTCCAGCGATAGCTGTGGCCCAATTTTTACAAAAACAAGAATGGGATATTTGCTGGTTAGGTACCAAAGATCGAATGGAGGCTCACCTTGTACCAAAACATGGAATCCCGATTAGATTTATCCAAATTTCTGGTTTGCGAGGCAAAGGCATAAAAGCTTTATTAAGCGCTCCTTTTGCGATTTTCCGTGCCGTGTTTCAGGCAAAAAAAATTATCCAAGAAGAAAAGCCTGATGCGGTACTTGGAATGGGGGGGTATGTTTCAGGTCCTGGCGGTATTGCTGCAAAACTTTGTGGTGTACCGATAATTTTGCATGAGCAAAATGCGATAGCAGGTTTAACGAATAAATGGTTAGCTAAAATTGCTACTCGCGTATTGCAAGCATTTCCAAGTGCTTTTCCTCATGCTGAAGTTGTAGGAAATCCAGTTCGAGAAGATTTATTTAAGATGCCATATCCAACGCTCCGTTTTTCTGAGCGTGAGGAAAAATTACGTGTCTTAGTGGTTGGTGGTAGCCAAGGAGCGAGAGTGCTTAATCATACTTTACCTAAAGTAGTCGCCCAGCTTGCAGATAAATTATACGTTCGTCATCAAGTAGGTAAAGGTGCGGTAGAAGAAGTTACCAAACTTTATGGCGAGAATTCAGAACAAGTTAAAATAACAGAATTTATTGATGATATGGCTGAAGCTTATGCCTGGGCTGATGTGATAATTTGCCGTTCTGGCGCATTAACTGTATGTGAAATTGCGGCAGTTGGCTCTGCAGCTATTTTTGTACCTTTCCAACATAAAGATCGTCAACAATATTTGAATGCGAAATATTTGGCTGATGTGGGGGCGGCAAAGATTGTAGAACAGGCTGATTTAACACCTGAAATTCTGGTGAATTATTTAAAAAACTTTACTCGTGAAAATTTATTACAAATGGCTGAGAAAGCGAAAGCAATGTCGACACCACTCTCTGCACAGCGAGTTGCTGAGGTTATTATAGAAAATTCAAACTAATTGATATTCCAAAGAATAAGAAAAATATTGCGATTTTCAACCGCACTTTTAGAATAGGCACCAATATTTTGCCAATGTGTCAAAAAGGAAAAATAAATGAAACATTCCCACGAAGAAATTAGAAAAATTATCCCTGAAATGCGTCGAGTGCAACAAATTCATTTTATTGGAATTGGTGGCGCGGGAATGAGTGGTATTGCTGAGATTTTATTGAATGAAGGCTATCAAATCTCTGGCTCAGATATTGCTAACGGCTTAGTAACTCAACGTTTAGCTCAAGCTGGAGCAAAAATCTACATTGGCCATGCAGAAGAACATATTGAAGGTGCCAGTGTTGTTGTCGTATCTAGCGCGATAAAAGATGATAACCCTGAATTAGTTGCGGCGAAACAAAAACGCATTCCAGTGATTCAACGAGCACAAATGTTGGCTGAAATTATGCGTTTCCGTCATGGTATTGCTGTTGCAGGAACACATGGGAAGACGACAACAACTGCTATGATTTCTATGATTTATACCCAAGCAAAACTCGATCCAACATTCGTTAATGGTGGTTTGGTGAAATCTGCAGGTAAAAATGCACATCTAGGTGCAAGTCGTTATTTAATTGCCGAAGCGGATGAAAGTGACGCCTCGTTTTTGCATTTGCAGCCAATGGTATCTGTTGTGACTAACATGGAACCAGACCATATGGACACCTACGAAGGTGATTTCGAAAAAATGAAAGCCACTTATGTGAAATTCCTGCATAATTTGCCATTCTACGGTTTAGCTGTGATGTGTGCAGATGATCCTGTATTAATGGAACTTGTGCCAAAAGTTGGTCGCCAAGTGATTACATATGGTTTTAGTGAACACGCAGATTATCGTATTGAAGATTATGAACAAACAGGTTTTCAAGGTCATTACACAGTGATTTGTCCAGATAATGAGCGTATTAATGTGCTGTTAAATGTGCCAGGAAAACATAATGCGTTAAATGCAACGGCTGCACTTGCTGTAGCAAAAGAAGAAGGTATTGGCAATGAGGCTATTTTAGAAGCACTCGCTGATTTCCAAGGTGCAGGCCGTCGTTTTGATCAGTTAGGTGAATTCATTCGTCCAAATGGTAAGGTTCGTTTAGTTGATGATTATGGTCATCACCCAACAGAAGTGGACGTAACGATTAAAGCCGCACGAGAAGGATGGGGAGATAAACGTATTGTGATGGTTTTCCAACCTCATCGTTATTCTCGTACTCGTGATTTATTTGATGATTTTGTACAAGTGCTTTCACAAGTGGACGCATTAATTATGCTTGATGTGTACGCAGCAGGAGAAGCCCCAATTGTTGGAGCTGATAGTAAATCGCTTTGTCGTTCCATTAGAAATTTAGGAAAAATCGATCCAATCTTGGTTTCTGACACATCACAATTAGGTGACGTTCTTGATCAAATTATTCAAGATGGCGATTTGATTTTGGCGCAAGGTGCGGGTAGCGTAAGTAAAATCTCTCGTGGCTTAGCTCAATCTTGGAAAAATTAAGACTTTTATAAATAGATTTTAGAAATTTGAGATGGTCTTATCTATTAACTAAGGCCATCAGAATAAGATATATAAGTAGGATAAAATGAATTTAAAACAAGAAAAAATTGCAGTGTTATTAGGCGGAACATCCGCTGAGCGTGAAGTTTCTCTCAATTCAGGTAAAGCGGTATTAGAGGCTTTATTAAACCAAGGTTATGATGCTCATCCTATTGATCCTAAAGAATATAATGTTGCTAATCTTAAAAAGGATGGTTTTCATCGAGTGTTTAATATTTTGCATGGCCGAGGTGGTGAAGATGGCACAATGCAAGGTTTATTAGAGCAAATTGGTTTACCTTATACTGGTTGTGGAGTAATGGCTTCTGCATTAACTATGGATAAAATGCGTACAAAAATGTTGTGGAAAGCATTTGGATTACCTGTAGCAGATATGGAAGTGGTAACCCGAGAAACCTTTGCTGAATTAGACGCTCAGGCTGTAGTGGAAAAACTAGGTTTACCATTAATGGTGAAACCTTCTTTGGAAGGCTCTAGTGTTGGATTAACTAAAGTTAAAGCTGTGGATGATCTAAAAAGTGCGGTGGAATATGCACTTAAATTTGATAATACGATTCTGATTGAAGAATGGTTAGCTGGTGATGAATTAACAGTGCCTGTATTGGATAGTCAAGTGCTTCCAGCTATTCGTATTGTTCCTGAAGGTGAGTTCTACGATTACAATGCGAAATATATTTCTGATAATACTCAATATTTCTGTCCTGCAGGTTTAACGCCTGAGCGTGAGCAAGAGTTAGCTATATTAGTAAAACGCGCTTATGATGCAGTGGGTTGTCGTGGTTGGAGCCGTATTGATGTCATGTGCGATTCGAAAGGTGATTTTCGTTTAGTTGAAGTGAATACGAATCCAGGAATGACGAGCCACAGTTTATTCCCAAAATCTGCTGCAAGCGTGGGTATTTCTTTTGAACAGCTTGTTGTGAAAATCTTGGAGCTAAGTGTGTAATGAACATTCTGAAAAGGAAAACTCCACAGAATATTCGTTTTGGTGAACAAAAACCTAAATATTATTTTCATATTCGGGCTTTCTTGGCTTTGCTTGGTATACTTCTGGCTCTTGGTATCTATTTTAATTGGCAAACGCTGCTAGAGAAAATGGATGATAAGCCTATTAGCGGTTTTGCATTGGCTGGACAAAAGGTTTTTACTACGGATGCCGATATTAAGGAAAGCTTATTAAAAATGGGCACTCTTAAAGGCTTTTGGGGGCAAGATGTTGAGCCAATTCAAGCACAAATAGAAGCTTTACCTTGGGTTAAAAGTTCAATTGTGCGAAAAATATGGCCAAATCGTTTAAGTATTTGGATTACTGAATATCAACCAGTGGCATTTTGGAATCAGAATCAATTTGTTACTCAGGATGGCGTTGTATTTCAACTTCCAATTGAACGCTTAAAAGAGAATGCTTTGCCTTATTTAGGTGGGCCAGATTATCAGAGTTTAAAAGTATTGGAAGCATGGAATCAGATTTATGCCGATTTTAAATCAAAAAATTTAATTGCAAAAGGCATGAATATTGATGAACGCGGTGCATGGCAAGTAACACTTGATAATGACATTGTGTTAAAGTTAGGTCGTGGAGAATGGAAATCTAAGCTTGAACGATTTGTCACGATTTATCCGCAAGTTGATGTTCCAGAAAATAAAAAAATAGATTATGTAGATTTACGATATGCGGCAGGCGCTGCAGTGGGTATGGCTGATAAATAAAAACTAGGTGCGAAAATGGTTAAAGGTGTGGAAGCTAAAACAATTGTAGGATTAGAAGTCGGTACGTCAAAAGTTGTTGCCGTAGTGGGCGAGGTATTTCCTGATGGCGTAGTGAATGTGTTAGGTGTTGGTAGTTGCCCATCTAAAGGGATTGATCGTGGCAGTATCACCGATCTTGAAGCTGTCGTAAATTCTATTCAAAGAGCCATTGAAGCCGCGGAATCTATGGCTGATTGTCAGATTATGAGTGTCACTTTGGCAATTACTGGTGAACATATTCAAAGTTTAAATGAAAGTGGTTTTGTGCCAATTTCAGATGGCGAAGTAACACAAGATGAAATTGATTCTGCACTGCATACAGCGAGCTCCATCAAGTTGCCTGAAGGCTTATCCTTATTACATGTGATCCCACAAGAATATGCGGTGGATCGCCAGTTAAATATTAAAAATCCATTGGGGTTGCAAGGTGTTCGTTTAAAAGCACAAGTACATTTAATCGCCTGTCATCAAGATTGGCAAAACAACCTGAAAAAAGCGGTTGAGCGTTGCGGTTTACAGGTAGATAAAGTCGTTTTTTCTGGTTTTGCAGCAACACATTCAGTATTAACCGAAGATGAAAAAGATCTTGGTGTTTGCTTGATTGATTTCGGTGCAGGCACAATGAATGTGATGGTTTATACAAACGGCGCATTACGTTTCAGTAAGGTTATTCCTTATGCAGGAAATATTGTGACTAACGATATTGCCCACGCTTGTACTATTTCTCGTGCAGAAGCTGAACGAATTAAAGTTAATTATGCAAGTGCATTTTATCCAGCTCGTTTGCATGGTGATAAAAAAATTGAAGTTGCAAGTATTGGTGGACGAGCTCCTCGTTCATTAACAAAAAGTGATTTATCCTTAATTACATCAGCTCGCTACACGGAACTTCTAGGTGTTGTGAAAGATGAATTAGATAAATTAAAGTCTGAGTTGGAAACAAAACATGTGAAGTTTGAGCTTATTGCTGGCGTAGTGATTACTGGTGGTGGAGCACAAATAGAAGATTTGAAAGAATGTGCATCTGACGTATTTAATTGCCAAGTACGTATTGGTAGCCCGCTGAATATTACTGGATTGACAGATTACGTGAATCGTCCTCAATATTCAACAGTGGTCGGCTTATTGCAGTATAACCATAGTAACAGTGATGATGATTTGATTTCAGGAAATGATGAATCTGATGACGGAGTACTAAAACCAATTTGGAATGGAATTAAAAAAATTGTGAATAAAGTGCGGTCAGAATTTTGATTATTTTGATTTTTCATCTACAATAGAGAGAATTTAGGTTTTATATTGAGCCAGCTTATCTGGCCTTAACGGAGAACATCGATGTTATACCCAGAGTACCCTGAGTACGATAATTTTAATGAGTCCGGCGCACTGATCAAAGTCGTAGGCGTTGGCGGCGGTGGCGGTAATGCTGTAAACCATATGGTTATGAGTATGGTAAAGCAAGAAATGGGTGGTACTTATTTAGGTGAAAGCTCATTAACTTCAGAAGAGCATGGCCGTATTATTTTTTACGCTGTAAATACAGACGCTCAAGCATTACGTAAAAGCCAAGTTCAACAAACCGTACAAATTGGTGGAGAAACGACCAAAGGTTTAGGCGCTGGGGCAAATCCAAATGTTGGTCGTAAGGCTGCGGAAGATGATCAGGAAGAAATTCGCAAAATGCTTGAAGGTGCGGATATGGTCTTTATTGCAGCTGGTATGGGCGGTGGTACTGGTACTGGTGCAGCACCTGTTGTCGCAAAAATAGCTAAAGAATTAGGCATTTTAACTGTTGCTGTCGTGACCAAACCATTTGCTTTTGAAGGCAAGAAGCGTATGCAATTTGCAGAGCTTGGTATTAAAGATTTAGCTCAGTATGTTGATTCGATGATTATTATCCCTAATCAACAAATCCAAAAAGTTCTCCCTAAAAATGCTAAATTAATTGATGCTTTTGCTGCAGCAAACGATGTGTTACGTAATTCGGTTATGGGCATTTCGGATATGATTACATCACCAGGTCTAATCAATGTGGACTTTGCCGATGTAAGAACAGTTATGTCTGAAATGGGACAAGCGATGATTGGTTTCGGTTCTGCTATTGGTGCAGCAGGTGAGGGGCGAGCAGAAGAAGCCGCTCGTATTGCAGTACGTAATGATTTATTGGAAAAAATCGATCTTTCTAATGCTAAAGGTATTTTAGTAAATATCACAGCTGGTATGGATCTTTCTTTTGAAGAATTTAATATTGTTGGTGAAACTGTCGGTAGCTTTGCTTCAGAAGATGCAACAGTGGTTATTGGTACGAGTTTAGTGCCTGAGATGAGTGATGAAATTCGAGTGACTATTGTGGCAACAGGATTGGGGGAAATCGCTCCAACTGAGTCTGTTCAAGTATTGCGTCCTTCTCGTCCAGTTGAGCCAGAAGGTACAGGTCGAGTAAATATTGTGCCTGATATACATACTCGTGAGCCAGTAGAAACTCAAAAAACTCCAGCAGAAGAATATCATCGCCCGCTGGATAAACCGATCACAGATCGTTTAGAAGCATTTAAGAAAAACAGTTTCTTTAATCCTGCGCAACGTGAAGAAAATTAATTTAATTGGTTTTGAGAAATACCTGGAATATTAAGGTAGTAGAATGATTAAACAAAGAACATTAAAACAAAGTATTAAAGTAACAGGTGTTGGTTTACATAGCGGTAAGAAAGTGACTTTAACGTTACGTCCGGCTATGCCAAATACTGGTGTTGTTTACTATCGTACAGATTTAAATCCTGCAGTGGCATTCCCTGCTGATCCTAATTCCGTACGTGATACAATGCTTTGTACTGCACTAATTAATGAGCAAGGTGTACGAATTTCTACCGTTGAACATTTAAATGCCGCATTATCGGGCCTTGGTATTGATAATATCATTATTGAGGTTGATGCGCCTGAGATTCCTATTATGGATGGTAGCGCGAGTCCATTTATCTATTTGTTGTTAGATGCGGGAATTGAAGAACAAAATGCACCTAAGAAATTTATTCGTATTAAAGAATATGTTCGAGTTGAAGATGGTGATAAATGGGCTGAATTTAAACCTTACAATGGTTTCCGTTTAGATTTCACTATTGATTTTGATCATCCAGCTATTGGCAAAAATGTTCGTAATTATGTCATGGATTTCTCTGCTCAGGCATTTGTTCATCAAATTAGTCGAGCAAGAACATTTGGTTTCATGAAAGATATAGAATATCTTCAATCTCAAGGTTTAGCATTAGGTGGTAGCCTTGATAATGCTATTGTTCTTGATGATTATAGAATTTTAAATGAAGATGGCTTACGCTTTAAAGATGAACTTGTTCGTCATAAAATGTTAGACGCAATTGGCGATCTTTATATGGCTAGTTATAACATTATTGGTGATTTTAAAGCTTATAAGTCTGGTCATGGTTTAAATAACAAGTTACTACGTGCTGTATTAGCAAATCAAGAAGCGTGGGAGTTTGTAACTTTCGAAGATAAAGAACAAGTACCGCAAGGGTATGTTGCACCTGTTCAAGTATTTATCTAATCATTTTATTTTTGAAAAAGCTATATTTCTGCTAAGAAGTATAGCTTTTTTATTTTCATCGCACTTTAAAATGACTAATTGCCTAAAAGTGCGGTTTATTTTTCTCATTTTTTATAAGGGGATGCTATGAAGCTAGAATTATCTGAAATTCGCCAACAAATTACGCAAATAGATCGTAGTTTATTAAAATTGCTTTCTGAGCGTCATCGTTTAGCTTTCGATGTAGTGAGAAGTAAAGAGATCTCGCAAAAAGCTTTACGTGATGTAGAGCGAGAACAGCAACTTTTACAAGAATTAGTTCAATTTTCAGAAAATGAGAATTATCAACTTGAACCACAATATATCACTTCAATTTTCCAAAAAATTATTGAAGATTCAGTATTGACCCAGCAAGTCTATTTGCAGAATAAACTTAATGAACAACGTAATCAAAATTTACATATTGCTTTTTTAGGTAAGAGAGGGTCTTATTCAAATTTAGCTGCACGTAATTATGCTGCTCGTTATCAAAAACAATTTGTAGAACTAGGATGTCAGTCTTTTGAGCAAGTATTTGAAAAAGTGCAAAATGGTGAAGCAGATTTTGGCGTATTGCCTTTAGAAAATACAACATCAGGCGCTATTAATGAGGTCTATGATTTGCTCCAGCATACTGACTTATCATTGGTAGGCGAGCTAGCTTACCCAATTCAGCATTGTGTTTTGGTAAATGGCACGACTGAATTAAGTGAAATAGATACTTTATATAGTCATCCCCAAGTGATTCAACAATGTAGTCAATTTATACATAGTCTTGATCGAGTACATATTGAATATTGTGAAAGTAGCTCTCATGCAATGCAACTTATTGCAAGTTTAAATAAGCCGAATATTGCGGCATTAGGGAATGAAGATGGTGGTAAATTGTATGGACTTAGCGTATTAAAAACTAATATTGCTAATCAAGAGAACAATATTACGCGTTTTATTGTTGTTGCTAAAGAACAGCGTGAGGTTTCACCACAGATACCGGCAAAAACATTATTATTAATGACAACTTCACAGCAAATTGGCTCATTAGTTGATGCACTTTTAGTTTTCAAAAAACATCAAATTAATATGACGAAATTAGAGTCTCGTCCAATTTATGGGAAACCTTGGGAGGAAATGTTTTATCTTGAAATAGAAGCGAATATCCATCATCCTGATATTCAGCAAGCTTTGGAAGAGTTAAAGAATTGTAGTAACTATCTAAAGATTTTAGGTTGTTATCCTAGCGAAATTGTGAAACCAGTTAATTTATAAGAAAGTGCGGTCAATAAAATTATTTTTGACCGCACTTTTTTTATACTTTTTTATTTCGTTCTAAAGATTTATGCTGAATCTGGACGATTTTCCCTTTAGCTTGAAAATATTCGCCTAACTGCTGTGCTATATAAACGGAGCGGTGTTTTCCCCCTGTACACCCAATGGCAATGGTTAAATAGCTACGATTGTTTTTTTCTAACATTGGCAACCAAGTATCAATATAGTTACGAGTGAGGTAGATAAATTCATTTACTTGCGTGTGACTATTCAGAAATTCTGCTACTGGCGCATCTAATCCTGTCATAGGGCGTAATGTTGGATCCCAATGCGGGTTAGGTAAGAAACGTACATCGAAAACATAATCAGCGTCTAAAGGAATTCCATATTTAAAGCCAAAAGATTCAACAACGATTTTTAGTTCTTTATCACTATTTCCTCGTAAAAATTCGCGTAGGCGTTCCGCAAGAGTATGAGTAGAAAGATGGGTGGTATCAATAATAAAGTTTGCGTGTTGAATTAATGGCTCAAGGTAGCGATATTCTTCATCTATTGCTGCTTCAAGAGATAGATCTTGCAAGGAAAGTGGGTGCAGACGGCGTGAATCGCTATAACGACGAATCAATGTGCCACGATCTGCTTCAAGGAAAATAATCTTTAATTGATGATATTTTTGTAAGGTATTTAGAGTTTGTTCAAGAGTATTGGCTGAATTAGGAATATTACGAATATCAAGGCTGATTGCGACCGAAGATTGGGATTGGGATAGAATATCGGTCAATTGAGGAAGTAAATCTAGAGGAATATTATCAACACAATAATATCCAGCATCTTCTAATGCTCGTAAGGCTACGGATTTTCCTGCGCCAGAACGTCCGCTAATAATGATAATTTCCATAATTCCCCCTTTAAATTATTCTCGGGTTTCTTCAGGCGAAGTTTCTGCCCTATCTGAAATCTCAAAAACTTGCCAAATTTCATCCGCACTTTTAGCTGAACGTAATTGTTTTAACATATTTTTATCGGTAAGTTTTTCGATTAATGATGCCAATATAGGGATGTATGTTTCGCACTGATTCTCTGGAATAAGTATAGCAAAAATTAAATCTACAGGTTTACCATCAAGCGAATCATAATTAATTGGGTTATCCAATTGCATAAACACGGCGATTGCTTTGTCACATACCTCAAGAGGAATTTTCGCCTTAGGCATTGCTATGCCATTGCCTAGTCCTGAGTTACCCAGCTTTTCGCGCTCAAAAAGGGATTCAAAGCACGCTTGCTCACCTTTATCACAGTGAAGTTTTTCTTCTACAAAATGTGCGATAGATTCAAATAATCGTTTTTTGCTAGAAAAACTAACGCCCTGACGAATATTCTCAGGGCTTAATAGTTCAGTTATTTTCATTTTTATAATTTGAATTGTTCGCCCAAATAAACGCGTTTAACGTGTTCATCGTTCATAACTTGTTCTGGTGTGCCTGTTGCGATAATTTTGCCTTCACCTACGATATAAGCCCGTTCACATACATCAAGTGTTTCACGTACATTATGATCGGTAATCAAAACACCTAATCCTCGGTTACGTAAGTCGGTGATAATTTTTTTAATATCGCTCACAGAAATTGGATCTACACCAGCAAATGGCTCATCTAATAGAATAAACTTAGGATTTGCAGCTAATGCTCGTGCGATTTCAACTCGACGACGCTCACCGCCAGATAATGACTGACCTAAACTATCCCGAATATGGCCAATATTAAATTCCTCAATCAACTCATCAGCTTTTTCTCGACGTTGTTGAGAGGTTAAATCTTTGCGTATTTCTAATACAGCCATTAGATTTTCGTATACAGTCAAACGGCGAAAAATAGAGGCTTCTTGTGGCAAATAACCGATTCCACGTTGCGCACGATTATGCATTGGGAGCAAACTAATGTCTTCTCCGTCAATAATAATTTTACCTTGATCTTGGCGAACTAACCCCACAACCATGTAGAAGGTTGTTGTTTTCCCAGCGCCGTTTGGTCCGAGCAAACCAACAATTTCATTAGAGTTTACAGTTAAACTTACATCTGAAACAACTTTACGGCTTTTATAGCTCTTAGCTAAATTTTCAGCAGTCAGAATTGACATAAATTACTTCCCTTTAGCTTGTTGTAATTGCGATGGAATAAGGACTGTTGTTACACGTGATTTTCCATTACCATTAGCTTTAAGTTGTTGTTTTTTCACATCGTAGGTAATTAGTTGTCCATTAATCTTACTATCAAGTTGTTTTAATTCAGCATTATCAGTTAATGTTAAAAATTCAGTACCAAGATCATAGTGAACTTTGTTTGCTTTTCCATCCACTGGCTTACCATTATCTAGCTGCTGATGGAATATTACTGGAGTACCAAATGCTTCCACGGTTTCTTTTTTACCTGAATTTTCAGGTGGGCGCGTAATGACAACTTTATTTGCCTTGATTAAAATTGAACCCTGAGTAATTGAAACGTTATCAGTAAAAGTGACAACACTTTTTTCCATATCTAATGATTGATTATCGGAAACAATGTTAATTGGTTGATTCGTATCATCTTTCAACGCGAAAGCAGAGAAAGAGGTCATGATTAATGCCGCGAGTAAAATAATTTTATTGTTTGTTAATTTCATAATATGTTTTTACCTGTTCTTTTAATGTTGCAATTTGTTGGCGTAGGTTGCCAACCATTTTTAAGCCAGTTGAGTTAAAATGTTGTCCGTTTATTTTCACCATTGTACCTGATGAAATATCTTGAGTTTTTAAGTTAACCTCTGCAACTTGAGTTTCGATTCGCTGTAACCGAGAAGTTGGTTCTAAACTTTCAGCAACGACATCACCCTCTAAATAAAGCATTTCATCTTTCGTCAATTTGGCTTTTTTGGCGCTAAGTTTCCAACTTTGAGATTCTAATAATTTTGCTGAATTATTTGATTTTTCAGCATTATTAGATGTAGAGACATCGAATAAGTACACCAAAGGCATTTCAAACTCAGTATGACCATCAACTGTATAATGTTTCACTTTGTCTGCGGTCGAGAGATATTGTTTTTTACCTTCTGGGGAAAATACCGTAGTTTCCATTTTATTTCCAATATAATCTGGACTATCTGGTTTTTTTACTAAGTTTGACAAATCAGGTTTATCGCTATTTAAAGAATAAAACCATCCCAGCGAACCAAGAGCGATAAGACCTAAAATTACATTCCAACGAATATTCATATTTTTAAATTTGTTACTCGAAAAGTGCGGATAAAAATTTAATATTTTTTAATCTTCTAACATCAATGTTTTGAGCATTTGATAAATTTCTCGATAGGCTTTCGATGGTTTATTTTGCTCACGTTCTTTTTGTGCCGAACGAATAAGATTACGTAGTTGTTGACGATCTACATCAGGATAATCATTGAATAAATCGGTTAGAGCCACGTCACCTTTTTCTACTAATTCATCCCGCACTTTTTCGATTTTGTGCAGCATAGCCTGCTTTTGGTTATGTTTATTTTCGATTTTATCTAATGCTTCACGAATAGGCTCAACATCAATGCCTCTAAATAATTTGCCGATATACTGTAATTGACGGCGACGAGCTTCTTTTTGTAAACGCTGAGCAAGTTCAATGGCATCAAGTAAGGATTCATCAAGTGGGATTTTGGCAAGATTAGCTTTGGTTAAATTTACAATCTTTTCACCAAGTTGTTTTAAATCTTCAGCATCGCGTTTGATTTCGCTTTTACTTACCCAAATAATTTCTTCTTGTTCTTCATCTTCCCAATCGAAAGCTTCTTTTTTCTTACGTTTTGCCATAATTTCTCTCAACTAAAATTTGGCGCGTATTTTAGCACAAAGTTTCAAAATAATATAAAATGTGACAAATTTTTAACGGGAAAAAAATAATGAAAATAGCCGAAAATCAAACCGCACTTTTGAAAGCTCAAGAACAAGAATTACGTCAAGCAGTCAGCTTTGCTATTGAATTAGCAACAAAATCAGGCGCGAGTGCAGAAGTCGCCGTCACTAAAGTTAGCGGATTGTCAGTATCCACACGCTTGCAAGAAATTGAAAATGTTGAATTTACTAATGATGGTGCATTGGGGATCTCCGTTTATATGGGACAACAAAAAGGCAATGCATCAACATCAGATTTAAGTGAAGGCGCTATTCGAAACGCAGTGGAAGCCGCACTTGCTATTGCAAAATACACTTCACCCGATGATTGCACAGGCCTTGCGGATAAAGATTTAATGGCTTTTGATGCGCCTGATTTAGAACTTTATCATGCTGCTGATGTGAATGTTGATAAAGCAACAGAACTTGCACTTGAGGCTGAAAAGGCGGCTTTAGAGGCGGATGAACGCATTATAAATAGTAATGGTGCAAGTTTTAATTCACATACAGGCGTGAAAGTGTATGGAAATAGCCATGGCATGTTGCAAAGTTATTTATCAAGCCGTTATTCCTTATCTTGTTCGGTTATTGGTGGCGTAGAAGATGCCTTAGAAAATGATTACGAATACACGATCTCTCGTGAATTCGATAAACTCCAATCGCCAATTTGGGTTGGCGAAAATTGTGCAAAGAAAGTCATTTCTCGTTTAAATCCTCAAAAACTTAGTACACGAGAAGTGCCTGTCATTTTCTTAAATGATGTTGCAACGGGTCTTATTTCTCACTTTGCCACTGCAATAAGTGGTGGCAGTTTATATAGAAAATCGAGTTTCTTGCTCGATCATTTGGGTGAACAGGTCTTACCTGATTGGTTCAATATCAGTGAGAGACCACATTTATTACGCCGTTTGGCTTCAACGCCTTTTGATAGTGAAGGTGTTCGTACGCAAGATCGTGAAATTGTCGAAGACGGGATATTACAAACTTATTTAGTGACAAGTTACAGTGGTAAAAAACTCGGTATGCTAAGTACTGGTCATGCTGGTGGAATTCACAACTGGCTTGTTAAGCCAAATTTGAATGGTGGATTGACCGCACTTTTACGTCAAATGGGAACTGGATTATTAGTAACGGATGTCATGGGACAAGGTGTCAATATTGTTACAGGCGATTATTCGCGTGGCGCATCAGGTTTTTGGGTGGAAAATGGTGAAATTCAATACCCAGTCGCCGAAATTACTATTGCGGGGCAATTGCAAGATATGTTGAAGAATATGGTTGCTGTAGCGGATGATATAGAGCATCGTTCTAACATTCAAACTGGTTCTATTTTGTTAGATAAGATGAAAATTTCAGGAAATTAAAAAATATTTTTAAAATTGAGAATTATTCTTATTGACAATAACTAAATATCTGTTACTATACGCACATCTGTTAAGCGATTGCAGGTTGCTCCAACAGGTAGAGTAGAAAGTAAATTCGTTAGGGTTCAAAAAGGCTGAAGGTTTAAACTTCAGCCTTTTTTTTGTAAAATAGCAAACGATTTTATCCCCTGTCATCTCATAAGGAAACACAATGAAAAAACACCACGTTGACGTTTTAATTTCAGAGAACGATGTTCATGCTCGTATTGCTGAGTTAGGTTCTCAAATTACAAAATTTTATCAAGAAAAAAAGATCGATAGCCTTGTTGTTGTGGGGCTTTTACGTGGTTCCTTTATGTTTATGGCGGATATTGTTCGTCAGATAAATTTACCTGTGGAAATTGAATTTATGACTACTTCAAGTTATGGCACAGGTATGACTACGAATCACGACGTTCGAATTACCAAAGATTTGGACGGCGATATAAAAGGTAAACACGTTTTAATTGTGGAAGATATTATTGATACGGGCTATACGTTGGAAAAAGTGCGTGATATTTTGAATTTGCGTGAGCCTGCGAGCCTTGCAATTTGTACTTTGCTTGATAAACCTTCTCGTCGCGAAGTGGAAGTGCCTGTTGAATGGGTTGGTTTTGAAATTCCTGATAAATTTGTGGTGGGGTATGGTATCGATTACGCACAACGCCATCGTAATTTAGGCTATATCGGTAAAGTTGTTTTAGAAGAATAATTTGATTTTATTGAAAAGTGCGGTTGAAATTTTAAATGAATTTTTAGCCGCACTTTTATAACTTAAATCGATGAATAATTTGATTTGCTGAACCTCGCCAAACCAGACTTGGATCTGCCTGTTCTTGAATAAATTTCCCATCAATTAACACATCAATATAAGGCAACATAGCACGTTGTTGTTCATCTAATTCATCTAGCTTATAACCCGTCCAAACCCAGATGTCTTTATCAGGGCATTCTCGTTTTACGCGTTGCACAAATGGCAATAATGTTTCTACGTTGAGGGGATGAAGTGGATCACCACCTGAAAGTGTCAGCCCTTGGCGTTTAATACGAGTGTCTTTTAAATCATTGATGATTTGTTGTTCCATTGCTTCATCAAATAATACACCCGCTGAAAATGACCAACTTTTTTGGTTATAGCAACCTTTGCAAGCATGCGTACATCCACTGACGAAAAGTGTACATCTTGTACCTTCGCCATTGATCACATCGGTAGGGTAGTATTGAAGGTAGTTCATTTCATAAAAATCCTAAAAATGTGGCTTAAATTCTCGCCAAATTCACCGCACTTTTGAATTAATCTTTGCAATACGGCAGTAATTTCTGCATAATAGCGCGCAATCGCATTGCGATATCAATGGAAACCTTCTCGGTCTCTCGCAACGGTGTCTGGTTTACTCGGTCAGGTCCGGAAGGAAGCAGCCAAAGTCGGAATTACTGTGTGCCGAGAAGAAGCTGGGAAGGTTTCCGCCCAACTTTATTTTCTTATACCCGCTCAACTAATCTTTTAAAGAAACCATTTTCTTTTGTGATTAAATTATTGTAATCGCCTTCTTCGATTAATCTTCCGTTATCAATTACACAAATTTTATCGAATTGTTCAATTGAACTGAGACGGTGAGTGACCATAATTAGGGTTTTATTTTCGGCATGTTGCAGAATTAAACGTAAA
Organism: Haemophilus haemolyticus; assembly: GCF_001679045.1. GTDB lineage: Bacteria > Pseudomonadota > Gammaproteobacteria > Enterobacterales > Pasteurellaceae > Haemophilus > Haemophilus haemolyticus. Next base: position 399,418 of record NZ_LYCK01000001.1, read on the forward strand.
ATTTGACGTTCAGTTTCGCGATCTAAGCCTTCTGTCGGTTCATCCAATAATAAAATTGGCGCATTATTGAGTAAAATACGAGCTAAACCTAAACGGCGTTGTTCCCCACCAGAAAGTGGACGACCGCCATCTCCAAGCCAAAGATTTAAACCTTTTCCTTCTTGCTCAAGTAATTTGCTTAAGCCAACTTGATGTAGCACTTTAATCATTTTCTCATCAGAAATTTCATCCGCACTTGCAAATTGTAAATTTTGACGAAGTGTATCGCTGAATACGTGAACACGTTGAGTTAAAAAACAAATTTGGCCGCGTAATGTCTCTTCTGAATAGGCGGAAATGGGTTTTTCTGCCAATAAAAGCTCACCTTGATTCGCATCGTAATTGCGCACTAAAAGTTGAAGGAGTGAAGATTTCCCACTTCCAGTTTTGCCTAAAATAGCAATTTTTTGGCCTTGTTCTAAATCTAATGTAAGATTTTTTAATACGAGCGTTTCTTGCCCTGGATAGGAAAAACTTAAATTCTTCGCAGAAATCAACCGCACTTTTGTTTCAAATTTCTCGTTGCCATTAAACTCAACAAGTGATTTTTGCTCAATGATTTCGGTCACACGTTCTGCTGCCGCAATAACTTGACCTATATGTAAAAATGCCGCACCCAATGGCATGATGATCTCAAAGGCTGCAAGTGCAGCAAAAGTGAAAAGTGCAATATAAGCCGTGCGATATTCATCTGTGCCAAAATCGGCGTTACTTGCAAACCATAGCATTCCAGAAATCAACAAACCATTAAGAAAGAGAACAAGTGCGGTAGAAAATCCGCTTAATTTTGCTTCTTTGGCTTGATCTTCCTGCCATGTTTTTTCTGTGACTGACATTTTCTCTTTTAATTTATCTTCTGCATTAAATAATAAAAGCTCGGCTTGTGCTTGGATAAATTCTAAAAACTGGGTTCGATAGGTTGCGCGTGCTTGGATTAAGCGTTCACCAAATTCCTGTCCTAGTCGATAGAAAACAGTTGGGATAATTATTAATAAAATTAACAAAAATAAGCCTAAACCAAGAGCGAGTGGAATATTGACGAAGCTGAGTCCAATCGTCATGGCAATGATTACAAATGTAGCAGTGAAAAATGGCGCAAGTAAACGTAAATAGAGGCTATCAAGTGTATCAACATCAGACACTAAACGGTTTAACAAATCGCTGTTGCGATAACGATTTAATACCGCTGGGCTTAAAGGAATGATTTTTTCAAATACTTGTACGCGTAATTTGGACAAAATGCGGAATGTTGCATCATGCGTCACTATTTTTTCAAAATAGCGCATGACGGTTCGTCCGATAGCTAAACCTCGCACGCTGGCTGAAGGGTAGAAAAAGTTAAATAGCGTGCCTAGTCCTGCAATGGCTGTAGCGGCTAAAAACCAGCCTGAAACGGTAAGCAAGCCCATGCTAGAGCCTAAGCCTAAAATCATCAGCACCAAGCCTAAAATAAGAGGAAATTTGGCGAATTTAAATAAACGTATAAACGGAAGTAATGTGCGCATTATTGGATATCCTGTTGTCGTTGAGCGAGGAGTTCAGCAAAGAAACCTTCATGTTGTAATTCGGCAAATTTACCTTGCTGTACTATTTCTCCTCGTTGCATCACAAAAATTTGATCACATTGTTTCAAATCTTCAATTCGGTGGGTAATCATCAGCGTAGTTTGATGCTGGCTTGCTTCATTCAGTGCGTGCAAAACAAGATTTTCTGATTGCGCATCTAAGCTTGCGGTTGGCTCATCGAGCAGAAGTAAATCGCCTTTGCGTAACAAGGCACGAGCAATGGCAAGGCGTTGCGCTTGTCCCACAGAAACGCCTAATCCACCATCTTTTATTTCGTGATGAAGTCCAAGTTTATCAGTAAATTCTTTCGCTTGAGAACGCATTAACGCTTGATTAATTTCTTCATCGTTGGCTTGAATATTGCCAAGTAGTAAGTTTTCTTTAATTGTGCCTTGTAGTAATAATGGATTTTGTCCTACCCAGGCAATATGTTTACGCCAGTCAGCTAGATTACTTTCGCGAAGTTCTTGCCCATTAATTTTGAGAGATCCCTCATAAGGTAAAAAGCCTAAAATTACATTCATTAATGAGGTTTTCCCTGCGCCACTTTGTCCTACAAGCGCAACATTGTGATTTGCTGGAATTTGGAAGTTTAATGGTTTGGTTAATGCTGAACCCTGTGTAGAAAGTACCACTAAATTTTCGGCATAAATTTCAACCGCACTTTCTAAAGAAATTGTTTTTTCATTTTGATGAACGGTTAAATAATCGGATTCTAAGAAATCAACAATGGCATCTGCTGCACCAATACCCGCTGCTCGGTCGTGGTAATAAGCGCCCAGATCGCGTAAGGGTTGATAAAATTCAGGTGCAAGAATTAAACAAAAGAAACCTGTGAAAAGTGTAAGCGGTGCATTATAGGTACCAAATTCAATTTGACCTAAGTAGCTAAAACCAAAATAGACCGCCATCAGTGCAATGGAAATAGAGGTAAAAAATTCCAATACGGCAGAAGAGAGAAAAGCGAGTTTTAACACATCCATTGTGGTTTCACGGAAATCTTCAGTGGCATTTTCAATATGCTCAGTTTGTTCAGAAGTGCGGTTAAAAAGACGCAAGGTTTCCAAGCCGCGTAAGCGATCTAAAAATTGGGCACTGAGGCGAGAAAGGGTATCCATATTTTTTTGGCTGTTGTCAGCCGCAGCAATACCGACAATGATCATAAACAAAGGAACAAGCGGTGCGGTAATCATTAAGATTAAGCCTGCCGCCCAGTTCAACGGAAATACAGCAATTAAAATAACGACTGGAACAATAGCGGAAAGGCTTTGTTGAGGCAGAAAACGAGCATAGAAATTATGTAAGTTTTCTACTTGTTCCAACATAATGCTTGCCCAACTTCCAGCTGGTTTTTGATTGATTGTCGCAGGGCCCACAAGATGTATTTTATCCAGAATTTTTTGACGAATATGATTGCGTAATAATTGTCCGCTTTGGAAACCAATTTTTTCTCGTGCCCATAAAATAATAGCACGCATCCCGAAGCCGATAATTAGCCCGAGAAAATAAGGAATAAGCTCATCACGAGGCACATTTTGCATAATCAGTTTATCGAGCAAAGTCGCAAGAAAATAAGTTTGCGCGACTAAAATGAGTGCAGAAAGCGTAGCTAGGACAATGTTTGCGCGCATTAATTTTTTGATAGGTTCTTGTTGTGCGCGAAGCCATTTTTGTAAATATTTTTGGCGAAGTTTGTTCATAGTTTTATCGTGATATAGAAAAAGTTCCCCTCTTTTAAAAAGAGGGGAATTGGTTAGAGAATTTATGCTTCTTGAGCATCTAAGTAGCGTTCTGCATCCAATGCTGCCATACAACCAGTTCCCGCAGAGGTAATGGCTTGGCGATAATTGTGATCCATTACATCGCCAGCTGCGAATACGCCTTCCACAGAAGTGGCAGTTGCATTTCCTTCAAGACCAGATTTTACAACGATATAGCCATTATTCAATTCTAGTTGCCCTTGGAAAATTTCCGTATTTGGCGAGTGACCAATCGCTACGAATAAGCCATCTAATTTGAGTTCTTCTTTCTCCCCAGTTTTTGTGTTGGCTAAACGTAATCCGGTTACGCCCATGTTGTCACCCAACACTTCATCTAAAGTGCGGTCAGTATGAAGAACGATTTTCCCTTCTTCTACTTTTTTGTATAAACGGTCGATAAGGATTTTTTCAGCACGGAAGCTATCGCGACGGTGGATTAAATGCACTGTACTTGCGATATTGGCTAAGTAAAGCGCTTCTTCTACCGCGGTATTTCCTCCACCAATCACACCAACTGGCTTATTACGATAAAAGAAACCATCACAGGTTGCGCAAGCTGAAACCCCACGTCCTTTGTAGTTTTCTTCTGAAGGTAAGCCAATATAGCGTGCAGAGGCACCTGTTGCGATAATTAACGCATCACAAGTGAAATTTTGCACATCGCCAAAAAGTTTGAATGGGCGAGAAGATAAATCTACGCGATTGATATGATCGAAGACGATTTCTGTCTCAAATTTTTCTGCATGTTGCAACATTCGTTGCATTAAACCTGAACCAGTAGTCATCTCAAAATCACCCGGCCAGTTTTCGATTTCATCTGTGGTGGTAAGCTGGCCGCCTTGTTGCAAACCAGTCACCAATACCGGTTTTAAGTTTGCACGTGCTGCATAAATGGCTGCCGTATAACCAGCAGGGCCAGAGCCTAAAATTAAAAGTTTTGCGTGTTTGATATCTGACATAAAGAATCCTTGTTTTTCGTAAAGGGAGAATTAATTAAATTCAAGCCTATTCTAATGATTGCTATGTATGAAATTGTTCCATACACCTTATCAATTATAAACCTTTCGATTAATAGAGCAGTGAATAAAGCAATCGGCGAAACTTATTTGTTAAGGGATCAGCATTGCCCATTGCACTTAAAATGGATAAAAATTGTTGTTTCACTTCACCATTCTGCGCGCCTAAGTCGGTTTTTAAAATACCGAAAAGTAGTGTCAGCGCTTCTTCATTTCGTCCAGCTTGATGAAGTTGTACAGCAAGTTTTATTGCAATTTCAGCTGTTGGGTTTTTAGCATAATCGGCCTGTAATTGTTGGATTTCAGGTGTATCTGCTGCTTGAATTTGTAGCTCAATTTGTGCTTGTAATCCGAGCCAACGACTATCACGATCTTGCAATGGAATTTGATTTAAAATTTCCTGTGCTGGCTCCGTTTTTTTCATTGCAATATAGGTTTCAGCGTAGAGTAGGGCGACATCACTATTTTTCTTATCAGAAAGCTCCCATGCGTCTTTCAATAATGGCAATGCTGCCTCATAATTTTCTACTTGCAAGAAATCTAATGCTTGTTGGAATTTTAAATCTTCTTCTTTAGGTAAAATAATGCTTAATCGTTGGATTAATGATGCTTTATCAAGCGCGCCTGGAAATGCATCTAATGCCTGTGCTTCTTTAAACAAATAGGTGGTTGGCAATGCTTGGATGCGGAATTGTGCGGCAATCATTTGCTCTTTTTCACAATTTACTTTTCCAAGAATAAATTGTCCTTGATATTGTTCTGCAACTTGCTCAAGTAGTGCCAAAAAATCCGCCGATTCTTTATGTGTTGGCGCGTAAAAATTGATTACAAGTGCTTTTTCTAAGGATTGTTGCAGTATTTCAGTAAGATTTTGTTCGTTGATGTCAACGATAAAAGGAAAATCAGCCATGTTTTATCCTTGTGAAAAAATAATGGCTGATTTTAGCAAAGTGCGGAAGATTTTAGAAACGTTTTACCATTTCTATTATTAAGCAAGTTTTTCTAGGATCAATTTTCCCATCATTTCAATATGTGCATGCTCTACATTAAGTGCGGGAATATATTGATAAGATTGTCCACCATTATTTAGGAAATTTTCTCGATTTTCTTTGTCAATTTCTTCAATGGTTTCTAAACAATCTACGGAGAAACCTGGGCAAATAACGGCAATTTTTTGAATATTCTGCGTTGCAGCAGATTCTAAAAATTTATCGGTATAAGGTTGTAGCCATTCTTCACGCCCAAAGCGAGATTGAAACGTCATTCCCCATTGGTTTTCTATTAAGCCCAGCTTATTAACAACTGCAATAGTCGTTTGTTTACAATGTTCACGATAATAATCGCCCATTTTTTCATAACGCAAAGGAATACCGTGATAAGAAAATAGTAAAAACTCATCGGGTTTTAACCGCACTTTTATGGAATCTGCTAAGGCGTTAATGTAATTTTCATCAACATGATAAGAATGGATGAAATCAAAAGGCACTAATCCTCGTTCTTCTTTAAGAGTATTAGCGAAAGCGTCAAATACAGCGCCTGTTGTTGAGCTAGAGTATTGCGGATAAAGTGGCAAAACAATAATTCGCTCAACTTGATTTTTAAGCAAGTTTTTCACCGCACTTTGCATTGATGGATTGCCGTATGTCATGGCAATTTCTACTTGAGTATCGATATTTTGCTTATCTAAATAGGCTTGTAATGCGTCTTTTTGTTGTCGTGAAATGGCAAGTAAAGGCGAGCCTTGTTCTGTCCAAATGGCTTGATAATTTTTGGCGATACGTTTTGAACGCAATGGCAAAATAATGGCTTTGAGCAGTGGATACCATTTGCAACGCGGTAAATCTACCACGCGAGGATCTGTTAAAAATTGCCATAAATAACGGCTAATTGACTTCGGTGTCGGGCTATCTGGCGTGCCTAGATTGGCAAGTAATACGCCGATTTTTACGGATTTTGTCATAAATTGATTACGGAAAGGGTTAATCTAGAAACACAACAAAGTTTATTCTCTTCTGTGCGGATGTCAATTTGCCAAACTTGGATATTCCTGCCTAAATTAATTGGCGTGGCTCTTGCGGTTACTTTACCTGAACGAATAGGGCGAAGATGATTGGCGTTAATATCTAATCCTACCGCAGTTTTGCCTTCTTCTAAACAAAGCGAACCCGCAAGGGAAGCAACTGTTTCAGCTAAAGCAACCGAAACCCCGCCATGCAACACACCAAACGGCTGCATAGTACGATGATCCACTGGCATTGTCGCTTCAATCCAATCCTCGCCAAAAGCAGAAATTTCAATGCCAAGATGGCTAACTGCACTGTTGGAGCAAAGTTGATTTAAGTTTTCGAGCGTGAAGTTTTTTTGCCAAATCATGATGTTCCTTTCATTACGCTAAAATTTCTAATAATGCCTGTACAGGGTGTTTTAGCACCACATGTTCATAACGTTTTACCTGACTGCGGCAAGAATAACCGGTTGCTAAACAAAAGTGTGGATCTTTTCCATGTAGTTTTTTATGCCACGATACATCGTAGATTTCTCGGCTCATTTTTTGATTTTTCACTTCATGTCCAAATACACCGGCCATACCGCAACATCCTACTTTTTCTACATTAAGTTGTAGTCCAAATCTTCCAAAAATTTCTTGCCATTCTTTTGGACTGTTCGGCATAAAGGTAGATTCCGTACAATGCGGGAATAAATACCAATCGGAAGTGCGGTCAGTTTTGGCGATGTTTTTCAGTTTATCTTGTAATGCCGTATTTTGTAATCTTTGTTTTAACCATTCGTGTGAGGTGAGAACGTGAAAGTCTCCCCGTTTTTCTTGTAGAGCTTCCTTGTATTCATCTCGATAAGACAGCACGATGGCTGGATCAACGCCTACAAGTGGAATGCCTAATTTTGCCATTCGATTTAAAAACTCGGCTTGGTTTTCTGCTGTTTTGCTAAAGCGTTTTAAGAAACCTTTAATATGCATTGCTTTGCCGTTTGGTTTAAATGGCAACAGAATTGGTGTGAAGCCTAATTTCTGCGTAAGCACAACAAAATCGCGAACCACTTTCGCATCATAGTAAGATGTGTAAGGATCTTGCACAATAAATAAAATATCGGTTTTTTCTACCGCACTTAGACTTTCCAATTCTTCCAAGGATTTGCCTTGATAATGAATTTCCACCAGCTGTTGTTGCAAATTGGGTTCAGAAAGCAAGGGCAAATCGGTCATGCCTAGCGTTTTTTCCACTAATGTTTGCGTGACTTTCAGCTTGGTAAAATAATTAAAGAATTTTGCCTGTTTTGCCATATAAGGCGCAGCGATTTCTAAATTTGCCACAACGTGGTCTTTTGCGGGGCGTAAGTAGCGGCTGTGATAGAAATGAAAGAATTTCGCGCGGAAACTTGGCACATCGATTTTAATCGGGCATTGGCTCGCGCAGGCTTTACAAGCAAGGCAAGTATCCATCGCAGCTTTCACTTCGTGAGAAAAATCATAATTGCCTCGCCATTTTTGAATCGTATTGCTTAGTCTTTTCACAAGTGCGGTTAGTTTTATTTCTGTTTTACGGAAGTCTAATTGTTCGGGCGAAACATTTTCATTTGCCATCAATCGAAGCCATTCTCGAACCATGGCTGCGCGACCTTTCGGCGAAAATACACGGTTTTTACTGACTTTCATCGATGGGCACATAATGCTGTGTTCATCAAAATTGAAACATAAACCGTTTCCATTGCAGTTCATCGCACCCTTAAATTCATCGCGTATTTGGATAGGAATTTGGCGATCGTTATCAGCCCGCATTGGCGAAAGAATAGAATAAAGTTCCTCTTTGGAATCCAAAGGCGTACAGATTTTGCCGGGATTTAAGCGATTGTTTGGATCGAATAAGGTTTTGATATAACGAAGTTCGTGCCAGAGTTCTGGCGTAAAGAATTTTTCGCCGTAATGGGATCGTACGCCTTTTCCATGCTCTCCCCAGAGTAATCCACCATATTTAATCGTAAGTTCTGCTACTTCATCTGAAATTTGTTTGAATAATTTCACTTGTTCTTTATCGCATAAATCAAGTGCAGGGCGAACGTGCAACACGCCCGCATCTACGTGCCCAAACATGCCATATTGTAAATTATGTTTGTCTAATAAAGCGCGAAATTCACTGATGTAATCGGCAAGATTTTCTGGGGGGACACAAGTATCTTCTACAAAAGGAATAGGTTTGGCTGCACCTTTTGCATTACCAAGTAAGCCCACTGCTTTTTTGCGCATTGCATAAATACGTTCAATAGAAGGTAAATCAGAACAAACTTGATAGCCAATAATGTGATCTTGGTTGTGTTCGATTTTTTCATCAAGTAAGCGACAAAGTGCGGTAACTTGACGGTCTATTTTTTCTTTATTATTACCAGCAAATTCCACAATATTTAAACCAAGAATTGGATCTTTTTCATCTTCTGTAAGAAGTTCATTCACAGAGTGCCAAATAATATCTTGTTTGGCGAGGTTTAAGACTTTGGAATCAACTGTTTCCACAGAAAGTGCATTGGCTTTTACCATAAAGGGCGCATTGCGTAATGCCGCATCAAAAGAACGATATTTAATATTGATGAGCGTGCGATACTGAGGAATTGGCAGAAGATTGAGTTTAGCTTCACAAATAAATGCGAGAGAACCTTCAGAGCCAGTGAGAATTCTCGTAAGATTAAATTCACTTTCATCTTCATTGAATACATTTTTGAGATCATATCCCGTTAAAAAACGGTTAAGTTGTGGCAGATCTTTAATTATTACCGCTCTTTTTTCTTTGCAGTGTTGCGCAATGGTTTGATGGAGTCTTTTGCTACTATCACTTAATTCAAGTGCATCGATGTTTTCTAAAACATCAACAGAATTGACCGCACTTGTATCTAAAATTTCACCGTTCATTAATACTGCGCGTAATGCCAAAACGTGATTAGAGGTTTTACCATATTGCAATGAACCTTGCCCAGAAGCATCGGTATTAATCATTCCGCCTAAAGTCGCTCGGTTGCTAGTAGATAGCTCTGGGGCAAAGAACAAACCATGTGGTTTTAAAAATTGATTAAGTTGATCTTTTACTACGCCTGCTTGTACTCGAACCCAGCGTTCTTTTACGTTTAGCTCTAAAATAGCAGTCATATGGCGAGAGAGATCCACTATTATATTGTTATTGATTGATTGTCCATTGGTTCCCGTACCACCACCGCGAGGCGTAAAGCTGATCGATTGATATTCAGGTAAATTTGCTAATTTTGTTATACGTACTATATCAGCGACAGTTTTCGGAAAAAGAATCGCTTGAGGAAGTTGTTGGTAAATGCTGTTATCCGTAGCAAGACTTAATCTATCTGCATAGTTTGTAGCGATATTACCTTCAAAGTGCTGCTTTTGAAGTGTGTGGAGATAGTTAAGTACATTTTGTTCAATTTGTGGAGTGCGATTCAGACTTGGCAACATAGCATTTAACTCATTTAAAGATATAAATAGCTGGATACTCTCGATAATATCTTAAGGTGCGAACAATGTCGAATTAGATTTTGAGCGTTTTTAAGATACGTTTTATGGAGTAAATGAGTCAAGAAAAGAGTATTTTGGGATAAAAAATAAACAAAAGGTTCAAAAGGATTTGATCTTTTCAATTTTTATAGGATAATAGGCGCACTTTTGAACGTTCCTTTGGCGTAAACAAAGGAATTGAATTTGTCAAAAGGTAAAAAGTAGGGCAAATTCAAAACCCTAGTTAAGCGACTGTTTAGAATGTAACTTTAATTAAAAGTTCAGTATAAACAAGGACACTTTTTTATTACTATTCGATGACTAAATAGAGGACATCAAAATGAAAAAAACTGCAATCGCATTAGTAGTTGCTGGTTTAGCAGCAGCTTCAGTAGCTCAAGCAGCTCCACAAGAAAACACTTTCTATGCGGGTGTTAAAGCTGGTCAAGCATCTTTCCATGATGGTATCAGAGATCAAGCTCCAGGTTATCACCGTAATTCTTTCACTTATGGAGTATTCGGTGGTTATCAAATTTTAAATCAAGATAACTTAGGTTTAGCGGTTGAATTAGGTTATGACGATTTTGGTCGTGTTAGATACCGTTCAGATGCTCAACCTTTAGGTAAGCATACCGCTCATGGTGCTCATCTAACTTTAAAAGGTAGTTATGATGTGGGTAGCCTAGTAGGTTTAAATGGGTTAGATTTTTACGGACGTGCAGGTGTTGCTTTAGTTCGATCTGATATTAAAATTACTAAAGCAGCATATGCAGCAGATCCTCAAGAAAATGCAACTTTTGATGGAAAACGTAAACAACATAATTTACATGTTTCCCCTGTGTTTGCAGCTGGTTTAGAATATGCTATTTTGCCTGAATTAGCAGCTCGTTTAGAATATCAATGGGTGAATAAGGTGGGTCGTTTTAATGATCAAGACGGTCATCGTGTAGACTATTCTCCATGGATTGGTTCAATCAACGCTGGTGTTTCTTACCGTTTCGGTCAAGGCGCAGCGCCAGTTGTAGCAGCACCTGAAGTTGTAAGCAAAACTTTCAACTTAAACTCTGATGTAACTTTCGCATTCGGTAAAGCAAACTTAAAACCACAAGCTAAAGCAGCTTTAGATGGTATCTACGGTGAAATCGCACAAGTTAACAACGCTAAAGTAGCTGTTGCTGGTTACACTGACCGTATCGGTTCTGACGCTGGTAACTTAAAACTTTCTCAACGTCGTGCTGACACTGTAGCTAACTACTTCGTTGCTAAAGGTGTTTCTGCAGATGCAATCTCTGCAACTGGTTATGGTAAAGCAAACCCAGTGACTGGCGCAACTTGTGACCAAGTTAAAGGCCGTAAAGCGCTTATCGCATGTCTTGCTCCAGACCGTCGTGTAGAAATCGCAGTTAACGGTACTAAATAATTTTAGTATTCGTTTAACGAAAGATTAAATACAGCAAAGGCTTAAACTTCGGTTTAGGCCTTTTGTCTTATATGAATCTAAAATCAAGCATTTCAATCAAGTTTTAACTTGTGATAGAATGCGGTTCTCATTTATTTATAGGGAACATTATGGAAACCTTAGACAAAATCAAAAAGCAAATTAGTGAAAATCCAATTCTTATTTATATGAAAGGTTCACCAAAATTACCATCTTGTGGCTTTTCTGCTCGTGCATCTGAAGCATTGATGAATTGTAAAGTACCTTTTGGTTATGTAGATATTTTGCAACATCCAGATATTCGTGCTGAATTACCAGCATATGCAAACTGGCCAACTTTTCCGCAATTATGGGTGGAGGGAGAATTAATTGGTGGTTGTGATATCATTTTAGAGATGTATCAATCTGGTGAATTACAAACTTTATTAGCTGAAGTTGCAGCAAAACACGCTTAATTACATTAGAAAAATGAAACCCGCTTATAGCGGGTTTTTTATACAAATAAATTTGTTTTTTATTGAATAAATAGTCTAGGCAAGCTTTAATACCTTAGAAAGTGCGGTAAAAAATCGATTATTTTCTTCAGGTAAACCAATACTTATACGCAAATGATTCGGCATGCCATAACCAGCAATTGGGCGAACAATTACGCCTTCATGTAATAATGCATCATAAATTGGGGCTGCAGATTGTTTGAAATCGATCGTTATAAAATTTCCTTTGGAAGGAATATATTCTAATTGATGATGTTGGCAGAACTCTTCGTAACGTCGCATTTCTACTCGATTATTTTCAGCTACTTTTTCAACAAATTCATCGTCATTCATTACGGCAACCGCAGCGGTTAATGCCAAAGAATTACAGTTAAATGGTTGTCGAACTCGATTTAATAAATCTGCTATTTCAGGATTAGATACCGCATAACCAATGCGTAAACCTGCTAAACCATAGGCTTTAGAAAGAGTGCGTGAAATAATTAAATTTGAATATTTTTTTAATAAACGGAAGGAGTCCACTCGTTCTTCAGATCTGGTAAATTCAGTGTAGGCTTCATCTAATACCACGATTACATTTTGGGGAACTTTTGCTAAAAAATCTTCAATTTCTTGTGTTGTTAAAAAATTACCCGTTGGATTATTGGGATTTGCAATGTAAATTAGCTTTGTTTTATCAGAAAGTGCGGTCAAAAATCCTTGTAAATCGTGCCCCCAATTTTTAGCTGGAATTTCTTTTGCAACTGCATTGATTGCTTTAGTTACTAAAGGATAAACAATAAAGGCATATTGTGAATAAATGATTTCATCGCCTTCGCTTGCGAAAGTGTGAGCAAAAAGTTCTAATAAATCATTTGAGCCATTTCCGAGCGTGATTTGATTTGGTTGAACACCAAATTTTTTTGCGATAGTTTGTTTTAGTTCAAAGCCATTCGCATCTGGATAACGAGTCAGTTTATCTAATTGTTCGAAAATTGCTTTTTTTGCACTTTCTGGAAAACCAAATGGGTTTTCGTTTGAGGCCAGTTTAACGATATTGGAAATGCCAAGTTCTCGTTCTAATTCTTCAATGGGTTTTCCTGCTTGATAAGGGGATAAGAATTTTACGCCACGATTGGCAATGTTGATGTACTGCATAGTGTTATTTGAAAATATTGATGTGGATTAGGATTAATTTTCAAGTAAATTTGGGCGTAGTAAATACGCCCATTGAAAATATTCTTTAACTATTGAGGAAGATTTTCAGCTTCAAATTTTTTCATAAATGAAATGAGTGCCTCAACGCCTTCTTGTGGCATTGCATTGTAAATAGACGCACGCATTCCACCTAAAACCTTGTGACCTTTCAAGGCTTGTAAGCCCGCAGCAGTGGATTCTGCGACAAATTTTGCATCTAATTCAGCATTGCCAGTGATGAAAGTGACATTCATTGTTGAGCGGTTTTCTTTTGCTACCACATTGCGGTAAAGTTTGCTCGAATCAATATAATTATAAAGGGTTTGTGCTTTTAACGCATTACGTTTTGCGATCACCTCTAAGCCCCCCATCTCTTTAAGATGTTTAAATACGAGGGAACATAAATACCAAGCAAATGTTGGTGGTGTATTAATCATTGAATCTGCATCACGTTGAGTTGCATAATTCCAAATAGATGGGGTTTCTTTACGTGCATTACCGATTAAATCATCACGAATAATGACTAACGTAATGCCCGCAGGACCAAGATTTTTTTGCGCACCTGCATAAATTACACCAAATTTACTGATATCGATTTGGCGTGAAAGAATATTTGAAGACATATCTGCGACCAATACGGCATCGCCCACATTTGGTACATCAAAAATCTCTACACCACTGATGGTTTCATTTGGGCAATAATGAACATAGTCATATTGATCGGCGATATGGCTAAAATCAAGATTAGTAATTCGAGTCTGTTCGCCATTTTCTACAATAGTGATTTCATCAATTTCTGCAAAATTTCTTGCTTCTTTTGCCGCTGTAGCTGACCAATGTCCACTATTTAAATAAAGGGCTTTGCCTTTTTTACCGATCAAGTTCATCGGAATCGCTGCAAATTGACCACGAGCACCGCCTTGTAGGAAAAGTACGCGATAGTTATCAGGAATATTGTAAACCTCACGTAGATCTTTTTCTGCTTGTGCAATAAGTTCCATGAAATATTTGCCGCGATGGCTCACCTCCATCACGGATACGCCTTGATTGAGCCAATTTGTCAGTTCACCTTGTGCTTTTTGTAGTACTTCTGGAAAAATCATCGCTGGGCCAGCGCTAAAATTAAAGACTTGTGACATTGTGTTTCCTTATTTTTGTAGATAGTCGAATCTGTTTTATCATTACAAAAGCAGAGAATCAAACGCTTTTTCGGTAAATAAAAAATTTTTTTGAGCTGACTCACAAAATTTACTTTCAGCTTTTGACGAATTACCAAAAAGAGGCTACATTACCGCCATCAATTTTCTTACTAAAAGAGAGTCATTATGGAAACTGTAAACAAGCAATCTTTCCAAGAAGTGTTGGAATACGTGCGTATGTATCGTTCGAAAAACAAAATTAAGCGCGACATGGAAGACAATAATCGTAAAATCCGTGACAATCAAAAACGCGTATTATTGTTAGATAACTTAAATCAATATATTCGTGATGATATGACCATCGAAGAGGTGCGAGGAATTATTGAAAGTATGCGTGATGACTATGAAAGTCGTGTTGATGATTATATGATTCGTAATGCTGAACTTTCTACGCAACGTCGTGAGATTAGCGCCAAAATGAAAAGTCAGAAAAAAGCGCATGCGGAATTATTGAAAAATTCTGAAAAATAATTGTAAATAAAGTAGCCGACTGAATCAGTCGGCTTATTTTTTATAAGCTATTCATTGCGTTAATGATTTTAATTTCGTCAAAATTGACAATATCTTCTTGAAATATAGTAGTTTCTTGAATTTTTCCTTCTTGTAATAATATTTCTCGTTGTGTGCCTCTAAGTAATGGGGTGTCTGGTGTGTACCATTTTTTCCCTTGGCGGAAAATTAAATTACCAATGGAACAATCTGTCACTTTTCCATTTTTGATAATCATAATTTCATCACAAGAACCACGTTGTGCAAACAATATATTAATTAAACTGCGATCAGAATATTTCAAGCCATATTCGATATCGTCACAAATTACAGGTTGAAAAGTGCGGTAAATTTTTCGATGGTATTCAAAATATTGAATTTGTGTGGTTTTGTCATTGTAATCAATGCGGCAGCGAACTAATCGATTTTGTAAGAGAGCAGGAAGTTGAATGAGTGAAAAAAGATTAAAAATTTTCACCGCACTTTTGCCATAATATTCACGCAAACTGCGTTCATATCGCGCTTGGTGTAAATCGATATTTTGAATTTTCCCGTTTTCAATACAAAGGGTTTCAAATAGAGGATACATTAATCAGCACCTTCAATCGGTAAATAGACTTTTTCTAACAATTCTTCATATTCATCTTGCATATTGCTATGAATGGTAATACCGCCTCCGCTATGAAAATAAAATTTTTCATCTACTTGAGAAATAAATCGAATTGCCACTGCACTTTGTAGTGTTTTACCATCAAATATGCCAAAAATTCCTGTGTAATAACCGCGTTTTTGTTTTTCTGCTTGTTGAATAATTTGTGTGGTTTTTTCTTTTGGCGCGCCACTAATGGAACCGGCAGGCAAGAGTTTCGCTAAAATATTCCCAATTTGGTTTTGCCAGTTTTCATTCAATTTTCCGCAAATTTCAGAACTGGTTTGCAGTATTTCGCCTTTTTGTGTTTTGATGCGATCGATATAACGAAATTTTTTCACCTGAATGTTTTCTGCCACCATGGATAAATCATTACGCATTAAATCAACAATTGTGTAATGCTCGCGTTGTTCTTTTTCATTTGTGAGTAACTGATTTTCTGCATCGGGTAGAGATGCATTAATTGTCCCTTTCATGGGATAAGTAAAAATGCTGTTGTCATGAATATTGACAAAACATTCTGGTGAGAAGCAAACAAATTGATCTTGTAACCACAATTTATAAGGTGCATTTGTTTGATGAAAAATTTGTTCAAGTGAAATATTTCCTGAAATTTCTGTGGGGTAGGTGAGATTCAATAAATAAGAATTGCCTTTTTGCAATTCACTTTGAACAAGTTCAAAACCTTGTTGATAACGCGAGAAGGGCATTGGATGTTTGGTAAAATTAAGAGGGAGAGGTTGTGGAGAAATCGTGCTATTTCTTTTCCCTAAAATATCAAAATAAATGCGTTGTTGTGCAGAATTTTCGAGAGGACAAATTAATGGTTTTTCTTTTTCAAAATCAATGAGAAAGAAAAATGGCGTACGCTGTTTGCCATAATGATTAGCCTGTTTAATAAAATGTTGCATTGTGCTTTGTGCCATTTTGCGTAAAATTGCCCGATTATAACGAATGCCGAGCAGTTATGAAATTACTCATCATTAATAATCACGATTCTTTTACTTTTAACTTGGTAGATTTAATTCGAAAATTAAATGTGCCTTATGATGTTTTAAACGTGGAAGATTTAAAGGAAAGTACAGCTGAAAAATATAGTCATATATTGATTTCACCGGGGCCTGATGTACCACGCGCTTATCCACAACTTTTTTCTATGTTGAAAAAATATTATCAGCAAAAATCTATTTTAGGTGTGTGTTTAGGGCATCAAACCTTATGTGAATTTTTTGGTGGTACATTGTATAACTTACAGAAAGTCCGTCATGGCCAGAAACGAATTTTAAAAGTGCGGTCAAATTCTCCATTATTTTTTAGCCTTCCAAGCGAATTTAATATCGGGCTATATCATTCTTGGGGCGTACAGAAAAAAGATTTTCCTAGTTGCCTAGAAATTACCGCACTTTGTGATGAAGGTGTGGTAATGGCGATTCAGCATAAATCGTTACCAATTTATGGTGTTCAGTTTCATCCAGAGTCTTATATGTCAGACTTCGGTGAGCAAATTTTGCGTAATTGGTTGACTATTCCTGCTGCGATTAATCAATAATAGCGCTTGCTTATTAAGCAAAAATACGTATTATAGCCGTCTATACGTCAATACATCCAAATTTAAAAGAAAAAGAGAGAAAATATGTCTAGCTATTTATTTACATCCGAATCAGTCTCTGAAGGGCATCCAGATAAAATTGCCGATCAAATTTCTGATGCGGTACTTGATGAAATCCTAAAACAAGATCCAAAAGCACGAGTAGCTTGTGAGACCTACGTAAAAACCGGTATGGCATTGGTTGGTGGTGAAATTACCACATCAGCATGGGTCGATATTGAGAATTTAACGCGTAAAGTGATTTGTGATATTGGTTATGAACATTCTGAAATGGGTTTTGATGGCCATTCTTGTGCGGTGCTTAATGCGATTGGTAAACAATCTGCAGATATTAATCAAGGCGTTGATCGTGAAAATCCATTAGATCAAGGCGCAGGCGACCAAGGTATTATGTTTGGTTATGCCACCAATGAAACGGATGTATTAATGCCTGCAGCTATTACTTATGCACATCGTTTAATGGAAAAACAAGCTGAAGTGCGTAAAAGCGGTAAACTAGCATGGTTACGCCCAGATGCGAAAAGCCAAGTAACGTTAAAATATGAAGATAATAAAATTGTTGGTGTGGATGCGGTTGTGCTTTCTACTCAACATTCTGAAGAAGTTACCCAAAAAGATTTACATGAAGGTGTGATGGAAGAAATTATCAAACCTGTATTACCAAGTGAATGGCTTTCTAAAGAAACAAAATTCTTCATTAACCCGACTGGTCGTTTTGTTATTGGTGGACCGATGGGGGATTGTGGTTTAACTGGTCGTAAAATTATCGTGGATACTTACGGTGGTGCTGCTCGTCACGGTGGTGGCGCATTCTCAGGAAAAGATCCATCTAAAGTTGATCGCTCAGCAGCTTATGCTGCACGTTATGTCGCAAAAAATATTGTTGCAGCAGGTCTCGCAGATCGTTGTGAAATCCAACTTTCTTATGCGATTGGTGTGGCAGAGCCAACATCTATTATGGTCGAAACCTTTGGGACTGGAAAAGTTGCGAATGAATTATTGGTTTCATTAGTTCGTGAATTCTTTGATTTACGTCCTTATGGCTTAATTAAAATGTTAGATTTAATCCAACCAATCTATCGTGAAACGGCAGCTTATGGCCATTTCGGTCGTGAGCAATTCCCTTGGGAAAAAGTGGATCGTGCAGCAGAATTACGTGTTGCAGCAGGATTAAAATAATCTTATTTTTTAATTTAGTAAATTATATAAAAGCCGCTTATCTAGCGGTTTTTTCTTTTCAATCATGACATCAATAGAGCAAATTCCATTTCGTCATTTAAAAATGCAAGTGCAACGTAAATTAAATAAGTCTTTGCAGCTTGCAGAGGCTTATTTTAAGCGAAAATTTACAATGCCTGAGGTAAATTATGAGTTACGTGGAATAAAGGCAGGAGTGGCTTACCTACAAAAAAATGAAATAAAATTTAACCGCACTTTGTTATTAGAAAATGCAGATGAATTTATTCGACAAGTCGTGCCGCATGAGCTTGCGCATTTGATTGTGTATCAAATGTTTGGTCGTGTAAAACCACATGGGCGGGAATGGCAGCTTGTAATGAATGAAATTTTTAAGCTTCCTGCGGATACTTGCCATCAATTTGATATAAAAAATGTGCAAGGGAAAACTTTTAAATATCGTTGTGCGTGTCAAACTCATTTTCTAAGTATTCGACGTCATAATAGAGTCGTAAAAGAAAACATTGAATATTTATGTAGAAAATGTAAGGGAAAATTAGTTTTTGTCGATGAAACAGAATAATTTTTGTGATATATTTTCCCAGTTTATTCAATAAATAAAGGAGTTATCCAATGAAAAAATCTTTATTAGCAGTTATTGTTGGTGCATTTGCCTTTGCTTCTGTTGCAAATGCGAATATCTATGCTGAAGGCGATATAGGTTTATCTCAAACTAAAGCAAACGGTAGTAATAACACTCGAATTGAACCTCGTGTAGCGGTTGGTTATAAATTAGGAAATACGCGTGTTGCGGGTGATTATACTCATCATGGAAAAGTTGATGGTGCGAAAATTCACGGTTTAGGTGCATCAGTATTATATGATTTTGATACAAATTCTAAAGTTGAACCTTATGTAGGTGCTCGTGTTGCAGCTAACCAATTCAAATATGATAATAGAGCTAACCAAGTATATAAAAGTTCTTCTGAAACTAAAATTGGCTATGGTGTTGTAGCTGGCGCTAAATATAAATTAGATGGTAACTGGTATGCGAATGGCGGTGTTGAGTATAACCGTCTAGGTAGTTTTGATAACACCAAAGTTAATAACTATGGTGCAAAAGTTGGTGTGGGTTACGGATTCTAATTTTTACAATACGTAAAATCCTTTTATTAAACACTTTAATTTAACGGTGATCGTCTAAGGCGATCACCGTTATTCGTTTTAGGGCAGAGTAGAAAATAGTTGACTAAAAGTGCGGTTAAAATTCTCGGAAATTTTCTTTCTCAATAGCTTTTTGATAAAACTATCACATTAAAATATAAAAAATCCCAACCTTGGTTGGGATTTAAAAATGACTAAAGATTTTACCGCACTTTATACTTTGCTTACTTCAAAACGTTCAAATGCCAACACTTTTTTCTCTAATTTACGTAGCAATAAAGTCGCAATGCCCGTAATAATTAAATATATAGCGCCTGCGATGCCGTAAATTGTCAGTGCATCATATTCTGTACCATAAAGTTGGCGAGCATAGCCCATTATATCCATAATTGTAATGGTGGAGGCTAATGCCGTGCCTTTAAATACCAAAATGATTTCGTTGCTGTAAGAAGGCAACGCACGTTTTAAGGCATAAGGAATTAAAATTTTCAACGTTTGTATGCGGTTTAATCCTAATGCGGCACAACTTTCCCATTGTCCTTTGGGAATGGCTTTCACTGCTCCATGAAATAATTGTGTGGAGTAGGCTGCACTGTTTAGCGCTAAAGCTAATGCAGCACAGAACCACGCATTGGATAAGACATACCATAATGGGCTGTCAATAATCCATTGGAATTGGCCCGGCCCCGCATAAATTAAAAAGAACTGTACTAACAGTGGCGTGCCAGTGAATAAAGTAAGGTATAAATTAACCGCTCTTTTTACCCATTTGTTTTCCATTGAAAGCAAAAAGGTGAGAAATAATGCCAAACAGAAGGCAATCAGCAACGATACGACTGTAAGCAACAAACTCGTTGGAATCCCTTGTGCGATCACGCTTAAATATTCTTGAAACATTATTTTACGCCCCTTTCAAAACGAGTAAAACGCAACTCTAATTTTCGAATACCAACTTGGCTAATTAATGTCACTGCCAAATAAATTAACGCAGCAATACCGTACCAAGTAAAGGGTTGATGTGTGTTGGTATTAATCAGATCCGCTTGGCGCATCAAATCGTCCACGCCAATTAATGAAACCAATGCTGTATCTTTTAGTAATACAAGCCATTGATTGCTTAAACCTGGTAAGGCATGACGCCATACCTGTGGCATGACAATGTGGATGAACGTATAGCTTTTGCTTAAGCCTAACGCCGCACCAGATTCCCATTGACCTTTCGGGATAGCTTGAATGGCTCCGCGTAATGTTTGTGAAGCATAAGCTGCAAAAATGAGAGAAAGCGCAAATACACCGCAGCCAAATGCCCCAAATTCAATGTATTCTCCTGTTAGCATTTCGACTAATTCAGTAGAACCAAAATACACGAGTAATACAACGAGAATTTCAGGTAAGCCACGCAATAAGGCAATGAGTATAGCCGTTGGTTTACCAACAAAACGGTTTGCTTCAAGTACGGCAAAAATTAGACTTAAAAATAAGCCTAGGATTAATGAACAGACCGCAAGCCCTAAAGTCATTAGGGCTGCGGTAAGCATTAAAGAAAGAAAATCATAACTCATAGATTATTTTGTCATCCATTTATCATAGATTTTTTGGTATTCACCATTTGCTTTAATTGCAGCTAAACCTTTGTTTAATTGCTCAGCTAATTCTTTATTTGATTTATGCATCGCAATACCTAAACCATTACCAAAATATTTTTTATTTGCTACTTTTTCGCCAACAAATTGCATTTCTGGCTCTTTGCTAATCATATCTGCAAGTACTGCGGTATCGCCAAAAATCATATCAATTCTACCGCTCTTTAAGTCTAAAATTGCGCTTTGTAAGCTTGCATAAGCCTTAGTTGTATATTGTTTGGTTTCAGCTACGGTGTATTGTTGGAATGTGGTTCCATTTTGAACGCCGACATTTTTTGCACTTTCTAACGTTGCTTTTCCTTTAAGGGTTACATAGCTTGCAGTGCTATCGTAATATGCATCAGAGAATAAAACTTGTTTTGCTCTCGCATCGGTAATATCAATAGCGGAAATGGATGCGTCAAAGCGTTTTGCTTTTAAATTTGGAATTAATGCATCAAAAGCTTCGCCTTTGAATTTACAGGTTGCTTGGATTTCTTTACAAATTGCATTCGCTACATCGACATCAAAGCCAATAATCTCGCCTTTTTCATTTGTGGTTTCAAATGGTGGATAGCTAGGTTCCATTGCAAAAGTAAGTTCTTGTGCGCTTGCCGCTACGGATGCGCCTAATAAAATTGCAGTTAACAATGTTTTTTTCATAATAAAATCCTTATTCTCTAGTGAGAAAGATATTGTTTAAATTGTTCGGTTTTCGGGTTTTCAAAACAATCTGCCGAGCCTATTTCGACAATTTTCCCCTGTTCCATATACACCACTTTAGTCGCGACTTTTTGAGCAACATTGACTTCATGGGTCACAATCACCTGAGTAATGCCGGTTTCTTGTAATTCTTTAATTATATCTACAACTTGCGCTGTAATTTCTGGATCTAATGCAGCCGTTGGTTCATCAAATAGAAGAACTTGTGGTTTCATCATCAGTGCACGGGCTATTGCAACACGTTGTTGCTGACCGCCTGATAAATGTAATGGAAAGCGATCTGTAAGTCGTTCTAAACGTAAACGTTTTAATAATTCCATCGCATCTGCTTTGGCTTCATTTTCGCTTACGCCACGCACTTTCATTGGCGCTTCAATTAAGTTTTCAATTACCGTTAAGTGCGGCCAAAGGTGATATTGTTGAAATACCATTCCTACATCTTGGCGTAATTGTCGAATTGCTTTGGGATTTGCCATTGCATTGGATAAATTAAAATCATTGTTTGCAATGCTTAATTCGCCAGATTTTGGTACTTCTAATAAATTTAATGTGCGAATCAATGTGCTTTTACCTGCGCCACTTGGGCCAAGCAATACAACGGTATCACCCTCATTAGCTTCAAGATTAATATCAAATAATGCTTGAGATGAACCGTAAAAGAAATTTAGATTTTTAACACGAATAGTCATTTCAATTTTCTCGTCTTTTAAGATGAAAAAATATTACATTTTTATGCATAATTATGCAAGTGACATAAATAAAAAATCCCAAAAAAATTTGGGATTTTAAAAATTTGATTGAAATCAACCGCACTTTAGGCTTATTTAGCCATTTCAAACTCAATTAACATCATTAAAATATGAATGACTTTGATATGGATTTCTTGAATACGATCTGCATAACGGAAATGTGGCACACGAATTTCAACATCCGCTAATCCAGCCATTTTCCCACCATCTTTGCCTGTCATCGCAATGACTTTCATGCCTTTTGCTTTTGCAGCTTCAATGGCGTTTAAAATATTTTTTGAATTACCAGAGGTCGATAAACCGAATAACACATCGCCTTTTTGACCCACCGCTTCAACATAGCGTGAAAATACATATTCATAACCAAAATCATTACTTACACAGCTTAAATGGCTTACATCTGAAATCGCAATAGCGGGGTAGCCAGGTCGATTTTCACGATAACGACCTGTTAATTCTTCTGCAAAATGCATCGCATCACAGTGCGAACCGCCATTACCACAAGAAAGCACCTTGCCTCCTTGTTTGAAACTATTTGAAATTAATAATGCGGCTTCTTGAATTAATTTAATGTTATTTTCGTCAGAAATAAATTTGTTTAACACATCTTGTGCTTCCACAAGTTCAGCTTTGATTTGATTTAAATACATTGATTGCTCCTTGTTGGGAATAAAATCGCGATGGCATTGTATAGCAGATAAACATTCTCCGCTAGCGTAAATAAAAATTCATCTTTTTCTGATGAAGTAAAGATTTTTTGCGATTTAGATCGTAATAGCGAATTTGCGTGCTTTTAGATTATTCCAGATAAACTTATTCTGAGAAAAATGACCAGCACCAAAATTTACAAAAATATCATGAAATTTTACCGCACTTTGTTACTTTTCTTCGTGAGCTCTTTCGCTTTAGCTAACTCAGATTTAATGCTTCTTCATACCTACGATAATCAATCAATAGAAGGTTGGGTGATGTCTGAAAAATTAGATGGTGTACGTGGTTATTGGGATGGAAAGCAATTATTAACTCGACAAGGGCAACGTTTATCTCCGCCCGCCTATTTCATTAAGGATTTTCCGCCTTTTGCGATTGATGGTGAATTATTTAGTGAGCGAAATCATTTTGAGGAAATTTCATCAATCACAAAATCTTTCAAAGGCAATGGTTGGGAAAAACTTAAATTATATGTTTTTGATGTCCCTGATGCAGAGGGTAATTTATTTGATCGTTTAGCTAAATTGAAAGCGTATTTACTTGAATATCCTACGACTTATATTGAAATTATTGAACAAATCCCCGTGAGAGATAAAGTGCATTTATATGAGTTTCTTAATCAAATCGAATCTTTGAAGGGGGAGGGCGTCGTAGTACGAGATCCTTATGCACCTTATGAACGAAAACGTAGCAATCGGATTTTAAAATTGAAAACAACTCAAGATGAAGAGTGTACGGTCATTGCACACCATAAAGGAAAAGGACAATTTGAAAATGTGATGGGTGCTTTAACTTGTAAAAATCATCGGGGAGAATTTAAAATCGGTTCGGGTTTTAATTTAAACGAACGAGAAAATCCCCCTCCTATAGGATCTGTGATTACTTATAAATATCGAGGCCTTACGAATAGTGGAAAACCTCGATTTGCAACCTATTGGCGAGAGAAAAAATGAGCTTATTTATCAGTCTGACAAAATGAATTTAATCAATATGGAAACAAGCGATTAATTTTCCATCAGTATATTGCTCTAAGTGCGGTTGGTTTTCACGACATTTTTCTGTCGCTTTCCAACAACGAGGATTAAATGCACAGCCTTTGGGCGGATTAATTGGACTTGGCAATTCGCCTGTCAGCTTAATACGCTCACGGCGCAAGTTTGCTGACAAACGTGGTGTTGCTGAAAGTAACGCTTTGGTATAAGGATGTTGAGGATTAGAGAAGATTTGCTCTGTTGTTCCTTTTTCGACACAACGACCTAAATACATCACCATCACTTCATCTGCGATATGTTCTACTACGGAAAGATCGTGCGAAATGAACACGTAAGACAAGCCTAATTCATCTTGTAAATCCATCATTAAATTCAGTACTTGCGCACGCACAGAAACATCCAATGCAGAAACCGGTTCATCGGCAACGACAACATCAGGTTCTAACATTAAGCCACGTGCAATGGCGATACGCTGGCGTTGCCCGCCTGAGAACATATGGGGGTAACGATCATAAAATTCAGCGCGCAATCCCACTTTTTCCATCATTGATAAAACTTTTTCTCGACGTTCTTTGGCTGAAAGTTTTGTATTGATGATTAATGGTTCTTCCAAAATTGAACCAATCTTTTTACGTGGATTTAATGAGGCATAAGGATTTTGGAAAACTATTTGAATTTTTTTACGACGTAGCGCCTTTGTTTCAGGATCATTTTCTAAAAAATTATGCCCTTTATAATAAAGTTCGCCTTCAGTTGGTTCTTCAATCATGGTTAGCAAACGCCCTAGCGTTGATTTTCCACAACCAGATTCCCCTACGACAGCTAAAGTTTTACCTCGTTCAAGCTGAAAAGAGACACCATCTAAAGCTTTTACTTGCTGTGGTTTTGCAAACAAGCCTTTTTTCACTGGGTAATATTTTTTCAAGCCAATGGCATTTAATAATGGCGCATTTTCTTTTACTTCATTCGTCATTATTAAGCTCCTTGATATTCAATTGGATTGCCTTGCTCGTTCAGCGGAGTATGGCATTTTACTTTGCGAGAACCGATATGATGCAATTGAGGTTCGACTTGGCGACAGTATTCGGTTGCATAAGGACAGCGAGGATTTAACAAACAGCCTGTTGGGCGATCGTATTTTCCAGGTACTACACCTTGTAATGACTCTAAGCGAGATTTTCCTTCTGCAAATTCAGGTAATGAACGTAACAAGGCTTGAGTGTAAGGATGTTTTGGCTCGCGAAAAATATCTTTTGCGGTGCCTTCTTCAACGATTTGTCCTGCATACATCACGATAATTCGATCTGCAGCTTCAGCAACAAGCGCAAGATCATGGGTAATCAAAATCAGCGACATGCATTCTTTTTTCTGCAATTCGAGTAAGAGTTCCATAATTTGTGCTTGAATGGTTACATCTAACGCAGTAGTTGGCTCGTCTGCAATTAATAATTTAGGTCTGCAAGCAATTGCCATCGCAATCATCACGCGCTGACTCATTCCGCCAGAAAGCTGATGGGGATAAACATCAATGCGAGATTCTGGATCAGGAATACCGACCAATCTTAAAAGCTCTAAAGTGCGGTCTTTTCTTGCCTTTTTTGTGCCGCCTTCGTGAGTTTTTAACGCTTCCATAATTTGGAAACCCACAGTATAAGCTGGATTCAAGCTTGTCATCGGATCTTGGAAAATCATTGCTACATCAGCACCAATAAGCTGGCGTTTAGCTTTACTCTCTAAAGTGAGTAAATCAGTGTTTTCAAATTGCAAGGATTCTGCCGATACACGTCCTGGATGATCAATTAATCCCATAATAGCGAGCGAACTCACCGATTTACCTGAGCCCGATTCCCCCACGATGCCAAGCACTTCGCCTTGTGCGACTTGATAGCTGATGCGATCCACTGCTTTAAATGGCGTATTTTTATCGCCAAAGTGAACAGAAAGTTCTTTTACGTCTAATAATGCCATTCTGTTTTCCTATTGTTTGAGTTTTGGATCAAGTGCATCGCGTAAGCCATCACCCATTAAGTTAAAGGCGAGCACTAAAGATAAAATCACTAAGCCAGGAATTGTAACCAACCAGTTTGCCGCTTGCATAAAACCACGCGCTTCTGAAAGCATTGTGCCAAGCTCAGGTGTTGGTGGTTTTGCACCAATGCCTAAGAAACCCAGTGTCGCGAGTTCTAAGATCGCATTAGAAATCCCCATTGTCATTTGCACAATCAAGGGCGCTAAACAGTTTGGTAAAATCACAATAAACATGAGGCGAAGAACTCTAGCGCCTGCGACTTTAGAGGAGGTGACATAATCACGATTTTTTTCATTCATCACCGCAGCTCGAGTTAAACGCACATAGCTAGGAATTGATACAACAGCGATCGCTAAAGTGGCATTGGCGAGTGATGGCTCTAAAATAGAGACGACGACAATCGTCAAGAGTAAGTTTGGAATCGCGAGCATAATATCAATTAAGCGAATGATGATTGTATCTAGCACGCCGCCATAATAACCAGAAATCAAGCCAAGACTGGTACCAAAGGCGCAGGATAGCAATACGATGACAAATCCCGCAAAGACGGAAATTCGCGTTCCGTAAATGATGCGAGAAAGGATATCTCGCCCAATATCATCTGTTCCTAGTAGATAGGCAGGATTGCCGCCTTCATACCAAGCGGGAGGAAGTAAAAGTGCGGTACGATTTTGTTCTGTTGGATCAAAAGGCGCAATATAAGGCGCGAAAATGCTGATTAAGGCAATAATCACAATAAAGGTTAAACCGATTAGCGCGCCTCGGTTTTGTTTGAAGTAAAACCAAAATTCTTGCAAGGGCGTTTTCGGCGCGAAAGTTGAAGGCGTGTCAGACATAATTTCTCCTACAATTAATGACGGATACGCGGATTGACCACGCCGTAAAGTAAATCGACGGTTAAATTCACCACAATAATAATCGTCGCAATAATAAGTACAGAACCTTGTAATACAGGATAATCACGCGCTTGAATGGCATCAATAATCCATTTTCCAATTCCCGGCCATGAAAAAATGGTTTCTGTCAGTACGGCACCAGAAAGCAATTGACCAACGATTAATCCGACCACAGTGACAACAGGAATTAACGCATTACGCAATGCATGAACAATGACAATTCGAGTATAACTTAGGCCTTTTGCTTTTGCTGTGCGAATGTAATCTTCACCTAACACTTCCAACATCGCAGATCGTGTCATACGCGTAATAATGGCGAGAGGAACTGTGCCTAGGACTATTGCAGGAAGAATTAAGGATTTAACCGCATTTTCGAAGGCGCCAGGCATACCAGAAAGCCAGCTGTCAAGGAGCATAAATCCTGTCGGCGTATCGATCCAAAATTCATTATCTAAACGTCCACCTTGTGGTAAACCGAGTTGTGGTGAAACGTATAAAATTAAAATCAATCCCCACCAGAAAATTGGCATAGAATAACCAGTAAGCGATGCAGCTGTAACGGTGTGAGAAATCCAACTGTCTTTTTTTACTGCAGCAATCGTGCCTAAAATCACTCCGCCTAATAACGACCAAAATAACGCAAAAAATGCTAATTCAGCTGTGGCAGGGAAAAGTGTAAAGAATTCAGTAAGAACCGGTTGTTGAGTGCGGAATGATGCACCAAAATCACCTTGTAGCACTTTAGCAATATAATGAAAATATTGTTCATGCAAAGGAAGATCTAATCCTAATTGATGCATCATTTGTTGATGTATTTCAGGTGTTAAGCCACGTTCACCCATCATTATTTCAACTGGATCGCCAGGAATAAAATGCACAAGGGCAAACGTGATAAAAGTAATGGCAATAAAAGTTGGAATTACCATTAAGATACGTTTGAAGAAAAATTTAAACATTCAATCACTCAAATACAAAAAAAGTGCAGTTAAAATTCACCGCACTTTTCAAAGAAATTAATCGGTAGAAGTAAAACTCCCTTGGATTCTACCGCACTTTTTCCAGTTTTGCCAAATGTGCAAT
Source organism: Haemophilus haemolyticus (assembly GCF_001679045.1). Taxonomy (GTDB): domain Bacteria; phylum Pseudomonadota; class Gammaproteobacteria; order Enterobacterales; family Pasteurellaceae; genus Haemophilus; species Haemophilus haemolyticus. Next base: position 427,503 of record NZ_LYCK01000001.1, read on the forward strand.
GAGCCATTTAATGCCTTGCGCTTGGAAGGCAATTTGGAGGCGAGTATTGTTATCTGAGCCTTCAACATTAATGACGGTGCCAAAACCGAATTTTTCATGTTTGACTTTTTGACCCATTTTCCATTCATTTTCGACCGCACAGGTATTCGACAATGAACCGATTTTTGCTAGATTCATCGCGCGCGTGACAGTTCCTCGTAAACGAATTTCTTGGATACATTCTTTCGGTAATTCGGCGATAAACCGTGATGGCAAATGGCGTTCTTCTTTTGCATATAACCGACGGCTTTCCGCATAAGAGATGGTCAGTTTTTTCTTCGCGCGAGTAATGCCGACATAAGCTAAACGACGTTCTTCCTCTAAACGTCCAGGTTCTTCAAAAGAACGGAAACTTGGGAATAACCCTTCTTCTACGCCAACCATAAATACACGCGGAAATTCTAAGCCTTTAGCGGAGTGTAATGTCATCATTTCTACACAAGATTGATGTGGAGAGGCTTGTTCTTCACCTGCTTCTAAAGAGGCATGAGTTAAAAAGGCGGTGAGTTCCGTCATATCTTCTACATCATCAGGTTTGATGAATTCACGGGTTGCGGTAACTAATTCTTCCAAATTTTCAATCCGCACTTCGCCTTTTTCACCTTTTTCTTGTTTATACATTTCATATAAACCCGAATGTTTAATCACAAAATCAGTTTGTGCGAAAAGCGGCATTTCTGCGGTATCAAGTTGTAGTGAATTAATTAATTCCTGGAAACGCAATAATGCTGTTGAGGCTCGTCCAGCCAACATATTTTCTTGTGTTGCAACTTGTACAGCTTGCCATAAGGTAATTTGGCGTTCGCGTGTTAAGTTACGCAATATATCTAAAGTGCGGTCGCCAATGCCACGGGTTGGTGTATTAATTACACGCTCAAAAGCTGCATCATCTTGACGATTATTAATCAAACGAAGATAGGCCAAAGCATCTTTAATTTCTTGCCGTTCGAAGAAACGCATACCACCATAAATACGATATGGAATTTGACAACGAATTAAGGCTTCTTCAATAACACGTGATTGGCTATTACTACGATAAAGTACAGCGCAATCATCAAGTTTTCCTCCATGTTCTACCCAATCCTGAATTTGTGAGGCAACAAATTTTGCTTCGTCCAATTCATTAAAGGCAGCATAGATGCCCACAGGATCTCCTTTTTCCCCCTCTGTCCATAAATTTTTACCAAGACGATCACTATTGTTTGCAATTAATTCATTTGCGCTGTTTAAGATATTGGCGGTAGAACGATAGTTTTGTTCAAGGCGAATTGTTTCAGCTTTAAAATCTTTTAAGAATTTCTGGATATTTTCGATTTGTGCACCACGCCAGCCATAAATAGATTGATCATCATCGCCGACGATCATGACTTTGCCAGTTTCTCCCGCGAGAATTTTGATCCATTTATATTGAATTTTATTGGTATCTTGAAACTCATCCACCAAAATATGCTGAAAACGTTGTTGATAACGTTGCAAAATTAATGGTTTTTTCTCAAATAATTCATAGGCCCGAATTAATAATTCAGCAAAATCGACCAATCCTGCGCGATCGCAGGTGTCTTGATAGATCTTATAAATTTTAATCCATTCACGCTCTTGACGATCATTAAAATCTTCAATGTCGTTTGGTCGCAAGCCTTCATCTTTTTTGTTATTGATGTACCAACAAGCCTGTTTGGGGGGAAAGGCTTTTTCATCAAAATTATGTAATTTTAATAACCGTTTAATTAAACGAAGTTGATCTTCTGAATCCAGAATTTGGAAATCTTGTGGCAATCCTACATCTAAATGATGAGCTCGCAATAAACGATGGGCAATGCTGTGGAAGGTGCCAATCCACATACCAAATAATTGATGTTGTGCGTGTTTGGAAAGGGTAGCTTGAATACGATGACGCATTTCTGCTGCTGCTTTATTGGTAAACGTTACTGCCATAATGCTGCCTTCAGAAATATTTTCTACCGCAATTAACCAAGCAATACGGTGCGTCAATACACGCGTTTTGCCCGAGCCTGCACCAGCTAGCACTAAGTGATTACCAAGGGGGGCTGCTACGGCTTCGCGTTGTTTATCGTTAAGTCCGTCAAGTAATTCAGAAATATCCATGATGAAATTTTTATCTGTTCAAATTTACAGGAATTATAAGTCTAATTTTTTGATATCACAATCAAGAAAATCATAAACTTATCCGACTTTACAAAAATAGTATTACAACTTATATTGATTCGCGGTTAGTCGGGGTGCGGACATCGCTGAGAAAATACCCGTGAACCTGAAACAGTTAGCACTGGCGTAGGAAACTAATCTCTCCTCCTTAAGGGCTGACTTACTTTTTTCTGTATTCATATAAGTAAGGATGTATCATGGCACTCTCTTTTTCTTTAAAAAATTCTTTTAAATTGACCGCACTTTCCGGAGTGCTTGGTTGCGGCTTATTAGGATTAAGTTTATCAACCCCAGCTCAAGCAGAAGGCAAATTAGTGCTTTATTGCAGCGTCCAAAACACGACTTGTGAAAAAGTCGCTCACGCTTTTAGCAAAAAATATAATGTGGACACTCAGTTTGTGCGTAATAGCACTGGGACTGTATTAGGCAAAATCAAAGCCGAAAAAGAAAATCCACAAGCAGATGTGTGGTATGGCGGTACATTGGAACCGCACTTTCAGGCTAGAGATGCAGGTTTGTTAGAAACTTATCGTTCACCTCTGCAAAAAGAAATTATGCCTCAATTCAAAAAGCTCACAGAACAACGTGGCGATACCACGTCGATTATTTATCTTATGGAGCTTGGCATTGGGATGAACGAAAAACTGCTAGCTGAAAAAAATATCGCGAAACCTCAATGTTATGCTGATTTATTAAAACCAGAATTTAAAGGGTTAATTCAATATCCAGATCCTCGAGTATCGGGCACAGGCTACACGATTCTTACAACTTTAATTGAAATTATGGGCGAAGATAGAGCCTTTGCTTATTTGAAAGAACTTGATAAAAACATTGCACAATACACGAAAACTGGATTAGCAACGGCTAATATTTCTACGGGGGCAGCCGCGGTTGATATTGGTTTTATGCATACTTATGTGCGTGAAAAGGATAAAGGCGCACCGGTTATTGGTGCTTTACCTTGCGAAGGCACAGGCTATACGTTAGGGGCGGTCAGTATCATTAAAAATGGACGCAATTTAGATAATGCTAAACGCTTTGTTGATTTTGTGCTTTCTGCAGAAGCCCAAGAAATTCCTTGGCGTGAGGCGGATTCTTACCAACTGCCAACAAATATTCATGCCAAAGCGCATCCACATCTTTCAGATCCTGCGAAACTTAAATTGATTGATATTGATTTCATCAAATTTGGTTCGGATCAAGAGGCGAAACGATTAATAGAACGCTGGGTTGAAAATGTGAAGGAAAGAAAAGAGTAATTGATGTTAGCCTGATAAAAGTGCGGTGAAAATTCACCGCACTTTGCTTTTCCCCTTGAAATCTTTCTTTTTATTCTTATATTTGTGACGTTCAATTTTTATCTTTATGAAGGAAAAATTATGTCACAAAATCAAGAAACTCGCGGATTTCAATCTGAAGTCAAACAACTTCTCCAATTAATGATTCATTCTTTGTATTCCAACAAAGAAATTTTCTTACGTGAATTAATTTCTAATGCCTCTGATGCAGCAGATAAATTACGCTTTAAAGCACTTTCCAACCCTGCTTTATATGAAGGTGATGGCGACTTGCGTGTGCGCGTGAGCTTTGATGCGGATAAGGGAACAATCACAATTAGCGATAACGGCATTGGTATGACTCGGGAGCAAGTCATCGATCATTTGGGGACGATTGCAAAATCAGGAACAAAAGAATTTTTAACCGCACTTGGCCAAGATCAAGCAAAAAACAGCCAACTTATTGGGCAATTTGGTGTGGGTTTTTATTCAGCTTTTATTGTGGCAGATAAAGTGACTGTAAAAACCAGAGCAGCTGGTGAAGATGCGGATAAAGCGGTACTTTGGGAATCTGCCGGCGAAGGCGAATATTCTGTGGCGGATATTGAGAAAAAATCCCGTGGCACAGATGTGATTTTACATTTACGCGAAGATGAAAAAGAATTTTTAAACGAATGGCGTTTGCGTGAAATTATCGGTAAATATTCTGACCATATTGGCTTGCCAGTGGAAATGCTGACGAAAGAATACGATGATGAAGGCAAAGAGTGCGGTGAAAAATGGGAGAAAATTAATAAATCCGATGCGCTTTGGACGCGTTCTAAAAATGATGTGTCTGATGAGGAATACAAAGAGTTTTACAAACACTTAAGCCATGATTTTGCTGATCCTGTCACTTGGGCACATAATAAAGTTGAAGGAAATCAAGCATATACTAGTTTGCTTTATGTGCCAGCTAAAGCACCTTGGGATTTATTTAATCGCGAACATAAACACGGCTTAAAACTTTATGTTCAACGCGTATTTATTATGGATGATGCTGAGCAATTTATGCCGAATTATCTACGTTTTATGCGTGGTTTAATCGATAGCAATGACTTGCCATTAAATGTATCTCGTGAAATTTTACAAGATAACAAAATTACTGCGGCATTGCGCAAAGCATTAACTAAGCGTTCATTACAAATGCTAGAAAAATTAGCAAAAGATGATGCAGAAAAATATCTTCAATTCTGGAAAGAGTTTGGTTTGGTCTTGAAAGAAGGCCCAGTAGAAGATTTTGCTAACAAAGAAACTATCGCGAAGTTATTACGTTTTTCTTCAACACATAATGATAGCAGCGAGCAAACTGTCTCTTTAGAAGATTACATCTCGCGTATGAAAGAGGGGCAAAAAGCTATCTATTACATTACAGCGGATAGTTATGTTGCAGCGAAAAATAGCCCACACTTGGAATTATTCAATAAAAAAGGCATTGAGGTTTTGTTGCTTTCCGATCGCATTGATGAATGGATGTTAAGCTATTTAACTGAATTCGACGGTAAACCATTACAAAGTATCACAAAAGCAGATTTGGATTTAGGCGATTTAGCCGATAAAGAATCTGAAACACAAAAACAACAAGATGAAGCCTTTGGTAGTTTTATTGAGCGTGTGAAAAACTTGCTTGGTGAACGGGTAAAAACGGTGCGTTTAACCCACAATTTAACAGATACACCAGCGGTGGTTTCTACGGATAATGATCAAATGACGACGCAAATGGCGAAATTGTTTGCAGCTGCAGGGCAACCTGTACCAGAAGTAAAATACACTTTTGAACTTAATCCAGAACACCATTTAGTGAAAAAAGTGGCTGATATTGCCGATGAAACTGACTTTGCTGATTGGGTGGAATTGTTACTTGAACAAGCTATGTTAGCAGAGCGTGGCTCTTTAGAAAATCCAGCTGCGTTTATTAAGCGCATAAATAAATTATTAGGCTAACTAAAAATAAATAAGCCCGATTTAATCGGGCTTATTTATTGGGATAGTATTTAGGATAATCCTCAATCCATTTTTTCATTGTTTTTTGTTGCTTGAGTGTATTCGCAAAATTAAATGTTTTTCGTTTATTATTAAATTTAGCACCTAAAATAATGACTTTTCTTTCGTCTTCGGCCACTTCATATAAAAAATAGATATTATTTATTGTAATGTATTTATAGCCTGTCTTTCCCCAGAATGGTCTAAGTTGCGGGATATTCGTTAAAATCATTTTTAGTTTATCAAGATCATCTTGAGTTAGATAAGTCACGATAAATCGTTTTAGAAGATCTTTTTCAAGGCAATCGCCTGATGTTTCAGCAATATAAACATCGTATGTTGGCAGCATAATCAACTCTATTTTTTAAAATCGAATGGCTCAATTTTATGATTTAAAATAGCTTGCCAAGCTTCCGAACTTGCTTTTGCAGCTAATTGTCGTTCTTCCAAACTAAAAGCGTATTCTTCCTTGTCTTTTTTTTGTGTTTTGAGTAAATCAGAAATTTGTTCAAAAGTGAGTTCCATTTGAGACTCCTTACTGTGAATATTGACAATATTATGCCTGACTAAGCGACTTTTTTCATCTGTTTTTTCATCGAATTATTGCTCGTTTTTCAGGTATAATGCTGCAATTAAATGGCGAGAAAGAGAGAAAAATATGATTACAGTTTACGGCATTAAAAATTGCGATACAGTGAAGAAAGCGTTGAAATGGCTTGCGGATCACAATATTGAACACAAACTTCACGACTACCGTGTTGATGGTTTAGATTTGAACTTTTTAACCCAAGCTGAAGCTCAATTTGGCTGGGATGTATTGGTGAATAAACGCAGTACAACTTGGCGTAATTTGGATGAACAAGTTAAAAATTCCCTTAATAAAACCACCGCACTTTCCGTGTTGGCAGAGAATCCAACCTTGATTAAACGACCAATTATTTTACAAGATGGAAAGGCATTAATTGGATTTAACGAGAAGGAATATCAGGCTGCTTTTGCTTAAAGTGCGGTTATTTTCTTAGGAGTTTTTATGAAAGAAAAAGTGGTTTCGTTAGCGCAAGATTTAATTCGTCGCTCGTCTATTAGCCCGAATGATGAGGGCTGTCAGCAAATTATTGTAGAACGTTTAGAAAAGTTAGGTTTTCAAATTGAATGGATGCCTTTTAATGATACGTTGAATTTATGGGCAAAACACGGAACGGGTGAGCCAGTTATTGCTTTCGCTGGACATACGGATGTTGTGCCTACTGGCGATGAAAATCAGTGGTCGTTTCCGCCGTTTTCTGCTGATATTATTGATGGCATGCTTTATGGCCGTGGTGCGGCGGATATGAAAGGCTCCCTTGCAGCAATGATTGTGGCAGCAGAAGAATATGTAAAAGCAAATCCCACTCATAAAGGTACAATTGCATTATTGATTACGTCTGATGAAGAGGCCGCCGCAAAAGATGGTACTGTGCGTGTGGTTGAGACTTTAATGGCGCGTGATGAAAAAATTACTTATTGTATGGTTGGCGAGCCATCGAGTGCTAAAAACTTAGGCGATGTTGTCAAAAATGGTCGCCGTGGCTCAATTACAGGAAACCTTTATATTCAGGGGATTCAAGGGCACGTGGCATATCCGCATTTAGCCGAAAACCCAATTCATAAAGCAGCCCCATTTTTGCAAGAATTGACGACCTATCAATGGGATGAGGGTAATGAGTTTTTCCCTCCAACAAGCCTACAAATTGCTAATATTCACGCAGGTACGGGAAGTAATAATGTGATTCCAGGCGAGTTATATATTCAGTTCAATTTGCGTTATTGCACAGAAGTCACGGATGAAATCATCAAGCAAAAAGTGGCTGAAATGCTAGCAAAACACAATTTGAAATATCGTATTGAATGGAATTTATCAGGTAAGCCGTTTTTAACAAAACCGGGTAAATTATTAGATTCGATAACCTCCGCTATTGAGGAAATCACAGGCATAACGCCAAAGGCCGAAACAGGTGGTGGCACGTCAGACGGTCGTTTTATTGCATTGATGGGCGCAGAAGTAGTGGAATTTGGTCCACTTAACGCAACAATTCATAAAGTAAATGAATGCGTCAGTGTAGAAGATCTTGGCAAGTGCGGTGAGATTTATTACAAAATGTTAGTGAATTTATTGGATAGCTAAAATGAAATTAACCCCAGAAATGCTTACAGGAAAGTCCCGTGAGCATTTAGTCAATTTACCCACAACTCATTCATCCAATCATTTTTTGCAAACACAAGCGGTGAGCGCATTTCAAGGGTTGCAACAAAGTGCGGCAAAAAATGGCTTTAATTTACAGCCAGCGAGCAGTTTTCGTGATTTTGAACGCCAACAGCTTATTTGGAACAGCAAATTTAAGGGCGAGAGAAAAGTCCATGATGATACAGGAAAGGCATTAGATTTGAACCAATTAGATGACTGGCAAAAATGTCAGGCGATTTTACGTTGGTCTGCATTGCCAGGGGCTAGCCGTCATCATTGGGGAACGGAAGTGGATATTTTCGATCCTGATCTTTTGCCACAAGGTCAATCTTTACAACTGGAGCCTTGGGAATATGAAAAAGGCGGCTATTTCTTTGAATTGAGTGAATTTCTTACCGAAAATTTACCGCACTTTGATTTTGCTTTGCCTTTTATGAGTATGCAGTCCAATAAGAAAGTGGGGCGGGAGCCTTGGCATATCAGCTATTTGCCGTTAGCTGAATTGGCAAGCCAGCAATTTTCTCCAGACATTTTGCAACAGGCATGGAAAGGGGAAAATATTTTAGGGGCAGACTGTTTAATATCAAATCTTGAACAAATTTTTTCTGAATATATTGTTTAAAAATAAAGCCTTATCGTGAAGATAAGGCTTTATTCTTAGGCGTAAAAAAGCCCTTTTCCATGCAAATAAATTGGTAGCTCATCGCCAATAGATAAATCAGGGGAAATGATGTTCTCAATCCATATTGCGTAGCCATTAATTTCAATTTGAATAGTGGTAATTTTCCCTTTAAATTCGATTTGTTTTACTTGCCCTTTGAAAAGTGAGGTTGGATTTTCCGATGTTTTAAACAGGCTAAATTGTTCTGGACGAAGCAAAATCTTACCTTGTTTCTGAGTGATTGATTTATTTTTTACAGGAATATTACCTAATTGGCATTGAACTGTGTTTTCATCAATCAGATTCGCCGATAGCACGATGTTGTCACCAATAAAACTTGCGGTTTCAATATGATTTGGCGACCAATAAAGTGTACGAGGTGTGTCGATTTGTAAAATTTTACCTTGTTGGATAACCGCAATTTTATCTGCATAACGCAATGCTTCATCACGATCATGGGTGACGAAAATCGCTGATGCACCGCTTTGACGTAGTGCTTTCAGCATATCATGACGAATTTGCTGGCGAAGATGTTCATCTAAGGCACTAAAAGGTTCGTCTAATAAAATTAGTTCGGGATTTGGTGCTAGTGCTCGAGCAAGAGCCACACGTTGTTGTTGACCGCCTGAGAGTTGGTGAGGAAAACGTTCCGCCAGTTCACTAATTCCAGTGAGTTGCATTGCCTGCTCAATCCGCATTTTCTCCTCATCCGTTTTCCCTTTGCCATTCCCTAGCCCGTAAGCAATGTTGCGATAGACATTTAAGTGAGGAAATAGTACGCCTTCTTGCACCACATAACCTAGATGGCGCTGTTGCGTTGGCACATTCCCATTCTCACCAAAAATTAACCGCTCTTTTAGCCAAATTTCGCCCGTATTAGGTTGTTCAAATCCAGCAATTGCGCGTAATAACGTTGTTTTTCCACAACCAGAAGCACCAAGCAAAAAGAGGATTTCACCTCGTTGTAAGGTAAAGGAAATATCGTGAAGAACTTGTTGTTCATTAAAAAATTTATTGAGATTTTTAACGGTTAATAACGGATTATTTATCATTTTATTTAAATGCATATTTTTTCAATAAAAACACAGGAATCCCTGAAAAGAGAACGAGCATTAAGGCATAAGGCGTTGCCGCAGCGTATTGCGCATCACTGGTATATTCCCAAACGGCAATAGAAAGGGTTTTGATGTCGTTTGGCGTGAGCAAAAGCGTTGCAGTAAGCTCTTTCATTAAATTCAAAAATACTAGGGAGAATGCTGCCGCAATGCCTGGTAGCATTGCTGGTAATGTTAAAGTTCGGAAAATATAGAATGGACTTCGTCCTAGGCTTTGTCCGACTTTCTCAATATTATCAGAAAGTTGCTCAAGCGAGGCTCTAAGTGTGGTTTGTGCCATTGGTAAATAGAGCATAAAGTAAGCCACGATAATAACTAAAAAGGTTTGATATAAGCTGTTGGTATAGTTGATCGTAAAGTAAATCAGCGATAATGCGATAACTAAGCCGGGTACAGCGTGTAATAGGTAAGGTAACCGATCAATCCAAACGGTTAATTTGCTACGATAGCGTACAGCTGCCCAAACCAATGGCAAAGCACAAACTACGGTAAGCAATGCGCCTAGGCCTGAAATGATAAATGAATTACTGAATGCCGATAAAAATTCTGAAAAATCACCCGCACTTTCGAGTGAATGTCCTACGATAAGCCAGTAAATTAACATAATCACAGGTACGCCAATGCTTAAGATGAATATGCTAGAGAAAAATCCGAAGGTTAAACATTGTTTGCCAAAAGAAAGCGTTTTTACTGGATAAGGACGAGTGACACCTTTGCCACTGTTGTAAAGGGTTTGTTTACCGCGGAAGAATGTTTCTCCCAGCACAATAATGCTACAAATTGCCATTAATACAGCGGAAAGTAGTGCTGCGGTGCTATTATTAAAAGACATTTCATATTCTTGGAAAATAGCTGTGGTGAATGTTTGGTAATTTAAAATTGAAACTGCACCGAAATCTACCAGCATATGTAATGCTATTAGCAATAAACTACTACCGATTGCTGGTTTTAATTGCGGGAAAATAGCGTGCCAAAAGGTGTAAGTTTGGCTTTTTCCTAATGAAAGGCTTACTTCTTCAAGAGAGCGATCTAGTCGTTTAAGCGTAGCTGAAATTGGCAAGTAAGCGAGTGGGAAAGAGCTTAGTGTCATGATGCCGATTGTTCCCCAAAAACCTTCGACTCGAAAGGTGAGGCTGATCCAAGTAAAACAACTCACAAAGGCTGGAATACAAAGCGGCAAACTCATTGCCACTTCAAAAAATGATTTGCCGAAAAAACGATATCGTTCAAGTAAAAATGCACAAAGCGTACCGAGAAAAATGGAACCAATAGTCACACAGACCATGAGAAGCATTGTGTTGCTCAGTAATTCCGCCATTCTCGGGCGAATAAGAAGCTCAAGGCTACGATCTAATCCGACTTCAATCGCACGGAAAAGAATATACAGAAATGGTAATAAGAGCGGTAAACCAATAAGTAAAATAATGATGGTGAGCCAAAGTGGGGGCGTTCGGGTCAAAAGATAGTCCTTTATATGTGGCAACTGTATCTTCACTTTTGGTGAAAATACAGTTGCGACGTTAGCGGGCTTATTTTAAACCAGCTTCTTCAATTAATTTATTTGCTTGTTCTTTATCTTGAGCCGTAGTTGCTGAAACTACTGGCGCTTGTAATTTAGCATAAGGTTCCATATTGAATGGAGAAGTCACATCTGTACGTAATGGATATTCTGCACGTACAGCAACTAAGGCTTCTTGACCTTTTTTGCTTGCTAAGAAGTCCACGAATTTTTTCGCTTCTTCTTTATTTTTAGATGCTTTTAAGATTGCAGCACCTGAGTAAGTGACTAACGCACCAGGGTCTTTATGACGAATAAAGTACAAGCGAGTTTTTAAGTTTTCTGCGCCTTTTTCTTTTGCTAATGCATACCAGTAGTAGTTATTAATTAAGGCTGCAGGTACTTCGCCATTTTCAACAGCTTGCAATGCAACACTGTTTTTCGCGTAAAGTTTACCATTTTCTTTTAAGCCTTTTAACCAATTAAGCGCAACTTTCTCACCTTTTAGTTTAACAATGGCCACAACTTGTTCTAAGAATGCACCAGAGGTTGGTACATAACCGATTTTATCTTTCCATTTTGGTGTCGCGTAATCAAGTACTGATTTTTCCATATCTTTTTCAGATAATTTAGTGTGATCATAAACCACAACACGAGAACGACCACTTAATGCGATCCAATCTTTTTTAGGCGCAACAGGTACACCTTGGTGAGAGGTTTGTTTGATCGTATTGGCTGAAAGTGGTTCTAATAAACCCGCTTCGGAAAGTGCGGCAAATGGAGATGTTTGTTCTGAATAGAATACATCGGCTGGGCTTTTATCGCCTTCTTCTTTAAGTTGACCAGCTAACTGTTCACTTTTAGCACTATTTAAAGTGACTTTGATGCCGGTTTCTTGCGTAAATGCATCAGCTACGGCTTTTGCAGCTTCTTTATGTTGGCCGTTGTAAACGGTAATGTCGGCAAAGCTACTTGCTGAGAATGTAAGCGCGGCAGCGAGTGTCGCAATTTTGAAAGATTTGAATGTCATTGAAAACTCCTTGTTTTATGAGAATGAATGTTTTAATTAAGTCTGAATGACCTTTATTCTATTTCCAAATTCATTCAAATGCAAATAATTCTCAATTTTTATTTGTGGCAAAACAAAAGGAGAGCTGTTAGCTCTCCTTCAATAGATAGATTGCTTTGAATTTTGTTTATAGTGTGGCTGGTTGGATGTAACCTAAGTCTGCTAATACTATACAAATAGAATCACATAATCCTGAACAATCAAACTCTTCATCAATGAGTTTTTCGTTGTTGTTCATATCTTTGTAGCCATTTTCAATTAAATACGCTTTGAGTGACGCATTGAGGGTCGCTTTAGTTGTCGGTGTTTCCATTTGAGACATCATATAAACATGCAGTTCATTTAAATCTTCAACTCCGCAGTTATACATATTGCCTGCGCCGATATATTGATCCGCTCCCTCTATCATAGTCTTCATGTATTGCGTGAACCGTTTAGGTACATAAGTTTTGTTATCTTCAAACGCATATGTTTGATAAGGTGTGAGAAAAACATTGATATAACCGAAGATAATTGCTAACAATACGGAAGAGTAAATTTCATTCTCTGTGAGATTTTCAAATTCTTTATGTTCAGCAATGTAATCAATTAATGATTGAATAGTGAAATGGCCTACTTGATAGATAAAGTGTTCAAGTAATTTTTCTACGCCTTGATTATTGAATATATTGCTCAGATTATTTTCTTTGCCTTGATTAATGAACGTTAGTTTGTTTAATAAATCTGTCTTTATGTTCTCAGTACGGTTAATGTTATCTTGTAAATGAGCATGGCATAGTAAACTTCTTCTAAATGCTACATCGTAAAGATAATCGAGGCATTGCTCACGTGCCACATAATCTGTTTCGGATAATTGATTGATCATGTCTCTTAGATGTGGTGGCATACAAGAAGTATATGAAAGTAGGAAACTTGTATCGCCAATATAAGCCAATTGATGTTGATGTAGGCTATCAACAAATTGATTTAAATAGAGAGGGTGGTTGTGATATTCGAGATATTCATGGGCTACGTAATGATCATCTTTAGTTTGAATATCATCAAAGTTTTCAATTCTGCTCTTGTTATTGTTTTTTTCAGACTCAATCGATTTAATTGCATCTGAGAATAATTGAACAACGGCTTTGCCACGACGAGTTTGCTCAGAGAGCGGTAAATTCTGAGTGTATTTATTGGCATAGAGCATAATATCACGTGCAACTTCTCGGCTTTTCCAACCGGGATAGGTATTGTAAGAAATATAAGCAATACCATTTGGTGTTAAATTCTCACGACAAATCTCAAGGATTTTATCTTTCACATTATCAGGTACCCAAGAATAAATACCATGTACGATAATGTAGTCAAACATGCCAAACTCAGGCGTAATATCGAGAATATTTTTTGTTTCTAAATGAACGTTTGTTAATCCCATTGATTTGATGATTTCATTACCTTGAGTAATTTGGCTATCTGCTAAATCAATGCCGACAAATTCAGTATCTGGATGATAAACCGCTTGAGAAATTAAGTTTCCACCAAAAGAAGAACCTAATTCTAATACTTTAGCACCTTTGAGTGATGGAGGGGTTAATCCCCATAATGTTGCATTTCCTTCCAAAAGCGCAATGCTCGTATAAGAAAAGGGTTTTGAGTAGTATCTAAGTTCGTCGTAGCGGTTATTTTGTTCGGTCATAATCTATCCAGTTTGTCACATAATTGAGGGCATATATTATAGAGGGAATAGAAATGAAAACAAAGCGATGATTATTTCCCATGCAGTAGTAATTACGCTAGAATAACCACAATTTTCACCAGCTTAGTATCCTCATGCTTTCATTTACTCTCGAACCTCAAGATAACGCACGTTTGCAATCTTTATGCGGTGCATTTGATGATCATCTAAAACTTATCGAAAAAGAATTTAATCTTGTCATTGCTCGTCATAATTTCACTTTTAATATTGATACTGAGGAAGAGGAGCCGAAACCTTATCATGCAAAATTGATAAAAAGTGCGGTGAAATTAATCCAAGATTTATATGTAGAAACTGCGCCCGTAAAAGGTAAAGTAAAAGAGTTAGATTTGGAAGATGTGCATATGGCTTTGCAAGAAAGCCGTATGCTATCTCAAGTTGAACCGAACCGTGCTGAAAATAATGTTTTCAGTACAACGATTAAAACTAAACGAGGTGTGATTAAACCTCGAGGCGAAAATCAAGTTCAATATTTGCATAATATTTTAACTCACGATATTAGTTTTGGTATTGGCCCTGCGGGAACGGGGAAAACATTCTTAGCGGTTGCTACGGCAGTGGAGGCTTTAGAGCGTCAAGAAATTCGTCGCGTTTTACTCACTCGCCCTGCGGTGGAAGCGGGCGAAAAGCTAGGGTTTTTACCGGGGGATTTAGGTCAGAAAATCGAACCTTATTTACGTCCGCTTTATGATGCGTTGTTTGAAATGTTAGGTTTTGAGCGTGTGCAAAAATTAATCGAACGTAATGTTATTGAAATTGCCCCTTTGGCTTATATGCGTGGGCGTACACTTAATGATAGCTTTATTATTTTAGATGAAAGCCAAAATACGACAGTTGAGCAAATGAAAATGTTTTTAACCCGTATTGGTTTTAATTCTAAAGCCGTGATTACGGGCGATATTACGCAAATTGACTTACCTCGTAGCTCAAAATCTGGTTTACGCCATGCGATTGAAGTGTTGGAAAAAGTACCAGAATTAAGTTTTAACTATTTTGATAGCAAAGATATTGTGCGTCATCCGGTGGTGGCTAAAGTCGTGCAAGCATACGAAGAATGGGAAGTGCAAGATGAAATTCGTCGCAAAGAATTAGCGGAGCTTCGTAAAGCAGAACGTGAAAAAGAGCGGTCAGAAATTGAAAAGAATTTAGGAGAGTAGAATGGGAAGTATATTCGTTGATCTGCAAATTGCCACAGAAAATATAGAGGGGCTGCCAACAGAAGAGCAAATTGTGCAGTGGGCAACAGCTGCTGTTCAACCGGAAGGGGATGAAATTGAAATGACGGTGCGTATTGTGGATGAAGCCGAAAGCCATGAATTAAATTTAACTTATCGTGGCAAGGATCGCCCGACTAACGTGCTTTCATTTCCATTTGAATGCCCTGACGAAGTGGAGTTGCCATTGTTAGGGGATCTCGTGATTTGTCGTCAAGTTGTGGAGAGAGAAGCCGCAGAACAAGAGAAACCATTAATGGCACATTGGGCGCATATGGTCGTGCATGGTAGCTTACATTTACTCGGTTATGATCATATTGAAGACGATGAAGCGGAAGAAATGGAAAGTTTAGAAACCCAAATTATGCAAGGATTAGGCTTTGATGATCCTTATCTAGCAGAGAAATAATCTTTATTCGGAGTAATGATGTATAAAGCGGTATTTAGTGATTTTGATGGCACCTTATTAACCTCTCAACATACTATTTCCCCTCGAACTGTTGCGGCAATTAAGCGTTTAACGGCGAATGGTATTCCTTTTGTGCCAATTTCGGCGCGTTCTCCTTTAGGTATTTTGCCTTATTGGAAACAGCTTGAAACGAATAATGTACTTGTTGCATTTAGTGGCGCGCTTATTTTGAATCAACATCTTGAACCAATTTATAGCGTACAAATTGATCCAAAAGATATTTTAGATATTAATACCGTTTTGGCGGATTACCCTTTGCTTGGTGTGAATTATTATACAAATAATGACTGCCATGCTCGCGATGTAGAAAATAAATGGGTGATTTATGAACGCAGTGTTACCAAAATTGAAATTCACCCTTTTGATGAAGTAGCGGCTCGTTCGCCACATAAAATTCAGATTATTGGGGAAGCACAAGAAATCATTGAGATTGAAATTATTTTAAAGGAAAAATTTCCACATCTGAGTATTTGTCGTTCTCATGCTAACTTTTTAGAGGTGATGCACAAGAGTGCAACCAAAGGAAGTGCGGTGCGTTTTTTGGAAGATTATTTTGGCGTACAAACCAATGAGGTGATTGCGTTTGGTGATAATTTTAATGATTTGGATATGCTAGAACATGCTGGGCTCGGGGTGGCAATGGGAAATGCACCTGATGAAATTAAACAAGCTGCAAATGTAGTCACTGCGACCAATAATGAAGATGGGTTAGCATTAATTTTGGAAGAAAAATTTCCTGAATAATCGGCAAGAAAAAGGCTCTCAAACGAGAGCCTTTTAGTTATGAATTTTTTGATTCTTTTGAATTATACATATCTTCAATTTGCTTACGATAACGCTCTAAAATCACTTTTCTACGTAATTTTAATGTTGGTGTAATTTCACCCAATTTAATGCTAAATGCTCGAGAAAGTAGCGTGAATTTTTTTACTTGCTCGAAATGAGCCAATTCTTTTTGCACCGCATTAATACGCTGCTCAAACATTTTTAGAATTTCAGAATTTTTTAATAATTCTAAACGGTCATGATATTTTATATTGAGCTGTTTAGCGTACTCTTCCAAACTATCAAAGCAAGGCACAATAAGTGCAGACACATATTTTTTCGCATCGGCGATGATCGCAATTTGTTCGATAAATTTATCTTTACCGATTTTGCTTTCGATATATTGCGGCGCGATATATTTGCCGTTTGAGGTTTTCATTAATTCTTTAATACGATCGGTAATAAATAAATTCCCTTGTTCGTCAAACTCTCCCGCATCGCCAGTTTTTAAGAAACCATCTTCAGTGAAGGCTTGAGCCGTTTCTTCAGGCTTTTTGTAATAGCCTTTCATCACCATTCCGCTACGCACGAGGATTTCATTATTTTCCCCAATTTTAACTTCCGCTTTAGGCATGAGTGTGCCGATTGAATTTGGGTTAAATTGGAAATCATGCCAGCAAGAAACTGTCGCAGTTGTTTCTGTCATGCCATAGCCTAATTTGATGTTGATACCAATAGCATGGAAAAATAGCCCAATAGCAGGTTCTAATTTTGCTCCTCCGCAAGGCATCATTTTTATACGCCCCCCCAATAATTGGCGAAGTTTTGAGAGCACTAATTTATCTGCTAAAGCAAATTGTTTTTTCAATAAGAATGGAACAGTTTTGTTATTCGCACGTAAATCAAAATGTTTTTGTCCTACGGAAATTGCCCAATGGAACATTATTTGGCGAAGTTTTGGGGCTTTTTGAACTTTATCCAACACGGCAGCATAAATCTTTTCATAAAAACGTGGGACGGCACACATTAAGGTTGGGCGAATTTCCGTTAAAGCTGACCGCACTTGATTGGTATCTTCTAAATAGCAAAGTATTGCACCTCTATGAAGAATATAAGCCGCCCATGCCCGTTCAAAAATATGAGAGAATGGTAAAAAAGAAAGTGAAATATCCTGATCTGTCACGTTAAGTGAAAGATCATGAGCTTCTAATTGGTGAGCGAGATTAGCGTAATCTAACATGACACCTTTAGGCTCTCCCGTTGTGCCTGAGGTATAAATAATCGTAAATAAATCCGATAATTGTTTTTGGTTTAAGCGTTGAGTCAGTTCATCTTGTTGTACGTTTGAACCTGTTTCAATAAAACTTTCCCAAGTGCAAGAAAGGGGATCTTGTTGTAATTGAATGGTTGATTTCATTGCCACGATTTTTTGTAATTTTGGACAATGATGAGCAATTTCGAATGCTTGATCGTATTGATCTTGATCGCCGACAAATAGAATTTTTACATCGGCGTGATTTAGGATAAATTCTGCTTGCTGGGCTGTATTGGTTGCGTAAATAGGTACTGTGATTGCTCGAATTTGTAAGGTCGCAATGTCAGCGATTGTCCAACGTTCCATATTATGGGCA
Source organism: Haemophilus haemolyticus (assembly GCF_001679045.1). Lineage (GTDB taxonomy): Bacteria > Pseudomonadota > Gammaproteobacteria > Enterobacterales > Pasteurellaceae > Haemophilus > Haemophilus haemolyticus. Next base: position 445,388 of record NZ_LYCK01000001.1, read on the forward strand.
AAAATGGCGATTTTATCTTGTACGTCAATATTGTGAGCAAGTAATGCACGAGAAAGTTGATTGAGTTGCTCTTGAAAATTTTTCCAAGAGATGTCTCGCCACAAGCCGTGTTCTTTATAGCGAAGTGCGGTCATATTTGCACGAGTTTTGGCTTGTTGTTGAATACGATGAACAAAATGGAGATCGAGATTCATATTAACCCTATTTTTTGATTTCATTGAGCGAACAGTTGTTCGCTAATATAATCTTAAATAGGAATAAAAGCTAGAAGAATATTGATTGTTTTAAATTATTTTTAGTGATCCATTGTTCATTTTTAGATCGTAAGCTAAATTCTAGATAATAAAAAACCGCTCCGAAGAGCGGTTAATTTTTCAAAGTTTTAATTAGCCTTTGTAGTTGTAGATATGAGCTACTAAGTCTAATACTTTGTTTGAGTAACCAGTTTCGTTATCGTACCAAGATACTAATTTAACGAAAGAATCAGTTAATGCGATACCAGCGTCTGCATCAAATACAGAAGTTAACGCACAACCGTTGAAGTCAGTAGAAACAACAGCATCTTCAGTGTAACCTAATACGCCTTTTAATTCGCCATTGAAAGTTTTACCCTCAGCTGCATCTTTGATTGCTTGTTTGATTGCATCGTAAGAAGCTGGTTTTTCAAGGTTAACAGTTAAGTCAACAACAGATACGTTTGGAGTTGGAACACGGAAAGCCATACCAGTTAATTTACCGTTTAATGCAGGTAATACTTTACCTACTGCTTTCGCTGCACCTGTTGAAGATGGGATGATGTTTTGTGATGCACCGCGGCCGCCGCGCCAGTCTTTAGCAGATGGGCCATCCACAGTTTTTTGAGTTGCAGTTGTTGCGTGAACAGTGGTCATTAAACCATCTTTAATACCGAAAGTTTCATGAACAACACGTGCTAAAGGAGCTAAACAGTTTGTTGTACAAGATGCGTTAGAAACGATATCTTGACCTGCGTATGCGTTGAAGTTTACACCACGAACGAACATTGGGGTTGCATCTTTAGATGGGCCAGTTAATACAACTTTTTTCGCGCCTGCTGTGATGTGTTTACGAGCAGTTTCATCAGTTAAGAATAAACCAGTCGCTTCAACAGCGATATCAACACCGATTGCACCCCAGTTTAAGTTTGCTGGATCACGTTCTGCAGTTACACGGATAGTTTTACCATTAACCACTAAGTTACCATCTTTCACTTCAACAGTGCCGTCGAAACGACCGTGAGTTGAATCATATTTCAACATATAAGCCATGTATTCAACGTCGATTAAGTCGTTAATACCTACAACTTCGATGTCATCACGGTGTTGTGCTGCACGGAATACGATACGGCCGATACGACCAAAACCATTGATACCAATTTTAATTGCCATAAGATTTTCACCTTTTATTTAAGTTAAACAAATCTGTTTGCTTTGAGTAATACTGCTCACTCAGTAAGACAGCGCACAGAGTATAGCACGAGCATTTTTATAAAACTATAAACCCTACTACTTTTTTGTGATCTATATCAAATCATCATTAGAATGAAAAAGTACCGTAAAAAATCACCGCACTTTTGATGATTTTTTATAGAGAAATCTGCATAATAGACTGAAATTGTTAGAGAAGGTTAAATATTCTATGTCTCGAGGTAATCTTTATATTTTGTCTGCACCAAGTGGCGCAGGAAAATCTTCATTAATTTCTGCGTTATTGGCATCAGATAGTTCAACTCAAAAAATGGTGTCTGTGTCACATACGACCCGTGCCCCACGCCCAGGTGAAGTTGAAGGCGTACACTATTATTTTGTATCAAAAGAAGAGTTTGAATCACTCATTGAGCAAGATTTATTTCTAGAATATGCCAAAGTTTTTGGTGGCAATTATTATGGAACCTCTTTACCTGCGATTGAAGAAAATTTAGCAAAAGGCATTGATGTATTTTTAGATATTGATTGGCAGGGTGCTCAACAAATCCGTAAAAAAGTGCCTTCAGTAAAAAGCATTTTTATTTTACCGCCTTCATTGCCTGAATTAGAGCGTCGTTTAATTGGTCGTGGGCAAGATAGTGAAGAGGTTATCGCTGAACGAATGTCAAAAGCGATAAGTGAAATTTCGCATTATGATGAATATGATTATGTCATTGTGAATGATGATTTTGAGAAAGCATTAAAAGATTTACAAAGTATTTTGCAATCGGAACGCTTAACTAAAGATTATCAACAAAAACAAAATGCAATGTTAATTCAACAGCTACTAGCAAAATAGGGCGAAATTGAGTATTATAACGCCCTTTCAATAGAGTAATTTTTGACAAATCGGAGTAAATTATGGCTCGTGTTACTGTGCAAGATGCAGTAGAAAAAATTGGTAACCGTTTTGATTTAATTTTAACGGCTGCGCGTCGTGCAAGACAATTACAACTTAACCAAAGTGCACCGTTAGTGCCAGAAGATAATGACAAACCAACAGTAATTGCATTACGTGAAATCGAAAAAGGTTTGATTAATCAAGATATTATGGATGCACAAGAATTCCAAGAAATGGCGAAAGTGCAAGAAACGGAAGAAGCAGCTGTTGCATTAATTACAGAATAATCTTTTAAAAGTGCGGTAAAAAATCACGATATTTTAACCGCACTTTCTCTTTCAACGATAAGTAGGTCTCCTTTGGAACTGTTTGCTGATTTAGATCGAATTATTCAAGGGTATTTGCCCGCAGATAAAATTGAACTCATCAAGCGTGCGTTTGTGATTGCAAGAGATGCGCACGAAGGACAATTTCGCTCCAGCGGCGAACCTTACATTACCCATCCTGTTGCGGTAGCCTCCATTATTGCTCAACTACATTTAGATCACGAAGCGGTAATGGCCGCGCTTTTGCACGATGTTATTGAAGATACACCTTATACAGAAGAACAACTGAAAGAAGAGTTCGGTGCCAGTGTGGCTGAAATTGTGGACGGTGTATCAAAACTCGATAAGTTGAAATTTCGTACTCGCCAAGAAGCACAAGTCGAGAATTTTCGCAAAATGATTTTGGCGATGACGCGTGATATTCGCGTTGTGTTAATCAAGCTTGCTGACCGCACGCATAATATGCGCACGCTTGGTTCGTTACGACCAGATAAACGCCGCCGTATTGCGAAAGAAACCCTTGAAATCTATTGTCCGCTTGCTCATCGTTTAGGTATTGAGCATATCAAAAATGAATTAGAAGACTTATCTTTTCAAGCAATGCATCCACATCGTTATGAGGTGTTGAAAAAACTCATTGATGTGGCGCGTAGTAATCGACAAGATTTAATCGAACGTATTTCACAAGAGATTAAAGTGCGGTTAGAAAACGCAGGAATTTTTGCCCGAGTGTGGGGGCGTGAAAAGCACCTTTACAAAATCTATCAAAAAATGCGCATAAAGGATCAAGAATTCCACTCTATTATGGATATTTATGCGTTCCGTGTGATTGTGAAAAATGTTGATGATTGTTATCGTGTTTTGGGGCAAATGCATAATCTTTATAAGCCACGCCCTGGCAGAGTAAAGGATTATATCGCGGTACCTAAAGCAAATGGCTATCAATCTTTGCAAACTTCAATGATTGGGCCGAAAGGTGTTCCCGTAGAAGTTCATATCCATACTGAGGATATGGAACAAGTCGCCGAAATGGGCATTACTGCACATTGGGTTTATAAAGAAAATGGTAAAAACGATAGTACAACCGCACAAATTCGCGCACAACGCTGGCTGCAAAGTTTGGTCGAAATTCAACAAAGTGTAGGTAATTCTTTTGAGTTTATTGAGAATGTAAAATCAGAGTTTTTTCCGAAAGAAATTTATGTTTTTACGCCAAAAGGTCGAATTGTTGAATTGCCAATGGGCGCAACGGCAGTAGATTTCGCTTATGCTGTGCATTCAGATGTGGGGAATACTTGTGTTGGAGTGACTGTTGAGCATAAACCTTATCCGCTTTCACAAGCCCTTGAGTCTGGTCAAACGGTCAATATTATCACCGATCCAAATGCCCATCCTGAAGCCGCATGGTTAAATTTCGTGGTAACTGCTCGTGCGAAAACACGGATTCGCCATTATCTCAAACAACGTTGTGAAGAGGATGCGGTGAAATTAGGCGAAGTTGAGCTTAATGCAGCATTACAGCCTCATAATTTAGGTGATTTTTCTATTCAACAAATTAGAACAGTATTAGATGCTTTAGCGCTTTCTTCTTTAGATGAATTATTACGAGAAATTGGTTTAGGCAATCAATCTGCCTCCATCATTGCGCATCAATTTGTGGGCGTGCCGTTAGAATCTTCTAATACTCAGAATTTTGAATTTGAATCAAAAATACTCACTATTGCACCAATGCAAGTGGGTAAAACACAATTTGCTCAATGTTGCCATCCAATTCCTGGCGATCCTATTGTGGGATGTCGTATCGAAGAAAACACCGTTGTGGTGCATCATCAACATTGTGCAAGTTTGAAGAATGCTTGTCGCCAATCGTTGGCTAAATGGGATAATGTTCAAAGTGCGGTAAATTTTGAGGCTGAATTACAAATAGAAATATTGAATGAGCAGAATGCCTTGCTTAGTTTAATGACCGCAATTTCTGCGAGTGAAAGCAGTCTTCAAAATATTTGGACGGAAGAATTAGAGAACAATTTATTGCTTGTGATTTTGCAGGTTTGTGTAAAAGATATCAAACACCTTGCCAATATCGTTCATCGCATTAAAGGCATCACTGGCGTCGTGAATATTAAACGCAATATTAATGAGCTATGAGCCTTGAACTTCTTGATGCCGTACCTTTGACCAGCCTCTCTGGTGTTGGTGCGGCCATTTCTAATAAACTGGCTAAAATCGGCATTCATAACCTGCAAGATTTACTCTTTCATTTACCTATTCGCTATGAAGATCGTACGCGAATTACGCCAATCGCTAATCTTCGCCCCGAACAATATTTTACCATTGAAGGAATTGTACAAACCTGTGACGTTACTTTTGGCCGTCGCCCGATTTTATCGGTCAGTTTGTCAGACGGCACATCGAAAATTATGTTACGTTTTTTCAATTTTAATGAGGGGATGCGTAATAGTTTTCAAGTAGGTGTGCGAGTAAAGGCTTTTGGCGAAGTGAAACGTGGTCGCCATATGCCAGAAATTCATCATCCAGAATATCAAATTGTGCGAGATAATGCGCCCATAGTATTGGAAGAAACCTTAACGCCGATTTATTCCACGACGGAAGGGCTAAAACAAAATTCATTACGAAAATTAACGGATCAGGCTTTGGCATTACTCGACAAAGTTCAGATTGCAGAAATTTTGCCTAATGAATTTAATCCACATCAATATAGCTTAAAAGAGGCATTGCGATTATTGCATCGTCCGCCGCCAGATATTTCATTAGAAATGTTAGACCAAGGTAAGCATCCTGCACAACAACGATTAATTTTTGAAGAATTATTGGCGCATAATCTTGCTATGCAAAAAGTGCGGTTAGGAACGCAGCAATTTTCTGCCTTACCGCTACATTATCAAACAGATTTGAAACAGCGATTTTTAGCCACCTTGCCATTTCAACCCACTAATGCGCAAAAGCGAGTAGTGTCGGATATTGAACAAGATCTTATCAAAGATTATCCGATGATGCGCTTAGTGCAAGGGGATGTTGGCTCAGGAAAAACATTGGTTGCTGCATTGGCTGCTTTAACTGCAATTGATAATGGCAAACAAGTCGCCTTAATGGCGCCAACAGAAATTCTTGCAGAACAGCATGCGAATAATTTCCGACGTTGGTTTGAGCCTTTCGGTATTGAAGTTGGTTGGTTAGCCGGTAAAGTAAAAGGAAAATCAAGACAAGCAGAGCTTGAAAAAATCAAAACTGGTGCCGTGCAAATGGTGGTGGGGACGCATGCTTTATTCCAAGAAGAAGTCGAGTTTTCCGACTTAGCATTAGTGATTATTGATGAACAGCACCGTTTTGGTGTGCATCAACGATTAATGTTGCGTGAGAAAGGCGAAAAAGCGGGATTTTATCCCCATCAGTTAATTATGACGGCCACGCCGATACCAAGAACGTTGGCAATGACCGTATATGCCGATTTGGATACATCAATTATTGATGAATTGCCTCCAGGTCGTACGCCGATAACAACCGTAGTGGTTTCTGAAGAACGTCGCGCTGAAATTGTGATGCGTGTAAAAAACGCTTGTGTTAATAAAAAACGTCAAGCCTATTGGGTGTGTACGTTAATTGATGAATCAGAGGTTTTAGAAGCTCAAGCTGCTGAGGCGATTTGGGAAGATCTAACTAAGGCCTTACCTATGTTAAATATTGGGTTAGTGCACGGGCGGATGAAATCACAAGAAAAACAAGATGTCATGATGCGTTTTAAAAATGCAGAATTGGATTTATTGGTGGCGACGACAGTAATCGAAGTGGGTGTTGATGTTCCGAATGCAAGTTTGATGATTATTGAAAATGCAGAGCGTTTAGGTTTATCGCAACTTCATCAATTACGAGGGCGCGTCGGTCGAGGCAGCACGGCTTCTTTTTGTGTACTAATGTATAAACCTCCGCTCGGTAAAGTTTCGCAAAAACGTTTGCAAGTGCTACGAGATAGCCAAGATGGGTTTATTATTTCGGAAAAAGATTTAGAAATTCGCGGGCCTGGTGAAGTACTTGGAACGAAACAAACTGGAGTTGCTGAATTGAGAGTAGCAAATTTAATGCGAGATAGAAAAATGATACCAACGGTGCAATTTTATGCGAAATTACTTATCCAAAAATACCCAGATTTAGCAGAAAGTCTGATTCGTCGTTGGTTAAATAATAAAGAGATTTACTCGAACGCTTAAAAGTGCGGTCAATTTTCAAAGAGTTTTAAATGGATAAAAAAGAAAAACGCCCAACTGTACTTTTTTTTGACTCTGGAGTGGGTGGATTTAGCGTATATCGCGAAGCCAAAAAATTATTACCAAATTGGCACTATCTATATTGTTTTGATAATGCAGGTTTCCCTTATTCAGAACGCGAAGAAGAAAGTATTATTCACCGCACTTTAGCGGTTTGCCAACTTATTAATCAACGTTATCCATTAGATGCAATCGTGATAGCTTGCAATACAGCGAGTACAGTTGTGCTTCCTCCTTTGCGAGCTGCTTTTGATATTCCTATCGTTGGGACTGTACCCGCTATTAAACCTGCATCAGAAATGACAAAGACAAAACATATTGGTTTATTAGCTACAAAGGGTACAGTAAAGCGTCATTATGTCGATGATTTGATTGATAAATTTGCGCAAGATTGTGTTGTTGAGAGATTGGGAACAACAAAATTAGTAGAAATTGCGGAGCAAAAAATTCGTGGTCATTCCGTTGATTTAATTAGTTTAAAAGATGAGTTATCTCCGTGGGCAGACATGGTAGATTTGGATACATTAGTTTTAGGTTGTACTCACTTTCCACTCATCAAAGATGAAATTCAGTTGTGCTTGCCACAAATTAAATATTTTATGGATCCTGGCGCGGCGATTGCTAAGCGGATAAAATATTTACTAGATGGTAAAAGTGTTCGTGCTCAAGCTGAAAAACATAATCAAATGTTTTGTACTGCACATTTTCCCGAAGAATCTCAATTTAAAAAAGCTTTACACCTATGGGGATTTGAATCTTTAGATGTAATAAAAATAGACTAAAATTGATGTTAAATAGACCTTTTTGTATTAACTTTATCCAAAAGATCATTTTTTTAAA
>NZ_LYCK01000002.1 GCF_001679045.1 Haemophilus haemolyticus
TTTAACGTCAATAATGTATGTTATTAACACACATCCCTTCCTCAATACCGAAAGAACTTTACAACCCGAAGGCCTTCTTCATTCACGCGGCATGGCTGCGTCAGGGTTCCCCCCATTGCGCAATATTCCCCACTGCTGCCTCCCGTAGGAGTCTGGACCGTGTCTCAGTTCCAGTGTGGCTGGCCATCCTCTCAGACCAGCTAGAGATCGCAGGCTTGGTAGGCCTTTACCCCACCAACTACCTAATCCCACTTGGGCTCATCTCATGGCATGCGGCCTTGCGGTCCCGCACTTTCATCTTCCGATTCTACGCGGTATTAGCTACAGTTTCCCGTAGTTATCCCCCTCCATAAGCCAGATTCCCAAGCATTACTCACCCGTCCGCCACTCGTCAGCAAGAAAGCAAGCTTTCTCCTGCTACCGTTCGACTTGCATGTGTTAAGCCTGCCGCCAGCGTTCAATCTGAGCCATGATCAAACTCTTCAATTCAAGTTCAATCGCTCAATATACTGCTTAGCTATAAATAAAACACTACTTAAAAAGTAATTATGAATTTTCAGTTAAGCACCTATTAAGACTTCAAAATTAAAAATATTTTTAAAACAAGTCAATCAACAAGTGCCCACACAGATTGTCTGATACATTGTTAAAGAGCAAAAAACAACGACGCACGTGGAAACTTAAATACTTCACAACAGTGCGTCGTTGTGTGCGGTGCATTATAGGGATTTTCAAAACCCTTGCAAGTACTTTTTGTAAAAATATTTAAAAAAATGATCTTTTGATGGAAATATAAACGGATCCATCAAAAGTGCGGCCAAAATTCGAAATATTTATTAAAAATTAACCCTCAGTTAAGATCTCCAGAATGCAGGCGTAAATAATGCTAAAAGCGTGAAAATTTCTAAGCGACCGCATACCATTGCGATAGTTAAAATCCATTTGGCACTATCTGGAATGGCGATCATATTACTACTAACAGCACCTAATCCTGGCCCTAAATTATTTATGCTCGCTAACACTGCATTAAAGGCATTGAAAGGTTCAACGCCACAAGCAATGACGCCAAGTAAACAAATTAAAAATACTAAAATATAAGCCGAAAAGAATGCCCAAATACTACCAATCACTCTTTCATCTAATACATTTTTTCCCCATTTAATGGGATAAACCAAATTAGGATGAACCACACGTTTGAGTTCTCGTTTTCCTTGTAAGTAAAGCACTAATACACGCGCAACTCTTAAACCACCACCAACAGATCCAGCACAACCGCCCATAAAAGATGCAGAGATTAACAATACGGGCACAAATGATGGCCAAGCAGCAAAATCAGACGTAGTGTAACCAGTTGTGGTAGAAATAGAGACTGCCTGAAACAATACCTGCTCAAAATCTTGCCATGAAGTCTTAAAGTAACTGTGTCCCCACATTACTGAAGTACAAACCACAACTAAAATAACTTGAATACTGATAAAAAAACGAAATTCAGGATCACGTAAATAAATTTTGAAGAAATTTTCACGTCCAATCGTTGAAAAAGCACGGAAATGTAAACCAAAGTTACAAGCAGAAACTAACAAAAATAAAACCGTAATTCCGTTAATTAATGGACTATTGAAATAACCGATACTTGCATCATGCGTTGAAAAACCGCCAATGGAAACAGTAGAGAAACTGTGGGTAATCGCATCAAAAACACTCATTCCCGCTAACCAATAAGCTAAAGCGCATGATAAGGTTAAAGAAAGGTAAATCATCCACAAAACTTTTGCGGTTTCTGTAATCCGTGGGCGAATTTTTTGCTCCTTCATTGGACCAGACATTTCTGCACGGTAAAGTTGCATTCCGCCAATGCCTAAAAGGGGAATGATCGCAATCGCTAACACAATGATCCCCATTCCACCAAGCCATTGCAAAAACTGTCGGTAGAACAAAATTGCTTTTGGTAAATTATCCAATCCAGTCATCACGGTGGCACCTGTCGTTGTTAGGCCCGAAAAGGCCTCAAATACAGCAGATGCCACCGTTAAGTGTGGCGCATCAAACAACAGAAGCGGCAAAGTAGCCAAACCTCCAAGTACAAACCAAAAAGCTACAACGATCAAAAAACCATCACGGGATCGTAATTCTTGTTTATGGTGATGGCATGGCCACCAAAGCAATGTGCCCGCTGTCAAGCTCAACATAAAAGCCTGCATAAATGCCTTGCCGCCACCATCGCCATAAATTAGAGCGACAAATGCTGGAATCAGCATTGTGCCCGAAAAACACATCACAAGAATACCAATAATTCGGATAATGGATAAAATATGCACTATTATTCGCCTGTCTCTAAAAGTTGGATGACTAATCTGCCCGCAGACTTTTCCGTTAATTCTGAAGAAAAAACATCGACTGTTTTTTCACTAATACCTAAAATCAAATGAATATTTACCTGAAAATCTTGAGATAAAATCTCAACCTGATATTTTTCACAAAGTTGTAGCACCAAACTTAGCTGACCATAGTCACAATCTAATTTGAAAGGGATTCGTTCAACTTTAACTTCGCTTTCAATCAGCTTTAACGCTTGTTGAACGCCATTACCGTAAGCACGAACTAATCCACCCGTTCCAAGCAAAATACCACCATAATAGCGAACTACCACCGCACTGATTTCACCTAATTGGCTACCTTGCAATGCACTCAACATTGGCTTTCCTGCCGTTCCAGCAGGTTCGCCATCATCAGAAAAACCAAGTTGTAGAGAATCTGTTGGCTTGCCTGCTACAGCAGCCCAACAATGATGCCGAGCATTTGGATGTTCTTGTTTAATCTTTGCCCAAAAAGCTCTTGCGTCTTCTAAACCTTCGGTGTGCTGTAAATAAGTAATAAAACGGCTTTTCTTAATTTCTTCTTCAAAAATAACCGCACTTTTAGGAACGAGGTATTCCGCCATTTATTTTTTCAAGGTAATTTCAGTAGCACTAGTCTATCACTGATAACTGGGATTTGTCGAAATTTTGCCGTAAGTGCGGTATGATAGGGCTCTATTTTTCAAAAGAAAAAAGAATATGTCTGAAATTTCCATCACACAAACCTTAGATACTTTAGGATTACGTTGCCCAGAACCGGTGATGCTTGTTCGTAAAAATATTCGTCATCTTAACGATGGAGAAATACTTTTGATTATTGCTGACGATCCTGCAACAACAAGAGATATTCCAAGTTTCTGTCAATTTATGGATCACACTTTACTGCAAAGTGAAGTGGAAAAACCACCATTCAAATATTGGGTGAAAAAAGGAAGATAAAAAAATCGGCCGTGATTAAAGTGCGGCCGATTTTTTTGTAATTATTAAAGATTGCGTAAGGCTTCAATACGCTTTTCGAGTGGTGGATGACTCATAAATAGTTCACTGCGTTTACCATTAATCATAAAGGCATTTAAAGAACCTTCGAGATTTTGGGGTTCGTGAAGTTGTTGCAAACGTTGCAATGCCATGATCATTTTTTCTTTGCCTACTAAACTTGCGGAACCAGCATCTGCACGGAATTCGCGGTAACGTGAGAACCACATTGCGATAATACTCGCAAGCACACCAAAGAGCATTTCCAATACCATCGAAACCAAGAAATAAATACCTGAACTGCGCGTTTCTTCCCCATTATTGTTACGAGAACTTGCCACCGCTGTTGCAATAACGCGCGATAAGAAAATCACGAAAGTATTCAATACGCCTTGCAATAACGCCATCGTTACCATATCGCCATTGGAAATATGCGAAATTTCGTGCGCTAAAACAGCTTCAGCTTCAGCCTCCGTCATGTTGTTTAATAATCCAGTGCTCACTGCCACCAAAGAATTGCTTTTCGTCGCGCCTGTAGCAAAAGCATTCACATCGGGCGAATGATAAATCGCCACGTCTGGCATGGGAATACCTGCTTTCTGTGCTTGGCGACTAACGGTATCAATTAACCAACGTTCAGTTTGATTACGAGGTTGAGTAATGACCTCTCCATCTACAGAACGTAATGCCATCGTTTTAGACAGGAATAATGAAATTAATGAGCCAGCAAAACCAAATAACAACGCCATAATTAAAATGCCGCTGGTGCTATTTCCTGCAATACCAGTCACACTTAAAATAATACCTAATACCAGCATTACAGCCATATTGGTTGCCAAGAAAAGAAGAATACGCATCATAATGTGTTCTCTCAAAGTTAGGGTTAAGTATTTCCTTAGTGGGGAAAATTCACAAAAAATTCAAGGTGTAATGTAAAATTTTTGTTATCAGCATACAAACAAAAAGCGCGGTCAAAAACATGCGAGTTTATGACCGCACTTTTAAGCAGAAATTACCAAACAGAAAATTATTTTCTTACAGCAATCGCTTCAATTTCTAATCCCACATCTTTTGGTAAACGCGCTACTTCTACGCAAGAACGAGCAGGGAAATTAGGATGATTATTTTCTTTAAAGAAACGTTCATATTCTGCATTTACTGCTGCAAAATCATTAAGATCTTTCACAAAAACCGTCGTTTTTACAATATCTGCGGCAGTTAAACCCGCTTTCTCGATAATCGCTTTCACGTTTTCTAAAGATTGGCGCGCTTGCGCAACGATGTCAGCTGGCACGTCGCCTGTTGCAGGATTCACGGGAATTTGCCCTGAGGTTAAAACTAAATTGCCAAGATCAACCGCTTGAACATAAGGGCCAATAGCTGCCGGTGCTTTTTCAGTATGAATAATTTGAGTCATCATTTTCTCCTTGGTTGATAAAAAGTGCGGTTATTTTTCACCGCACTTTTTTGTTTATTAATCAATTTCTTTTAGCACGTCATCAGAAAGCGATTCTTTATTTTCTGTTGATTTGCCATCACTCACTTTAAATTGTAAATTTTGGTAATACGCTTCTCTAAAAGTTACATATGGATCTTGAGCTTGGCGTAACAACTCCGCGTTATCGATATTTTTCGCACGAGTATCCACCGCTTGCACACCATATTTCACTAACGACCACGGACCGCCCACCCATTCCCAGAATGGATACATATAAGCCGCATCAACCACCGCACCGGTTAATTGACGTGGCGTTGTTGCATTATAAATCGGTAGCACAATATAAGTGCCAGCATCTACGCCGTAGCGACCTAAAGTTTCCCCAAATCCACGCTGATTATCTACGCGTAACTCTTTGCTTGCGCTCGCAAAATCAATGAAGCCACCTAGACCAAATACAGTGTTAATCCAAAAGCGATTAAAGTGAACAAATGCTTTTTTCGGTTCACCTTCAATTAAGCGGTTTACAAAACTTACTGGCTCATCAAGATTATTGGCTATGCCAGCAAGACCAGAGGAAATCGGCTTAGGCACATAGTTATTCCAACCTTTTGCCGCGGGTTCTAACACATAGCGATCCATAACGTTATAGTTAAATTTCCACATGGTTCGATTGAACCCTTCAAGGGTATCATTACGCTCACTCGCTTGTTTTGTGTCGTTCTTATTTGCACAACCTGTCAGCACAATTACGCCGAAAAGTGCGGTCAAAATCGTCTTTATTTTCATTTTGAATCCTTATATAAATGTGGACTTATTCTACCTAATTTGCCAAGTAACAACAAAATAAATCTTGCCCATAAAACATATAAAAAGTGCGGTAAAAACACATTATTTTTACCGCACTTTATCATTCCTAACATAAAACTAGTTTCGTTTTCTGACCTTTAAGATAATTGACAATTCCTTCGGGAACATCATCCGTAAACAAATATTCCACATCACTTAATTCGCCCAATCGAACAATCGCTTGGCGCGTAAATTTAGAGTGATCGGTCACTAATAACGTCTGACGTGAACTTTCAATAATCGCTCGTTTTACTTGTACTTCGTGGTAATCATAATCCAATAATGAACCATCAGCATCGATCGCGCTAATCCCTAAAATCCCGAAATCTAGGCGAAATTGAGAAATAAAATTCACCGTAGCTTCACCAATAATTCCACCATCCATTCGCAATGATCCGCCCGCCATGACAATATCAAAACTTTCATTTTGGCGTAAAAGATGAGCAGCATTCAGATTGTTCGTCACAATTCGAAGTTTTTCGTGGCCAAGCAATGCATTGGCGACAGCCTCAGGCGTCGTACCAATATCAATAAACAACGATGCACCGTTAGGAATCAACTTCGCAACTTCCTGTGCAATATTATTTTTTTGTAATGAAAAGAATTGTTTACGATCCACGTAATCAGAATTTTCTGCAGAAGATGGCGATGCCGCACCACCGTGATGGCGACGAATTAAATCTAATTCCGCCAAAATATTCAAATCACGGCGAATCGTTTGAGGGCTAACATCTAAGGCAGCAACCAATTCTTCCGTGCTTAAATAGCCGGATTGTTCCACCAATTTAATAATTTGTTGATGCCGTAACGACTGCTTCATAGAGAATCCTTTATCCAAATTGAACACACCTACTGTAGCGAATTTTTACGTAATTGGCTATCAATAAATCCCCAAATCAAGCCGACAATCAAGCCTGAAATATGCGCTGCATTTCCCATTTCAACACCAAATAAGGGGCTAATAAAACCTAATGCGATCCCCACCAATAACATGGTGAAAAAACCTTCTGGCAGATCAAATAAATGATGATTAAATTTATCGCATATAAATACATACCCCAACACAGCATATACAACACCAGAAAGCCCAAAGAAAGCAGGGCCAGATACATAATTTTGCACATAGCCTGTTATGGCCGAAGCTACAACGTACAACATCAATAATTTGACCGAACCAAAAGTGCGCTCAATCATTCCGCCAAAAATAAAAAACCAAGACAGATTAAACAAAATATGCAAATTAGATAAATGTACCAATGTATGTGAGATATAGCGCCACGCTTCGCTATCTTGCTCTTCGTAAGCGGGGTAATGCATCAAATACATAATATCGTCTTCAAAACCTAGCTGTTGAGCAATATAAATAAGCGCGCAAAGTGCGGTGAGAATTAGCGTGATTTTTCCCTGTTGAGCTAAAAAGTTTTTCATTCGTGATCTCATACTTCTGCGCAAATTTAAAAATCGGACTTCGCATTAAAGGTCATTGTTTCCCCTGTAATGGGGTGTGTAATCGTCAATCCTTCTGCGTGCAAGCATAATCTTGGCGACATAGCTTTAGCCTGAGGATGAGAGTAAAATTTATCGCCTAAAATTGGATGCCCCAATGCTAACATGTGCAAGCGTAATTGATGAGATCTGCCTGTCACGGGTGTCAGTTTCACGCGAGTACTGTTATTGGGCAAACGTGCTAAAACTTCGAATTTTGTGACCGCTCTTTTTCCTAAAACGAAATCCAAACGTTGGCGCGGTCGATTTTCCCAATCACAAATCATCGGCAAATTTACCTCGCCATAATTTTTCTCTAGATGCCCCCAAACGATCGCTTGATAATGTTTTTTCGGTTCACGTTCGCGAAATTGACGTTTTAATTCACGATCCGCCGCCTTACTTAAAGCAAACACAATAATTCCGCTGGTGGCCATATCCAAACGATGGGCAGGCTCACAAAAGCCGAATTTTTCTTTTACTCGACTCATTGCGCTATCGTAATATTGTGGTTGATTGCCTGGTACAGAAAGCAAACCGCTAGGTTTGTTCACCACGCACAAATGATTATCTTGATAAATAATATCTAAATAAGGTTCAAGAGGCGGATTGTATTCAATCAATGCCATTTTTATTCCTTGTTCGTCACAATGACACGCAAGCAATCCAAACGCCAATTTGCTTTAGAAAGCTCGTCAAGTGATTGTATTCGTTGTTGTTCCAAAATATCAATTTCGCTCTGGCGAATATTTTTATTCACTGCTTGCAAAGCCTGTAAACGGTTAATTTCTGCGCTTAATTGTTGATCTGCTTGATTTTTAGCTTCGGCAATAATCGGTTCAGCTAAAGATTTTACGAGCTGATCGCCTAGCATGATCAAGGATTCAATATTGCTCCGTGCCATTTTCACCATTTGATTAGCAATATTTTTACCAAGTGGTTTCAATTTGCTATGCAATGTTTCAAAGGCAACCTGCTCACCAATGTTATTTCCTTTGTTATCAAGCAGCAGACGAATAGGCGTTGGTGGCAAGAAACGATTGAGCTGTAATCCTTTTGGCGATTGGCTTTCTACCACGTAAATCAATTCAATTAGTAAGGTTCCAGCTGGGAGTTGTTTATTCACAAGCAATGCCATTGCGGCTTTGCCAATATCACCAGAAGCAACAAGATCAATACCCTGGCGAATCATAGGATGATCCCAAGTCAGAAACTCCATTTCTTCGCGAGCAAGGGCAAGTTCACGATCAAAGGTAACCGTCACACCTTCTTCTTTTAAACCTGGAAAATCGGGCACAAGCATTGTCCCAGTTGGGCTAATCACAATACTATTTGCGCCAAGATCTTCTTGCTCTACGCCAATAATATCAAATAATTTTAAAGCAAAATTCACAAGCTCAGGCGAATTATCTTCATCAGCAATTTGGTCCGCTAACGCTTGTGCTTGCTCACCGCCATGAGAATTTAGCTCTAATAAACGATCGCGACCTTTTTCTAACTCAATCTTGAGTTTTTCCCGAGCGGTTTTAGTTTGTTTTAATAATTCAGAAAATTCATTCTCTGAAAGTGCGGTAGAATTTGACCGCACTTTTTCAAACTCATCGGAAAACTGCGAAAATAATGCCATTCCCATTGGACAGGTTTGTTCAAAAGCATTGAGTCCCTCATTGTACCAACGCGCTAAACGGCTTTGAGGCGAATCTTTCGCACAAGGCACATAAATTTGCACATCACGTTTTTGTCCAATACGATCTAATCGGCCAATACATTGTTCCAATAAATCAGGATTTGTCGGTAAATCAAGTAACACTAAATTTGCCGCAAATTGGAAATTACGCCCTTCCGAGCCAATACTCGAACTCAGTAAAACCTGCGCGCCGTTTTCTAAATCAGCAAAATAAGCCGCGGATCTATCCCGTTCAATAATCGACATTTTTTCGTGGAATACTGCGGCGCGAATCGCCTCACGTTCACGTAAAATTTGTTCTAACTGAATCGTCGTGGCCGCTGTCTGACAAATCACAAAAATTTTTTCATCGCGATGTAGTTTGAGGAAATCAATCAGCCAATCAATTTTATTATTCTCTTCCGAGAGTGTAATTTGATGGTAAACACGGTGCGGAAAACCTTTCACGCCTTGGTGTGTATTGCGGAATAACATTCGCCCCGTGCCATGACGATCAATTAAGGCTTGAATTAGTTCCTGACGGGCACGATGCTGTTCCTCATCATTATTTGATGCAATCGCTTTAAAAAGTGGCTCGACATCTTGTTCAAGCAACAAATCAGAAATATGATTTTTTTCTACCGCACTTAATGCCTTATTTGCCACCAAAGATTCAACAGCATTAACCACAGGTTGGTAGCGTTCCTGTTCTTTCACAAAGGTTTGATAATCAAAGAAACGTTCTGGATCCAGTAAGCGCAAACGAGCAAAATGACTTTCTTGCCCAAGTTGTTCTGGGGTTGCCGTGAGTAACAAGACGGATGGAATGATGCAAGCAAGCTGTTCAACTAATAAATAAGCCGCACTTGGTGAAGATTCAGACCACACGAGGTGATGTGCCTCATCCACAATTAAACAGTCAAATTGAGCATCAAGCGCCTGCTCTACTCGATTAGGATGCGTTTCTAACCAATTCAGCGAACAAATAATTAAGCTTTCCGTTGTAAATGGATTAACGGCATCAAGATCAAAATCGTTGCAACGTTCTTCATCAAAAAGTGAAAAATGCAAATTAAAACGACGAAGCATTTCCACCATCCATTGATGTTGCAACGTTTCTGGCACGATAATAAGAACACGTTGCACTTTCTCAGCAAAAAGTTGATTCTGCAAAATCATTCCTGCTTCAATGGTTTTCCCTAAACCAACCTCATCCGCCAATAACACTCGAGGATTAACTCGATTACCGACTTCAGATGCAATATGAATCTGATGAGGAATTAAACCCGCACGCGTTCCGCGTAAACCACGCAATGGCGATTTAAATTGTGCTTGCTGATGACAAAGCGTGCGATAACGCAATGCAAAATGACTGCTGCGATCAATTTGCGCTGAAAAGAGGCGATCTTTTGCTTGGCTAAAAGAAATAATCGGTGAAATATCACGTTCTTGCACAATGACATCTTCACCTTGTGGATTTTTAACTAAATAAAATAGCAAACCGTTCATATTTTGAACGTCTAAAATCTCACCTTGCCAGCCAGCTTGATGGGATAATGTTTCATCTTTACTAAATACAATTCGGCTTAAAGGCGCTTGTGCAGCAGCATATATACGCGTTTCATCTGCAGCTGGGAAATAAATCGTGACAGTTCTTTGATCTAATGCGGTAATGATACCTAATCCTAAAGCGTTTTCACTTTCACTCAACCAGCGCTGACCAATAGCAAAGGGCATAATAATTCTCTTTCTGATTTGTATTGATAAAATTTGGGGGCTTATTGTAGCTTGCTTAAATAGCAAAAGAAATTAATAAAAGAGAATAAAAAATGGATTAAAGAAATAAATGGCACGCCCTAAAGGATTCGAACCTTTGACCCACGCCTTAGAAGGGCGTTGCTCTATCCAGCTGAGCTAAGGGCGCATTCAAAGGATTTCTTTTGTACGGAATTTCAAGACAATATAAAAGAAGTGGTCGGCGAGATAGGATTTGAACCTACGACCCACTGGTCCCAAACCAGTTGCGCTACCAAGCTGCGCTACTCGCCGACGAGTGCGGTCAATTATAGGTTTGTTTTTATCTCAGTCAATTAATTTTTTGATTTTTTAATTTAATTGTTCAAAATTATTCCACTTTAGGAAAAACGCCACCTTTTTCGTTGTAAAAAAACCATTGTCCGCTAAAATAGCAAACGCTTTCTTTCCCATCATTCAAAAGGACAGCCAAATGACCGCACAAATCATCTCTGGTACCGCACTTTCAAAAAAAATTAAAGCCGATGTGGCAGATAAAATCACCCATTACGTTAAGCAAGGAAAACGCGCACCTGGGCTTGCAGTCATTCTCGTGGGTGCAGATCCTGCTTCGCAAATCTACGTCGGTAATAAACGTAAAAGCTGTGAAGAAATTGGCATTCTCTCTAAATCTTATGATCTGCCAGATACCACCACTCAAGAGGAATTGTTAGCGGTTATTGACCAGCTTAATGCAGATGAAGGTATTGACGGTATTTTGGTGCAGCTACCGTTACCCAAACAAATTAATACCGAAGCAATAATTGAAAGAATCGACCCTAAAAAAGATGTGGATGGTTTCCATCCTTACAATGTTGGGCTTTTATGTCAACGTATTCCAACTTTACGTGCGTGCACCCCTTATGGCGTAATGAAACTATTAGAAACAACGGGTATTGACCTACATGGCAAACACGCGGTAATTGTAGGCGCATCCAATATTGTCGGTCGTCCAATGTCTTTAGAATTATTATTAGCAGGCGCAACCGTCACAGTAACTCATCGATTCACCAAAGATTTAGAAAACCATGTTCGCCAAGCAGATATACTTGTCGTCGCGGTAGGTAAGCCGAATTTGATCCCAGGAGATTGGATCAAAGAAAGTGCGGTAGTAATTGATGTCGGAATTAACCGTGTAGATGGAAAATTAGTAGGCGATGTGGAGTTTGACAAAGCAGCCGAAAAAGCGGCTTATATTACCCCCGTTCCTGGCGGTGTTGGACCGATGACCGTTGCAATGTTAATGAGCAATACGCTTTACGCTTATGAACACAACAAATAGCTCTGTATAAAAAAATCCTATAACAAGAAAAATGGGTTAAAGCCTTATTCGCTTTAACCCATTTATTTTAATCACTAAAAAATTCAGTAAATAATCAAATCTAAATTAGTTCAACCAGAACATATAACCGACAGTCGCAATCACAACGATACACACTAAATTCAATACGAAACCAGCTTTTACCATTTCACTTTGTTTCACTTGACCAGAACCGAATACAATAGCATTTGGTGGCGTTGCAACTGGTAGCATGAAGGCACAAGATGCACCAAGACCAATAATTAATGCTAAACCAATTTCTGGCATACCCAAGGATTGGGCGATAGAAATAAAGATCGGGACGAGTAGTGCCGCACTTGCTGTGTTAGAGGTAAATTCAGTTAAGAAAATAATGAATGCTGCCACTAACAAGCCAATAAGATAGAAATGTTGTCCTTCAATCATAAAGACAATGCTATCTGCTAAAATCTTGCTTGCTCCAGAATCCTTCAATACCGCACTTAGCGTCAATCCACCACCGAAAAGCATTAATACGCCCCAATCGGTACTTTCTTGAATTTGTTTCCAGCTTGCAATGCCCGTAGAACAAATCACAATAGCAGCTAATAAAGCGACGACACTATCAAAGCTCGCAATATTTTTCTGCAAACCAAGTAAGCCTGAAATTAGAGGATTAATTTGCCCACTAAATACCCAAGTTAAAGCAATCACAACAAAAATAACAAGTGTTAATACACGCACTGAATTCATTTCAATGCTTTCAAAAGATTGCTCAAAATTAATATGAAGTTTTGGCTTAAAAATAATGTAAAGCGTACCAATCATCAGTGGTAGCAAAATGATCATTATTGGTAAACCGTACCATAACCAATCTGCAAAAGTTAAATGCAGGTTACTTGCTACAATCGCATTCGGTGGACTACCCACAAGGGTTCCCATACCACCAATTGATGCACTATAAGCAATCCCTAACAACACAAACACATAAGTATTATGTTCTTTTTCACGATCAAGTTGGCTTAAAATTCCCATTGCAAGGGGTAACATCATGGCTGCAGTTGCCGTGTTACTCATCCACATAGAAAGGAAGGCTGTAATCAAAAAGAGATAAATAATGGCAATAAATAGATTACCGCGCGCTAACGCCATAATCTTATTAGCAATCATTTTATCAAGTTTTTGAATATGTAAGGCTGTAGCCAAAGAAAAGCCACCAAAGAATAAAAAGATTGTAGGATCAGCAAAAGCCACTAAAGCTTGCTTAGTACTCACTAAATCTAGCGCAATCGCCAATAATGGCACCAATAATGCGGTAACCGTAACATGCAATGCCTCGGTTAACCAAAGCACTGCGACAAAAGCCAATAAAGCTAAACCAGCACTGGCCTTTGGCTCATAAGGTAGCACTTTTAATAACACAAAAAACAGCACTATATCTAAAATAAAAATAATGCCATTTTTGTGATTTTTGAAAGATTTCATCTCAGTCATAAAGCTCCTCCGTTAGTGTTCTAACTCGAACGGACTACAATGTTAAATGAATGTTAATAAGTTGCAATGCTCAATTTTCAGAAATGTGATCTAGTGCAATAAATTTCGATAAAAAAAGTGCGGTTATTTTTCACCGCACTTTTGCTCTTTTGTATTATTCGTCCGAATCATCTAAATCTAAGGGCTCTTGCGAGAGTATAATTCCTGTCAGATCTGCGTAGATATAATCTTCCGGGAAAAAGGTTACGCCACCAAAGTTTACCGGAACATCACTCTCCCCAGCTGTGCTTTCATCTGCACTGACAGGAATTGGCGCAAGGGCATGAATACCAATATCGAGGTTTTCTAATTGCTGAATTTGGCGTACTGCACCATATACAATAATACCTTCCCAACCATTATCAACAGCGAGTTGAGCCAATTCCGCATCAATCAAACCACGGCGTACCGCACCACCGCCATCAATGACAAGCACTCGACCTTCGCCATTTTCTTCTAATACTTCAGCAATTAATCCATTACTTTCAAAGCATTTTACCGTAGTGACTTTACCGTAAAAATTACTTACGCCACCAAAGCTTGAAAAAATTGGCTCCACTACATCCACTTGTTCTGCATAAAGATCGCAAAGTTCTGAAGTATCAATAAACATAACTTTCCCCTATCGATTGTTGAAATTTTGTTTGCTTTAGTATATGCCGATTTAGCCGATAAGCAAGCCTAAACTAAACAAGATATTGATTAATAACGAAATCATAGACATTTGAGCCAACATTGGACGCAATTCACTTGGCTGCTGACTGCGATAAACAAAGATCGCATGTTTAGCTAACAACGGCATTGCCAATACAAATAAATAATTTGTCCAAGAAATGGACGTTGCCACCACAAATGCTAAATAACATAAGGCCGCCACACTTAATAAAATACAGTGGTAAACTCTCCCCTTATATGCACCTAAACGAACAGCTAAGGTATTTTTGCCAGCTTTCGCATCCTGTTCAATATCGCGTAAATTATTGATATTTAATACCGCACTTGCCAATAAGCCAGAACCAATAGCTGGCAAAATAATGTGGCTATCAATACTGTGAGTTTGCAAATAATAAGTGCCGCCAACGCCAAGCAAACCAAAAAAGACTAATACAGAAATATCGCCCAATCCCATATAGCCATAAGGTTTTGCCCCAACCGTGTAAGTAATGGCAGCAACAATAGCTAAAATGCCAAGCCCAGAGAAAGCTAATAAATCCGAGAGGTTTTCATAAGCGATACCAATCAAGAAACTTCCTGAAAGAAAACTGGCCACCACCATTAGAATTAATCCCCATTTCAGTTCTTTTGCTGAAATGGCGCCTTTTTGAATGCCACGTAATGGCCCAATACGTTCTTCAGTATCTGAACCTTTTTGATGATCCCCATAATCATTGGCAAAATTAGAAAGCACCTGCAATAAAATTGTCGTGAGTAAACAAAGCGCCATTACAAGCCCATTAAAACCTTGTGGATTCGCCCAATAACCTAATGCCGAACCTGTAAAAATCGATGCCAACGCTAAGGGCAAAGTTTTCGGTCGAGCCGTTTCCCACCATATTTTCAATTTTTCATTTGTCATTTTTTTTGACCGCACTTTTGATTACAATAGGCCGCGTATTCTACACTAAGACACCCAATTTATGAATGATTTAACCTTATCGCCTATCGCCATTATCCACACGCCTTATAAAGAAAAATTCTCCGTACCACGCCAACCTAATTTAGTTGAAGATGGTGTAGGCATTGTAGAACTCTTACCGCCGTATAATTCACCTGAAGCCGTGAGAGGATTGGAACAATTCAGTCACCTTTGGTTAATTTTTCAGTTCGACCAAATCCAACAAGGAAAATGGCAACCCACCGTACGCCCTCCGCGCTTAGGCGGTAATCAACGAGTTGGCGTGTTTGCTTCACGCGCAACGCACCGTCCGAATCCTCTTGGTTTATCCAAAGTCGAATTACGTCAAGTAGAATGTATCAACGGTAACGTTTTTCTCCATTTAGGTGCAGTGGATTTAGTGGATGGCACGCCCATTTTCGATATCAAACCCTATATTGTCTATGCGGATAGTGAGCCAAATGCGCAATCGAGCTTTGCCCAAGAAAAACCTCCAGTAAAACTGACTGTTGAATTTACCGAGCAAGCCAAAAGTGCGGTAAAAAAACGAGAAGAAAAACGACCGCACTTAAGTCGTTTCATTCGCCAAGTGCTAGAGCAAGATCCTCGTCCAGCCTATCAACAAGGTAAACCAAGTGATCGTATTTATGGAATGAGTTTGTACGAATTTAATGTGAAATGGCGAATTAAAGCGGGCACGGTGAATTGTGTAGAAGTGATTGAAATAGAAAAAGACAAATAGATAGAATATGTAAATAAGGCAGGGAATCCCTGCCTTAGTCGATTTAAATGCCTTATTTTAAGAAAAACTGCCCTTTAGCTAATTTAATAATTGTCATTAGAACTAATAAGCCAATCATTAAATTCGAGAAAACAAAGGCAAAAATAGACACGCCTTGTAAAACATTGCCATGATAGAAAGCGATAGCACTGTTTGCCATAGACGCTAATCCGAATGAGAATCCCCATAAGCCAATGTTAAGTCCTTTTTCCACAATCCAAGGGAATAATCGCAATAAG
Organism: Haemophilus haemolyticus; assembly: GCF_001679045.1. Classification (GTDB taxonomy): domain Bacteria; phylum Pseudomonadota; class Gammaproteobacteria; order Enterobacterales; family Pasteurellaceae; genus Haemophilus; species Haemophilus haemolyticus. Next base: position 16,012 of record NZ_LYCK01000002.1, read on the forward strand.
AAAAATAATTGCAAGAATCCATATCCCCAAAGGATTTTAACTAAAGTATCCACTTCGCCATGATTGAGTGATAAATAAGCGGATGCGCCCACAAATGCAGGCGCCAGAATAATGCCCATTGTGGCTCTAAATGGCGGCTCAAGAGATGAAATTCGCAAATGTTGTAATAATACAGGCTCGAAAATAATCCATGCAACCATTCCTGCGCCGAAGAACAAATAACCTAAATCATGGTAACCGAGTAATGCCAATGAACTTGCACTTGTGAAATTTGCCGCTACTGCAGGCAAATAAAACGGAGGACGAGTAGATTTTTGTTCAAATACACCACCTTGCCATAATTCACTGATACGCAATGATGAGAAAAGTAACTGTCCTACAGTACCAACCCAAATCATCACTTCAGCTATTAAAGGATTCCAACGATAAATAATATCGCCCACTAACATGGTTGTAATAGGAATCAACGCAATAAAGGAAAAACGAACTGGGCAATGATACTCTGCACGAACTTCCTCAAAGTAATAACGAAGTTTATACGCATACATTAAAATAAATAAAATCCAGACCGCACTTGCTACGATGCCAAGAACATCACTTACCATTCGCGTAGCAGGAAATAAATTTTCTAGATGAAACCAAGCCAAAGATAAGGCCGCCAAACCAAGAGGAATACCGAAATATCCTGTTGGAAGAGGAAAAGGTTTTGTTGTACTCATAATATTATCCTTATTTTGAAAAATTTGAGCGAAGTGTAGCACAGCCATCAACAACAGACTTTTCTAAAAATCTCAAATTTTTGTGAAATTTCTATAAAGAAACAAACTTATTGTTCTGGAATAAAACGTCTAGTAATTTTCATTCAAATAAAAAACCCGAACTTTCATTCGGGTTTTCTTATGTAGGGAATTAATTATTCCGCATCATCTGCCATATTAAGCATTTCAGCTAAGTTTGCACTTGCATCGTCTGCAGTCATGACAAATTCATCGGCGATAGCAGCTTCATCTTCTTCAGATAATTTCGCTACGACATCATCAACTAAACGATGTTTGTGACGATTTTGATGATACGCAAAACCTGTACCCGCAGGGATTAATCGGCCCACGATTACGTTCTCTTTCAAGCCACGTAATTCATCACGTTTACCTGCTACTGCTGCTTCGGTAAGAACACGAGTAGTTTCTTGGAACGATGCGGCAGAGATGAAGGATTCAGTCGCAAGAGACGCTTTGGTGATACCCAATAATTCGCGTTCAAACTCAACTGGTGGTTTGCCTTCTGCTTCACGTTGACGGTTAACGATTTTCACGCGAGCAACTTCGACTTGCTCCCCTTCAAGGAATTCTGAGTCGTAAGCTTTAGTAATTACCGCTTTACGTAACATTTGACGAACGATAACTTCAATATGTTTATCGTTGATTTTTACCCCTTGTAAGCGGTAAACATCTTGTACTTCGTTCACGATGTATTCAGTTACTGCACGCACGCCACGTAAACGTAAAATATCATGTGGTGTTTCAGCACCGTCAGAAATTACGTCACCACGTTGTACCATTTCACCTTCAAATACGTTGAGCTGACGCCATTTTGGAATCATTTCTTCGTAAGTTTCGCCTTCCGCAGGAGTAATTAATAAACGGCGTTTACCTTTAGTTTCTTTACCGAAAGACACGATACCAGAAATTTCAGCCAAAATAGCTGGTTCTTTTGGTTTGCGTGCTTCAAATAAATCCGCAACGCGTGGTAGACCACCGGTAATATCTTTAGTACCCACAGATTCTTGCGGAATACGTGCTAATGGTTCACCCACTTTTACTGCTGCGCCATCGTCTAAACTTACGATTGCTTTACCAGGTAAGAAGTACTGTGCAAGAACATCAGTTTCAGGTAAGAAAATATCGTTACCATTTGCATCAACTAATTTAATGGTTGGACGTAAATCTTTACCAGCAGTAGCACGTTCACCCACATCTTGAACCACGATTGATGATAAACCTGTTAATTCATCAGTTTGACGCGTTACAGTTAAGCCATCAATAATATCAACGAATTTCACAAAACCAGATACTTCAGAGACAACTGGCATTGTATGTGGATCCCAATTTGCGATAGTTTCACCTGCTGTTACATCTTGGCCGTCACCTTTGCTTAACACCGCACCGTAAGGCACTTTATAGTGTTCTTTAGTACGACCAAATGCATCGGTAATAGTTAATTCAGTATTACGAGATGTTAATACTAATTTACCCTCATCATTAGTAACGAATTTCGCATTCATTAAATGTAATGTACCAGTGTTTTTAACTTGTACACTCGATTCTTTTGCTGCCGCAGATGCCGCACCACCGATATGGAACGTACGCATGGTTAACTGTGTACCCGGCTCACCGATAGATTGAGCAGCGATAACACCTACTGCTTCACCTTGGTTGATGAGGTGACCACGAGCTAAGTCACGACCATAACATTTCGCACATACACCAAAATCAGTATCACAAGTTACAACAGAACGTACTTTTACGCTGTCTACAGAGTTTGCATCCAACACATCACATAGTTTTTCATCTAATAACGTGTTACGAGGGATTAATACTTCTTCTGTACCTGGTTTTAAAATATCTTCTGCAGCTACACGACCTAACACTAATTCACGAAGTGGAACTTTTTCATCACCACCTTCGATTAATGGGGTCATAACTAAGCCTTCGTGCGTACCACAGTCATCTTCTACGATCACTAAGTCTTGTGCTACATCAACTAAACGACGAGTTAAGTAACCTGAGTTCGCTGTTTTTAATGCGGTATCCGCCAAACCTTTACGCGCACCGTGGGTTGAAATAAAGTACTGTAATACGTTCAAACCTTCACGGAAGTTTGCTGTAATTGGAGTTTCAATGATCGAACCATCTGGACGCGCCATCAAACCACGCATACCAGCTAACTGACGAATCTGTGCTGCAGAACCACGAGCACCAGAATCAGCCATCATAAAGATACTGTTAAAGGATGCTTGTTTTTCAGGATTACCTTCGCGGTTGATGACTTCTTCTTGAGATAAGTTTTCCATCATCGCTTTCGCTACGCGTTCATTCGCTGCGGCCCAAATATCGATTACTTTATTATAGCGTTCGCCTGCAGTCACAAGACCTGATTGGAATTGTTCTTGGATCTCTGCCACTTCTTCTTCCGCTGCAGAAATAATTTCGTATTTCTTCGTTGGAATTTCCATATCATCAATACCAACTGATGAACCAGAACGTGCCGCATAAGCAAAACCGGTATACATAATCTGGTCAGCAAACATTACCGCTTCTTTTAAACCTAAACGACGATAAGCTTCGTTAATCAGTTTAGAAATTGCTTTTTTACCTAATGTTTGATTGAACAATGAATAAGGCATACCTTTCGGTGCAATCATCCACAAAATTGCACGACCGATAGTAGTATCGGTAAGCGTGGTTTTCGCATCAAATTCGCCCGCTTCATTTTTCACATATTCAGTAATACGCACTTTCACGCGAGAATGTAATTCTGCTTGACCTGTACGATATGCTTTTTCAGCTTCGCGAGGATCTTGCAATAACATACCTTCGCCTTTACCGTTCACTTTTTCGCGGGTCATATAGTAAAGACCTAATACCACGTCTTGTGATGGAACGATAATCGGATCACCGTTTGCTGGTGAAAGCACGTTGTTGGTTGACATCATCAACGCACGAGCTTCTAATTGAGCTTCAAGCGTTAATGGAACGTGTACCGCCATTTGGTCACCATCGAAGTCCGCGTTGAACGCCGCACAAACGAGTGGGTGTAATTGAATCGCTTTACCTTCGATTAAGATCGGTTCAAATGCTTGGATACCCAAACGGTGAAGTGTTGGCGCACGGTTCAATAGAATTGGGTGTTCACGAATAACTTCTGCAAGAATATCCCAAACGATCGCATCTTCACGCTCAACCATTTTCTTAGCCGCTTTGATTGTCGTTGCATAACCACGGCTTTCTAATTTAGCGTAGATAAACGGACGGAATAATTCCAATGCCATTTTCTTAGGTAAACCACATTGGTGTAAGTGCAAGTATGGACCTACAGTGATTACAGAACGACCCGAATAGTCAACACGTTTACCTAATAAGTTTTGACGGAAACGACCTTGTTTACCTTTGATCATATCCGCTAATGATTTTAATGGACGACGGTTAGAACCCGTAATAGCACGACCACGACGACCATTATCTAATAACGCATCAACAGATTCTTGTAACATACGTTTTTCGTTGCGCACAATAATATCTGGTGCAATTAAATCTAATAAACGTTTTAAACGGTTGTTACGGTTGATCACGCGACGATATAAATCGTTCAAATCTGAAGTCGCAAAACGACCACCATCAAGCGGTACTAATGGACGTAAATCTGGTGGAAGCACTGGTAATACAGTCATCACCATCCATTCTGGTTTATTACCAGATTGAACAAATGCTTCTAATAATTTTAAGCGTTTAGTGATTTTTTTACGTTTAGTTTCAGAGTTAGTTTCTTGTAATTCTTCACGTAATTTTTCACATTCAACTTCAAGATCCATACCTTTTAAAAGATCTTGAATTGCTTCAGCACCCATTTTCGCTTCGAATTCATCTTGCCAACGATCTTCAGCATCAAGGTATTGTTCTTCAGTTAATAATTGACCGCGCTCTAAGTCCGTCATACCTGGCTCGGTCACGATGTACATTTCAAAGTAAAGTACACGTTCAATATCGCGCAATGGCATATCTAAAAGTAAACCGATACGAGATGGTAACGATTTTAAGAACCAAATATGTGCAACTGGCGATGCAAGTTCAATGTGACCCATACGTTCACGACGAACTTTAGTTTGAGTAACTTCAACACCACATTTTTCACAAATCACACCACGGTGTTTTAAACGTTTATATTTACCACATAAACATTCGTAATCTTTTACAGGCCCGAAGATACGCGCACAGAAAAGACCATCACGTTCAGGTTTGAACGTACGGTAGTTAATGGTTTCAGGTTTCTTCACTTCACCAAATGACCAAGAACGGATCATATCTGGGGAAGCTAACCCAATTTTAATCACATCAAAATCTTCACTGGTTTTTGATTGTGCTTTTAAAAACTTAACTAAGTCTTTCACAAATGTTCTCCTGTCGGAGTTAAAGGTTTAAAGTGCGGTTGAAAATTTCGATGTTTTTCCACCGCACTTCGGCGATTTTTATTTCGTAAGGTGAGTGAATCATAAATTCTTCACTCCCCTACTGATTACTCTTCGTCTAACTCGATATTTAAACCAAGTGAGCGGATTTCTTTCATAATTACATTGAAAGATTCCGGTGTGCCTGGGTCCATGTGTTGGTTACCACTTACGATGTTTTTATACATCTTCGTACGACCATTCACATCATCAGATTTCACCGTCAACATTTCTTGTAAGGTGTAAGCTGCACCGTATGCTTCAAGTGCCCATACCTCCATCTCACCGAAACGTTGGCCACCGAATTGAGCTTTACCACCCAATGGTTGTTGTGTAACAAGGCTATAAGAACCAGTTGAACGAGCATGCATTTTGTCATCAACTAAGTGGTTCAATTTGAGCATGTACATATAACCTACTGTTACTGGACGCTCGAATTTCTCACCTGTACGGCCATCATATAAAGTGATTTGACCTGAAGTTGGTAATCCACCAAGTTTTAATAGCTCTTTGATTTCAGCTTCTGCTGCACCATCAAATACTGGTGTTGCAACAGGTAAACCTTTACGTAGATTTTCAGCTAAACGCAATACTTCTTCATCTGTGAAGGTACTTAAATCCACTTTTTGTGAGCCATTACCTAAGTCATACGCTTTTTGGATATAACCACGTAATTTTTCCACTTCTTGTTTTTGTTTAAGCATTGCATTGATTTGATCACCAATACCTTTCGCTGCTAAACCTAAGTGAGTTTCAAGGATCTGACCAATGTTCATACGAGATGGTACGCCTAGTGGGTTTAATACGATCTCAACCGGTTGACCATTCTCATCGTATGGCATATCTTCAACTGGGTTAATTTTCGAGATAACACCTTTGTTACCGTGACGACCCGCCATTTTATCACCTGGTTGGATTTGACGCTTCACCGCTAGGTAAACTTTAACCACTTTTAACACGCCCGGTGCAAGATCATCACCTTTGATGATTTTCTTACGTTTCACTTCAAGTTTATGTTCAAACTCTTTACGAAGTTCTTCGTATTGCTCTGCAAGCTGTTCTAATTGATTTTGTTTTTCTTCATCTGCAATGGTTTGTTCTAACCATTTAGTGCGATCTAATTTATCTAATTGCGCTGCATCAGCACCACTAGAAATAAGAAGATTACGAACACGAGCAAATAAGCCAGCTTCTAAAATCTCTAACTCTTCAGTTAAATCTTTTTTCGCTTCACGAAGTTGCATTTCTTCGATTTCTAATGCACGTTTATCTTTTTCTACGCCATCACGAGTGAAGACTTGAACATCAATAACTGTACCTGATGTACCGTTTGGCACACGTAATGAAGAATCTTTAACATCAGAAGCTTTCTCACCAAAGATTGCACGTAAAAGTTTTTCTTCTGGGGTTAATTGAGTTTCACCTTTAGGCGTTACTTTACCTACTAAGATGTCACCACCTTTAACCTCTGCACCAACATAAACAATACCAGATTCATCAAGTTTGCTTAACGCTGACTCACCTACGTTTGGAATATCTGCAGTAATTTCTTCTGCACCTAACTTGGTATCACGCGCAACACAAGATAATTCTTGAATATGGATGGTCGTGAAACGGTCTTGTTGAACAACACGTTCAGAAACTAACATTGAGTCTTCGAAGTTATAGCCGTTCCAAGGCATGAACGCCACTCGAATATTTTGACCTAACGCAAGCTCACCTAAATCAGTAGAAGGACCATCTGCTAATACTTCACCACGATTGATCGGATCGCCTAAATTCACACAAGGAATTTGGTTAATACAAGTATTTTGGTTAGAACGGGTATATTTGATTAAGTTATAAATATCGATACCTGCTTCACCTGCAATGGTTTCATCTTCATTTACTTTAATAACAATACGAGAAGCATCGACGTACTGAACTGTACCACCACGTTTTGCAACAACCGCAACACCTGAGTCAAGTGCGATTGGTTTTTCCATACCTGTACCAACTAATGGTTTGTCAGCACGTAATGTTGGAACTGCTTGACGTTGCATGTTCGCACCCATCAACGCACGGTTCGCATCGTCATGCTCAAGGAATGGAATTAATGCAGCCGCGACAGATACTACTTGTTGTGTCGAAACGTCCATATAATGAATATCTTCAGGTTTATATAAACCTGATTCACCACGCTCACCACGTGCAGTAACAAAGGCATCAGTAAAACGGTTATTTTCGTCTAAATTTGAGTTTGCCTGTGCAATGATATAGTTTGCTTCATCAATTGCAGATAAGTATTCAATTTCTTCAGTAACTTGACCATCAACTACTTTACGATATGGTGTTTCTAAGAAACCATAATCATTAGTACGTGCAAAAGCAGAAAGTGAGTTGATCAAACCGATGTTTGGACCTTCAGGGGTTTCAATCGGACATAAACGACCATAGTGAGTATTATGTACGTCACGCACTTCAAAGCCTGCGCGCTCACGCGTTAAACCGCCTGGACCTAATGCAGAAATACGACGTTTGTGCGTGACTTCTGATAATGGGTTGTTTTGGTCCATAAATTGCGAAAGTTGTGAAGAACCAAAGAATTCTTTCACCGCTGCAGAAATTGGTTTTGGGTTAATTAAGTCTTGCGGTGTGATTGCATCTAAATCACCTAAAGATAAGCGTTCTTTCACCGCTCTTTCTACACGCACTAAACCAATACGGAATTGGTTCTCCGCCATCTCACCTACGCTACGGATACGACGATTACCTAAGTGGTCAATATCATCAACTTCGCCGCGACCATTACGGATGTCGATCAATTTACGCATTACCGCAATAATATCTTCATTACTTAAAGTGCCAGCGCCTTCACCTTCTGCGATCGCTAAAGAACGATTAAATTTCATACGACCGACAGCAGATAAATCATAACGCTCTGCAGAGAAGAATAAATTATTGAATAACGCTTCTGAAGATTCTGGTGTTGGTGGTTCACCTGGACGCATCATACGATAAATCTCGTAAAGCGCACTGGTTTTGTCATAAGTTGGGTCTACACGTAGCGTTTCAGAAATATATGGACCGTAATCTAAATCATTAGTAAATAAAGTTTCGATCGTGGTGTAACCTGCTTGTGCTAATTTTGCAAGAGTCTCTAAAGAAATCTCGCCATTTGCAGGACAAATAATTTCGCCAGACTCTAAATCAACATAATCTTTCGATGCAACTTTACCTAAAATATATTCAGAAGGTACAACGACTTGTGAAATTTTATCTTTTTCTAATGCCTTGATATGGCGTGCGGTAATACGACGACCACGTTCAACATAAACTTTGCCATTTGCTTCAATATCAAAAGAAGCTGTTTCACCACGTAAACGTTCTGGCACTAAAGTCATTAACAATTTATCGCCAGCGATTTCAAAGGTAATTTTATCAAAGAATAAGTTTAAGATTTCTTCAGTGGTGTAGCCTAATGCACGAAGAATAATTGTTGCCGGTAATTTACGACGACGGTCAATACGTGCAAATAAGTTATCTTTTGGATCGAATTCAAAATCTAACCAAGAACCACGGTAAGGAATAATACGTGCGTTATAAAGCACTTTACCTGAAGAATGGGTTTTACCTTTGTCAGAATCGAAGAATACGCCTGGACTACGGTGTAACTGTGAAACGATAACACGCTCGGTACCATTGATTACGAAAGTACCGTTATCAGTCATTAATGGGATTTCACCCATATAAACTTCATTTTCTTTAATATCTTTGACTGCGCGTGAAGAAGATTCTTTATCGTAGCTCACTAAACGTAATTTTACACGTAAGCCTGCTGCATAAGTTGATCCACGAATTTGGCACTCACGTACATCAAATTCAGGTTCTTCTAAACGATAATCTACATATTGTAATTCTGTATAGCCATTATTGCTTACAATAGGGAATACAGAACGGAATGCCGCTTCTAAACCTTGCTGACCTTCAGGATCTTTTTGAATAAATTTATCAAAAGAATCCAACTGAATGGTTAATAAATAAGGAACATTTAAAACTTGCGGACGTTTACCGAAATCTTTACGAATTCGTTTTTTTTCAGAATAGGAGTAACCCATTGGTTTTCCTCTGCTAACTGTTCAGTGACCTAGCCACAAACTAACTGTGACGTGAATGACCGTTAAAATGACCGCACTCTGAACCTTACTTCTGTAGTGGGGTGACAACTCAAATTACATAGGACGACAACTTGAGCAAAACAACGACAAATAACGGTGAATCTGCCATTGCATGGATGTGCTTTCTATCAAAAACACGGTTAAATTAAACAATAAAAGGTCAAAATTGATTAAAAATCAATCTAAATCTTTGCTAATTTTAAGGCGGTAGATTTTAAATGAATGCAGCTTTCTCGTCAAGTTTAAAACTTATGGAGAAATTTTATGAAATAAAAAACCGCACTTTCAAAAAGTGCGGTTTAAAATCTATCAATTCTTTAAATTATAAAGAAGCTTGATCAACAGTAACACCTGCACCCATAGTGGTAGAGATGCTTACTTTCTTGATAAAGATACCTTTAGCAGTAGTTGGTTTTGCTTTGTTTAAAGCAGCCAATAATGCTTGAAGGTTTTCTTTTAATTGAACTTCAGAGAAGTTTGCTTTACCGATAGTGGTGTGGATGATACCGTTTTTATCATTACGATAACGGATCTGACCAGATTTAGCATTTTTAACTGCTTCAGCAACGTTTGGTGTTACAGTACCAACTTTAGGGTTTGGCATTAAACCACGTGGGCCTAATACTTGACCTAATTGACCAACAACACGCATTGCATCAGGAGAAGCGATAACAACATCAAAGTTCATTTCGCCTTTTTTGATTTGCTCTGCTAAATCTTCCATACCAACTAAATCAGCACCTGCTTCTTTAGCTGCATCTGCGTTAGCACCTTGAGTAAACACAGCTACGCGTACTTCACGACCAGTACCGTGTGGTAATACAGTTGCACCACGAACGTTTTGGTCAGATTTACGAGGATCGATACCTAAGTTTACTGCAATGTCAACACTTTCAACGAATTTAGCTGTTGCGAATTGTTTTAATACCGCGATAGCTTCGTTGATTTCGTATGCTTTAGTAGAATCTACGCCAGCTTTGATTGCTTTCATTTTTTTAGTCAATTTAGCCATCGTATTATTCCTCCACCACTAAGCCCATAGAGCGAGCAGTACCAGCAATTGATTTCATTTTGGTTTCGATAGATGCACCAGTCATATCTGCTGCTTTAGTTTCAGCGATTTGACGAACTTGATCTAAAGTTACTTTACCCACTTTCTCTTTGTTCGGTTTACCAGAACCAGATTTGATACCTGCAGCTTTTTTCAATAATACTGCTGCTGGTGGAGTTTTAGTTACGAAAGTAAATGAACGGTCTGCATATACAGTGATAACAACCGGAATTGGTAAACCTTTTTCTAAACTCTCAGTACGAGCGTTGAATGCTTTACAGAATTCCATGATGTTCACACCTTGTTGACCTAATGCAGGACCAACTGGTGGTGATGGGTTTGCCATACCAGCTGCAACTTGCAACTTAACATAGGCTTGGACTTTTTTTGCCATTTTAGTTTTCCTCTAATTGGGTAATAACGCTATTAAATAGCTCCCCGATAATTTTCAGTGCAACATTCATTGCACCACACAAAAATATGAGCCGCGAACGGCTCATAATGGGCGCGGATTATATTAAAAGTGCGGTTGTTTTTCAAGCACTTCTTAAATCCACTATAAGAAATTATTGTGCATCACCAATTAACACTGAATCCAATGCAATTTCAATCATATCATTGAATGTTAATTGACGTTCTTCTGCTGTGGTTTGTTCGTGAGTACGGATATGGTCAGACACGGTACAAATCGTTAATGCTTTCGCACCATATTCTGCAGCCACCCCATAAATACCAGCAGCTTCCATTTCCACGCCTAAAATGCCGTATTTTTCCATCACGTCAAACATTTCTACATCAGGTGTATAGAATAAATCCGCCGAGAATAAATTACCTACACGAACGGCTTTGCCTTTTGCTTTTGCAGCTTGAACAGCGGCTTGTGCCATATCGAAATCAGCAATAGCTGCAAAGTCGTTATCTTTGAAACGAATACGGTTTACTTTTGAATCAGTACATGCGCCTAAACCGATAATTACATCGCGCACTTTTACATCCATACGAACAGCGCCACAAGATCCTACACGGATAATTTTTTTCACGCCGTATTCAGTGATTAATTCTTTCGCGTAAATAGAGCAAGATGGAATCCCCATACCGTGGCCCATAATAGAAATCTTACGACCTTTGTAAGTACCGGTATAACCAAGCATATTACGAACATTTGTTACTTCTACTGCATCTTGCAAAAATGTTTCTGCAATGTATTTTGCACGAAGTGGATCGCCTGGCATTAAAACAACATCAGCAAATGCACCTTCAGGCGCGTTAATATGTGGAGTCATAATTTTCCTTCCTTTTTTCAAATGTAAAAATAAAAAGTGCGGTCATTTTTCACCGCACTTATCCGAGAATTAAAGCGCTGCAGCACCAAGTCCGATGAACAAGCCAGCAATCGTTGCACTCATTAAGTTTGCTAAAGTACCTGCGATTACCGCTTTCAAGCCTAAACGTGCCACATCACTACGACGGTTTGGCGCCATTCCACCTAAACCACCGATTAAGATTGCAATTGAGCTGAAGTTAGCAAAACCACAAAGTGCGAAAGTAATAATTGCTTTAGTTTTTTCAGTTAATACAATCGCAGAATCTGGTTGTAAGTATTTTGCAAATTCAAGATAACCTACGAATTCGTTAACGGCTAATTTCATCCCGATCATTTGTCCTGCGATACCGGCCTCAGTGCCGTCAGTTACACCGATTAAATATGCTAATGGTTTGAAAACTAAACCAAAGATAGATTGTAAAGTTACGTCGCCATAGCCAAACCAGCCACCAACGCCACTTAAAATACCGTTAATTAATGCAATTAAACCAACGAATGCGATTAACATTGCACCTACGTTTAACGCAAGTTGCATACCTGCACTCGCACCGCCCGCCATTGCTTCAAGTACGTTAGTTGGTTTTTCTGAATCATTGTCTTCTGGTTGTTTATCAGAGAATTGTTCTGTTTGTGGGAACATTAATTTCGCAAATAACAAACCTGCTGGAGCCGCCATAAATGACGCAGCGATTAAGTATGTCAATGGCACGCCCATTCCAGCATACCCCGCCATTACTGAACCCGCGATAGACGCCGTACCACCCACCATGATGGCAAATAATTCAGATTGGGTCATATTTTTAATGTAAGGGCGAACCACCAATGGTGCTTCAGTTTGACCTACGAAGATGTTCGCAGCAGCTGACATGGATTCTGCTTTTGACGTACCCAATGCTTTTTGTAATGCACCGCCTAATACTTTAATTACCACTTGCATAATGCCAAGATAATAAAGCACTGAGATTAAGCCAGAGAAGAACACAATAATTGGTAATACTTTCACTGCAAAAATGAAACCTGAAGGTTTGCTTGGATCAGCTAAACCACCAAATACAAAGTTAATACCTTCGTTACCGTAAGCAATAACATTTGATACGGCATCAGCAGTTGCACCAAGTGCTTGTTTACCTGCTGGCACATATAAAATAAGGGCGGCAAATCCAACTTGGATTGCTAACGCCCCGAGCACGGTTCTGATACTAATCGCTTTACGATTATTGGAAAGTAACACGGCAATAGCGATTAATACGACCATTCCCAAAATGCTGCTTAACACACTCATTTGATTCCCCTAGATTGGTTAAGTTAATAAAAAAATCGGCTTATTCTACTTGTTTTCTCACAAAAAGTCGGCGAATTTTCACCGCACTTTCTTGTAAGCGACTACAAAATAGTCAAAACCTTGTTAATTCCACATTGACGCGCATAAGCAGCCAATGCATTAGTTTCTTCCGCACTTGGAATGTGCGTTGATAACCCAGTTTCATCGCGCGCACCTTTACTATGCACACGGATAATTTTTAATGCCACATCAGGATAATTTCGTAAAAGTAGCACAACTTTTCCCACTAAATGTTCAGCATCAAAAAAATGCTTTAAAAAAACTAACCGCACTTCTTCCACTTTATTTAACGGTAACAAGGCAGCCAAATTTTGTAAATTTCGCTCCAGTTTATCGTTTTTTATGTGTAAACGTTGTGGTATCACTTGCTGTGGCACAATTCCTGTTTGATTTTGTCGGTCAAAACAAAGCGTTTGTAAACCAGCGCCCTCTCCTTTCAGATCAAATAAAAATTTATCAGTGACATCAATTAACGAACGAATACGATCAAACTCAAAAAAGCCACTACTATCCAAATAACAGGTTAATCCTTGCGAACGTAAAGCCTCAAATAGTGGCACCAGTTTTTTATGATGGATAGTCGGTTCACCACCTGAAATTGTGATACCTCGAATAAATGGAACCGCCTCCATAACCTGTTCATACAAATACTGCAAACTAACCAATTTCGCATTTTCCGTATAACGAGGAATAGTTTCCGGATTATGGCAATACAAGCAATTTAACTTGCAACCTTGCAGAAAAATACTCGAACGATTGCCTTGACCCTCTACATTTGAAAAAGGAATAATCCGATGCAACGGCACAAAAATCTCAGAAAGTGCGGTCATTTTTCCAATTATTTTTCAGCAGTGACATCTTTTTCATCGCGTAATTGGCGATCAAACACATTCGCACATTCATCCGTACCCGAGCCATACCAGGTTGTATCGCGTAATGCAACTTCGCCTTTACGGTATTTTTCAACTTCGCTTTTCTTCACCAAATAACCCGTAACGCGAATTAAATCCGTGTTTTTCAAATAGGTAGTAATGTAGCGATAGCCCAAAGAGAATGCACCATCAATAATATCCACCACCGCATCGCAGTGATCCACATAGGTTTGATCAAAGGCGAATAAATCCCCTGTACCTGATGGGAAATATTTATGGAACGGTGCAGACTGTTTCAAATGTGCAAGTAACGTTGGTTCTTCGCCTACACGAATACGGTGAGCCGGCGCATTACGTTTGTCTTCTTCGTGGTTACTTGCGCCGACTTGCGCATGTAATAAATAACGATTGCCCGTGCGTTCTGCATAAACCCCTTCATGTGCATCGGTGATTTCTTTAAGTTTATCCATAATTGCTGTCGCAATTTCATCACCGCGAGCACTCTTACCAAAGGTTTCATTTAAGCCTTCACATTGCAATAAGTGGTTTGCTGCATCTGCCAAGCCCACAATTGCGAACATCCCCGTAAAATTAGTGCGTTTGATAAAGCCTTCTTTTTCGAGGAATGAACTGTTAAAGAAATTACTTTCTTCCACTACAAACTTATGGCGTTTATCCATGGTTGAAAGAGCACATTTCGCCACACGTGGTAATAATTCGTTTACCATTTCATCCGCACTTTTACACGCGCGGGCAATCGTCCCTAGACGTAAACGTGTTAATGTGTAAGCACCGCCACATTCAGGCAGTGCGTTATAGCAACTTGCTACTCCATATTCTTCACCTAGATCAGAAATATAGTAAGCATCGTTCGCAAAAGATGGTTTAGAAACTAATAAACAGGCTTTTGCTGCAAGTTCAGCAAATTCACGGCTCGTTTTGGATTTATCATAACGAATGGTCATATTCGGTGTTGGCGCTTCAAGCTCAATCACTGCACGCAAAATCAAGCGACCCGCTTTCGTATCATAAGGCCCAATATTGGCATGACAGAATGAATCAGGCACAGTTTTGTCGATATGATTTAAGAAACGTTTAATTTTTATGTAATCTTTTTCTTCATCTGTAATGAAAGGTTCGAGTAATACATCAAGACGACCAACATAAACAGGATAAGTTGTAATGGATGGCACGTGGGAGTAAAGAATCAATAATCCATCAAGTGCCTCATCAAGATCTTTTGGTGGCGGCAGCTCTAAAAATTCGCAGCCTTTTTTAATATACACATTGTAATCAGGCAGGATATAACGAGGACGATAAATTGCGTAACCTTCACATAAATCACAAATCATCTGATTCTGTAAAAAGCCCCATTCTTCATCGGTATAGCCAAGCAAATCGCGAGGATCAAATAAACGCTCAGCAATATTGCCTAATGTCATTAATTTTTGATGATAAGTCAGATTATTGGCTTTAACCGTATCGAGAATATCTTGAAGTGTTGCTAACATAATGCCCCCTTTAGAAATGGTTTTGTATTGTACGCAATGGTAACAAAATAGACAATTTTGAAAATGTGAGCGAGATCACATTTTCAGAAATAAAAACCGAAGCAAACGGTTAACTAGTAAAATAAGAAAGATCTAAATTTAGATAAGTGAAAAAAGGACTTTGACTGGCAGAGTAATGAAGATCCGCCAGTTTTAATTTAATTGATGAGTTTTAAATGTTATGGCTTGAATAACACATTTTCTTAACAAAAGGGATTATCTCTTGTAATGCTTGTTGAATAGAAATTAGCCCTAGATTCATTTGAGTCTCTTTTCCCGCGGGTGGACAAAAGGCAAGATGCTTATCGACATCATTAATTGGTTTCCAGCGTCTCGGCTGAGAAGAACGACTATTTGGATAAAACCCGATAGTCGGAATATTAAACGCACTGCTCAAATGCAATGGCCCAGTAGATCCCGCAATAAATAAATCCGCACAAGCCAAAGAATGCGCAAAATCCACTAAACCTTTATTCTTATCGTAAACAACTATACGTAAATTATTCACCATATTTGCCAATTCATGAGCTTTTTTACTTTCTCCAGGCCCTGCTGTCAGCACAATATTGCAATCAAACTGAGCCAATAAGCCTTTAATTAAATCTGCATATTGCGCTAAAGAAAGATTCGTAGCTGAACCACCAGAACCGCTATGCACAAAGATCCATTTTTTATTTTCGGAAAGTCCTAAACTCTCTTGTAAGAAAATTCGTTGATTTTCCACCGCACTTTTCTCAAAGGTTAAATAAGGCGGTTTAGGTTCAACAACTGGCATATTATGCTTATGCAAAAAAGCACGGACTAAATCTTGATTGTATTCAGATTCCGATTTTTCAGAACGAGAACGGCGTTGTGTTAGACGGTGATTATAGAGAATTTGAACCCATTTAGTCGCAGGTGCAAGGCGATATTTAATCCCACTTTTCCAAGCGAGTTTTCCATTATGAGTATTGGAAAAGAAACTAATCATTCCATCAAACTGCTGCGCTTTGATTTCCTGCACAAGACGTTTGAAATCCGTTTTATCATTTTTTTTGCTATCAATAATAACATGATCTATAAACGGACAAACTTCCGCTAGAGGCGCAGTGTAACTCGGAACAAGAGCGGTTAATTTTAAAGAAGGATTCGATAACTTCAGCATAGCAAAAGCGGGCCATGCTTGCATAAAATCGCCTAATTTATCGTTACGAATAACTAAGATCTTTTCCATAATTTCTCCGCTAGAATAAAAAAACCGCACTTGAAAGTGCGGTCGTATTTTATGTTATTTTTGTGGATTATAAAACATCAACACAATTTAAGTCTTCGAAAGATTGCTCTAAACGTTTAGACATAGATTCTTCCATTTTACGTAACCAAACACGTGGGTCGTAGTATTTTTTGTTCGGTGCATCTGGACCTTCAGGGTTACCTAATTGACCTTGAAGATAAGCTTCATTTGCTTTATAGAAGTTTAAAATACCATTCCAAGATGCCCATTGAGTATCGGTATCAATGTTCATTTTGATTGCACCGTAGCTAATTGCTTCGCGGATTTCTTCGCGGCTAGAACCAGAACCACCGTGGAAAACGAAGTTAATTGGTTTAGCAGGAAGATTACGTTCTTTGGCAACGAACTCTTGTGATGCACCTAAAATAGATGGTTTTAATTTTACGTTACCTGGTTTGTAAACACCATGTACGTTACCGAATGCCGCTGCAACGGTAAAGTTAGGGCTTACTGGATTTAATTGGTCGTAAACATAAAGCACATCAGATGGTTGAGTGTATAAACGAGACTCATCAACACCAGAATTATCTACGCCATCTTCTTCACCACCGGTAATACCGATTTCGATTTCAAGGGTCATCCCCATTTTATCCATACGAGCAAGGTATTCACGGCAGATTGCCATATTTTCTTCCATTGGCTCTTCAGAAAGGTCAAGCATGTGAGAAGAGAATAATGGACGGCCAGTTTCTGCGAAGTGTTTTTCACCTGCGTCAAGTAAACCATCAATCCATGGAAGTAATTTTTTCGCTGCGTGGTCAGTGTGAAGAATAACAGGAACACCGTATTCTTTAGCTAAAGTATGAACGTGTTTCGCTCCAGCAATCGCACCAAGTACATCAGGACGAGCACCGCTTGCAGGTTTAATACCTTTACCCGCATAAAACGCCGCACCACCGTTAGAAAATTGAATAATCACTGGCGCTTTTACGCGTGCAGCAGTTTCTAACACAGCATTAACTGAGTCAGAACCTACGCAGTTTACTGCTGGGATAGCAAAGTTATGCTCTTTTGCATAAGCAAAGATTTTTTGCACATCTTCACCTGTTACGACACCAGGTTTCACGATATCTAATAATTTAGCCATACTTGTGTTTCCTTTTTATGTTTAGCGGGACAAACCCACAATTGGAGAATTTTTTTGACTTTTTATTGATGGCGACATTTTTAATGATCGCCATCGATATGTCACATAGGAAAAGTGCGGTTAGTTTTTCGCACGTTTTTCAAGAATTTCTACTGCTGGTAATACTTTGCCTTCTACGAATTCTAAGAACGCACCGCCACCCGTTGAAATGTAAGAGATCTTGTCTGCAATACCGAATAAATCGATAGCCGCTAAAGTATCACCGCCACCCGCGATAGAGAATGCATCGCTATTTGCAATTGCGTGAGAAATGATTTCAGTCCCTTTACGGAAGTTAGGGAACTCAAACACGCCAACTGGGCCATTCCATAAAACGGTTTTTGCATTTTTGATGATTTCAGCTAATTGTTCTGCAGATTTATCACCAATATCAAAGATAGATTCCTCATCTTTCACTTCAGTCACTGATTTTTCTGTTGCTACTGCAGTCTCAGTGAACTCCAAACCAACACGTACATCAACCGGCACAGGAATATCTGTATTTGCGGCCAATTCTTTCGCAACTGGAATTAAATCAGCTTCATGTAAAGACTTACCTACATTGTGGCCAGCTGCCGCAATGAAAGTATTTGCAATACCACCGCCCACAATAATTTGGTCAGCGATTTTTGAAAGAGAATTTAATACTTCTAATTTAGTGGAAACTTTAGAACCACCAACAATAGCCACCATTGGACGAGCAGGTTCTTTTAATGCTTTACCTAATGCATCTAACTCAGCGGCTAATAATGGACCTGCACAAGCGATTGGTGCAAATTCTGCAACACCGTAAGTTGATGCTTGCGCACGGTGAGCGGTACCAAACGCATCCATTACAAATACATCGCAAAGTGCAGCATATTTTTTACCTAATTCTGGATCGTTTTTCTTTTCACCTTTGTTCACGCGTACGTTTTCTAAAACAACAATTTCGCCTTCTTTAACATCTACGCCGTTTAAATAGTCTTGTTCTAAACGAACATTAAAGCCTGCGTCTTTTAAGTAATCAACAACTGGTTGTAAAGAATCTTCTGGTTTGAATTCACCTTCAGTTGGACGACCTAAGTGAGAAGTTACCATCACTTTTGCGCCTTTTTCTAAGGCTAATTTTAAAGTAGGAATGGTCGCACGAATACGCGCATCTGAGGTCACTTTGCCATCTTTTACTGGCACATTAAGATCCGCACGGATAAATACACGTTTACCGGCTAAATCTAAATCGGTCATTTTGATTACTGACATAATCTATCCTCTTGTTAAGTTAAAATTAAAATTGAAAACTTTTCGTATTATACCTACTTCGCGCTAGGTTGTAACGATTTAGATCAAAGAAATTCTTATTTACTTTGGCAATTAATTACCTGCCATTTTTTATCATAACAAATGAATAATTCGTTTCGGCTTGCACCTAAATAAGCATTTTTTAATTGTGGATTATGTTGTTTCATCCAACGAAAAAGTTCATTACGGCTTAAATTTTGATTCGGTAATTTTAATGAGCTAAATAATTCCTGCTCCTTAGCAAAATATTGCTGGGCAGAATCAAATGCACAGCTACCGTGTTTTTCCCATTCACCTTGCAATAATTGTTCACCTGGTGAAATAACCAAATATTGTGCTAATAAATCTTTTGGCAAGGCTGGTAAATCGCCCTTGCAAAAACGTGGATGATCCGTCACTGAAAGTGCATTTGCATTTTGAGGCCATAGCCCATGAACGACCCAACCTAAAGTGCGGTTATTTCCACATTGATATTGAGAGGAGGAAGGCAACTGATTACCATATTTTTCACGCTGAATATCACAAAATCCAGGCGACCAAGATAATGCCAACATATAATAATCGACAGGCGCCTTTGCATTTTGCCCAATAGGATCATCACGCATAATCACATCATAATTGGTAAAAACATTCGGACTTTTCACCGTACTTTTTTCAATATCCGTCCGCTTTGTCTCAAATTTAGGCTCGGATGCTTTTGTTTGCTTAGACTGTTCGATTACGGGAGAAGATGATTGATTTTTAGTTTTGGTTGAATCGGTAAAATATTGCCAAATTGCTAATACAACGAGGACAATAAGAGAAAGGGAAGAAGTGAGTTTTTTCATAAATTTTGTTTAGTTTTTGTCAATCAAGTTTTTGTCAGCTATAATTCGCCGCTTTCAACTTTCTATTAAGGATCACAATGGCATTACTCATCACTAGCAAATGTACCAACTGCGATATGTGCTTACCAGAATGCCCGAACGAAGCCATTTCCATTGGCGATGAGATTTATGTGATCGATCCTGTACTTTGCACGGAATGTGTCGGCCATTACGACACGCCAACCTGCCAAAAAGTTTGCCCAATCACTAACTGCATTAAGCCCGATCCTGAGCATCAAGAAACCGAAGAACAGCTTTGGGAACGCTTTGTGATGATTCATCATTCGGATAAATTGTAATTTTTAAAGCAACTGAAATATGACTTATTATCTTCTAAAAGAGTGCGGTTAATTTTGAGCTTATTTTTATTATCATAAAACTGAAATTTTTCACCGCACTTTTATCTATAAAAAGAACTAGATTGAGTTACTTTTCTTCACATTATCCTGCTACGGCCGGTAAATATCCCCATTGAATTAAAAATGGAATGACCATAATCACCACGCCAATCAATAACGCAAATATCAAAGCAAAATTACCGCCAGCAACACGATATGGCAATGTTGGATTTTCAATACGTGTACGCCATGCCAAGCCAATTGGTAAAATTAAGCAATAGAACGCACACAACAAACCTGCGTAACTTAATGCAGTAATAAATCCTTCAGGATAAAACAATGCAAATACAAGTGGTGGTAAAAATGCGGCAATAGTTAATACAACGCGATTATTTGGTAAATGATAGCGTTTGAATAAATCACCTAAGCCTTCAAACACACCAAGCATTACGCCTAAGAATGAAGTAATTAAAGCGAGTGATGAGAACACGCGAACCACTTCCCCCATAAAATGAGAACCTGTAATTTCACGTGTTGCATTCACTAATCCATTTAGCGTTGGATCAGCTTGTAAAATACGCACAAATTCACTTTGACTTAATACACCATGAGTTGCTAACTGCCATACAAGGTAAGCGGCTAATGGAATCGCAGTACCAATCAAAATAGCACGACGGAATTTTTCTACACTTCCACCTAAGTAGCTATTTACACTCGCCATAATGACGTGGAAACCAAAAGAGGTGAAAAATATCGGCGCAGCAGAAACCACAAAAGCATAATCCAAAGGCAATGCCATTAAATTATCTGTTGCCACTTTTGGAAGCATCATAAACAGTACAAAAGCAAAGGCGACTAACTTACCAATAAATAACACGCGAGTTAAACCATCCACGCCTTTCGTTCCTATAACGACAAAAGAACCTAATACGACAGTGAAGATAACAATCGCCGTTTTAAGCGACATCGCTTCCATTCCAAAAGCAGTTGGCAAACCTGAAAGTAAAGATCCACCACCCGTAATATAAGCGGCTGAAAGCGCATAAAGTAAAATTAACAAACTCAACGTTGCTAAAATACGTCCCGGAACGCCAAAATATTTTTCAGCGAGCGTGGCCACACCGTCATCCAACTGATCCGCTGTTTGATACACTTCTACAAACAACAATCCACTGTAAACCAACAAAGCCCACAAGCCAACGAGCAATAACACGGTATAACCAAAGCCCATGCCCGCTGATGTAAGCGGCATAGCAAGCATACCTGCTCCAATGGTTGTGCCTGCAATAATCAGCGCACTCCCAAATGTTTTATTCTGTAACATAAAATTATCCTTATAGTGTTGTGTTTGAAAACTAATTTAAAGTTGACCGCACTTTTCTTTATAGTGTAAACGGCAAACCGAAAGGTAAGAGTCATTGCCGCCAATTTGAATTTGCGCGCCTTCTTTAATAACCTCGCCTTGATCATTTAAGCGCAAAACAAAATTAGCCTTACGGCCACAATAACAAATTGTTTTTAATTCTTCGAGTTGATCCGCCCAAGCCAGTAAATATTTACTTCCTTCAAAAAGTTCCGCTTGAAAATCTGTACGCAAGCCATAACAAAGCACGGGAATATTGAGTTTATCAACAACATCACTCAACTGGTAAACTTGTTGTTTGCTAAGAAATTGAGCTTCATCCACCAACACGCAATGCACTTTTTCTTTTTTTAAGTACTCATTGATTTCATCAAACAAATTGGTTTCCGAGCGAAATAAAAAGGCGTCTTGCGAAATACCAATACGCGATGTGACTTTCCCCACGCCAAAACGATCATCAATCGCAGCCGTGTAAACTAATGTGTTCATATCACGCTCACGATAGTTATAGGAAGATTGTAGCAACGTCGTTGATTTTCCAGCGTTCATTGTGGAGTAATAGAAGTAGAGTTTTGCCATTTTTTCTCCTAAATTGCCGGTAATTCCGTCATTGCCCAACGAGGCTTAACATCAATAGCCAAATCGCTATGCTGACCTTGTTTTAAACGTAAAAAACCTGTGTAAGCAATCATGGCGCCATTATCTGTACAAAATTGGGGTTGAGGATAAAACACTTCGCCACCTAAATTTTGCATTAAGTGCGCAAGCGTTTCTCGGAGTTTTTTATTTGCACTCACTCCTCCCGCAATCACTAAACGTTTATAGCCAGTTTCTTTTAATGCACGCTTACATTTAAGCGCAAGAGTATCCACCACTGCATCTTGGAAAGCATAAGCAATATCCGATTTAGTTTGTTCTGTTAGTTCACCCTCGTTTTTAATTGCTTTATTAATCGTATTCGCAGCAAATGTTTTTAAACCTGAAAAGCTAAAATCAAGGCCTGCACGATCTGTCATTGGGCGTGGAAATGTGAAACGATTTGGAGTGCCTTTTTCTGCTAAACGAGAAAGTGCCGCACCACCTGGATAATCTAGTCCAAGTAATTTTGCTGTTTTATCAAAGGCTTCACCTGCAGCATCATCAATGGATTCGCCAATCACTTCATATTTTCCTACACCATCTACACGCACTAATTGAGTATGGCCACCCGATACCAACAAAGCAACAAAAGGAAAGTGCGGTGAGTTTTCATCAAGCATTGGCGCAAGTAAATGCCCTTCCATATGATGAATACCAATCGCAGGAACATTCCACGCATAAGCTAAAGAACGCGCAATCGTAGCGCCGACGAGCAATGCGCCGACAAGCCCTGGTCCACTCGTATAAGCAATACCATCAATATCGCTCGCCGTTAACTTAGCTTCTTCTAACGCAGCTTTAATGAGAGGAGCTGTTTTCCGAATATGATCGCGTGATGCTAATTCAGGAACCACACCACCATAATCTGCATGCAGGGCAATTTGAGTATAAAGTTGATTAGCAATTAACCCTTTTTCTTCATCATAAATCGCCACGCCCGTTTCATCACAGGAGGTTTCAATGCCTAAGATTTTCATTGATTTTCTTAATTTATTACCTAAAATGTTGTGCGATTTTACCCTGTTTAAGCGGTTTTAACCAGTTGAAACCACAAATATTAAGGTGAATTGGCATTCTTTCCTTTACTTTTTCCCTAAAAGTAGATTAGAATTGCGTCCTTTATTAAATTTACCATTTGCACAGTGATGCTTTGGTGAAAATAAAATTTTAAATTGCAATTAAATTAAACTCATTGAGGTGATTGGCTTATGCCTGTAATTAAAGTACGTGAAAACGAATCATTTGACGTAGCTTTACGTCGTTTCAAACGCTCTTGCGAAAAAGCGGGAATCTTAGCTGAAGTACGCGCTCGCGAATTTTACGAAAAACCAACTACAATTCGTAAACGTGAAAATGCAACACTTGCAAAACGTCATGCAAAACGCAACGCTCGCGAAAACGCGCGCAATACCCGTTTATACTAATTTATAGTATTTTCTGACTCGAGTTAAGACAAACCGTGAATCCTTTGGGCTCACGGTTTTGTTACTTTAAGCACAACAAAAATCTACGCCAAAAACGACCGCACTTTCACACCACGATCACGGAGGCTCGACAATGAAAGGTTCTATTCCACGCCCCTTTATTGATGATTTGCTGACAAAGTCCGATATTGTCGATGTGATTAACACGCGCGTAAAACTAAAAAAAGCTGGCCGCGATTATCAAGCCTGTTGCCCTTTCCATCACGAAAAAACACCATCCTTCACAGTTAGCCAAAAGAAACAGTTTTATCATTGCTTTGGTTGTGGCGCACATGGTAATGCGATTTCCTTTTTAATGGATTATGACAAGCTTGAATTTGTAGAGGCTATTGAAGAACTTGCAGCAATGGCAGGGCTTGAAGTACCTTACGAAAAACGCGCTAATAACAGCGGGAAACCTCAAGCTAATTATCAAACCAAACGAAATCTCTATGAATTAATGCTAGAGATTGCCAAGTTCTATCAAAGCCAATTACCATTAAATGCGCAGGCGCAAGGATATTTACAACAACGCGGGCTTTCACCTGAAATTATTGAGCGTTTTCAAATTGGGTTTGTACCGAATGCGATGGATACGGTACTGCGTAAATTTGGTGTTAATCGTGAAGAACAACAAAAACTCATTGAGTTAGGCATGCTTTCTCGAAATGATCGTGGCAATATTTACGATAAATTCCGAAATCGCATCATGTTTCCAATTCGCGATAAACGTGGTCGTACCGTCGCTTTCGGTGGGCGGGTATTAACGGATGAAAAACCGAAATATCTGAATTCACCAGAAACCATTACTTATCATAAAGGTAACGAACTTTATGGTTTGTACGAGGCCTTACAAGCCAACGATGAACCAAAACAATTACTTGTTGTTGAAGGTTATATGGATGTGGTCGCATTAGCACAATTTGGCGTCGATTATGCGGTGGCTTCTTTAGGTACGTCCACGACATCAGAACAAATTCAACTTATTTTTCGTTCGACCGAGCAAGTTGTTTGTTGTTACGATGGTGACCGTGCAGGGCGTGATGCAGCGTGGCGAGCATTAGAAAATGCCCTGCCTTATTTAGAAGATGGCAGACAACTCAAATTTATTTTCTTGCCAGAGGGAGAAGATCCCGATACTTACATTCGCCAATATGGCAAAGAAAAATTTGAAGAATATATCGAAAGTGCGCAATCTTTAAGCGAGTTTATGTTTGCTCACTTAAGCCCACAAGTTGATTTTTCTAGCAAAGAAGGGAGCGGAAAATTAGTTGCTCTGGCTGCGCCGTTAATTCGCCAAATTCCAGGAGAAATGCTTCGCTTATCGCTGCGCAATATGTTGGCTCAAAAGCTAGGAATTTTTGATCAAACTCAGCTGGAAAATCTTATTCCAAAACAATTAGAACACGCCAATACACAACAAAAAGTTGCTAATAATAAGCTCAAGAAGACGCCAATGCGAATGGTCATTTCCTTGCTTCTGCAAAATCCTGAATTAGTAAAACGCATGTCTGAAAGCGGTGTGCAAGCATTACGTGCGGAAGCTGGTTTTGAAATTCTGGAAAAATTGACCGCACTTTGTCGCCAACGAGAAGGTATTACGACAGGGCAGATTTTAGAGCACTTCCGCGATACGCCTTACAGCAATCCCCTTGAAATACTGGCAACTTGGGATCATTTATTAGACGAAGCAGAAATGATCAATGCATTTTCACAAAACTATCGTCGCTTAAATATTCAAGCCATTGAGCGGGACATTGAAATGCTTATTGCTAAAGAACGAGCAGAAGGGCTTACTGACGAGGAAAAAACAGTGCTCGTTCACCTTTTAGCTGGTAAAGAACAGCAGAAAAAACAGTTAGTTAATCCTCAATAACAATGGTAAAATTCTAAGTTCGTAACAAGAATTATATTGCTACTATCACATCAAGCAAAACGGATATAAAAATGGAAAAAAATCAACAATCTACGGCTGAACAATATTCAGAACAAATTGAACAACTGATGGAATTAGGTCGCACCCAAGGTTATTTAACCTATGCAGAAATTAATGATTTATTACCAGAAGATGTCATCGACCCTGAATATTACGATAAGTTGCTACAAACGCTGCAAAATGATGCAGGGATTCCTGTCTTGGACGAAGCCCCAGAAAGCGATGAGATGATGTTGAATGACACTATTCCGGATGAAGATGCGGTGGAAGAGGCAACCCAAATTCTTTCAAATGTAGAATCTGAAATCGGTCGAACAACCGATCCTGTCCGTATGTATATGCGTGAAATGGGAACAGTCGATCTTCTTACTCGTGAAGATGAAATCAGCATTGCAAAACGTATTGAAGAAGGAATTGATGAAGTTCAAACATCCATTGCAGCCTATCCTGAAGCTTTAAATGGATTGCTAAAAAATTATGATGATGTGGAAAAAGGAAACTTCCGTTTAGCTGACTTAATTACAGGTTTTGTCGATCCAAATGCCGAAATAGAAGAACATAATGTCATTGATGAAAACTTTTCTGAAGACGGAGAAGAATCAGAAAGTGCGGATGTTGAAGACAATGAAGATGAAGACGAAAGCGAATCAGAATCTACATCAGATTCAAGCGAATCTGATAATAGCATCGATCCAGAGGTCGCGCGAGAAAAATTCCAACAGTTAAAAGACCAGCATACCAAAACGCTTGCTGTTATTGAAAAACATGGCCGCTCAGGAAAACGTGCCCAGGATCAAATTGCACTGCTTGGTGAAATTTTTAAACAATTCCGCTTAGTACCAAAACAATTCGATTTACTCGTTTTATCAATGAAAGAAATGATGAAACGTGTGCGCTATGAAGAACGCCAATTACAAAAAATATTAGTTGATATTTCAGGAATGCCAAAAGATGATTTTGAAAAACTCATTACGACTAATGGCAGCAATACTGAATGGGTACAAAAAGCCTTAAAATCAAGCAAACCATGGGCAAAACGCTTACCAAAATATGAAGAACGTATTCTTGAGGCATTAAACAACTTAGCTAACATTGAAGAAAATACGAAACTTACCATTACTCAAATGCGTGATATTTGTGATGCGGTCGCTCGAGGTGAACAAAAAGCTCGTCGTGCCAAAAAAGAAATGGTAGAAGCTAACTTGCGTTTAGTAATTTCCATCGCAAAAAAATACACGAATCGCGGTTTACAATTCCTAGACTTAATTCAAGAAGGGAATATTGGTTTAATGAAAGCGGTAGATAAATTTGAATATCGCCGTGGTTATAAATTCTCTACATATGCGACCTGGTGGATTCGCCAAGCCATTACACGCTCTATTGCGGATCAAGCGCGAACAATCCGTATTCCGGTACATATGATTGAAACGATCAATAAACTTAACCGCATTTCTCGCCAGTTATTACAAGAAATGGGACG
Organism: Haemophilus haemolyticus; assembly: GCF_001679045.1. Classification (GTDB taxonomy): domain Bacteria; phylum Pseudomonadota; class Gammaproteobacteria; order Enterobacterales; family Pasteurellaceae; genus Haemophilus; species Haemophilus haemolyticus. The sequence continues at coordinate 43,294 of NZ_LYCK01000002.1, forward strand.
TGAAGCAACGCCGGAAGAATTAGCTGAACGCATGGGTATGCCGGAAGATAAAATCCGTAAAGTATTGAAAATTGCAAAAGAGCCAATTTCTATGGAAACGCCTATCGGTGATGACGATGACTCACATTTAGGTGATTTTATTGAAGATTCAACCTTAGAACTTCCTTTAGATTCTGCAACAGCACAAAGCTTAAGAGTTGCGACTCACGAAGTTCTTGAAGGCCTAACACCACGAGAAGCAAAAGTATTACGTATGCGTTTTGGTATCGATATGAATACCGACCATACGCTTGAGGAAGTGGGTAAACAATTCGATGTTACACGCGAACGTATTCGTCAAATTGAAGCAAAAGCTTTACGTAAATTACGTCATCCTAGCCGCTCAGAAACATTAAGAAGTTTCCTTGACGACTAAAAGTTACAAATAAAAAGGAGCTATCGCTCCTTTTTTATTACGTTAAACTAATAATAAAAAACCCGATCTAAGACCGGGTTTTATTTTGCCTATCTGACAAATTATTCTGCAACAACGATTACATCTAATGTTGCAAATACTTCACCGTGAAGTTGGAAACGAACATCGTGGTCACCAAGAGTACGGATTGGACCGTTTGGTAAACGAACTTCACTTTTCGCAATTTTAACGCCTGCTGCAGTTACTGCTTCCGCCACATCACGAGTAGTGATTGCGCCGAATAAACGACCTTCATCACCTGCTTTAGATGCGATAGTCACAGAACCTAATGCAGTAACTTCTGCTGCACGAGCTTGAGCTGCTGCAAGATTTGCTGCCGCTGCGGCTTCTAATTCTGCACGACGTGCTTCAAAGTGTTCAATGTTAGCTTTAGTTGCCATAACTGCTTTACCTTGTGGGATTAAGAAGTTACGTGCGAAACCTGATTTAACATTTACTTGATCGCCCACTTGACCTAAGTGAACAATTTTATCTAAAAGAATTACTTGCATTACCGTATCTCCTTAATTACTGATGATTGTCAGTGTATGGAAGTAACGCTAAATAGCGAGCGCGTTTGATTGCACGAGCTAATTGACGTTGGTACTTCGCACGAGTACCGGTAATACGGCTAGGTACAATTTTGCCGCTTTCTGAAATATAGTTCTTTAATGTAGCGATATCTTTGTAATCGATTTCAACAACATTTTCCGCTGTGAAACGGCAGAACTTACGACGACGGAAATAACGTGCCATTTGGCTAGTCTCCTAATCTATAAATTCGATTTGCTCGGCATGTAAAACTAATTGGCATAACCCACTTTGGGTTTTATGTGATGTAATAAACCCCACCACCAAAATTTTACTACCGACCGTAATGCTTTGAGTTTTTTCTATCAATTGATTACCACTAATTTGAACTGGCATCTTTAACCAAGCTTGACGTGTGAAACCACTTTCAATCTGATCAGAACGATGTTCTAACAAAAACTTGCAATGCTCAATTCCACTAGGGCTCTTTAATCGCTTTGGTAACTGAGAAACGACTCCCATAACCGAAAAACGATTATCAATTTTCAAATTACTCTTCAGCATCCTCAAAATCGTTGTTTTCAACTTCAGCTAAAGGTTTACGTTCTTCTTTAGCCGCTTTCATTGGGGACGCTTCTGTTACGGCGTGCTTAGTATGGATAACAAGACTGCGTAATACAGCATCGTTATAACGGAAAGTCGTTTCTAGCTCGTCGATGACTTGTTGAGGCGCTTCTACATTCATAAGCACATAGTGTGCTTTGTGTAATTTATTAATTGGGTACGCTAATTGGCGACGACCCCAATCTTCTAGGCGATGAACTTGACCACCAGCTTCTTTTACAGAACCGGTGTAACGTTCGATCATACCTGGTACTTGCTCGCTTTGGTCCGGATGAACCATAAACACGATTTCGTAGTGACGCATTACTGCTCCTTACGGGTTAATCAGCCTTTGACGTAGATCAGCCACCAATCTGCAAAGGCAAGGAACGAAAAATTCAATGTGGCTAAGGGTTGCGGATTATACCGATTTTTTTACGTTCCGCAACCAGTTTGAATTCTTTTTGAACAAAAAAAGAAGGTCGATATTGTAACAATATCGACCTATCTCAAATCTTCTGTAATTAACGACTGCGGAAAATAATACGACCTTTACTTAAATCATAAGGGGTCATTTCTACAGTCACTTTATCCCCAGTCAAAATACGGATATAGTTTTTACGCATTTTTCCAGAAATATGCGCAGTAACCACGTGACCGTTTTCCAACTCCACGCGGAACATAGTATTCGGTAAAGTCTCTAAAATTGTGCCTTGCATCTCAATGCAATCTTCTTTCGCCATTGTATCCTCTAAAAATAATCGATTTTTTATCCGCACTTTAGGCGGAAAAGTTAAGAAAAACGGGCGGATTATAGCCGTTTTTAATGTTAGACGAAAGATTAAAATAAAATTGAACAGAAAAAAATAACCTCTATAATGCAAAAGCCTTTTCTCAATAAGTATGATCCTCAAATGCATATAAATTACGTTATTAGTCTCACTTCAGCATATCAACGACGAGAGCATATTCAAAAAGAATTCTCTCAACAAAACATTCCCTTTGAATTTTTTGATGCTTTAAAACCTTCAAAAGAATTAACCTCGTTAATAGAGAAATTTATCCCTAATCTACTCCATGCAAAGTTAACTGAGGGAGAAAAAGCATGTTTTATGAGCCATTACATGCTATGGCAAAAATGCTTATCCGAAGATCTACCCTATATTTACATTTTTGAAGATGATGTATTATTAGGTGAGAATGCAGACAAATTTTTAGCTGAAGATGAATGGTTAGAAGAACGTTTTAAACAAACTGATAAATTTATTTTAAGATTTGAAACATTTCTAAACTTTTCTAAATGTAAAGATAAAAAAATTAAACCTTATTCAGGTAGAAAAATATTAAAACTAGTATCAGAAAATTGTGGTGCCGCAGGGTATGTTATATCTAGAGAAGCAGTTAAACAACTAAATGCTCATATCTGTTCGCTTACATCCAACCATCTACTCGCGATAGATTTGTTAATGTTTAATATATTTAACCAATCTACATACCAGGTATCACCAGGTGTATGTGTTCAAGAAGGACAGCTATATCCAAAGGATATAAAATTACATAGTCAGTTAGAAACGGGAAGACAAAAATATCTTAGTGTAAAGAAAAAAAGAACACTAAAAACAGTATTAATATCTTTAGCAGGAAAACCTAAAAAAATATTGAGAAAAATATACAGAAAGCTATTTATTTCTAAATACATAGTACCATTTAGATAATCCAACATTATACTTTGATAAGGTAAAAATATGACTAAATTAATAACAATTTCATTAACTTGCCAAAAATTTCAATATGGCGGAGGAATGGAAAGATATCTTCTTGATATTGTTAATGGATTATCTAAGACAAATATTACACCTAAAATTTACTCTGCCAAGTTTGATACCGCATTACCTGAATATAATTTAATTAATCCAATTAAGATTAATCTTTCTTTTGTTCCTAAAAAATGGAGAACCTCGTTTCTTTCCTATTTTTCAAATAAATATAAAGAAAAATCAGAAGTCTCACTTACCACCTCTTATACCCTATCTGATGTGGTTATTTGTGGTGGAAATCATAAAGGATATCTACAAGCATCAAAGAAAAAACCAAGCATATCAGATCGATTTAAAATCATGGGTGAACAAAAATCCTTAAATCAATCCAAATATGTCATCGCTCATTCTGCATTGATGAAAAAAGAACTCGTTGAGTTATATCATATCCCAGAAAACAAAATTGATGTGATTTATCCCCCTATTAATACTGATAAATTCACACAAATCAATGAAGAAGAAAGAGTGAAGCTCAGAGAAAAGTTAGGTTTTAAAAAAGATGAAGTCATTTACCTATTCCCTTCTACTGGGCATACGCGAAAAGGTTTCGATATTTTGAAAAAATATTTTGAAAAAACTCAGTTACCTATTCGCTTAGTGGTAGCAGGAACGCCTGTAGAAGAAAATCCTAAAATCTCTTCGCTTGGTTTTTGCAAAAATATGCCTGAATTATATCAAGCTGCAGATTTCACCATTATGGCATCTCAATATGAGCCATTTGGGCTGGTTGGTCTAGAATCTATATTATCTGGTACGCCAGTTATTTTTTCTGAAAACATGGGATGCCTAGAAGTATTACAAAACGAATTTGGCTATACATTTTCTAGAGAAAACATGAATACATTGGATGATGCAATTCAAAAATCAGTAAAACAAGCATCTGAACATCAACATCGTATTCTCAATCCAATAGACTGTATTCGTTATAATCCAAGTTTGAGTCATCATATTAAAGCAATACTGGAACTCATCGCTAAATGATATTACCCATGACAGTTACACTAAAATTTACAAAAGAAATACAGGCTCTATAATAACCGCACTTTTCTTATTAAATAGTACTTATGAATTCAAAAAAACACTTAGGCCATACCGCACGTAAACGTTTTGGCCAAAACTTTTTGCATGACACCTCTGTGATTCAAGGTATCGTAGCGGCAATTTACCCACAACCCAACCAATTCTTAGTGGAAATTGGTCCGGGGCTTGGCGCATTAACAGAGCCAGTTGGTGAACTTGTCGATCATCTGACTGTAGTGGAGCTTGACCGAGACTTAGCAGAACGTTTACGTCATCATCCATTTTTACATCAAAAGCTAACCGTTATTGAAACGGATGCGATGCAATTTAATTTTGGTGAGCTTTATGCAAAAGAAAATTTGGTAGAAAAAGGTCAGAAATTACGTGTATTTGGTAACTTGCCTTACAACATTTCTACCCCATTGATGTTCCACTTATTTAAGTATCATGATGTGATTCAAGACATGCACTTCATGCTGCAAAAAGAAGTGGTTAAACGCTTATGCGCAGGACCAAATAGCAAAGCTTATGGCCGATTAACCATTATGGCGCAATATTTCTGCCAAGTGATGCCTGTGCTTGAAGTGCCACCTTCCGCATTCAAACCTGCACCGAAAGTGGATTCAGCGGTTGTGCGTTTAATTCCACATAAAGAATTGCCGCACCCTGTAAAAGATTTATATTGGCTGAACCGTGTTTGCTCCCAAGCGTTTAATCAACGTCGTAAAACATTGCGTAATGCTCTCTCAACACTATTTTCACCTGAAAATCTGACCGCACTTGGTATTGATTTAAATGCACGAGCAGAAAATTTAGCTATCGCAGATTATGCACGCCTAGCGAACTGGTTGGCGGATAATCCACCAGCTGATATCAATAAAGATGAAATCTTAGATTCAGAAGAGTAAAAAGAGCGGTTAAAATGGCAACCTATTTCGTCGGTGATTTACAAGGCTGTTATGATGAATTACAGCTTTTATTAGAACGAGTAAACTTCAATCCTGTGCAAGATAAACTTTATCTTGTGGGGGATCTTGTGGCACGTGGAGATAAATCACTTGAATGTCTTCGTTTTGTAAAATCACTTAGAAGTGCGGCGCAGACTGTCCTTGGTAATCACGATCTGCATCTAATTGCAACTGCACTGGGTATTAAAAAAGTAAAACCGCGTGATCGCGTTGATGCCATTTTTAATGCGCCCGATTTTGATGAGCTGATTCATTGGTTACGCCATCAGCCCTTACTTGTGCATAATGAAGAATTAAACTTCCTGATGGCGCATGCAGGCATTTCGCCTGATTGGGATTTGGAAACTGCGAAATCTTGTGCGGCTGAAGTGGAACAGATTTTACAGCACGGCGATTTTCATTATCTCATTGAAAATATGTATTCTGAACAGCCTGATCGCTGGTCGCCTGATTTACAGGGCTTAGCGCGTCATCGTTACATTATTAATGCTTTCACTCGAATGCGTTTTTGCTATTTAGATCATCGTTTTGATTTTGCCTGTAAATCCCCTTTAAAAGATGCACCAGCTGAACTCACGCCTTGGTTTAATTTAGATAATCCTCTTTATAAACAAATTCCCATTGTATTTGGACATTGGGCAAGTTTAGTGGATGAGCCTACTCCACCAGGTATTTATGCCTTGGATACAGGATGTGTGTGGAATAATCGAATGACCCTGTTGCGTTGGGAAGACAAACAGCTCTTCACGCAAAGTGCGGTCAAAAATTACAGTGATTTTTAAGGAAACGCTATGCTCTCGCTCACTGCTGAATCTTGCGAACTGTTCAATATTCCTTTCTATCAATTCGCCCAAATGAAAAAATTCTGTCCGGAAGATATTCCGGCAATTAAAGCTGATTACAAATTACATTGGGATAACTGGAAAGCGATTATCCAAGAAGTCGCAAAGCAGCTTGGCACACCTTTTGCGAAACCACATATTGAAAGTTGGACCAATGGTTGGCAAGTGCGCGCACATTTCTTCGCTTATTTTAAATACGAGTTTAACCAAAATTCTGCAGCAATCTTTTCTGTACTATTAAATCGTCGTAGATTAAGAGTGTGCTTAGATTGGCATTGCTATCGTGCTGATCGCTCGCAAATTAATGTTCAGCAATACAATCAATGGCTTGATCAATTTGACTTCAAACAATTTGCTGATTTTGATATTTGGCGAGAGGGTGAAAGTGAATATGATGATTTTCGCCAAGTAAAACAAATGACTAAAAACGATCTCATTTTACGCTCAGAAGAAGATTTTTGGTGCATAGGCAAAAGCATTGAAAAATCGGAGCTCTGTCAAATAAATCCCGTATATTTTATCACTCAAACTATTCAAGCATTACAACCAATCTACGAATATTGCCATCAATAAAAGTGCGGTTATTTTCATGAAAGTTTTTCGCCCTGTTTAGTTGTTATGTTATCATTACATTAATTTAACATTTTTAACAATTTAAACTTTTAGGAGAGCTTTATGAAAAACGTCGTGATCGTTGGCGGGGGCGCTGGCGGCATTGAATTAGCGACATTCTTAGGTGATAAATTAGGTCGAAAAAAACAAGCTAAAGTGACACTAGTGGATCGCAATGCCACGCATCTATGGAAACCCTTATTACATGAAATTGCAACGGGCGTAATGGATGATGGCGTAGATTCTCTTAGCTATCGCGCACATGGTAAAAATCACCATTTCAGTTTTGAACAGGGTTCAATCACTCGTATTAATCGTGAACAAAAATATGTTGAACTTGCTCCTGTTTATGGGCAAGAAGGCGATATGCTCGTCGTTGCTCGCCGAATTCCTTACGATTATTTAGTGATTGCAATTGGTAGCAAATCAAATGATTTCAACACAAAAGGTGTAGCTGATAACTGTATTTTCTTAGACAGCTCAGATCAAGCGCTTCGCTTTCAGCAAAAAATGTTGGAATTATTCCTTAAATTCTCTGAAAACCGTGCTTTAGATGATATTGGTGAAGAAGAATTTAAACAAAAATTAGTGAATGAAAGCAAAGTCAATATTGCGATTGTTGGCGGTGGCGCAACCGGCGTGGAATTAACAGCTGAGCTTTATCATGCTACGGAAGATTTATCTTCTTACGGCTATGGCAAAATTGATAACTCATGTTTACAAGTCACACTCGTTGAAGCGGGACCACGCTTACTGCCAGCATTACCCGAAGATTTATCAGCTGCGGTATTAGATGAGTTGCAAGAAATGGGCACGAACGTGAAATTAAATACAATGATCACCGAAGCTCAACCCAATACCCTTATCACCAAAGATGGAGAAGAAATTAAAGCAGATCTTATTGTTTGGGCAGCAGGCGTTCGCACTTCAACAGTGACACAACAATTTGATGGATTAGAACTCAATCGAATCAATCAATTAGTGGTAAAAGACACGCTTCAAACAACCGTTGATGACAGTATTTTTGCCATTGGCGACTGTGCAGCATTAACTCAGCCAAACGGTAAATTAGTGCCACCAAGAGCTCAAGCTGCACATCAAATGGCAAAAGCTTGTGCAAAAAATATCTTTGCACTTTTTGAGCAAAAACCATTAAAAGCATTTAAATATAATGATAAAGGCACCTTGGTTTCTCTTTCGAGCTTCACTGCATTAGGCAGTATTTCGAATAAATTTGGAAAAAATCCACTTACCGTTCAAGGTAAATTTGCACAATTTGCCTATGTATCCTTATATAGAATGCATCAACATGCTTTACATGGTTGCATTAAAATTGGATTGATTATTCTGGTTGATAAACTTAATCGTTATTTAAAACCAAGATTAAAATTACACTAATCGTTAAAGACAAAAGTGCGGTGAAAAATCACCGCACTTCTTATCGAAATTTAATTTCTTGTACAATTCGCTTAGCTGCAGCTATGGGCAATTGCCCGATAAACGTAATTTCTTTTCCGCCATTCACTTCACTATAAATCGTGTATGCCCCTTGCTTCCAAGCATTTTCTGGCAAAACATTAGAGCCTGCGTTAGAAACAAATAGTGTAAAAGTAAACAAACCATCGCTATATAGCGCACTATCTATCACTTCATTTTCTAATGTTTCTTGAGTATATCGAATTAAAGAAAAACCTTGTGGCAACCAACCTGCAGACCAAGTTATATCTGAGCTTTGTTCATTTTTACTTTCTTTCAACAAAGGGGGCATCGAGACTTTGTTAATATACTCCGTCAACCCTCTTAGTCTATCATCGATATAAAGCGTTACAACTCTAAACTGATCAAGTAATTTACCTTCGCTATCAAGCATATCGCCGCGTAACAATAAACCATTTTCTTCATCGACAAACACTAAATACTGATATCGAAAATCATCTTTAGGGACTATACGGATCGTGTCAGCAAAACGCCCAGCCACTCGATCTTTGCCTATTTTTATAAAATCATAAACTGAAGAAAGTTTATCAAAATCAGCGCGAACAACAGCCGGCATTGCATCGACTATATTGCCACTATTAAGCGTAAATGCTTGAGTATTTGGCTGAAAATAACTGACTAAATTATCACGTTGAATAATTTCTTGTTGACGACCATCAAGCGTCACTAATTGCGCATAAGTTTTATTATCTTTCTTAATATGACGATAGCGAAAGGAATCCATATTTGATGGCGTTGTTTGAACAAAGGCAATTTCATAATTGAGATTATCCAATGCTTGTGTCATTTTATCTAAAGACTGCTTCGCAGAAAGCTCTTCAGCAGAAGCAATGCTACTTAATAGTAAAGAAAGAGAAAGTGCGGTGAATTTTAACGCGATTCTTTTCATAAAAATAAATTTAAAGGATAAAAATTCACCACGCTAAATAACATATTAGGTGGTGAATTAACATAAACTAACTGAACTAATCGTATTATTTCTGACTATTACTACTTACATTTAATGCATCGGCATGCATACGACGTTGTAATTCATAGTTCTGTAACATCGCACCAATACGGCGACTTTTTTGTTCAAGCTGCTCTGATGTCAATGTATCTTTACTCGGCGCATTGTAGCTCACCTCTTGAACCGCATTATTAAATGGCAAGGTTTGCAATACTGGAGTCTCAGGTAAATTAGACGCTTCGTTTTTATTATTGAAAGATTGAACACCAAGTACCGCCACTAAACATACACCAGCAGCAACAGCAACTTGTGTCATTGGCGCAAAGAACGCTTTTAACTTTTGCATAAATACAGAATTATGCGCATCTTCTGGTTCAGGTTGAGACACGGCAATGACATCGACTTTCTTCACGTCTTCAGATTCAATTAAAGCTGCCATTTTAGCGGTAAAATCAGCCCCTAGAAACAAAGCACTTTCTTTACGCATCACTGCACGTACAGCATGGAATGCCTGCCAAGATTCTTGTAATTCTTCGTCTTTCAATAAAGCATCTGTCAAGCCAGCCTCGACTTGTTCGCCATCCATATAGGCTGAAAGTTGCTCTTTTTGCATAGTAAACTCCGACTTTTTTATTCGCGTTGCATCAGTGGCTGAATTTTATTCTCAATAATTTCCCTTGCGCGGAAAATACGGGAACGAACAGTACCAACAGGGCAATCCATAATTTCTGCAATCTCTTCATAGCTTAAGCCTTCTAGCTCTCGCAAGGTGATTGCTGTTTTTAAATCTTCTGGCAAACTGTGAATCGTACTAAACACGATTCGTTCAAGTTCACTAGATAACATTTCATTTTCGGGTGTATCTACATCCCGCAAGTGCGTACCCACATCATAATTTTCAGCATCCTCAGCTAAAATATCTTCATTAGGTGGACGACGCCCTTGAGCCGTTAAATAATTTTTTGCCGTATTGACGGCAATTCGATAAAGCCATGTATAGAAAGCACTTTCGCCACGAAAAGATTCAATTGAGCGATAAGCCTTTATAAAGGATTCTTGCACCACATCAGGAATATCGTTACGTGATACATAGCGAGTCAAAAGCCCCGCCACTTTATTCTGATAACGAGAAACCAACAAATTGAAGGCTTTCTTATCCCCTTGCTGCACTCTTTCTACCAAAGCCTGATCTGTTAGCTGTTCAGCCATATTTCTCCTATGCCAATATCTAACACGCCTTAATATTCAAGACAGCAAGCTCTTGTTGCAATCTCAGACACAAGTGTGTGAAAAAAGTTCATACGTATCTTAATAATTTTAATTAGTTGTGATTTTTTGTACGTTTTGGATATATTCCACCATAGATTGAATTTCTGAATCTGATGATTGACCACGATTAAAAAACCAAGAAAACAGCTGCAGATCTGTACTTGCTAATAAGCGAATAAATATATCTTTTTTGTCATCTGTTAATTCATCAAAATGCTTCAAATAAAAAGGCATAATGATTTTATCCAACTCCAACATTCCTCGGCGGCAATCCCATTCAATACGGAGTTTATTATATTTTTCCATTTTTAATTCCTTAAATTTTAGGGAGCGATTATAGCCTAAAAAATGACAATAAAAAAAGGTTGGCATATTTACCAACCTTTATTTTTCAATTTCATTATTTATTCTTTAATAAATCACGAATTTCTGTGAGCAAATCTTCCGATGTAGGACCTGATTTTTTCTCTTCTGGTTTTCTCACTTTATTAAGTGCCTTAATCATCATAAAGATTGCAAAAGCAATAATAATGAAATCAATCACATTCTGAATAAACACACCGTAGTTTAAAGTAACAGCTGGAACATCGCCTTGTGCTTGAGCTAATACAAATTTCATATCTTTGAAATCAATGCCACCCGTTAAAATACCAAGAACAGGCATAAAAATATCACTAACAAGTGAACTTACGATCTTACCAAACGCACCACCGATAATCACACCGACAGCCATATCTACAACATTACCGCGCATTGCAAATTCGCGAAATTCTTTAATAAAACTCATAATAATTTTTCCTTTAGAGATTGAATAAAAGAGCGCCTATTATAATGAGTCGCTCTTAAAAGTAAATAAATCGTTAAATAAAGAATGCACTTGGCTGGAACAATTTTTCAATTTCAGGCACATTCTTCTTATCACTCAAATAAATCACCACATGATCGCCTTCTTCAATCACAACTTGGCGTCGTGCAACAATTACATCATTTCCACGCAATAAAGCACCAATAATGGTTCCCATAGGCAAACGCAACTCACCTATTTTGCGCCCGACCACATCGGATGTGCTTTCATCACCATGCGCGACAATTTCAATAGCCTCAGCAATACCATGTCGTAATGTAGCCACATTTTTCACATCCCCTTTACGAACATGCCCAAGCAAAGCAGAAATTGTCGCTTGCTGTGGTGAAACAACAATATCAATACTTCCACCTTGAATCAGGTTTATATAAGCTATTCGTTGAATCAGCACCATTGCCTTCTTGGCACCCAAACGTTTTGCCAATAAAGCGGACATAATATTCGCTTCATCATCACTACTCAATGAAAGGAACACATCGACATTTTCAATATGCTCTTCAAACAATAAATTTTGATCAGACGCATCTCCATAAAAAACCAAGGTTTTTGAAAGTTTTTCAGCTAACAAATTAGCCCTTTCTTCATCACGCTCAATTAATTTTACGGTACAAATATTTTCCAAACATTTCGCTACGCCAGCGGCAACATTTCCGCCCCCAACAATCATTACACGTTTATAAGGTTTTTCTAAGCGTTGGAGTTCACTCATTACCGCTTTTATGTGCTCAGTTGCACAAATGAAAGTAATTTCATCACCGGCTTCAACAATAGTAGAACCCTGTGGGCGAATCGGTTTGCCGTTACGCAAAATAGACATAATACGACAATCAATATGTGGCATATGTTCACGAAATGCGGAAAGCGCATATCCAACCAAAGGACCACCATAATAAGCTCTTACCACAACCATGCTAATACGATTATTCGCAAAATGGGCAACTTGTAATGCCCCTGGATAAGCAATTAAGCGTGTAATTTCATCTGTCACAAGATTTTCAGGCGAAATCAAATGATCAATAGGTACATTCTCATCATTGAATAACTTATCTTTTTCACGTAAATATTCTGAATTACGAATACGGGCAATACGCGTTGGTGTATTAAATAATGTATAGCCCATTTGGCAGGCTACCATATTGATTTCATCAGAAGCTGTTACGGCAACCATTAAATCTGCATCGGCAGCACCTGCATCACGAAGCACTTTGGGTGATGATGGCGAGCCTTGCACCACACGCAAATCATGCTTTTCTTGTAAGGCTTGTAACTGTGGGGACTCGTTATCAACGAGTGTGATATCATTATCTTCACTAACCAAATTTTCGGCAAGCGTTGTTCCTACCTGACCTGCGCCCAAAATAATAATTTTCATCGCTTACTCCGTTCGTTCTAATACAAGAGGACGAATGCCTATTTCTGATGAATTTAGACCGCACTTTAATGCGTTAATTTGGCGACAAATTTCATCTGTCACGCCATTAGCCTGAGCCATTTGTTCTTCAGTAATCTCCTGTGGCGCTTTTTGGAATAAAATCGCATCTAATAGCCGTTCTGCATGCATTCCATCTCTGCAGTAATGAAGTACGCCAACATCATTAAATAGCGTTGCAACTTTAGCTATCTTAGTTGTCGCAATACCAAGTGCACCATCTTCACCGCCTAATTGACGAAATAATTCATCTTGTGGAAAACCGCCACATGCCAAGAAAAAAGCTCGACGAAAAACCACGCTCCCACCACAGGTCATTCGCATGTGTTGCCATGCAAACTCAAAATTAGGATGCTCAGCGTAACGCGCAGGCAAATCAATCGGTTTTAATGCTAAACGTACCACTGAGGTATCTGGTTGAAAATGAAAAGTCGCCGCTGCAACTTCTAATGCGCCCTGCTCATAAGCATCATCAGCATCTAAAAAAGCAATAAATTCATTACTTGATTGCAACGCTCCCCAATTGCGCGCTTTAGCCACGCCAATATTTTTCGGCATAGACTCAACAACTATCTTTTCTGGATACTGCGTAGCCCATTCTTTCGCCAAAGCTAACGTGCTATCTTTAGAGCCATCATCAATCAACCAAATTTTCCCCAAATAAGTTTGAGGCAATACGGATTGCAATGCTCGTGATAGCGTTTGTTCTGCATTATAGCAAGGAATAATGACATCAATATTGGCAAACATTTTAGTCTCTAAGCACATTTACGTAACTTCGCATAATAGAACCCATCGCCACCATTTGGTTGCGGAATGAATTGAAAACCCACCGCACTTTTATCATCACTAAAGGGTAATAGCAATAACTCAGCATCCGCGTGAGCATTTAAAAATGCTTGGATTTGTTCGCAATTTTCTTCTGGCAATACAGAACAAGTCGCATAAAGCAAAACACCGTTTGGCTTCAGTTTTTCCCAAAGCGCACTCAAAATTTTCTTCTGTAGTTCAACAAGCTGAGCGATATCGGTTTCTTTGCGTAACCATTTTATATCGGGGTGGCGTCGAATCACCCCTGTTGCAGAACAAGGGGCATCGAGTAAAATTCGGTCAAATTTCACCGCACTTTTACCGATCTCAGCTAACCATTCGTCAGGTTGACTCGCATCACCACACACCACTATCGCTTGCTGATTTAAACGTTCAAGATTTTCTTCTACTCGTTTTAAGCGATGAGATTCTACATCTAATGCAATCACATTAGCCTGAGGTGCCAGTTCCAAAATATGAGTTGTCTTACCGCCCGGTGCAGCGCAAGCATCAAGGATCCACTCTTCATTTTTTGGCTCAAGCAAAGTTGCCGCCCACTGTGCACTCAAATCTTGCACCGTAACCGCCCCTTCTTCAAAGTGCGGTAATTTTTGCACAGCAATGGGTATATCTAAACATAGCGCATTAGGATGATGGCTTGTTTTTGCAGAAACACCGTGTTCTTCAAGGAAAGTGCGGTAAGTTTCGAGGGCGTTTTTTTGTGAATTCACTCGTAGCCACATTGGTGGTTTCTGATTGTTCGCCTCAATGATCTCACGCCAATTCGGATAGGCTTTTTTTAATTTATTCACGAACCATTCAGGGTGAAGCGTTTGCCAATTTTTATCGATAATGGCCAAAATTTCATCTTGCTCACGTAAAAATCTACGCAAAACCGCATTCACTAATCCTCTAAAACTATCAGATTTTAATGATTTTGTTGCGTTCACCACTTCATCAACTGCTGCATGAGCAGGCACTCGCATATAAAGCAATTGGTATAACCCTACAAGTAACAGGCAATGAACAATGCGAGTTTTACCTTTAAGCGGCTTATCTACAAGACGTTTGATAATTTGCTCTAAGCGAGGCAATACACGACACACGCCAAAACAAATTTCTTGTAACAAGGGAAAATCTTGGGCTTTTACAGAAGGTTGCACTTCAGGGATTAATGCCGACAAGGATTTACCTTCATCCAATACTTGTAAAATTAAGTTTGCAGCAATAGCTCTGGTCGAAAGTGCGGTCATTTTTACTGAGTTTTTTGCTTTGATAGTTTTAGAAGAGAATTTTTTCATTATGCAAGCACCTTACCAATAGTAAACCATTCTGCACGGCCATTTAATAAATCTTGTGCAGACATAGGCTTTTTACCTGCAGGTTGTAATTGCAATAAGTTTAAAACGCCATCGACAGTCGCAATTTGAATACCATTTTTATCCGCACTTAAAATAGTTCCCGCAGGTTTATCTTGATGAGGCAATACTTCCGCTTGGTACACTTTTAAAGTTTGTGCATTGCCATCCTTGTCTTCTGTTGAAAAATAAGCAATCGGCCAAGGATTAAAAGCACGGATATTACGCTCAAGTTGCATTGCAGGAAGTGACCAATCTAATTGTGCCTCTTCTTTAGAAAGTTTTTCTGCATAATTACTTTGGCTGTCATCTTGTTTTTCCGCTATAAATTTACCGTTTTCAAGATTATCTAAAACATCGATTAATGCCGATGGAGCAAGCTCCGCCAGTTTGTTATAAAGACTTGTTGAAGTTTCAGTCGGTAAAATATCACAATAGACTTTGTGTAACATATCACCTGTATCTAAACCTTCATCCATTTGCATAATGGTTACACCAGTTTGTGCATCACCAGCCCAAATTGAGCGCTGAATGGGTGCCGCTCCTCGCCAACGTGGAAGAATAGAACCATGCACATTCAAACAACCTAAACGAGGAGCGTCTAATACAGCTTTCGGTAAAATTAATCCATAAGCGACAACAACCATTACATCTGCATTTAACGCTTTTAATTCGGACTGAGCCTCTTCTTTACGTAAGGATTTAGGTTGATAAACGGGAATGTTATTTTGCTCAGCAAGTTGCTTAACAGGGCTTGCTTGCAGTTTTTTACCGCGACCAGCTGGTTTATCAGGTTGAGTATAAACAGCGATCACATTATGTTGAGAATTTAGAATGGCTTGTAAATGCTGTGCAGCAAAATCTGGCGTACCAGCAAAAATAATATTAAGTGATTTCATAATGTTCTACGTTATGGTGATTGATAGGAAAAAGTGCGGTTAAAATCAACCGCACTTTAATTAAGAATCAGAAGCTTATTGTTTCGCAATTTGTTTTTTATATTTCACCAATTTTTCTTTAATACGTTGGCGTTTTAGTGGAGAAAGATAATCAACAAATAAAATACCATTTAAATGATCAATTTCGTGTTGAATACAGATCGCAAGCAAACCATCCGCATCTAAAATAAATTCTTTACCGTCACGATCTAACGCTTTTACTGTAACCTTTTCTTTACGAGGAACCAACGCACGGAACCCTGGAATGGATAAGCATCCCTCTTCAATTCCCGTTTCGCCTTCAGAAACCAAAATTTCTGGATTGATGAGGACAAGCTGATTTTGTTTATCACCTTCAACATCAATAGTAATAATACGTTGCAAAATATCTACTTGAGGTGCAGCTAAACCAATACCTTCCTCTTGGTACATCGTGTCAAACATATCATCAACAATTTTACGAATTGCATCATTAACTTCAGTAACAGGCTCACAGACAACCTTTAAGTGATCATCAGGATAAATTAATACATTAAGTGCGGTCATAATTTCTCTTGTTTTTAAGGGTAGAATTTTAGCGGGATTGTAACACAGCTAATAAAACATTTATAGGAATGTGACTTCATATGAGTTGAAAAATCACTTACTTATTGAAAATTAAAACTAGACTCTTATTTCTTTAAATAATAAATAGATTATAAAAAAACAAAAACCCCAAGCTCTTCAGCCTGGGGTTCTTATCTTTTATTCTACTCTGCTTTATTCTATTTATGTATTTAGTAACCTGGCGGTGCCCTAC
>NZ_LYCK01000003.1 GCF_001679045.1 Haemophilus haemolyticus
TGTTTAGATAATACGGTTGTGATTGCTGCTGTTAAAGTTGTTTTACCGTGGTCAACGTGGCCGATTGTACCCACGTTTACGTGCGGTTTTGTACGTTCAAATTTTTCTTTAGACATTTAAAGAGTCCCTCTAAATAGACACGGTTATCGATGGGTAAATTAAACCACATTAACCAATAAAATTGTTTGCTATAATTGAAGGAAGAGAGAAATGAAGGATGGTGCTGATAGGCGGATTTGAACCGCCGACCTCACCCTTACCAAGGGTGCGCTCTACCAACTGAGCTATATCAGCGTTTGGAGCGGGCAGCGGGAATCGAACCCGCATCATTAGCTTGGAAGGCTAAGGTAATAGCCATTATACGATGCCCGCAAGTCCTAAATTCGTCTGTCCCATCAGGATTCATCTAAAAGATGGTGGAGGGAGAAGGATTCGAACCTTCGAAGGCTGAGCCAACAGATTTACAGTCTGCCCCCTTTGGCCGCTCGGGAACCCCTCCACGCTAAATGAATACTTGATACGAAGGAATGGTGCCGACTATCGGAATCGAACTGATGACCTACTGATTACAAGTCAGTTGCTCTACCTACTGAGCTAAGTCGGCGTGTCGTAAGCAAGTGAGGCGTATTATATGGAAAAAACTTTTCGTGACAAGTTTTTTTTCTAAAAAAATTATTTTTTTTGCGTGTTCGTTTAAATCACAAGCAAAAATGTGAATTTTTAACCAAATCTTATTAAATTTACTGAAAAACAAATGCGAACATGCTGGTTATAGAGTATATTTTTCTTCGTTTATTTAGCTATCAAATAAAATTATTGTGGAATTTTCAACTCAGCAAACACCTTTTTTAAGCTTTAATCGTGAACAATGGGCAGAACTTCGTAAATCCGTTCCATTAAAATTGACAGAACAGGATCTCAAACCACTATTAGGTTTTAATGAAGACCTTTCATTAGATGAAGTAAGTACGATTTACCTACCGTTAACTCGTCTTATTAACTATTACATTGATGAAAATTTACATCGCCAAACGGTGCTACATCGTTTTTTAGGCAGAAATAATGCCAAAACACCTTACATCATTAGTATTGCTGGCAGTGTTGCCGTGGGGAAAAGCACTTCAGCACGTATTCTACAATCTCTGCTTTCTCATTGGCTGACTGAAAGAAAAGTTGATCTCATCACAACAGACGGGTTTCTTTATCCATTAGACAAGCTTAAACAAGAGAATCTTTTACAAAAGAAAGGATTTCCCGTTTCTTATGACACACCGAAACTCATTCGCTTTTTAGCAGATGTAAAATCAGGTAAAAGCAATGTTACAGCACCAATCTACTCTCATTTAACATACGATATTATTCCCGATGAATTTGATGTGGTAGATAAACCCGATATTCTCATTTTAGAAGGATTAAATGTGCTTCAAACAGGCAATAACAAAACCAATCAAACCTTTGTGTCAGATTTTGTTGATTTCTCTATTTATGTCGATGCAGAAGAAAAATTACTGAAAGAATGGTACATCAAACGCTTTTTAAAATTCCGAGAAAGTGCATTTAATGATCCTAATTCTTACTTTAAACATTACGCAAGCTTATCAAAAGAAGAGGCTGTTGCGACGGCAAGTAAAATTTGGGATGAAATTAACGGGTTAAACCTCAATCAAAACATTCTTCCAACCCGTGAGCGAGCAAATTTAATTCTAACAAAAGGTGAAAACCATCAGGTAGAGTTAGTTAAATTGAGAAAATAGCTCAAAAGTGCGGTAAAAATTCACCGCACTTCTTATATAGCTAATATAAAAAAGGAGCATCAAATGATGCTCCTAAAATTTAAATCTAACTTAAGCGTGCTCTTCCGCTTTTTCAACCGTTCCTTTGACCGTCAAACAAATTTCCGTTGAGATCAAATGAGAAAGCGTTGACGCAAAATATTCTATTTTCTCAAGATTGCCATTGCCTGATTCATCAAAATAACCTTGCTCTTTCAAATTCGCAATGAACATAGAGAAGACGGCTTTATCAAAGAACTCTGGCGCGTTAATACCATGCAATACAGATAAACGCTGTGCGACAAGTTGACTTTCTTTTTCCAGTTCTGCACGTGAAATATCTGGTTGTTTTTGCAAAATTGTCACTGTGATGTAATAACGTTGCAAGATTTCACGCATTCCCGCAGACCAAAGTTGTAAAATACGCACTTTTAACTTATTGATAGATAAGAAATTATCATTAGAGTTAATCACCTGTTGGCGCGCAAATTCATCAATAATTTGGTGAATTTGAGTTTTTAACTCTTCTTCACTAAAGTGCAAGAATAACTCTCCTTTTAAGAACGGATAAATCTTGCCAACAGCTTCGACTAATAAATCTTTTTGAATCGCCTCATAATGCAAAATAATGCTTGCAACTAAAGATGGCAATACAAATAAGTGTTGTATGTTATTGCGGTAGTAAGTCATCAACACGGCTGATGCGCGTTCCAAACGTACAATTTCCCCAAAGTTATCTTTTTCAACTAACACGCCAACACGATCAAGCGTTAATACATGATTTAACATCATTTCAGGCGTAGCCGTTGGCAAGACAACATCTGCGGAATAAGGCACGTTTTGTAATAATTGTTGGTAACTCGCCAGTTGTTCCAAAAGTTGCTCACGAGAAAGTGCACGCTGACGAGAAGACAATAATGCCGTCCCAACTAAATTCATTGCATTCACCGCAGCAGCTTTATTAATGTTCACCATCACTTGTTTTGATACAGAATCAACTGCAGGAGCAAACCATTGTGGTTTTTCTTCGTGATTTTGCTCTTTCCAATCAGGGAAGTGTTGATTCAAGTAGTTGGAAAGCGTAATTGGCTCACCAAAATTCACAAAACCTTGACCAAGATTGCGTAATTTTTTAATTACTCGAATAACCAAACCTGCATTTTCTTTTTCTTTCGCCGCGCCACGCAATTCTTTTGCGTAAGTATCTACTTCTAATACATGCTCATAGCCCACATAAACTGGAACAACAGAAATTGGACGAGTTTGATTATGTTGCAACGCTTGAAGAGTCATCGACATCATGCCTGTTTTTGGCGCAAGTAAACGACCAGTACGCGAACGCCCCCCCTCAATAAAATATTCTACCGAATAACCACGATGGAATAACTCTGATAAATATTCGCGGAAGATTGCAGAATATAATCTGTTTCCTTTAAAAGTACGGCGAATAAAGAATGCCCCCCAACTACGGAACATTCTACCTACAGGCCAGAAATTTAAATTAATTCCTGCTGCGATATGCGGCGGAACAAGCCCTTGATGATAAAGCACATAAGAAAGCAATAAATAGTCGATATGACTACGGTGGCAAGGCACATAAACAATCTCATGACCTTCAAGTGCTAATTTACGTACGCGATCTGCATTTTGCACATCAATACCAGAATAAAGTTTATTCCAAAGCCAACGTAAAAAACGATCCGCGGCTCGCAAACTTGAATGGCTTACATCTGCAGCGATTTCATCCAAAATCTTATGTGCTTCTTTTTGTGCTTTTTCAATACTGATATTTTTCGATTTTGCTTCATCTTCAATTGCGCGTTGAATTGCTTCTGATTGCAATAATTTATTAAACATAGCTTGGCGATTCGGTAAACGAGGACCTGTGGCAGAAATGCGCTGTTTAGCAAAATGCATTTTTGCAACTCGAGCCAGCTTTTGCGCAATTTTTTCATCAGAGCCATGCTCATTCACCATATAACGTAATGAAACGGCTTGAGAAAAACGTACAAAAGTATCACGTCCAAACCAAATAGCAGCAAAAGTTTTTTGCATGCCATTTAACAAACGCAAGTTAGGCAAACCGGATTTATCTTCATGCCCTGGAGAACGCCCCCAAAGAACAGAGACCGGAATAAGTTGGACATCTAAACTCTCAGAAGTGCGGTGTAATTCGAGGTATTTATTGAAGATCGTGGTGGTTTCATCTTTCGCACCTTTCGATTTAAAAATACGACGTCCCTCATCTAAATACACATAACGAGGCAACTTCACTCCATCAATTTGATTTTTCTCAGCAGGATCAGGCAAACCTAGCGCCAAACAATTTCGACGGAAAATAACGAAATCGGTTTGAGAGGTATAAGGCAAAACATAAACAACAGGTTGGTGAATATTGAGGGAAAGCTCTTCTATTGGATTGGCTGGAATTGGATTATTTTTCACTAATACTGACAGAGGCAAGCTCAATAATTGACGATACATATTTACAAAATTTGCCATGATAAATTTTCTCTTTGTTGTAAATTTGAAATATTTTAACACATCCGATCTCAACCGCTTTAAAAAATTTAGTGACAGAATGTGACCTAATACACAGATTTAAAAAATAACGGTTGCAACTTCACGCAATCTGTATACAATACCAGTTATCTGTATTTAAAAACAGGAGTGTATATGAGACCATTAACAGCACGCCAACAAGAAGTGTTGGATTTATTAAAACGTCATTTAGAAACAACAGGCATGCCACCAACACGAGCCGAAATCTCTCGAGAATTAGGCTTTAAATCACCCAATGCGGCAGAAGAACATTTAAAAGCGCTTTCACGCAAAGGTGCGATTGAAATTATTCCTGGCGCATCTCGCGGTATCCGCATTTTAGACAATAGCG
The DNA here is from genome assembly GCF_001679045.1 of Haemophilus haemolyticus. GTDB lineage: Bacteria > Pseudomonadota > Gammaproteobacteria > Enterobacterales > Pasteurellaceae > Haemophilus > Haemophilus haemolyticus. The sequence goes on from NZ_LYCK01000003.1 coordinate 4,666, forward strand.
CAAATGAAGAATTTGATGGTTTACCACTTGTGGGCCGCGTAGCGGCTGGAGAACCTATTCTTGCAGAACAACATATCGAAGCAACTTATCGCGTAGATGCCGATATGTTTAAACCACAAGCAGATTTCTTACTCAAAGTTTATGGTCAATCCATGAAAGACATTGGTATCTTAGATGGTGATTTATTAGCTGTACATAGCACCAAGGATGTACGTAATGGACAAATTGTCGTTGCCCGTATTGAAGATGAAGTGACGGTAAAACGCCTTGAGAAAAAAGGTTCTATCATTTATCTACACGCAGAAAATGAAGAATTTGATCCAATCGTAGTAAATCTTGAAGAACAAGAAAACTTTGAGATTGAAGGCATTGCAGTAGGGATCATTCGCAATAATGCTTGGATGTAATCTGAGTAAATTAGCGAATAAAGTGCGGTAAAAATTTCCTGTGTTTTACCGCACTTTTCTTAATCTAAAATTCTGAATTTGCCATTCTTTTTACCGCTCTCTATAATGCAATCAATCTTGAATTTAAATAAAGGATGGAAAAATGCAGTTTTCCAAAATGCACGGATTAGGCAACGATTTTGTTGTGGTTGACGGTGTTACTCAAAATGTTTTTTTCACATCAGAAACCATTCAACGCTTAGCTGATCGCCACCGTGGAATTGGTTTTGATCAGCTTTTGCTTGTTGAACCACCTTATGATCCTGAACTCGACTTTCATTATCGCATTTTCAATGCCGATGGAAGTGAAGTTTCGCAATGCGGAAATGGTGCCCGCTGTTTTGCTCGTTTTGTGACATTAAAAGGGCTAACTAACAAAAAAGACATTGCGGTTAGCACACAAAAAGGCAATATGGTTCTAACGGTAAAAGACGATAACCAAATTCGTGTGAATATGGGTGAACCTATTTGGGAGCCAGCAAAAATTCCATTTACCGCAAATAAATTCGAGAAAAATTACATTCTGCGCACGGACATTCAAACCGTCTTATGTGGTGCCGTTTCAATGGGCAATCCTCATTGTGTTGTACAAGTAGATGATATTCAAACAGCAAATGTTGAACAGCTCGGTCCCTTGCTAGAAAGTCACGAACGCTTTCCCGAACGTGTCAATGCTGGTTTTATGCAAATCATCAATAAAGAGCATATTAAACTTAGAGTTTATGAACGTGGTGCAGGAGAAACGCAAGCCTGTGGAAGTGGCGCTTGTGCGGCTGTTGCAGTTGGAATTATGCAAGGTTTATTGAACAATCGAGTTCAAGTCGATTTGCCGGGCGGTTCATTAATCATTGAATGGAATGGCGTTGGTCATCCACTTTATATGACTGGCGAAGCGACCCATGTATATGACGGTTTTATAACCCTTTAATCTTCTTATCCCCATCAAATTCTTAAAGATGGGGATTTTATTCCTCATAAACGCAAACGTTTTCGTTTCTAGAAATATCCTTTATAATAGCCCGCGATTTTTACCTCAAACACAACTCAAAGGTACCCGTATGTTTCAAACTTTTCGTGGCTCACCCGCCCTTTCTGAATTCCGTATTCAAGGTTTAATGCAAAAATTCCAACAAAATCAATTACCAGTAAAATCGGTTTATGCGGAATATTTGCATTTTGTGGAATTAAATCGACCGCTTGTTAGCGAGCGGGAAGCAAAACTAAAAGCATTGTTACATTATGGCCCAACCTTGCCAGAACACGATGCCAAAGGCGAAACTTTTATCGTGATTCCGCGCGTTGGTACGATTTCTTCTTGGTCTTCTAAAGCGACCGATATTGCGCATAACTGTGGTTTAAGTGAAGTGGCGCGTATTGAGCGTGGTTTGGCGTATTATTTTGAGTTAAGCCAACCGTTTGATGAAAAAACAACAGAAAAATTGACTGCACTTTTACACGACAGAATGATGGAAACGGTGGTGCGCAATCCAGAAGATGCTGAGATTTTATTCCGTCATCAAGATCCGAAACCGTTTAAAACAGTGGATATTTTGAAAGGTGGACGTGAAGCCTTGGTCACAGCCAACGTAGAATTAGGCTTAGCACTGGCAGAAGATGAAATTGATTATTTGGTGGAAAACTTCACCCAATTAGGGCGCAATCCGCACGATATTGAACTTTATATGTTCGCGCAAGCCAACTCTGAGCACTGCCGTCATAAAATCTTTAATGCGGATTGGATTATTGATGGCAAAAAACAGGATAAATCCCTGTTTAAGATGATTAAAAATACCTTTGAGAAAACCCCTGATTTCGTACTTTCTGCGTATAAAGATAATGCTGCGGTGATGGAAGGCTCAAAAGTCGGCCGTTTCTTTGCGGATCAAGATGGGCAATATCGCTATCACAATGAAGATGCACATATCTTAATGAAAGTGGAAACCCACAACCACCCAACCGCAATTTCGCCATTCCCAGGGGCGGCAACAGGTTCGGGCGGTGAGATTCGTGATGAGGGTGCAACGGGTCGTGGTGCAAAACCAAAAGCTGGTTTAACCGGTTTTTCCGTATCAAACCTTGTCATTCCAAACTTTGAACAACCTTGGGAAAATCCACTTTCCAAACCAAACCGTATTGCTTCAGCCTTAGATATTATGATTGAAGGTCCATTAGGTGGCGCAGCATTTAACAATGAATTTGGTCGACCTGCGTTATTGGGTTATTTCCGTACCTATGAAGAGAAAGTCAACAGCTTCAACGGCGAAGAAGTGCGTGGTTATCACAAACCGATTATGTTAGCAGGCGGTATCGGTAATATTCGTGGCGAACACGTTCAAAAAGGCGAAATACCAGTGGGTGCGAAATTGATCGTATTGGGCGGCCCTGCTATGAATATTGGCTTAGGCGGAGGTGCTGCTTCTTCTATGGACAGCGGGAAATCAAAAGAAAATCTAGATTTTGCCTCTGTTCAACGTGAAAACCCAGAAATGGAACGCCGCTGCCAAGAGGTGATTGATCGCTGCTGGCAATTAGGTGATGAAAACCCAATTCTCTTTATTCACGACGTGGGCGCGGGTGGTTTATCTAATGCCATGCCTGAATTGGTGCACGATGGCGAACGTGGCGGTAAATTTGATTTACGCTCAATTCTTTGCGATGAAAAAGGCATGTCACCATTAGAAATTTGGTGTAACGAATCACAAGAACGTTATGTCTTAGCCGTTGCGCCAGAAAAACTCGAATTATTTACCGCACTTTGTGAACGTGAGCGTGCACCGTTTTCGGTCATTGGTGAGGCAACGGAAGAGAAACATTTAACCTTGCACGATAGTCATTTCGACAATAACCCAATTGATTTGCCAATGAATGTGTTATTAGGCAAAACCCCGAAAATGACGCGCGAGGTTTCGTCAAAAACTGTCGAAAATCGACCGCTTGCAACAGAAAATATTCAATTAAAAGAAGCTTTCCATCGCGTATTACGCTTACCGGTGGTGGCAGAAAAAACTTTCTTAATCACCATTGGCGACCGTTCGGTAACTGGTATGGTGGCGCGCGATCAAATGGTTGGCCCATGGCAAATTCCCGTGTCTGATGTGGCCGTCACAACCGCATCATTAGACAGCTATCACGGCGAAGCCATGGCAATGGGCGAACGTGCACCAGTAGCGTTATTAGACTTTGGTGCTTCTGCACGTTTAGCGGTGGCTGAATCTATCACTAATATTGCGGGCACCAATATTGGCGATATTAAACGCATCAAACTTTCTGCAAACTGGATGTCTGCAGCGGGTCATGGCGGTGAAGATGCAGGCTTATATGAAGCCGTGAAAGCGGTAGGTGAAGAACTTTGCCCGGCGTTAGGTATTACCATTCCAGTGGGTAAAGACTCCATGTCGATGAAAACCACCTGGGAAGAAAATGGCGAGAAAAAATCCGTAACAGCTCCGCTTTCTTTAGTGATTTCATCTTTTGCGCGCGTGGAAGATGTCCGCAAAACAGTGACACCTCAATTACGCACAGACAAAGGTGCAAGCCGTTTATTGTTGATTGATTTAGGCGAAAGAAAAAATCGCTTAGGTGCGACCGCACTTGCGCAAGTGTATAAACAATTAGGTGACAAACCAGCCGATGTGGTGAACGTAACCAAACTGAAAAACTTCTTTGATGCAATACAAGCATTAGTAGCAGAGCGTAAATTATTGGCTTACCACGACCGTTCAGATGGTGGTTTAATTACCACCCTTGCAGAAATGGCGTTTGCGGGTAACTGTGGCGTGGATGTGGATATTTCTGCATTAGGCGACAATGATTTAGCCGTGTTATTCAATGAAGAATTGGGCGCAGTGATTCAAGTCTCTGAAAACGAATTAAGCGCAGTGCGTGAGGTATTAAAAGCCCATGACTTGCTTGGCTTAACTTATGAATTAGGTTCTGTCACCACAGAAGATCGTTTTGAAATCACGCGTGGTAGCAAAAAACTATTAAGCGAAAAACGCTCTGAATTACGCGGTATTTGGGCAGAGCTCACTCACCAAATGCAACGCTTACGCGATAACCCAGAATGTGCCGACCAAGAATTTGAAGCGAAAAAAGCAACAGATAACAAAGGTTTATCTGCTCACTTAACCTATGATGTGAATGAAGATATTGCTGCGCCTTACATCAGCAAAGGCGTGAAACCAAAAGTAGCCGTATTGCGTGAACAAGGTGTAAACAGCCATGTTGAAATGGCAGCGGCTTTTGACCGTGCAGGCTTTGCAGCGATTGATGTTCACATGAGTGATTTAATGGCAGGTCGTTACAACTTAAACGACTTTAATGCGATGGTGGCCTGTGGTGGCTTCTCTTACGGTGACGTATTGGGCGCAGGTGGCGGCTGGGCGAAATCCATTTTATTTAACCCACAATTACGCGATCAATTCAGCCAATTCTTCGCCAATGAAAACACCCTTTCATTAGGCGTATGTAACGGCTGTCAATTTATCTCCACCCTGGCAGAAATCATCCCTGGTGCAGGAAATTGGCCACGTTTCGTGCGTAATAAGTCAGAACGCTTTGAAGCACGTGCCGCGATGGTGAAAATCAACGACACCAACTCATTGTGGTTTAAAGGCATGGCTGGCTCACATATGCCGATAGCCGTTTCCCATGGTGAGGGGCGCGTAGAATTCAAAACACCTGAGAATTTGACCGCACTTCAAGCCCAAAACTTGATTGTGGCGCAATATATCGACAGCCATTTAAATGTGACTGAAACCTATCCAGCTAACCCAAATGGTTCGGCATTAGGCATTACCGCAATTTCTAACGTCGATGGTCGTATTGCTGCAATGATGCCACACCCTGAGCGTGTATTCCGTGCCGTGAGCAACTCATGGTACCCAGAAGATTGGTCTGAAGACGGCGCTTGGATGCGAATTTTCAGAAATGCGAGAATGAATTTCAAATAATGTGAAATTGATCACGGAAAATTAATTAAAAATAAGAGATACTAAGAAATTGGTATCTCTTTTTTATTGCATAAATTTTAGCAATAAAAAAATGCCAACAATATTAGCAACTAATATTGTTAATGATTTATATAAATATTTTATATAAAAATTCTTGGGCATTATGCCCGTTATATCCATTGAACTATATAAGGAGTTCTTAATGAGTAGTTTAGTTACATTGCTAGCTAATATTGTTGCGCCATTGCAACGTCAATTTATTAACTTTATCCGCATTGCGATTTGTGTTGTGATGGTTTGGATTGGAGGTTTAAAAGTTTGCCAATATGAGGCAGATGGTATCGCACACTTTGTGTCAAATAGTCCTTTCTTAAGCTTCCTTTACAAAAACGGTGCAAATGAAGTGACAAATGATAAGGGTGTTTTAGTGAAAGAATATACCTTATATAAAAACCCTGAAGGCAAAATGGTCGCAAAAAATATCGAATGGCATAAAGCCAACGGCACCTATACCGCTTCTTATATTATTGGCGCAATCATTGTGACAATTGGTATTTTAGTATTAGCGGGGATTTGGTCTCCAACATTAGGTTTATTTGGAGGCTTGCTCACCTTTGGCATGTCGATAGTCACGCTGTCGTTCCTGATATTTACGCCAGAAACCTGGGTGCCTAATTTAGGTGGGGACTTCCCAACACCTAATTATGGCTTCCCATATCTCTCAGGTGCTGGCCGACTCGTGATTAAAGATATTATTATGATGGCAGGCGGCTTAGTTGCTGCAGCTGAATGTGCGAAACGCTATTTAGAGAATAAAAAGCAGTTTGCTTAATTGCGTTATTTTTAAAGGCTTGCTGAGGTGAGCAGTAAGCCTTTTCTGTCATTAAGATATAAAAATTTAGTAATAAAGAAATGGTTAATAATTAGGGTAGTAAAAATCCTACTTAAAACTTAACTTATCCAAGCTTTACATGTTAAAATGTTGCGCCTTGAATTTGCTGATTAAATTTTAAATGAGCGGATTTGCTAATATTCTAAGATATATTTTTTAATATAATATAATATAGCATTACGAATGATAATAAAATTTTAATGTGTAAAATATTATATATCGAAATTTAAATTTATGGTTAATAAATATGAGTGAGCTTTTAGAGAGTCAAGTAAAAGAAGCAAGATTAACAGTATCTACAGATGGATATTCAATGTCTATTGGTGAGCTAGTAAACTTGTATGATGACAATGAACTAAATATACATCCAGAATTCCAAAGAATATATAGATGGAACGATTATCAAAAAAGTAAATTTATTGAATCAATTTTACTTGGCATCCCTCTTCCATCAATATTTGTCGCACAAAATTCAGAGGGTATTTGGGAGGTTGTAGATGGATTACAAAGATTATCCACAATTTTCCAATTCATGGGAAAGCTTAAGGATGAGAATGGAGAGTTATTGCCTTGCTTGAAATTATACTCAACAAAATATCTTACGGAATTAAAGGATATAAAATGGAAAAATGAAGATGGTTCGAAAGAGCTCACTAATGCCTTAAAATTAGATTTTAAAAGAGCAAGAATGGATATAAAAATCGTAGAAAGAATTTCTGATCCTGATACTAAGTTCGAATTATTTCAAAGGTTAAATACAGGTGGAAGCGAATTAAAACCACAAGAAATTAGAAATTGTGTACTGTTAATGATTAATAAAGATATCTTTAACGTTATTAAAGAATGTTCTGAGAATAATAATTTTAGAGACACCTTACCAATTTCAGAAAGAAAAGAAAATGAGAGTTACTATTCAGAGTTAACTCTACGTTTCTTTGTACAAAGACATTTTTGTTTAGATAATCCAGAATCTTATAATTACGCTAATGAATACCTAGATAATGAATTAATTAGATTATTCTCTAAAAGTAGTAATTTTGACGCAGATAAAGAGAAGGTGGTTTTTTGTAAGACATTTGAGTTATTAAGTCGGGCTTTAGGTGAGGATTGCTTCAAGAAATATCAACGTCCCGGTGATAAATATAAAGGCGGGGTGTCTCTACCTGTCTTTGAAGTTATTTCAACTGCAACATCTAGATTGGTAGAGAAAAGCTTGAATGATGACACTATTATTAATTTTATAATAAATAAATCTAAAACCCTCCCTGAAATTCCTGAATTTATTGAATCGTTAAGAGCAAATAATACAAGACCAATAGAAAGAACAATTAATATGTTAAAATTAAGTGAGAGTTTCTCTAAAAATGAAAATTAGAGATAAGTCGGAATGTATTGATTATATTGATCAAGATATTGCATGGAGAAAAAAAGAAATAACCACGCTAATATTCTTGATTGAAAAGGCTAGAGGCCATGAGAAGATTATTCTGATGAAATCAGCATTGATATTATTTTATTCTCACTGGGAAGGGCATATAAAAAATTGCTCTATCGCGTATTTAAACTTTCTGAATAATCAAGGTTTAAGATATTGTAAACTTAAGGAGAATTTCTATTATCTTTCGCTCAGTGAAGAGTTTCGATGTGGTTTTTCAATTTCAAAAATACAACATCAAATTAAGTTATATCAGCATATGTCTGAAATATCTAATAAGACGTTTAAGGTTAAAGAAGGAAGTATCATCGATACGTCTTCTAATCTTAAGTATGATGTTCTTAACACAATTCTGTTGCAATTAGGGTTTGATTCAAGTGTATTTAATCAAAAAGAGAATTTTATTAATGAAATTCTCTTAGGTTATCGAAATGCAATTGCACATGGTGAGTTACGAGACTGCAAGAGCATTGAAAATGCATATCGTGAAGTAAAAGACACGCTACTACCTTTAATAGAAGCTTTCAGAACTCTTGTTTCTAATGCTGTTACATTGTCTTCTTATCTAATCAAATAACGGGAGAGATTTAATCGCCCCAACTGTTAAGTGCCTTGCGCGTATCTGCTCGTTAAGAAATTGATTTATTTCGGGCTTGACGAGAATTTTTAATAATTTTTTACAACTTTGTAATGTTCGATCTTTAGGTATTACTACAATCATGTGATTTTCCACAGCAATTGGTTGGCTTAAATTAATTAATGTAGCTGCCGCTCTAAATTTATCTGATGGGCTTGATGTTCTTTTAATCAATATACAAGGTGGAGTAATAGTTTTTCCTTTAAATGCTCTAAACTCTGAGATGGCAGTAATAACCTCCCAAGTTTTGCAGTTTTTGGGATGAAAATACGGGTAAACCTCACCCTCTTGCTTGTCCCTATAAGCAACAAGCGGTCCTATGCACACATCATACTCCGCAGAAAGTTTTTTTCCTCTAAATTTAGGTTCTGAAACCCATTCAATAGGACATGAATTTTTTAATTTTTTGCCCGAAAGAATAAATACATCCACATCCGCAGAGCTGGAGAACACTCCCCAAATTTTAGTTTTTCCTAGAAGCATCGTAGAGACAAATGCTCTGAAATGATTGAATCGCGGACCTGAACGCAATATATCTGGTAGAATAGCTACAATATTAGTGTTTTCTGGAATTATTCTTAGATAATAGTCAAAAAAGATCGCAGCAGAATTTGTCTTTCCTTTTTTCCAATAATCGCGCTTTGGTGATTGAGTTATCACGAAAGGTGGATTCATAAATAAGTGCGTTATATTTTTAACATCTAGTTTTGAAATGGTTAATGCGTCTCGTAATTCAATATTATTTAAATATGATATTGCCTCTTCAATACTGCAGTCTTTTTTTACTCCTCTATACAATGCTTCAAGTATAATTCTTAGTTTAGTAAGTTCAATAAAATCAGCTTGAATATCGAATCCCCTCAATACACAATTCCATTGCTTCAACGTATCAGATAATAAAAAACATACATCTAATTGACGAGAGCTTTCAATCAATAGGCTGCCTATGCCACAGTTTGGGTCAAGTACAACGGATTCAGTAGTAATCGTAGATTCGAATTGTGTAATGGCTTCAGTAGCTAGAGACTGTTCCGTAAAAAAAGCCCCTGTATTTTTGAGATGCACATTTGGTAATATTGTTCTAATATTGTTGTTGGTTGCCTTAGTATTGTATTGTTCAAATAATATTTTTATGTTGCAATTATTGTTTTCAATAGCTTCTTTAAGTGCTTTAATATAGGTTTTCATATAACTAATTGGGGAAGTACTTTTTTGTTACTATACAAGATTTTTAATCTTTGGTCTGCTGTATTTTAAACCCCACGATAGCGCGCGTCTCCCTACGCGTAGGGAGACGCGCGCCAGCGTTATTCCGGCAGTATAGAATGTGCTATCTCTATTTATAGAAATTAATTTTGTTTTGCGATCTGAGTTCCAAGATGAGTGTTTTATTGTTGAATTTATATTTTCTGCTAATTATGTTGTCTACTTTTGAGGTGTGTGATGAGTAGAAAATATAAATTTAATAATAAAGAAGGAATCTATTTTGTTAGTTTTGCAACCGTATATTGGATTGATGTTTTTATTCGAGAATCCTATTTTGAACTGATGATTCAAGCGTTATCATTCTTTCGAAAAGAGCGTGGAATGCTGATTTATGGATATTGCATAATGCCTAGCCATGTTCATTTATTATTTCAAGCTAAAAAAGAGAATCCATCGACGCTGATAAGAGATTTAAAAAATTTACAGCAACGAATCTGGTGAATTTAATTCGTGATAATCAACAAGAAAGCCATAAAGAATGGTTGTTGTGGATGTTCAAAAGGGCAGGAACAAAAAACTCCAATGTCACTCACTATCAATTCTGGCAACACCACAATCAACCCATCGAAATTCATTCCGATAAATTTTTCAACGAAAAGCTAGAGTACATTCATCAAAATCTGATGGTGAGCGGATTTGTGTCTGAGCCGCAGGATTGGAAATATAGCAGTGCGAAAAATTATTGGCAAGCGGTTAATCCTGTTTTAGACATTGATGTTCTTAGCTAAAAGCGCGGTGAAAAATCCAAACGTTTTTTCACCGCACTTTGATCCCCCCAAAAAAACCAGACACCTAATTTGAGGTGCAGATTATGTCCTACTCTTATGAATTTCGTTTGAAAATTGTCAAACTCGTCACCGAACAGGATTATGGTATCCGTGAGGTGGCTAAAATTCATAAAATTTCCCACGCTCTCGTCATTTATTGGCTAAAAGCATTTCGGCAAAGAGGGGGGATGGCGTGAAATCTCCTTATACAACCCTTCAAACATCGAAAATAGTGAAGCCAAATATGAAAAAGAAAGAAATTGAAATCCTAAAAACAATAGACTTTTCTAATTCCACCACACTTTATTTTTCCAAATAACTTTGACCAACTTTACAATCTTGCATTAGAATACGAGCCTTTAATTTTTGCTGTAAGGAATAGAAATGGAAGAATATCCAGAATTAGAAAAATTGCCACGAATTATTACTGGTGTATTGAAAATCGTGCTTTGCACGGCATTGATTGCGTTGGCGATTGTACTCATCATTGCCCTTGGAAAAATCACTTATACTTTAGCGATGATGGTGCTTAATACTTCTACCGTTGTGCCTTATGATGTAGCTGAACAAGCAGTGATGTTTTTCTTATATTTCGGGTTTATTGGCTTGATTGTGCAGTATTTTAAAAGCGGCTATCACTTCCCTTTGCGCTATTTTATTTATGCAGGGATCACCGCGATGTTGCGTTTAATCATTGTTAATCATGAAAGCTCGGTGGATACCATCTTATTTGCAGGCGCAATTTTGATTATGGTGATCGCACTCTGTTTGGTGTTATATTCTAATAAACTGAAAAATATATAGTTTTAGATTCAAAGCAACAAAAAACGCACTTCACTTGAAGTGCGTTTTGTCTTTTTAGTTGAGCTATTCAGATTTGCTTTCTAAAAGTGCGGTTGAATTTTCTTCTGTTTTTTCTTCCGCACTTTCTAGAGCAACATCTTGAATTGCCATCACTGATTTCAAACTCTCTTGGCGAACTTGCTCAGCTAATGCTTTATCACCCGCTTGTTCAAATACATAAGATGCCATCATCAAATCATTTGGCTCTAACTGTTCAGGACAAGCCATCACGTTTTTGAATACGTCTGCTGCTTTAGAAAATTCATTGTTACGAACATATAAATAACCCAAAGCACGATTGATACAGCATTTTTGTTTCTCATCTGCACGTTTTGCACGTTTTTCGATTAGCTTGAGAAGTTTACTGTTATCTTCTGGTTGTAAACGTGTAATTTGAGAACAAAGTTCTTTGCTAATGCTAGTGTTATCACCAATTTTCTTCAATACTTCAACAGTAAATTCTGATGCTGACTCATGATCATTACAATCAATTAAACGCTGAATTAAACCCACTTTGAGATCAATATTATTACGACGACTACGAGACTGAGCATCCCACCATTCAAGTAAACCATCTACGCCTTCTTCATTCATTTTCTCATCGAGCAAACCATTTTCTGTTTGAGAACGAAGATCTTTGAACTCTTCAGCACTAAATAAACCGCTATTTTCAACCCCGTCTAGAATCTTATCGAGGGCTTGATAAGCCTTAGAACGAAGATAAATTTCTACCGCCAGTTTTAACACTTCTTTATTGCGACCAGCCATTTCTAGCAAGCTATCCACAGAACTGCGCGCTGCCGGCAATTTGTTTTGTTGCAATAAAATACGCGTGCGGGCAATTTCCACCAGCAAATTATCTGAGCCAGCTAATTCAGTGGCTTCAATTAAATAGCGATTTGCACTAAATTCATCACCACGTTGTTGTGCTGCTTCAGCTGCTTTAATGAGGTTTAACACAGGCTCAGCAGAATGTTTGGCATTCTTACCAATCAATTTTTCTGCTTTGGCGTAATCCCCTTCATTCATCTTCATTAAACCTTCAAGGGTTTGTTTCTGCGCTCTTACACGTTTACGGCTAGAAAACCAATTATAAGAACCGCGACTTAAACGTAGAAAACGCGTTACAATCCATTCCAAACCATAAATAATCGCTAAAGCAATCACGAAGAAAATTACTAATGTCGTAATCGACATTTCAACGATATTATTTGTTGTTTCAATACGAACATAGCCTTGCTGACCAGAAAGATAAGGCCCTGCAATCAACCCAGCAAGCAATGCTAGCATTAAAAAAAGCACTCTAAACATAGGCTATCCTTATTTTTGTGGCTCAGCTTTTGCCGGTTGAGATTCTTGTTTTTCTGGTGCTGATGCTTCTGTTGCTGCACCTTCAGCTTTAGGCATAGTTTCAATGCCTTTATCCGCTTCAATTTCTACCTTTTGAACATCTAACGGCGCACGATTGAGATATTTATCAAGCAAGGTCAAACTTTTTAATTGCTCTGGCACATCGACATAAATAGAAGAATCAGCCAGCTCATCTACTGATTTTAAGAAATTTTGCGTCACTTCTGCATTCGTATCAAAATAGCTACGAACCCAAGAAGCAACCGCATCTAAAGATTGTTTATAAAGTTCATCTTGCTGGCGTGGCACGGCCATAATAGCAAGTTGTAAACGTAAACGGATGTTCTCACGAAGATAAATATCTTGGTTTGGTGCAAGCAATTCTTTTTTATCCGCAGTTTGTTTTGACGAAATACGAATGAAGTGATTTAGGAAAGAAGTTGCGCTCTTTTCCACATTTTGCTGCCAATCTGCAATATCATCAGATAATTTACCGCTCTTTTCTGGCGCTTCATCAAAATTCACATTCAACGCTTGTAACTCATCCACAGTATTGGCAAGCAGTGAAAGTCTTTGCATTACTGCATTTTGGTCTACGCTTGAAAGTGAAAGAAGTTGTTTTAAATCTTGGTTGATTGCAGTACGAATCGCATTTGCTTGTGAATTGTTTACCTTAACGAGAGTTTCATCAGCCAATTTTAATAAAGAAATAGCTGTATCAACATCGTTATCTAAAACAAGTTTACGTAAGGCGTTATTTAACAAGAAATCTGCTTCAGAAAATAACCAGTCACTCGGTTGTTGTGCACCAGCCAGTTGACTAACTTGTTTTACTTGAGCTTGTAACGTAGCAATTTCGCTTGTTTTGCCTGCAACTAATTGCTCAAGTTGCTCGACTTTATCTTGTGCGGTTTTTAAGCCTTGTTCTAATTGTGTAACCTGTCCACTATTATCAGACACTGGGGCAGAAACAGCTACACCACTTTGGCTTTCAAGTGCGGTTAATTTTTGATGAATTTCAGCTACTTGTTGCTGACCAAAATAATAACCAGCCCCACCCACACCTAGCGCAATGAGAATCGCCAATAAACTCAATGCTGTGCCCGTTTTTTTCACAATAGTTTGTGGAACAGGCTGCATCGTTTCAGTTTTTTCAACCACCGTTTCCGGCGTATCACCAACTTGTTCAGTGATGTCGTTAGATTGATCTTTTGCCATATCAATTCCTTAATAAGTCAGATTGAGTAAGGTATTCAATAAATTCAAATTATTGCCCTTTAGGAAAATCACAATATTTTTCCCTTAGGCTTATTTTTAAAATCTGTAATGCGTTCGCTTTGACAAGAAAAATACGGAGCGGTTCTTCCACCAACTGTAAAGAAATGTAAATCTTTACATTAGTGAAATTAAGTAATTTACGCAATGAAATTGAGGGTTATCCTATCACTCTTAGGTTAAAAAGTCATTTTGATTGTTGATATAAGAAACACCTCAGATATGAGAAATTGAATTAAAAATAAGATTTTTAGTCATTTATTTTGATTTCTGATGATTTAAAGTCTCTGATTCTTCAAAAACTGTGATTTGCATCACAATTTTTTGCATTTATACTCCCTAAGTGGTAAATTGTTCGCCAATTTTTGTTGTTCTGGTAGGGACACCGCGTGGAATGTAATCTAGTACAAGCAAAACAATGGGTTAGCGCCTTGGATCAACGCCGTTTTGAGCGTGCATTACAAGGTTCCGGCGATGCATTCCAACACGTTTTAGCGGTTGTTCCTTTACTTTTACATCTAAACCATCCACAACTTCCAGGCTATGTCATTCACGCACCCTCTGGCATTGCAAGTTTTCTCGCATCTGATTATCAAAAAAAATGGCTCACCAATGAATACGGTATCCACTATGCCGATCATAAGCCTTCAACACTCAAAAGTGCGGTAAATTTTCACGAAGTTTTGCCACCAATTCTAGGCGTTTATTTAATGGGTAGCTTTGGCTCAATAAGTCAAACCGCTTCTTCAGATCTTGATACTTGGATTTGTGTCCGAGACGACTTAACTCCGGATGAACACGCTCTTCTTATCCAAAAAACTAAACGGATTAGTGAATGGGCAATGCAATTTAATGTGGAAATTAATTTTTATTTGATGGATCAACAACGTTTCCGTAATGAACATTATGCTGACCCACTGACTATTGAAAATAGTGGCTCTGCGCAATATATGTTATTGCTTGATGAGTTCTATCGCTCCGCCGTACGTTTAGCGGGTAAACCTCTACTTTGGTTGCATTTATGGGTGGAAAATGAAAAAGAGTATGAAAAAGAGGTGGCGCGTTTAATTACTGAAGGGGAAATTGATCCAAATGATTGGGTAGATTTCGGCGGTTTAGGACAATTTTCTGCAAACGAATATTTCGGTGCCAGCTTATGGCATCTTTATAAAGGGATTGATTCGCCTTATAAATCTGTGCTCAAAATTTTGTTGTTGGAAGCCTATTCCAAGGAGTACCCAAACACTTGCTTAATTGCCCGTACTTTTAAGCGAGATTTACTTGCAGGCAACACCAATCCTGATCACCATTTTGATCCTTACATTGCCATTCTTGCCAAAGTAACCCGATATTTAACCGCACTTTCTGAATTTAAACGTTTGGATTTTGTGCGCCGTTGTTTCTATG
Source organism: Haemophilus haemolyticus (assembly GCF_001679045.1). Taxonomy (GTDB): domain Bacteria; phylum Pseudomonadota; class Gammaproteobacteria; order Enterobacterales; family Pasteurellaceae; genus Haemophilus; species Haemophilus haemolyticus. The sequence continues at coordinate 19,936 of NZ_LYCK01000003.1, forward strand.
TGAAAGCAACAGAAGATCTTGCGCTTTACCAAGCCAATAATTGGCGTGTTCGTTACATGGAAATCCTTGCTCATGAATGGAAATGGTCTGCTGAAACGGTGAAACACCTTAATAAACGTCCATTTTGGAAAATTAAAGCGGTCAAAGAAAGCCATGATAACGTGGTGAAATTTTTAATGTTGAGTTACCGCAATTTAGTGGAATTTGCTCGAAAGCATCATATTCACTCGAGCGTCGTACCACAAGATATCAACATTCTTTCTCGCAAACTTTATACTGCTTTTGAAGAACTTCCCGGCAAAGTATCCTTGCTCAACACACAGATATCTCACAATTTATCAGAAGCACACCTGACTTTTGTGGAAGTTCGAGGCAATAAACATTTTAAAGATGGCTGGTACCTTATCAATCAACCAACGCACCATATTATGTTCTCTAAAGAACGAGTCATTGAATATGGGGAAAGCCTCAATAAATTAGTCTCTTGGGCATATTTTAATCATCTGCTAACGGAAAAAACGGGGCTTGCCATTTTTAGTAAGAATGTGACTTTAAGTACATTACAACGCTTTGTCACTAACTTGCGTCAATCTTTTCCAAGCACAATCGCCAAACAACCTAAAAACAGTGATTTGTTGAATCAATGCGAAATTCGTAGCTTATTTATTGCCATAAATCTCACCACCGATCCAACATCCAAAGTAGAAGAAGTGTTAACCGGTATTTCATCGCGAGATTTATTTAGTTTTGGATCGCTCGAACAAAGCCTTGTGGGCAGTATCGATTTTACTTATCGCAACGTGTGGAACGAAATCCGAACGCTCCATTTTGAAGGGCAAAATGCTATTTTGCTTGCGCTAAAAGTACTTTCTAACAAAATTTATCGTGGCGTTAATCGCCCTGATTCCATCCAAGTCTATTGTTATAGTGAACGTTATCGTCAAGATTTACGCCAATTAGTGATGGGATTAGTAAATCGATGCGTTAGCATCCAAGTAGGCGATATTCAACAACCTTGCCAAACATCGCGCTTACGCGTAGCGGGTAAAAACTGGCAATTATTTTTTGAAGATCGCGGGATTAGCTTACAAGAAATCGGAAATGAATCGGTCTGTAATGAAGCTGAAAGTGCGGTAGATTTTGACGAAGTTTTACAAACACCAATTGAAGATGGCGAGACAAACCAAGAAAGTCGTCGCTATCCACCAGAAATGGATGCCTTCGCAAGTGAAGGATTCCTACAATTCTTTTTTGAAGATAATTCCGATCACAGCTTCAATGTTTATATTTTAGATGAATCTAATCGTCTCGAAATCTATCGCCACTGCGATGGTGAAAAAGATGAAAAAGTGCGGGAGATTAATCAACTTTATCAAAATGCCAAACAGGAAGGCGATAAAAATCCTTACAATATCGTTCAACGTAATTTTAACTACCCTCAATTTTATCAACTAAAAAATGGAAAAAATGGCGTATCCATTGTGTCGTTCAAATTCCGCCCAATGAATAAGTAATATCCTCGTTAGAAATTATTTCTAGCCTGTTTCACTTTTGTTTTTAATAGATCTTTCCGTGCATACACAAATTCAGCTATGATTAACATATGTAAACGTGTAGTCTGAAAGCAGGCAACAGGAGGAAAAATGACATTAGATGTGTGGCAACATATTCGCCAAGAAGCCAAAGAACTTGCCGAAAACGAACCTATGCTTGCGAGTTTTTTTCATTCTACGATTTTAAAACATCAAAATCTGGGCGGTGCGCTAAGTTATTTATTGGCGAATAAATTAGCCAATCCTATTATGCCCGCCATTTCTCTCCGAGAAATTATTGAGGAAGCCTATCAAGCTAATCCTTCGATCATTGATTGTGCTGCTTGCGATATTCAAGCTGTCCGCCACCGAGATCCCGCTGTGGAATTATGGTCCACCCCATTGCTTTATTTAAAAGGTTTCCATGCGATTCAAAGCTATCGAATCACCCATTATTTATGGAATCAAAATCGTAAATCCCTTGCTCTTTATTTACAAAACCAAATTTCAGTAGCTTTCGATGTCGATATTCATCCCGCAGCGAAAATTGGCCACGGAATCATGTTCGACCATGCAACAGGTATTGTTGTAGGGGAAACATCTATAATTGAAAATGATGTCTCAATTTTGCAAGGGGTAACGCTTGGCGGTACGGGAAAAGAATCAGGCGATCGTCATCCAAAAGTACGCGAGGGTGTTATGATTGGAGCGGGTGCAAAAATTCTCGGCAATATTGAAGTGGGAAAATACGCCAAAATTGGCGCAAATTCTGTTGTGCTTCACCCCGTACCTGAATATGCCACCGCAGCGGGTGTACCTGCTCGCATTGTGAGTCAAGATAAAGCAGCAAAACCTGCTTTTGATATGAACCAATATTTTATCGGTATTGATGATGGCATGAATTTAAATATTTAAGGAAATAAAATGATTAATAAAGATACCCAACTCTGTATGTCTTTATCTGGTCGTCCAGGCAATTTCGGTACCACCTTTCACAATTACTTGTACGATAAGCTAGGATTAAATTTCATTTATAAAGCATTCACCACGCAAGATATTGAACACGCAATCAAAGGCGTGCGAGCATTAGGTATTCGTGGTTGTGCAGTTTCAATGCCATTCAAAGAAGCTTGTATGCCATTTTTAGATGAAATTCATCCATCAGCACAAGCCATTGAATCCGTAAACACAATAGTGAACGATAATGGCTTTTTGCGTGCATATAACACTGATTACATTGCCATCGTAAAATTAATTGAAAAATATCACTTAAATAAAAATGCTAAAGTCATTGTTCATGGCAGTGGTGGTATGGCAAAAGCCGTTGTGGCTGCCTTTAAAAATTCAGGTTTTGAGAAGTTAAAAATTTACGCACGCAACGTAAAAACAGGCCAATATCTCGCCGCACTTTATGGCTATGAATACATTGATTCTTTAGAAGAGCAGAAGGCTGACATTTTAGTTAATGTTACGCCAATCGGCATGAAAGGGAGCAAGGAAGAAATGGATTTAGCCTTTCCAAAAGCACTCATTGATAATGCTAGTATCGCGTTTGATGTAGTGGCTATTCCTGCTGAAACACCCTTTATTCGTTATGCTCAATCACAAGGAAAACAAACCATTTCTGGCGCAGAAGTGATTGTACTTCAGGCTGTAGAACAATTTGAGCTTTATACACATCAACGCCCAAGCGATGAATTAATAGAAGAAGCTGCGACGTTTGCTCGAACAAAATCTTAACATCAAAAGTGCGGTGATTTTTCACCGCACTTCTAATCTTTAATAAAACCAAATTCTCCGCTTTCATCCATTTTTAAAATTGACGCGTAATTTTTTCGCCAATCCCCTAATACAATTCGGGTAAATCCTTCTTGTTGATGAATCGCCTCACGGTGTGTGTGTCCGTGAATTAATAAATTTACACCAAACTCTTGTACTTTTTCTTTCGTGAAGGCTTGATTTACATCCATGATTTCCTGTGATTTGGCTTGTTTATCTTGATTACTCTTTGCCCGAATTTTCTCCGCAATTGTCACCCGCACTTTTAATGGCAAGCACAAAAACAAACGCTGCAACCATTTTTGATGAACTCTGCGGCGAAATTGTTGGTAAGCCTCATCATCAATACAAAGCGTATCGCCATGACAAAGTAAGATTTTTTTATCATAAAGTGTAATCAATTGATAATCAGGTAAAAGCTGAGCTCCCGTTTCTTTTGAAAAACGTTCGCCAATCAAGAAATCACGGTTGCCGTGCTGAAAATAACATTGCACACCTTGCTCGCTTACCGATTTAATTAAATCTTTAACTTGTCGAATCAATGCAGATTGCTCGTCATCACCAATCCAAAAATCAAAAAGATCACCCAAAATGTAAAGCCGTTCAGCCTGTGGGGCAAGATTCTGCATAAAATCAACAAAAAGCTCGGTCAATTCAGGCCGATTTTCGCTTAGATGCAAATCAGAAATAAAATAGCTATGTTTCATAAAAATTCCACGATTTTTGTTTAGATTAGCACATATTGATATTGAATTTGCTATACTTTAACGAAATTTTGTATAGGGCATCCTCATGTTAAAACTACTTCGAATTTTCCTCGTATTAATCTGCTGTATTCTAATTTGTGTACTGGGTACGATTTATTCTTTTATCCGCTTTAAAAATCCAAGTAACGTAGGCATTGTTGCACGTTGGTTTGGACGCTTATATCCACTTTTTGGCTTAAAAGTAGAACATCGTATTCCTCAAAATCAAGAGCAGATTGGACGCGCGATTTATATCGGTAATCACCAAAACAATTATGATATGGTGACAATCTCTTATATGGTGCAACCTCGCACAGTGAGTGTGGGTAAAAAAAGTTTAATTTGGATTCCCTTCTTCGGCATTCTATATTGGGTAACGGGCAATATTTTCTTGGATAGAGAAAACCGCACAAAAGCACACAGTACAATGTCTCAGCTCGCACGACGAATTAATGAAGATAATTTATCTATTTGGATGTTCCCAGAAGGCACTCGCAGTCGTGGCCGCGGTTTATTACCTTTTAAAACGGGTGCATTCCATGCGGCGATTTCAGCAGGTGTGCCTATTATTCCTGTGGTTTGCTCAACCACGCATAATAAAATTAATTTAAATCGTTGGGATAATGGCAAAGTAATTTGCGAAATAATGGAGCCAATTGATGTTTCAGGCTATACCAAAGACAACGTTCGAGATCTTGCGGCTTATTGTCACGATCTAATGGAAAAACGCATTGCCGAACTTGATGAAGAGATAGCAAAAGGAAACTAAAATGCCACGCCTTTCCCGCCGTCAATTATTAAAAACAGCTGCGATTTCTACCGCACTTTCCACAGTGCCCGCACCATTGTTAGCGGCAAGCCGTGAAAAATTAGTTGTGCCGCCACTAATTGAAGTTCGTCGCGGTCGCCCGATTGTATTAACAATGCAGGAAATGAATTACCCCCTAGATGGCTCACACAATGTGACAGTATGGGGATTCAACGGTAATTATCTTGGCCCAACCATTAAAATCAAATCAGGTAGCTTTGCCAAACTTAATTATCATAACAATTTGCCACAATCAGTTGCCTTATCTATTCAAGGCTTACAAGCATCAGGTGAACTGTTTGGTGGAGCGGCTAGAATACTAAAAAAAGGCGAGTCTTGGGCACCCATCGTGCCTATTGAACAACCTGCAGCAAGCTGTTGGTATCATTCCGCGACATTAGCTAACTCAGCCTATCAAACCTATCGTGGCTTAGCTGGAATGTGGTTGATTGAAGATGAGCAAAGCCTAAAAGCTAATCTTCCCAATAAATACGGCGTTGATGACATTCCATTGATTTTACAAGATATGGAATTTAATAATGATGGTCTCCAATTATTCAAACAAAATCAACCGCACTTTGTAGGCAATCGCTTATTAGTAAATGGTATTGAAGCACCATATTTAGATGTCGCACGAGGTTGGGTTCGTTTACGTTTGCTCAATGCCTCATTAGCGCGTGCTTATGATTTACGCTTGGATAATGATCAAGAAATTCTGCTTATTGCACAAGATTTAGGTTTCTTACCAAAAACTAAATCAGTCAAATCTTTGGTTCTCTCGCCAGGAGAACGTGCAGAAATACTCGTTAATATGAATGAAATTGACAACGTATCTCTCATTAGCGGAAGTAAACGTGGCTTGTACGACAAAATGAAAAATATGTTGATCTCAAGCGATGAGCTCGCTGATAACACTGTCCTTGAATTGCGAGCCAAGGGAGAAATGTCAGCATTTAATAAACAACCGAATCTCACTTTCGAAACGGATGCGCCAGCGATGTTACAACAAGCCGTTGCACAAACTAGAGAATTTAATATTGATGTCACAAACGGTTTAATTAACCAAAGGCGTTTTGACCCACGCAAAGTTGATGTAATAGCCCGAAAAGGAACAATTGAACGCTGGATTTTAAATGCAAGTTTACCTGTTGGATTTACTATTCAAGGTGCCAAATTTGTGGTGGAAAGCCAAGGAGAACATCAATTCCAAGCTGAAGAATTAGCTTGGAAAGATACAGTTTGGGTAAAAAACAAAACTCAAATTTTAGTGAAATTTGATCAAGCATCTTCTGGCAACTATCCATTCTTATTTGGGGTATCGAATTTAATGCTAGAAGATATGGGATGCATTGGCGTACTGATGGTACAATAGCTTCAACAATCCCAAAACACCATGAATTTTAATCATTCATACTTTATTTAAAGAGGAAAATCGTAATGAAAAAATCATTAACATTAGCCGTACTTTCTTTATGCGCAGCATCATCTTTATTTGCCGCATCCGATGTTCCACAAGAACCGCAACCAACACTTTACCTTTCAACCTATGATATGTCTGGTAAAACTCCAACAGATTTAGGTAAAAAAGATATTTCTCGTTCAGCTAAAGCACACCAACTTTGCTGGGTAGCTAATGGTAATTTTGCGAAACAAATTACTGTTACTGAAGTATTTAAATCGCCTGAAAAAACAACCTTTGCTGTATCAGAAAATCCAAATGCAGTTAAAGTTTCTGAAGATAAAAAGACCCACACAATCACAACAACTCGTGATGCATTAAACCAAGGTAAAACGGTAGTAAATTGCTGGAAATTTGATGAAAAGGATCCTAGAGGCCAATATACAATCCAAGTTCAAGTGGGTGAGATTGTTTATGACCCGTTGACATTTAACGTTGTAAAATAAGAAAAATAAAAACTCAGCTTTTGCTGAGTTTTTTAATTTTATGCAAGTAAAGTTATAGAAAATCCTAGATACATCCCATCAACAGTTTATTGAAAAATATTACTAGCCTTGAGCTTTTTCCAGTATAATCTGACCAATTTTCTGACAAATTAAAACAAGACGATGAATAAAAAACACACTTTAATTTCACTTGCTATTTTGACCGCACTTTATAGCCAACAAAGTTTGGCAGATTTGCATGAACAATGTTTAATGGGCGTGCCAAAATTTAGCGGTGAAGTCGTGACGGGTGATGTGAATTCTCTGCCTGTATATATTGAAGCGGATAACGCAGAAATTAATCAGCCAAATGATGCGACCTATCAAGGTAATGTGGATTTGAAACAAGGCAATCGTCATTTGTTAGCACAATCCGTGCAGGTAAAACAATCAGGAAACCAATCAACACCTTTACGCATGGCTTATGTTCGCGATGGATTTGATTATAAAGATAATCAGATCAATATGTTGGGTAAAGATGCAGAATTTAATTTAGATAGTCACGATGGTAATTTAACAAATTCAGAATATGAATTTGTCGGTCGTCAAGGTCGAGGTAAGGCTGATGATATAACATTAAGTAATAATTATCGCGTCATGAAAAACGCCACCTTTACTTCATGTTTGCAAGGTGATAATGCTTGGGCTGTAGATGCGTCAGAAATTCGTCAATACGTGAAAGAAGAATATGCTGAAATGTGGCATGCTCGCTTCAAAGTGCATGGCGTTCCCGTCTTTTATACCCCTTACTTACAATTACCTATTGGAGATCGTCGTCGCTCCGGTTTATTAATTCCAAGTGCGGGAACATCTAGCCGAGATGGTCTTTGGTATGCACAACCAATTTATTGGAATATTGCACCTAATTACGATCTTACTTTTACCCCGAAATATATGTCTCGCCGTGGTTGGCAAGCAAATGGGGAATTTCGCTATTTAACCCCTATTGGCGAAGGTAAAGTGGCAGGAGAATATTTAGGTAAGGATCGTTACTCTGAATATTCTAGTGATAATCGAAAACGTCATTTGTTCTATTGGAATCACAATTCTAGCTTTTTGCAAAATTGGCGCTTAAATATTGATTATACCCGAGTAAGCGACAAACGTTATTTCAGTGATTTTGAGTCCGTTTATGGTCGCAGTACTGATGGCTACGCAAACCAATATGCTCGCATAGCTTATTATCAACCAAATTATAATTTTTCTCTTTCTGCACATCAGTTCCAGATTTTCGATGAAGTGGACATCGGCCCTTATCGCGCAATGCCACAATTAGATTTCAATTATTACAAACATGATTTGGCTAATGGATGGTTTAATTTCAAATTACATTCACAAGCTGTTCGTTTTGATAATGACAGTGAATTAATGCCAACTGCATGGCGTTTCCATGCAGAGCCCAGCCTAAATTCTTTAATGTCAAATAAATACGGCAGTTTGAATATTGAAACTAAACTTTATACGACTCGCTACGATCAGAAAAAAGGTTCAGGAAAAAATGCAGAGGACGTGCAAAAAACGGTAAATCGAGTTATTCCACAATTTAAAGTTGATTTACAAAGCATATTAGCACGCGATACAACGTTCTTAAAAGACTATACACAAACCTTCGAACCGCACGTGCAGTATTTATATCGCCCTTACCGAAATCAAAGCAATATTGGTTCAAAACTTAATAATGAGTATTTAGGATTTGGTTACGATTCAGCATTAGTACAGCAAGATTACTATTCGCTATTCCGTGATCGCCGTTATAGTGGTTTAGACCGAATTTCATCGGCAAATCAAGTTACCTTGGGTGGCACAACTCGTTTTTATGATATTGGTGGTGAGGAACGCTTTAATTTATCTGCAGGTCAAATTTATTACTTAAGTAATTCTCGTATTGATGAAAACCCAGCAAATAAAACCCCGACTTCATCATCAGCTTGGGCATTAGAATCTAATTGGAAAATGAGTGATAAATGGCATTGGCATGGTAGCTATCAATTTGATACTCATACCAATTCAACATCATTAGCGAATACCTCACTAGAATATAATCCTGAAAAAAATAATTTAATTCAGTTAAATTATCGATATGCGAACCAAGAATATATTGACCAAAACTTAGGTAAATCAGCCAACGCATATCAACAAGATATCCAACAAGTGGGATTAGTTGTAGGCTGGGAAATTGCCAATAATTGGGCTGTAGTAGGGCGCTATTATCAAGATCTCGCCTTACAAAAACCAGTAGAACAATATATTGGCGTCCAGTATAACAGCTGTTGTTGGGCGATTGGTGTTGGTGCTAGACGCTATGTCACAAGCCACCAAAATCAAAAGCATAATGAGGTCGTTTACGATAATAGCATTGGCGTAACCTTAGAATTAAGAGGTTTAGGCACCAATGACCATCAAAGCGGGATTCAAGAAATGCTAGAAAAAGGAAAGCTACCTTATATTCGAGCATTTAGTTTGGATTAAACATGGTTCAATATAAACGTTAAATCAACAAAAAGAGCGGCTAAAAAATAGCCGCTCTTTTGTCACAATATACAAAATAAAATGCTGATTAGCGATTACCTAACTTTTCGTTTAAAACGCTGAGCAACTGCTCTTTACTAATCATTTCTTTTTCACCGGTACGACGGTTCTTATATTCAATTTCACCGTTCTCTAGGTTTTTCTCACCGATTACCACCATATGCGGTACACCGATAAGTTCCATATCGGCGAACATCACACCAGGGCGTTCTTTACGATCATCAAAAATCACATCTACGCCTTGCGATTGTAAAGTGCGGTAAAGTTCTTCAGCGTATTTTTGCACGGCTTCAGATTTGTGCATATTCATCGGCACAATGGCGACAGTGAATGGGGCGATTTCGTCTGATGGCCAGATGATACCGCGTTCGTCGTGGTGTTGCTCAATGGCTGATGCCACCACACGAGTTACGCCGATGCCGTAGCAACCCATTGTCATCACAAGAGGTTTACCATCTTCGCCTTGCACGGTCGCTTTCATTGCTTCAGAGTATTTTTTACCAAGTTGGAAAATATGCCCCACTTCAATACCACGTTTGATTTGAAGCGTGCCTTTACCATCCGGACTTGGATCACCTTCTACTACGTTACGTAAATCAAATACTTCTGGCATTACTACATCGCGTTCCCAGTTCACATTGAAGTAATGTTTTCCATCGATATTCGCACCACAGCTAAAATCAGACATTAACGCCACAGTGCGGTCAATAATTGCAGGAATATTTAAATTCACAGGGCCTAATGAACCAACACTCGCACCAATTTTTGCTTTAATGTCTGCTTCATCTGCAAACTCAAGAGGATCTGCCACTAATGGGTGTTTTTGTGCTTTGATCTCGTTTAATTCGTGGTCGCCTCGAACAATTAAAGCAACAAGCGGTTGGTTTTTGTCTGCACCTTTCACAATCAACGTTTTCACAGTTTTAGTGGTTGGTTGATTAAATTGTTCTACAAGTTCATTGATAGTTTTCGCATTTGGCGTATCAACCAATGTCATTTCTGCGGTTGGTGCTTGACGCTCACCGATAGCTACCGCTTCAGCAAGCTCAATATTCGCTGCAAAATCCGATTCTGTTGAGAATACAACATCATCTTCACCACTTGAAGCCAACACTTGGAATTCATGAGACGCAGAACCACCAATAGACCCTGTATCCGCTTGCACCGCACGGAAATCTAAGCCTAAACGGTTAAAAATGTTACTGTACACTTGGTACATCACATCATAAGTTTCTTGCAAACTTTCTTGTGTCGTGTGAAACGAGTACGCATCTTTCATAATAAATTCACGCGAACGCATTACACCAAAACGAGGACGCACTTCATCACGGAATTTAGTTTGAATTTGGTATAAATTAAGTGGAAGTTGTTTGTATGAAGAAACTTCTCGGCGCACTAAATCAGTAATCACCTCTTCGTGAGTTGGCCCAAGTACAAAGTTACGGTTTCCGCGGTCTTCAAAACGAAGGAGCTCAGGGCCATATTGCTCCCAACGACCAGACTCTTCCCATAATTCCGCAGGTTGCACCACAGGCATTAATACCTCAATTGCACCACCTTTGTTCATCTCTTCGCGAATAATCTTTTCTACTTTTTTCAATACGCGAATACCAGTAGGTAGCCAGTTATATAAACCTGATGCCATTGGGCGAATCATACCTGCACGCAACATTAATTGGTGGCTCACGACCTGAGCATCATTTGGCGTTTCTTTAAGGGTGGAGAATAAATATTGACTTGTACGCATTGTTTAACCTTAGATTCTAAGAACTGAAAAAATTGGCGCAAGTATAACAAAAAGTGCGGTGATTTTTAACCGCACTTTCGATACTTACTCATTATTTTGCGCTTTCGCCAAAATTGCCTTATGTTCTTGAATCAATGCCATAAACGGCTGACCAAACCGCTCTAATTTGATTGAGCCCACGCCATTAATTTGCAACATTTCAATATTGCTTGTTGGCATATATTGTGCCATCTCTTGTAAAGTTGCATCATTAAAGACAATGTACGGCGGAATATTTTCTTTATCGGCAATTTGTTTGCGTAAGAAGCGCAGGCGTGCAAATAAATCCTTATCGTAATTTGCAACACTTTGACGTTGTGGATTATGGGCAATCTTACTGATTGCAGAAATACGAGGCATTGCCAGTTCTAATGGTTCTTCACCTTTCAGAATTGCTTTTGCACTTTCAGTAAGTTGCAATGTTGGATTTAATTCACCAATGACCTGTTGCACAAAACCCAAATGAATAAGCTGACGAATGACAGACTGCCAATGCTCTTTGCTTTTATCTTTTCCAATGCCATACACTGAAAGTTTATCATGTTGGCGTTCAATAATTTTCTGATTGTGCATTCCACGCAGCACCGCAATCACATAATGTGCACCGAAACATTGCCCCACTCGATAAATAGTAGACATTACTTTTTGCGCATCGACTAAACCATCATATTTTTTAGGAGGATCAAGGCAAATATCACAGTTATTGCATGGTGTTTGTCGATGCTCACCAAAATAATTGAGAAGAACTAAACGGCGACAAGTCTGGCTTTCTGCAAATTCACCAATAGCTTCTAATTTATGCTGCTCAATCTGACGCTGTGGCGTTTCTGGTTTTTCTAAGAGAATTTTTTGTAACCAAGCGTAATCCGCAGGCTCATAAAACAAAACAGCCTCTGCAGGCAAATCATCACGTCCTGCTCTCCCCGTTTCCTGATAGTAAGATTCAATGCTGCGAGGTAAATCAAAATGGGCAACAAATCGCACATTGGATTTATTAATCCCCATTCCAAAAGCAATGGTTGCGACGACTACTTGAACATTATCACGCTGAAAATCCTGTTGCACACGCTCACGAAATGCTGTTTCCATTCCCGCGTGGTAAGCAGCAGCAGAGACACCTTTATTGCGTAAACTTTCCGCAATTCGTTCAACCTTGTTTCGGCTGTTGCAATAAATAATCCCACTCTTGCCCTTTTGAGCCAACACAAAACGTATCAGTTGCTCCATTGGTTTATATTTTTCTTCCAAAGTATAACGAATGTTTGGTCGATCAAAACTACCAATATATCTATGTGGATTTTCTAGATTGAGGTGAGTTAAAATATCTTGGCGAGTCGCATAATCGGCTGTCGCGGTGAGCGCCATAATCGGCGCATGAGGGAAACTAGCTTTTAAACCGCCAAGCTGAGTATATTCTGGGCGAAAATCATGCCCCCATTGAGAAATGCAGTGTGCTTCATCAATCGCAATAAAGCTGACTTTACTATAAGAAATAAGTTGAAAGAAACTGTTCGTCATCACTTTTTCTGGCGACACATAAAGCAGTTTAAGTTGCCCAGAAATAAGCTTATTTTGTACTCTTTGCTGCTGTTCTAAAGTCTGACTAGAGTTAAGAAAATCCGCCTCAATTCCATTAGCTTGCAGCTGATCCACTTGATCTTTCATCAAGGAAATCAGCGGAGAAATCACTAAAGTTAAACCATCAAAACAAAGCGCGGGAATTTGGTAACAAAGCGATTTGCCATTCCCTGTTGCCATTACCACCAAAGCATCTTGTCCGTTTAAGGCGGCATTGATGACTTCTTCCTGCCCTTTACGGAAAGATTGATAACCGAAAACCGATTTCAAAACAGAAAGTGCGGTTGTTTTTTCTATTATTTTTGGTGATAAATGAGAATCAAGCATCTTAGAACTGCACGTTCTCGCCATGAGTAGCACAAGCTTCGACTAAACAATCCCAAAAACGTTTTCCGTCGTTAGAAACCCAGTCGCCATTTTTAAAAGCAAAATGAAAACCACCTAATTTACTCGCAATCCAAAGCTCAAGTAATGGTTCTTGCTTGTTAATCACTATTTGTGTGTGATTATCAAAGGTGATTGTAAATACTGAACCTTGCGTTTCACAATCTACATCCGCACCTTGCGCTTCTAATTCTTCTTCAATTTTTTGCCAAACTTGTTCAATATTTTGGTGAAATTCTGCAATATTCATAAAATGTTCCTGTTTAAATCTGATAGAATGCGGCAGATTATAAAGCCTTTCTTAAGCTTGTGAAAGGCGGATTTACCGATAAGTAAGAGAGAGAAAAATGAAAAAACTACTATCAATTTTAGTGCTTAGTGCAATTTGCATTGTGGCAACAGGATGCGGTGTCAAAGGTCCTTTATATTTCCCAGAAAAAGAACAAGCACAACAAACCAAATAAGCGATTATCCAATTACAATCCCAAAATAAAAAACAGGAACACAACATGAATTTCTTCCAATATAAAAATAATAAGCTTTATGCTGAAGATATTCCGGTTCAACAACTTGCTGAACAATTCGGTACACCTCTTTATGTATATTCTCGCGCAACACTTGAACGCCATTGGCATGCTTTTGACTCAGCCTTCGGTAAGCGTCCTCACTTAATTTGCTTTGCCGTAAAATCTTGCTCAAATATCGGCGTATTAAATATCATGGCAAAACTGGGTTCAGGTTTCGATATTGTCTCGCAAGGAGAACTTGAGCGTGTACTCGCCGCAGGTGGCGACGCATCAAAAGTAGTCTTTTCGGGCGTAGCTAAATCTCGAGAAGACATTATGCGAGCACTAGAGGTTGGAATCCGTTGCTTTAATGTGGAATCAGTTTCTGAACTCAAATACATTAACCAGATCGCAGGCGAGATGGGGAAAATAGCACCAATTTCTTTGCGTGTGAATCCAGATGTTGATGCGCATACACACCCTTATATCTCAACAGGATTAAAAGAAAATAAATTTGGTGTAAGTGTAAATGAAGCTCGAGAGGTATATAAATTAGCCTCAACGCTGCCAAACATAAAAATAACAGGGATGGATTGCCACATAGGCTCACAGCTCACTGAATTACAACCATTCTTAGATGCAGCAGATCGCTTAATTGTCCTAATGGAACAATTAAAAGAAGATGGGATTAAATTAAAACATCTCGATCTAGGCGGTGGTTTAGGCGTGACTTATACGGATGAAACACCACCTCACCCAAGCAATTACGCCAATGCATTGTTAGAAAAACTAGAAAATTATCCTGAACTTGAAATTATTCTTGAACCAGGTAGAGCAATTTCTGCAAATGCGGGAATTTTAGTGGCCAAAGTGCAATACCTAAAAAATAATGAAAGTCGTAATTTCGCAATTACCGACACAGGGATGAATGATATGATCCGCCCTGCATTATAACATCGTAGAAATTGACCGCACTTTAGAAAGAGAAAAAGCCATTTATGATGTTGTCGGGCCAGTTTGTGAAACGTCAGATTTCTTAGGCAAACAACGAGAACTGTCTATTGCTGAAGGTGATTATATAGCTCAATGCTCAGCAGGCGCCTATGGAGCAAGCATGTCATCAAACTATAACTCAAGACCCCGTACTGCTGAAGTTTTAGTAGATGTCGATCAATCCTACTTAATTCGTCGTCGAGAAACCTTACAAGAACTTTGGGCATTAGAGTCGACCATTTAATCTTTCTTATCTTAAAAGAGCGGTAAAAAATTATCTATTTTTCTACCGCTCTTTTTCTGTCCATAAATCAGCCTACCTCAAACAGTAAGTTTGTGAGATAAATCAAATTTTTTTCTATTCTAGATTGGCATAGAATTGAATTCTTTATAGAATATTACGTTTTTTAAAGTGGACTTTTGCCACTAAAGGGGAAATTATGCAAGAAAAACTAAAAGTTTTATTGATTGACGACCATCCGTTAATGCGTCGTGGCATTAAACAACTTGTAGAATTAGATGATAACTTTGAAGTGGTGGCTGACGTAGGCAGCGGCACAGAAGGGATTTCTGTGGCATTACAAACATCACCTGATGTGATCATTTTAGATCTCAACATGAAAGGACTTTCTGGGTTAGATACGCTCAAAGGATTACGTGCAGAAGGCGTTGATGCACGAATCTTAATTTTAACAGTGTCTGATGCAAAAAATGATATTTATACTCTGATTGATGCAGGTGCAGATGGTTACTTGCTAAAAGATACGGAACCAGATACTTTACTAGACCAAATAAAGCGCATTGCACAAGGTGAAGTCATTCTGAGTGATTCTATTAAAAATTTACTGTTAGAACGTACTCATGAAGAAAACCCATTAGACAGCCTAACGGATCGTGAAATGGGCGTACTTCGTCAAATTGCGACAGGTCTATCAAATAAACAAATTGCAGCACAACTGTTTATTTCAGAAGAAACCGTGAAAGTACATATCCGTAATTTATTACGCAAATTAAATGTACATTCTCGCGTTGCCGCAACGGTATTATTTTTTGAACAAAATCGTTAACAAAAATAATCATAAAAAAATGCGCTAGGATAAACTTAGCGCATTTTTCTTTACAGTCACACTATTTACATTAACTCGATAGATTTAATATCTTCTAATAATATATACAATTCTTTTTTAATATCTTGTTCAAATTGTACTTCTGCACTTTCTCGATCTAAATCTAAACGCATTCTTTCTCTTTTATCAAGCAATTTACGAGCATCATGTGTAGGCATATCACGCACAACTTCATATAAGTTAGCCATCGCAGGATAAGTAGATAAATTCTTACCAAAAGGCCTTAATAGCATTGTAAGACGGATTACTCCTTCTGAAGTATTACATTCCCCAGATTGCATTGCTCGAGCAATAATATCAATGCTTTCTTTTAATCGTATAGTGCGCGCATGCTTGGCTTTAGTAATCAATTCCTTTTGGATTTTTAACTGTTTTAATAAATATATTGCATATAAACTCAATCCAATCAGCAAGAAAAATGCAATTACAATAAATAGCCAAATCATAACTTATCTAAATTGGTTAATATCGATACGCTCGAAAGTTCGGTATAAATCATCTTCACTTTCATCTTCGTCTTCAATGCCAAGTTCTTCCATTAATTCAGAAATTCTATCTAAGCATTCATCTACAAATTGTTGATCTGCTTTACTAATAGTTTTACCTTCATCTAAAGCATCCAATAATTCATTAAGAATTTCATTATTTTCCAGATTTTCAAGCTCTTTCATTGGATCTTGTTTTTTCACCTGTTTTATTACTGGAATTAATTGACCTTTTTCAGGTTTATTAATAAATTCAACAACCAACGGAACCTTTTTCTTACTACCAATTTTTGGATCTTTAATTTCATTTTGAAGTTTATTCGCTTTTTCTTCAACCGCACTATGACGAGATCCTGAAGCTAAACCCTTATGCTTACGTTTTTTCTTATCTTCACGAGCTTTAGCATCCAATTCATAGCGTGTAAGCTTTTTACCTGGGCGTGCTTTTGTTATATCTATTTTTTTATCTGCTTTTCGAATTGGCATAATATCGGTAATTCGACGTGTTTTTTTCTTACGAGCCATAAAGTATCCTTCTAAAAATTTTGCGGATTGTATCACTAGTGCATATTTTTCTCACTAACAAACACAAACTTTATCTAAACTTATTTTGTTAAAGTATTAACTTCTAAAAAACAAAAACCCCAGCTT
>NZ_LYCK01000005.1 GCF_001679045.1 Haemophilus haemolyticus
TTTTGCTCTTTAACAATGTATCAGACAATCTGTGTGGGCACTTGTTGATTGACTTGTTTTAAAAATATTTTTAATTTTGAAGTCTTAATAGGTGCTTAACTGAAAATTCATAATTACTTTTTAAGTAGTGTTTTATTTATAGCTAAGCAGTATATTGAGCGATTGAACTTGAATTGAAGAGTTTGATCATGGCTCAGATTGAACGCTGGCGGCAGGCTTAACACATGCAAGTCGAACGGTAGCAGGAGAAAGCTTGCTTTCTTGCTGACGAGTGGCGGACGGGTGAGTAATGCTTGGGAATCTGGCTTATGGAGGGGGATAACTACGGGAAACTGTAGCTAATACCGCGTAGTGTCGAGAGACGAAAGTGCGGGACCGCAAGGCCGCATGCCATGAGATGAGCCCAAGTGGGATTAGGTAGTTGGTGGGGTAAAGGCCTACCAAGCCTGCGATCTCTAGCTGGTCTGAGAGGATGGCCAGCCACACTGGAACTGAGACACGGTCCAGACTCCTACGGGAGGCAGCAGTGGGGAATATTGCGCAATGGGGGGAACCCTGACGCAGCCATGCCGCGTGAATGAAGAAGGCCTTCGGGTTGTAAAGTTCTTTCGGTATTGAGGAAGGAGTGTATGTTAATAGCATACATTATTGACGTTAAA
>NZ_LYCK01000006.1 GCF_001679045.1 Haemophilus haemolyticus
TCTGTAGAGATGCAATTTTGCATCTAAAAAACCCAAAAAACAGCAAATACCTCACGTTTCCTGATGAATGTTTTATGAGTTTATTTTAGATTTTTTTTGTGACGGCGTCTTAATTTTAAATACAAAAACGCTCATTTTCTTTTACAAAAGACTTAGGCAATTCTTATCACAATGATTTTCATCACAACTAAACAAGGAGAAATTATGTCAGGTATAAATAAATCTATTCAACAAAATCTATCTGATTTTTAGGTATCTCTACTAATTCATAAAGTGATAGCTTATAACCTCTCTTTTTCAATTCAGCCCAAATATCACGCTCTTTCCCAAATTTTGACTTATGACTTTCATTGACCGCTAAAAATTTAGCATAATGCACCAGGTCATCTAGCGGCACATCATCTATCACCTCATAAAAACCATCTAGCTTTAATAGACAATCCTTAGCGTAAATAGCGTATTCATGCGAGCTAAACTTTGGATTTTGCGCATCAAACTTAACGAAAGAACCATACTTGTTTTTATGGGGGAACGCCGGGCGTTTCTGTTCGATTTTTACCGCACTTTTCTTGCTTTTAATTGTAAACTTTAACGAAACAATGCTGCGCCCTCGCTTGATCGGCTCAACACTTACAAGAAGATCCGATTTAGCATTGATTTCATCAATAGCGGGCGTTAAAACACGCTGGTTAAAATTATTATATCTATCGTATTTATCCGAAACTTGTAACCAATCTTTAAGCTCATCAACACTTGTTTGTCTCCACCCTGTATCCCTATATTGAGAGCATAATTCATATAATCGAATTGTATGCGTACTAGAAAAAGCACCAATATTTACCAATTGATATTTAGTAAAGTTATTATGCAACTGCGCGATATAGGGTAGTAAATCCTCATGGAATTCGATATAAAAACGCCCTTCTTTTTTGAAATATGTTCTCTTATTAACTAAAACCACTTCAGTTAATTCTTTTTCATTATCTACCAATACAATCCAACGCTTTGATATTTTAAGTATTGCATTCCTAACCTGGGTATAAGCTGATTTTTCATCAACATCAGGAAAATGCTTACAGAAATCCGCAATAGTAAAATCAAACCCACGTTTAATAGGATTTTCAGGATTAAAAACACCTAGCGTCAAAGACAAAATTCTCATTTCATCAAGAGTCATGGAATAACTAGCTTGAACAAAACTATTAGCTTTAGAAATTGTTAATGATGTATCAGTCATAACCCACCCTTAAGGTAACAAACAGCCATTAAAGACTACAATAAAAAATACAAGTAGTCAAATACCGTAAATTTGTAGTCTTTTAACCGTAAATTTGTAGTCTTATAACCGTAAATCTGTAGTCTTATAAATCGCAAACCCCTTGTGCGACAAGCGATCCCAGAGCCTACAAACAAGAATACAAACAAGAATACAAAAAATAGAGCCTAAAGGCTCTTTTTGGGGGCTTTCAGCCCTAATTTTTTATTTTTTTATTCAATGCAGAATTTAATAATATTCCTAATGATTTTGCTATGCGTGTTGCTCAAGGGATTAGGCTATCAGATGAAGAAAAGAAAGAATTAAAAAGATTATTTATTAATATGGATTTTAAGCAAAAGAAACCATAAAGCCCCGAAGTGGTATATAAAAAATCGGAGCCGTAGGCGACTTCATTCAGCTATGCCAACTGACCAATGCGCATCAGCCTCCTCCCCAACGGATTCTTTACTCTATTGGCCTTATAGTAGCTTTATAGTTTAAAATGGTACCACAACATTGTTCAAGTGGAGTCGTATTATGAGCAAATCCTGTGGTGGCGCCTGTGGCGGTGATGCAACGTCCGCAGCGGATACCGATATACAGGCCTCCTCCGAGGCGCCAGGGAGATGGGTCAGTGTTTATGCAGTGCCGAAGATGGACTGTCCATCAGAAGAACGAATGATTCGCCTAGCCCTGAACGGCTTTGAGGAGATTCGGGCGCTGTCCTTCGACTTGTCGAACCGCCGGCTGAAGGTCGTGCATGACGGCGAGGTCGAGCCCGTCACCTCGAAACTGAAGACCTTGGGGCTAGGCGCCTCGCTTCAGGAAACCGTCGCTGCAAATCCAGAGACCATCAAGGCCGCCGAGTTTTCGGCAGCTTCTGCTAAGCAAGAATCCGGGACCCTACGCTGGTTGCTCGGCATCAA
Source organism: Haemophilus haemolyticus (assembly GCF_001679045.1). GTDB lineage: Bacteria > Pseudomonadota > Gammaproteobacteria > Enterobacterales > Pasteurellaceae > Haemophilus > Haemophilus haemolyticus. Next base: position 2,185 of record NZ_LYCK01000006.1, read on the forward strand.
TGCACTTCTGTTCGTGGTGGAAATGACTGCCGGTCTGATCGCCCAGTCCACAGGCCTGATTGGAGAATCCCTGGACAATTTTTCCGATGCGGCGGTGTACGGGCTTGCCCTTTATGCGGTTGGACATAGCGTGAAAATGCAGGTACGTGCCGCGCATCTTGCTGGTGTACTGCAACTGATCTTGGCTGTGGGCGTGCTCGTAGAGGTGGTGAGACGCTTTGTATTCGGTAGTGAGCCTGAATCTCTGGTGATGATGGCTATCGCATTCGTCGCATTGATTGCCAATACCAGTTGTCTACTGCTCATATCCAAACATCGGGAAGGCGGGGCGCACATGAAGGCAAGCTTGATATTCTCGGCCAACGACGTGGTGATCAACCTGGGGGGCATCACCGCCGGCGCCCTGGTCGCGTGGACCGGTTCCAATTATCCAGATCTGATTATCGGCACCATCACGGGGGGGATTGTACTTAACGGTGCCAGACGCATTTTGGCGTTGAAGGGTTAAATAATGCTCATTATTGGCAAAAAGCTCTCGCCGTATGCCCTGTTTTATCTGCTTATACCCCTGCTTTGTTTTTTCTTTGTTTTTTTTAGAGCCTTAATTGCATAGTTAAGCACCTGGTTTCGCATAAAGTGCGATTATGTTAAATCATTTTACTCACTTAAATCGCTTGTTTATGCAATGTTACAGCTCACCAAAAAATGCTAATGCAGGATAGGGGATATAGTTTTCATCCTATTTTTTGATTAAAAATTTTTCTGATAAACTACCCTTATATGAAAAAGGAGGAATTATGCAAATAGCATTACCCAATACTCAAACATTTGAGAAAAAAGAACCCCTCTATACAAACGAAGAACTTCATTTACTGCATCAATTAGAAAATGGATTAGTAAAATCAACTTCTCATGAAGATGTGATGAAAAACCTGAAACAGGTACTAAAACTTGATGAAATTTGATTACTCGATCAAATGGTATGAACTAGCAGAAAATAAACTACTGCGGCAAGCACAATACATTCTAGAACAATCTCAAAATGTGGTTATTGCAGAAAATTTTTATGATGCTATCAAGAGTGAGGTTGATAAACTTTCTTTCACGGCAGATGTGTACCGTCTTAGAAAGAAAAAGGAAATCCCCATTCTTAACGGGAAATATCTTGTAAAATTCCTTATTGGTAGAGAAACCGTTTATATCGTAGATTTTAAATCAGCTAAACAAAAAAATTATTAAGATACAATCCATAAAATTATTGCCAACAAGTGCCAATGATTTTATGGATTTTCATTTTTTTGAACGTAAAAAAAGCCATAGCTTGTAGGAGAACAAACTATGGCAAAAAAAAACTTAATCCGATGAATCGACAGATTAAGCTCGTTTAGGCAAATGCGAAATTATCTCTTATTTTTTTCGCCCGATTATAATAACAAAAAAAACCGCAGAAAGAGAGACGAGTAACTTTCTACGGTTAATGGGTGCAAGGAGATTTTGCACCATTGTTATTCATATGAGAGCGAATTTCTTCACCTTTTCATCATATCAAAGGTTTTATTAATCTCAATTAAAAAATCGCTTAATGCGTTGTTTTAGAGCCTTTATTGGGTGTTTTCTTTCCCACTCTCTTTTTCTTTTCTCAAATTGCATCTGAGCCTGGTTATTCATTGCAAATTTAGCGTAAGAGCTCGACATTTTTTCTAATAAAGCATTGATGTGCTTTTTACGCTTATACATTAAGTACAGATAAGCAGAAAAGAGGATAAAAACGATAATAAGGGCATTATAAAAAACAATAATAAAAAGGGCGTTCATTCTATTCTTTTTTTAGGGTGTTCTATTAGGCATTTTAATTGCCTGGAATGGGTAAAAAGACCTGGTGATCTAGGGTAAAGATTAAGCCAGGTTCTATTATTAAAATATCATTAATTCTTTACTCTGACACACACCTAACGCAAATTTAAAATTTGCCTTTTTTCCTTTATAAATCAAGGGTTTGAGTGTTTTCGACCACATTTTTAGAGGGGGGAAGCTGATTCTGTAGAGAATCTGTAGCGCACACCCAGAGAATCTCTTGATTTCATTATGAATTTTACCAAAAGATTCTGTAGAGATGCA
>NZ_LYCK01000007.1 GCF_001679045.1 Haemophilus haemolyticus
TTTAAAAAAATGATCTTTTGATTAAAGCGCAAGCGATTAGAGCAAAATATAGATATTTTGAGCTATTTTTTTAAGCGTTTTAAAATTCTAGGAAGATCAACGATAGAATCTAACATATAATCAGCTACTTTCTCACCTTCCTCTGTTACTGGTTTACCTGTAAGAACTAATACATTCATTTTCACCTTCGCGCCAATTCCCGCTTTTAGATCTTCAACTTTATCTCCAACCATAATAGATTGCGTAGGATCGATCTTTAATTCTTTGATCGCTTGCAATAGCATTCCAGGTTTAGGTTTCCGGCAATCACAGTCTTCTTTATATTCACCTTTTCCCTCAGGATGATGTGGGCAATAGTAAATACCATCCAAATCCACATCTTGTTCAGCCAATGACCAATCCATCCATTCTGTTAACTGTAAAAACTGCTCCTCAGAAAAATAACCTCGCGCAATTCCAGATTGATTGGTAACCAACACCAACATATATCCCATTTTCTTTAATTCTCGCAATGCATCAATCGCACCATCAATAAACTTAAAGTTATCAATTTCGTGTACATAACCGTAATCAATATTTAACGTGCCATCGCGATCTAAAAAAATAGCCTTATTCATTCTCTTACCTTTTATACATGTCAAATTGACAAAAATTATCTATTTAATCCAGGCAATTAGCAAATATAACTCATAACCAATCTGTCTAAAAAAGATAATCTGACATATTGACATAGCAATCTAGACGTCTAGAATACCGAAATAGATTTAAAACAGTAAAGAAAAAGGGCTTATATGATTAAGCTAAGCAATATAACGAAGATTTTTGAGCTACCTAGCAAGAAATTGACTGCGCTTGATAATGTCTCATTAAACATCGAAAAAGGTCAAATTTGTGGCGTAATTGGTGCATCTGGCGCAGGAAAAAGTACATTAATTCGCTGTGTGAACTTATTAGAAAAACCAACAAGCGGTTCTGTTATTGTTGACGGCGTAGAATTAACAGGACTTTCTGATCACGAGTTAGTACGTGCTCGTCGTCAAATCGGAATGATTTTTCAGCATTTCAATTTACTAAGTTCTCGCACTGTATTTGAAAACGTGGCATTACCCTTAGAATTAGAAGGTGAGTCAAAAGCAAAAATCCAAGAAAAAATTACCGCACTTTTAGATCTTGTTGGTTTAAGCGAAAAACGTGATGCCTACCCAAGTAATCTTTCTGGTGGGCAAAAACAACGTGTAGCCATTGCACGTGCCTTAGCGAGCGATCCTAAAGTCTTGTTATGTGATGAAGCAACTAGCGCATTAGATCCTGCTACTACGCAATCTATTCTGAAATTATTAAAAGAAATTAACCGCACTTTAGGTATTACGATTTTGTTGATTACTCATGAAATGGAAGTTGTTAAACAGATTTGTGATCAAGTTGCCGTAATTGATCAAGGTCGCCTAGTTGAACAAGGTACTGTCGGTGAAATTTTTGCAAATCCTAAAACAGAATTAGCACAAGAGTTTATTCGTTCGACCTTCCACATTAGTCTACCTGATGAATATTTGGAAAATCTTACTGATACACCGAAACATAGCAAAGCGTATCCAATTATCAAATTTGAGTTTACCGGCCGATCAGTTGATGCGCCGTTACTTTCTCAGGCATCAAAAAAATTTGGCGTGGAGCTCAGTATCTTAACCTCACAAATCGATTATGCTGGAGGCGTGAAATTTGGTTATACCATTGCTGAAGTAGAAGGCGATGAAGATGCCATTACGCAAACCAAAGTTTATTTAATGGAAAACAACGTGCGCGTGGAGGTGCTTGGTTATGTTCAATGATTTTTTGGCAACATTCAGCCAACAATTAACACCTCAAATGTGGGGCGTTGTCGCAACAGCAACTTATGAAACTATTTATATCAGCTTTGCATCTACTTTACTTGCCGTAGTAGTCGGCGTGCCTGTTGGCGTATGGACTTTCTTAACTGGAAAAAATGAGATTTTACAAAATAACCGCTCTCATTTTGTGTTAAACACGATTATTAATATTGGGCGCTCTATTCCATTTATTATTTTGCTCTTAATCTTATTACCTGTAACACGTTTCATCGTGGGAACTGTATTAGGTACAACGGCAGCAATTATTCCATTAAGCATTTGTGCGATGCCATTCGTGGCTCGCTTAACTGCTAATGCATTAATGGAAATTCCAAATGGTTTAACCGAAGCTGCTCAAGCAATGGGAGCAACTAAATGGCAGATTGTTCGTAAATTCTATTTGCCAGAAGCACTACCTACACTCATTAATGGCATCACGCTTACGCTGGTCACTTTAGTTGGTTACTCTGCAATGGCGGGGACGCAAGGCGGCGGCGGCTTAGGTAGCCTAGCTATCAACTACGGCGTATATCGCAATATGCCTTATGTCACTTGGGTGGCAACCATTATTATTGTGCTATTCGTTATGATTAGCCAAAAACTCGGCGATACACTGGCTAAAAAAGTGGATCATCGTTAATTAAACACAACTCTTAACTTAAACAGGAAGGAAATCCTATGAAATTAAAACAACTTTTTGCAATCACTGCAATCGCATCAGCTATCGTTTTAACAGGCTGTAAAGAAGACAAAAAACCTGAAGCTGCAGCTGCACCACTTAAAATCAAAGTCGGTGTAATGTCTGGCCCTGAGCACCAAGTTGCAGAAATTGCAGCAAAAGTCGCTAAAGAAAAATATGGTTTAGACGTTCAATTCGTTGAATTCAATGACTATGCATTACCAAATGAAGCTGTATCTAAAGGTGATTTAGATGCAAACGCGATGCAACATAAACCTTATTTAGATGAAGATGCAAAAGCGAAAAATTTAAATAACTTAGTCATCGTGGGTAATACTTTCGTCTATCCATTAGCGGGGTATTCTAAAAAAATAAAAAGTATAAATGAATTACAAGAAGGTGCTAAAGTTGTTGTTCCTAACGATCCAACAAACCGTGGCCGTGCATTAATTCTTCTTGAAAAACAAGGTTTAATCAAATTAAAAGATGCAAATAACCTTCTTTCAACTGTATTAGATATTGTTGAAAATCCGAAAAAATTAAACATCACTGAAGTAGATACTTCTGTTGCGGCACGCGCATTAGACGATGTTGATTTAGCTGTAGTAAACAATACTTATGCGGGCCAGGTAGGCTTAAATGCACAAGATAACGGTGTATTTGTAGAAGATAAAGATTCTCCATATGTGAACATTATCGTTTCTCGTACCGATAACAAAGACAGCAAAGCTGTTCAAGATTTCGTAAAATCTTACCAAACAGAAGAAGTTTACCAAGAAGCTAAAAAACACTTTAAAGATGGTGTTGTAAAAGGTTGGTAATTTCTACCGCACTTTAACTCATTACTAAATCCCTTGCTCTGCAAGGGATTTTTTATATCTTATCTTCTACGACCAATTAATTTCCTAAAATTAAAGATCACACAAGTAAAAATACCTTGATAAATTCAGAGCATGAAAAAACCGCACTATAAAAGTGCGGTAATTTTTTAATTATCCTTAATCAGGGATTAATGTATTTTTTCTACTTGACCAAATTCCAGTTCAACTGGTGTTGCACGACCAAAGATTGATACAGAAACTTTTAAGCGACCTTTTTCATAATCCACTTCTTCTACTGTACCATTAAAGTCTGCAAATGGACCTTCCGCCACACGAACTTCTTCACCAGGATGATACTCATTGCGGTGACGTGGTTTATCAGTAGTCTGTTCTAGACGGTTTAAAATAGTATCGGCTTCTCGTTTAGAAATTGGCGCAGGTTTATCAGGTGTACCACCAATGAATCCCATAACACGCGGAACACTTTTCACCAAGTGCCATGTTTCATCATTCATTTCCATTTCTACGAGCACATAGCCAGGGAAAAACTTACGTTCGCTTTTACGACGCTTACCTGCAACATTCTCAACGACTTCTTCAGTTGGAACTAACACTTCACCAAATTGGTCTTCCATTTGTTGCTGTTTAATATATTCACGCAAAGTTAAAGCCACTCGGCTTTCAAAACCAGAAAACGCCTGTAATACATACCAACGTTTTTTTGATACAGTTGTTTCTTCAGTCATTTTAGAATCTCAAATCAGTTAAGAAATTAATTACTGTGACAATAATCGAATCTGTCGCCCAGAAAAATAAGGATGCAATGATTGTTACCCCAATTACGATTAATGTAGTTTGACGCGCTTCTTGGCGACTTGGCCATACCACTTTTTGCGCTTCTATTTTTGAATCTTTAAAGAATGTACGAGCTTTTGTACCTTGATTAGTAATTGCTGCAAATGCAAAAGCAATCACTAATGCAATGACTACACCCACTACACGAATAGGTAATGAATATACTTTTTGGAAATAAACATTACCAATTGCAGCTGCCGCAAAAAAGACTGCGACTAAAATCCAAAGAAGGGTATTTAATCCTTTAGATTTACCTTCTACCACCGTCTCTGGTACATTTTTCTTTTTATCAACAATTTCAGTTGCCATAAATTGAATCCGTTATTTACTTAGGAAAATAAGAATAAAGTTATAAGAACGTGCGATTGTAGCATTTTCTTTTCGCCTTGCCTATTGAAAATCATCAAGCAAAATAGAAAACATAAGGAAAAATAACCGCACTTTTCTATTAAGAATGATATTCTAATTTTGGAGCAGTATTATCTACAATGGTACTTTCATCCACGACTACTTTACGTAAATTTTCGATAGATGGTAAATCATACATCGTATCAAGTAATACAGCCTCGACAATAGAACGTAAACCACGTGCGCCTGTTTTTCTTTCAAGCGCTTTCTTCGCCATTGCTTTTAAAGCTTCTGGAGTGAATTCTAACTCCACATTTTCAAGACTGAATAAAGCTTGATATTGTTTAGTTAAGGCATTTTTAGGCTGTGTAAGAATTTGCACAAGGGCTTCTTCATCTAATTCACTTAGTGGAGAAATCATGGGTAAACGCCCAATAAATTCCGGAATTAAACCAAACTTCATTAAATCATCTGGTTCTACTTGGCGGAATAATTCAGAAAGAGACTTTTCTTCTTCATCCTTTTCTACTTTCGCACTAAAACCGATACTCGTACTTGTTTGTGTACGTTTACTAATAATTTTATCTAATCCCGCAAATGCGCCACCGCAGATAAAGAGAATTTTTGACGTATCCAATTTCACCATTTCTTGCTGCGGATGTTTACGACCGCCTTGAGGTGGAATAGACGCTACAGTACCTTCAATGAGTTTCAACAACGCTTGTTGTACACCTTCACCAGATACATCTCGAGTAATTGATGCGCCTTCCGATTTACGGCTAATTTTATCGATTTCATCAATATAGATAATGCCTTGCTCCGCTTTTTCAGTATTATACTCACAGTTTTGTAAAAGCTTTTGTAGGACATTTTCTACATCTTCACCGACATAGCCAGCCTCAGTCAATGTTGTCGCGTCAGCCATCGCAAACGGCACATTTAAACGACGAGCTAGTGTTTGAGCAAGCAATGTTTTACCACTACCCGTTGGCCCAATAAGCAAAATATTACTTTTACCAAGCTCAACATCGTTATTTTCATGATTAGTTCGTAAGCGTTTATAATGATTGTAAACTGCGACAGAAAGCACTTTTTTCGCATAATCTTGGCCAATAACATAATCATCTAGATGAGCGCGAATTTCGTGAGGAGTTGGTAATTTCTCCTCATTTTCTGCCGCACTTTCGTCTACACTTTCATCATTACTTTCTTCAAGCATTGAATGACAAAGTTCAATACACTCATTACAAATATAGCCGTCTGTACCAGCAATTAATTTATCTACTTCGCTTTTTTCTTTTCCGCAAAAAGAGCAATGTAAATCTTTATCTTTGTCTGACATGTGTTTCCTTAACGTTTAATTAAAACTTCATCAACTAAACCATATGCTTTTGCTTCTTCAGCTGACATAAAGTTATCGCGATCTGTATCTTTCTCAATTCGTTCGATACTTTGCCCAGTATGAAATGCTAGACGATCGTTTAAGGTGTGTTTAATTTTCAAAATTTCTTGTGCATGAATTTGAATATCCGATGCTTGACCACGGAAACCACCCAAAGGTTGGTGAATCATCACACGCGCATTTGGTAACGCTGCTCGTTTGCCAGCGGTTCCGCCAGCAAGCAAGAATGCACCCATTGAGCATGCCTGACCAATACAAAGTGTACGAATATCTGGCTTAATAAATTGCATTGTGTCGTAAATAGCCATACCTGCTGTCACAGAACCACCGGGAGAGTTGATATAAATATTGATATCTTTAGTTGGATCTTCAGACTCTAAAAAAAGCAGCTGAGCCACAATGAGATTTGCCATACGATCTTCCACTTCACCACTTAGGAAGATCACGCGCTCTTTTAATAAACGGGAATAAATGTCGTATGAACGCTCGCCACGCGAAGTCTGTTCAACAACCATAGGAATTACACTCATTTTCTTACCTTTTTCACTAAAATTGCTAATTATTTTACTCTAAATAACATACAAATAAAAATGCGGTCGCTTTTGTTAAAAAGAGCGACCGCACTTTTATTCAATCATAACTATATTAATTAATTATTATGCCTGTGGATTCATAATTTCATCAAACGAAGAAACTTTTTCAGTAACTTGTGCTTTAGCAAGTACTGCATCCACTGCTTGTTCTTCTAATACTACGTTACGAATATTGTTCATTAATTCTTCGTTTTTGCTATAGTATTCAACAACCTCTGCTGGTTGCTCGTAAGCTGATGCAATATCTGCAATCATTGCTTTAGCGCGTTCTTCATCAGCTTTTAATTCATTAGATTTAATCACTTCAGAGAATAATAAACCTACTTGAACACGACGAGTTGCTTCCGCTTCAAATAATTCACGTGGTAACTGTGCAGCTTGTTGTGCATTACCGCCAAAACGTTGAGCCGCTTGATTGCGTAATACATTAATTTCTTCTTCTACTGCAGAAGCTGGAACTTCAATTGGATTTTGTTCAATTAAACCATTGATTACTTGTTGTTTAACACGTGAAACTAATGCATTTTTCAATTCACGTTCCATATTCTTACGAATTTCTACACGTAAATCCGCAACAGATTTAGTATTCGGACCGAACTTAGCAACAAACTCATCTGTTAACTCAGGTAACACCATGTTTTCTACTTTTTTCAAGGTGATTGCAAATTTTGCCGCCTTACCTTTTAAGTTTTCTGCATGGTATTCAGCAGGGAAAGTTACATTAATATCAAATTGCTCACCTGCTTTATGGCCTACGATACCATCTTCAAAACCAGGAATCATACGACCTTGTCCCATAAATAATACGAAGTCAGATGCTTTACCGCCTTCAAACTCTTCGCCATCTACAGAACCAACAAAATCAATAGTTACGCGATCATCTGCTTTTGCTGCAGAGTCGGTTTCTGCCCAAGTTGCTTGTTGTTTACGTAACACATCAACCATTTTATCAATATCAGCTTCTGTGATTTCAACAGTTGGTTTTTCAACTTTAATATTCTCTAAACCTTGTAATTTAACTTCTGGATAAACTTCAAAAGTTGCGGTGAAAACTAGATCTTTACCTTCTTCAAAAGTTTCAATACCAAAAGTTGGACGACCTGCGATATTAATCTTTTCTGCAATCACGGCATTAAAAAAATGACGTGGTAATAAATCGTTTAATACATCTTGACGGATTGATGCACCGAAACGTTGTTCGATAATATGAGCAGGTACATGGCCTTTACGGAAACCATCTACACGAACATTTTTTGATGCACGTTTAAATTCTTCACGAACTGCTTTAGATACAGTTTCAGCAGGAACGGTGATCACTACACGGCGTTCTAAACCTTGAGTTGTTTCAATATTTAATGACATTTGTTACCTCAATTAATTTGCACTCGGTAAAAATCCACACCGAACACGTTTGTTAAATAAAATAAGACGTTCAATTATAACGAAAGAAATGTAACCAGTCGATAAAATACTGATTAAAAAATCACATTTTGATAACTTTCAAATATCACCTATAAACAAAAAGTGCG
>NZ_LYCK01000008.1 GCF_001679045.1 Haemophilus haemolyticus
GAAAAATTTGAACGTACAAAACCGCACGTAAACGTGGGTACAATCGGCCACGTTGACCACGGTAAAACAACTTTAACAGCAGCAATCACAACCGTATTATCTAAACACTACGGTGGTGCAGCTCGCGCATTTGACCAAATCGATAACGCGCCAGAAGAAAAAGCGCGTGGTATCACCATCAACACTTCACACGTTGAATACGATACAGCAACTCGTCACTACGCACACGTTGACTGTCCGGGACACGCCGACTATGTTAAAAACATGATTACTGGTGCGGCACAAATGGATGGTGCTATCTTAGTAGTAGCAGCAACTGATGGTCCAATGCCACAAACTCGTGAGCACATCTTATTAGGTCGCCAAGTAGGTGTTCCATACATCATCGTATTCTTAAACAAATGCGACATGGTAGATGACGAAGAGTTATTAGAATTAGTAGAAATGGAAGTTCGTGAACTTCTTTCTCAATATGACTTCCCAGGTGACGATACACCAATCGTACGTGGTTCTGCATTACAAGCATTAAATGGCGTAGCAGAATGGGAAGAAAAAATCCTTGAGTTAGCAAACCACTTAGATACTTACATCCCAGAACCAGAGCGTGCAATTGACCAACCGTTCCTTCTTCCAATCGAAGATGTGTTCTCAATCTCAGGTCGTGGTACAGTAGTAACTGGTCGTGTAGAACGTGGTATCATCCGTACTGGTGATGAAGTAGAAATCGTAGGTATCAAAGATACAGCAAAAACTACTGTAACGGGTGTTGAAATGTTCCGTAAATTACTTGACGAAGGTCGTGCAGGTGAAAACATCGGTGCATTATTACGTGGTACCAAACGTGAAGAAATCGAACGTGGTCAAGTATTAGCGAAACCAGGTTCAATCACGCCACACACTGACTTCGAATCAGAAGTTTATGTATTATCAAAAGAAGAAGGTGGTCGTCATACTCCATTCTTCAAAGGTTACCGTCCACAATTCTATTTCCGTACAACTGACGTAACTGGTACTATCGAGTTACCAGAAGGCGTAGAAATGGTAATGCCAGGCGATAACATCAAGATGACAGTAAGCTTAATCCACCCAATCGCGATGGACCAAGGTTTACGTTTCGCAATCCGTGAAGGTGGCCGTACAGTAGGTGCTGGTGTTGTAGCGAAAATCATCAAATAATTGATGTATTCTTGAATGTCTTAAAGATAGAAAGAAGACAAAAGAAAGTGCGGGGAAAATTCTCCGCACTTTTTGTTTATAGGT
>NZ_LYCK01000009.1 GCF_001679045.1 Haemophilus haemolyticus
AATGCAGGTTGGAACTTACAAAACAACGGCGAAGCTCGTGACTTTGTGAAACCGTACGACACAGTAAATTTTGTAGATGGACTCAATACCAAAGCGGTAGTGACCACGGATGCAGAAGGAAAAGTAAGTAATGTACAAATAGATGTAAAAGACTTACCGATCGCATATACAAATGAAGCTGGAGATAAAGTAGTTAAAGCAGCAGATGGAAAATATTACAAAGAAAGCGATTTAGCTGGAAAAGTATATGATCCAAAAACTAAGAAGTTTAAAAATGCAGATGGAACAGCATTGGCTAATCAACCAACAGAAGTAGCTGGAGATACGGTAAAAACTAATTTAGTAAATCCAAATGCAGAAGCAAACAAAGCTGGAAATGCAACACAATTAGGAAATGTTGCAAGTGGTGCGAATACGTTTGCTCCAGTAGAGGACAAGAAATTAGGTAATGATGGTAAATGGTATAATGCAGCGGACGTACTTCCAAATGGTCAACCGAAAGAGAATGTACAACCAGTAGCAAAACCAGATAATGTTGGCAAAGCAGGTTTGATTGACTTCAGCAACTCTAATCCTAACAATGCAGCCACTGTAGGAGATTTACAAAACTTAGGTTGGGTCGTCTCTGCAGAAGGTAATGGTTACTCAGACCAAGTGCGTAAT
>NZ_LYCK01000010.1 GCF_001679045.1 Haemophilus haemolyticus
ACTCGCACTTGATGAACGCATTGCTGTAAAACGATACGTCACACCATTAACTACGACGGAAAATACATCGCCCGTATTAATGGTATTTGAATTTAGCTCAATCCGTGCATAAGCAGCTTGATTTGAATCAATGCGTGCGTCTTCATCTGAATAATATAAAATCTGTGTTCCTGCATTGCGTACTGCAGTATATCGGGGGATTTCAACGCCAGTATTACCGTAAAAAATCACTGGCACCGTTGAGTGCTCTGCTTGTAAACGAGTGACTCCTGTAAAAGAAACGGCGCGATCTAAATTTGCTCCAGTTGCGCTCATCGGATACATTGCACTATAAACGCTTTCGATAAGCTCCCATAAGGCGGCAAAGCGTTCTGACTCAATGTTTAACATCATTCCCATCACAGTTTCAGGTGACAAATCAATATCTTCCCCAAACATTTTCTTCGCATTTTCATAAAGCTCTTTTAACTGCTCTGGCATACGCTTACGCACAAAGCCACTACGCGTTAATCCATAATTAGCCATTTCGTTTTATACTCACTTTGTCTTTTACTACACCTTCGTTGGTTCGTGCTGAAAATTGCACCGCCAAAACCCGATCTTTTAGATGAAATTCAAGAGATAAACGCTCTACCGCTAGAACCCCTTTCACACCCATAATCTTTTTGCGAAAAATGGATTGAA
>NZ_LYCK01000011.1 GCF_001679045.1 Haemophilus haemolyticus
TCGTACGGTTTCACAAAGTCACGAGCTTCGCCGTTGTTTTGTAAGTTCCAACCTGCATTCAATACATCGCCCACGGTTGCGGCGTTGTTTGGATTAATGTACTTATCACCATTTTTATCCGTTGTATTTGGTGCTGCCGCATTGGTCGTTGGTGCTTGAGTATTTGCTTTTGCACCATCTAAGTTACCTGCTACATTAGATAATGTTGTTGGTGCTGTTGTACCCTCTGGGCCATTAACAGAAGTAATGACTTTATCTTTTGCAATTTCAGTTCCTTTTCCATCTGGCTCAGAATAATATTTAACTTCTTTACTACCATCTGGTTTTACTACAGTTTTAGGATATACTTTTGTTCCCTCTGCGGTTGTATAACTTACAGGTTGCTCAGGCATTTCTTGAGCCTCTGCTTTCACAGTGATAGTACGAATGCCATTCTCTGTTTTACCAGATACAGTAACGCCACCTTCTCCAACAAACTTCACTTCATCAGCATTTTTTACTTGATCTGTATACGCTTTTGTTAAATCGCCTGTTGTTTTGTCCGAAGATACAACCCAACCCATATTACGTAAATCACCTACAGTAGCCGCTGTAGTATCAGGAACAGCTGGAGTACCTGTAGCTGGTTTACTTAAATTCACAAGGCCGTCTTTTGGTTTTCCTTCTGCATAATTCGTCAAACCAGATGTAACATTTTTAATTGTTTTACCACCATTATCTAAGCCATCTTTTGTCAAAGATACTGGGTTTGCTGGCGCATCTTTTGGAGTGATTGTCATGCCATCACTATTGATTACAGTTTTATCACCAGCTTGGTTTTTAAATTCAGCACTTGTTAAGCCACTTAATACTGGGTTTAGGGAATAGATAAACTCTTTACCAGCTTGTTTAATCGCTAAATTATTGCCTGCTTTGAAAGTTACTTTCTCTCCAGCTTTGATTAACTCTTCAGCGTTACCTTCTACTGTACCAGTGCCATCTTTATCTGCTGTCGCTTTCCAACCCATTTCTGTTAAAGCATTCACCAATTGATCCGCAGTGACCAATTTACCACCAGTTGTATTAGCTGTTGGCACTCCATTTGTTGTTGTAATCGTACCTGTTTTTGGAGTTAATGTGATGGTATCTCCAGATGCAGCTACATCTAACAATGTGCCATCGCTAGATTTAACAGTGAAAGCGATTCCATCTTCTTTATTTAACGCTTGTTTCTTAGTTTCAGTAGCCGTATCAGTGCCATTTTGTCCTTTTAACTGAATTGTATTATTTGCCACTTTATGGAATTGACTACCGTTAATAGCATCTTTAGAGTTTGCAGAAATGTCTCCATCTTTTACATTTGTAATTTTTACAGGTTCTTTACCATCTTTATCAGATACTTTGATAGAACCATCAGTTGCTTTAGCAAATTTAGGCCCTTCGCTACCACCTATTTGTACAGTGTCGAAAGATACATTATCTTTTGTAGCAAATGTAAATTTGCCAGCATTTTGTGTAATCTTGATGTTTTTATCTGCCTCAAAAGTTACTTTGTCACCAGCTTTTACCAATTGGTTAGTAGCTTCTTTACCTAATTCACCAGCAGTTGTTGCTGCTGATGTAGCTGTCCAAGCCGCGTTATTCACAGCATTTACAACCGTATCTACCGTTGCGATTTTACCTGCGTCATCAGTATTGACCGCTACGGTTCCAGCTTTATCTCCTGAGTCAACAGGATTAATTGTACCGGTATTAACTTTTAAGCCGTTGGCATCGGTTGTAAGGGTGTTATCTGCAGCTTTTACCTTGATTTTATTGTCGTTGGTTTTTTCCAAACCATCGCCAAGGTTTGCGCTGTATTTGATTGTACTGGTTTTGCCGTCTGTATTTGTAACAGATACACTTGTGCCGTCGCCGTCAACAAAATTAACAGTGTCATAAGCGGTAACAAAATCTTTTGCTGTACCTTTCTCTTGCAAGTTCCAGCCTGCATTCAACACATCGCCCACGGTTGCAGCGTTGTTTTTGATGTCATTTACATTATTCGGTTTGTCTGCTTTAGTTGTCGGCTCAGTTGTACCTGTTTTCGCACCATCAAGGTTGCCAGCTACGTTGGTAATCGGATTGCCGCCGTTGTTTAAGCCATTTTCAGTCAATGAAACGGGTTTCTTACCTGTAGAGGTTGCCGGAGTAATGGTTACGCCTGCATTAGTGAGCATGGTTGTCGGCGCATTTGCATCTGTGCCTTTAAACTCTGCGCTGGTTAAGTTACTCAATACTGGATTCAAAGAATATGTGAATTTAGAAGTAACATGAGTCCCTGTTTTACGATTAGGGTTATCAGGATCTTCATAGGCATCTCTAGTCGCATCTTCTTGATTTAATACCAAGTTATCGCCTACACGAATTTTCACTTCATCATTAAGACGAACTTTATCTACTTTACCTGTAGCCGTACCTGGATTTTCTCTTGTCGTTGTTTTACCATCGGCACTATGTACTTCAGTTCCTGCTGTTGCTTCAGTACCTTTTAGTTTCAACACACCAGAACTGTCCTTATCTTTCTCAGCTTCTACTGCCCAACCACTGGACATACGTTTTGTAACAGAGTTTAGCTGAGAACCGTTGATCGCATCTGTAGAATCATCTGCAATACGACCCGCCGCCACGTTTTTCAACTGACGTTCTGCCCCTGGTGTACCAAAAGATACTACGTCACCTTCAGATGTATTCGTACCACCAGCCCAATAGAATGTATAGGCTACTTTTTTACTATCAAATGGTACAATATGGCCCTCTTCATCATAGGAAATATCTGTTTGACGAGTACCAATAGATTTGTCATCTGCTCTAGAACCTGTACCGATAGCCACCCCATTTTGTAGTTCGGAAACAGCTCCTGTTCCTAGGGCAACACCACCTAATTTTGTGACACGTGCCCCAGTACCAATAGCCGTACCTAAATCTCCAGTAGATAAGGAATGAATCCCCATGGAAATAGAACCATGACCGTTTTTATTAGCAGCTAAAGAATAATCTAATTTATCAATATTTAAAGTAGCGCCATTCGTTAACTCACCATAGGCTTGTTGAATAGTACCCGTTGCATTTTCCATTTCTACAGAACGGATGGTACGTTCAACTTGTTCTCCACCAATGGTCTCTATTTTTTTAGTGGTTTTGATGACCGTACGTTTTTGTGCGTCTTTTTTCTCTTTTTGATAACTTACTTTTTGACTAGCTACCTTGGTAATTTCCGATCCACCAATCATGATGGAGGAGTCACCTTGCGCCTGTGTACCAAGACCCATAGCAATAGCGCCTTGTTCCCCAGACGCTTTCGCCCCTTGACCAACTGCAATATCAGCCTCTTTTGTTGCTTGTGCCCCTTGACCGACTGCAACAGAAGAGGTTGTCGCATTAGAATGATCACCAACCGCTACCGCAGATTTATCAGCATTTGCTTTATAACCTGCAGCCACAGCTGATTCTTCTGCTTTCGCTGCTGTACCTGCTGCTACTGCATACTTACCATTAGCCAAAGCTCCCATACCTATTGCAACTGCTGCTTCTGCATTTGCTTGAATTTGCGAACCGGCACCAATTGCTGTTGCACCAAATGCACCTTTACGCACTAAAGCATTCGTACCGATAGCCGTACCTAATGGTGTACCCGAGTGAGCTTGTGCCCCTAATACTACTGAACCATCTTGTGCATAAGTTGCTTTATATTTTTTATCTAAAGGAGTACCAACAAGACGTGCATAAGCACCACTAATTGTGTCATTAGATATGTTTGCGTCTTGATTATGATCTTCTGTTTCTGTAACCTTAAAATTTTCTTTAGTTGATTTGTAATACTTTTTATCTGCAAATTGAGTGATATCATTTCCACCTAAAGCTATCGCACCCATACCAGCAATTGTTTGGGCCCCGATTGCCACAGATTGGTCTCCTATAGCACGTGCATTACGACCCAACGCTGTGGCTTCATTAATATCTACATTTGTATATCCGTTTGTTCCACCAGCTATTCTTTGGAAATCAGTATTAACATCTTTAACACCAAACGCTTTTTTTAGCACTTCATCATTAGTGTCAACATCTGTCGCATTTCCCGCAGGCATTTTATTAGGATCTAAACTTCTAAATCCTGCTCCAGCACCGGCTCCTACTGCCACAGAAGAATTGATAGAAATCGCACTGTCTCTATTAACTCCTGTAAAAGCACCAGTACCAATAGCTACACCGCCTGCATCGTCACCACTACGATTTAAAACGCCCTTATTACTCCCAGAAACCGCTCCAGCTCCAATAGCTACACTATGACCTGAACCTTGATCTCGAGTTTCAGCTTCTCTACCGAAAGCAATATCATTAACCTTTCTTGCTTTACTAGAGTGACCAAGAGCCATTGACTTTTCAGCACTTGCATTGCTTCCCCATCCGAGGGCATAACTATCGTTACCCGTCGCATTCGATCCGGTTCCCAATGCTACAGATGTAGCACCAGTTGCTTTTGTGTTAGAACCTAAAGCAATACTATTATTACCGCTTGCAGCAGATGTATTCCCTATAGAAATAGAATTCACACCGGTTGCTTGACTTTTATAACCTACTGCCACTGCTTGCTTATCAGTTGCCTGAGCCAGCACCCCAACAGCAACTGACTGGTCACTAGTAGATTTAGAGTCAATACCTAGGGCAATTGCACTATCTCCTGTGGCTTGTGCTTTTCTACCTACCGCTACTGCATTGTTCTGAGTAGCCTTAGATTCTTTACCTACAGCAACGGCATTATTTCCTGAAGCATTTGACGATTGCCCCCAAGCGACATTGGTATCACTACCTGTGCCCGGTTCATTGACGACAGCATAAGCCGAATGACCGCTTAATAACGCCAATGCGACTGCTGAAGATTTAATAAAATTGCCTGAAAATTTGACCGCACTTTTTTGTGCATTTGATGCACTTTGTTTTTTATGTGCTTTGGTTAATTCTGAAACCGCCACCCAAGATTGCGTTGCTTGGCTCCAAACGATACGGAAGATTTTATTCATAAATGTCTCTCTAACGATGTTAAAAATACCCTCAATCTCTTATTCAATTAATAAAAGAACTTGGGCGTAAATAAAGTGGAAAAATTATACAGATTTAGTCATGAAATTCAATTTAAAAATACAATCTTTACGATAATTTACATTTATCAAGTGTAATGAGAAACAAAGGCAAACGTTTGCTTTTTTTTGCGCAAGAAGTAAGCCAAAAGTGCGGTGAGTTTTAGAGAAGTTTTTATTGGGAAAAAGCAAATAGGCTTATCAAAAAACAAAGGCCGCGACATGCGGCCAATTTTTTTAGAATTCTTTTGAAATCAAACTTTCGGCTAATTGCAAATCAAGTGTGGAATCAATATCAATGGAACGATAAGTTGGCATTAAATAAAAACGCATTGGCGCAATAAAAAAGCGTTTTTCTTCAAAGAGACTTTCGATGTCATTAATATAAATTGCGCCATTTGCACGATAAGATTTCGGTAATTTTTGGCGAGGGGCTTCAAAATCCGTTAATTCGTGAATAGGCTGAACTTCGGTGCCTTCTAAAGTGAAGGATTTATAAGGATGATGCTCACATTCGCAAGCGGAAACCACTGATTTATATTTGCCGCCAAGGAAAATTTCCATCGCATTACGAATATCTAAAGCATTGCGCAATGGGCTGGTTGGTTGCAAAAGTGCGGCGGTGCCTTGTGAAATATTGAGTGTTTCTAAGCAATGCAAAATCGCATCAATGGTGCGTGTATCACTTTGCGCTAAACTTTCAGGGCGTGCCACTGCTTTTGCGCCGTATTTTGTGGCTTCTTTTAAAATATTTTCACCGTCTGATGTCACCACAATTTGATCAAACATGCCCGATTCTTGCGCCGCTAAAATCGCTCGCCCGACCAAAGAAACGCCACCCACAAGCTGTAAATTTTTGTCTTTAATTCCTTTAGAACCTGCTCTCGCAGGAATAATTGCAATTCTTGTCATTATTTGCACCCTCTGTGATAAAAGTGCTGACTATTCTAGAATCTTTCCCTTGTTTTAGCAAAAACTAATCTTTAATATGGCAGCACATTTTTATTTAAAAAAGAGGAAATAAAATGACTCAACTTACTCGTGAACAAGTTCTTGAACTCTTTCATCAACGCAGCTCAACACGTTATTACGACCCTGCAAAAAAAATCAGTGATGAAGATTTTGAATGTATTTTAGAGTGCGGTCGATTATCGCCGAGTTCTGTAGGCTCTGAACCTTGGAAATTTTTAGTGATTCAAAATAAAACCTTACGCGAAAAAATGAAACCTTTTAGCTGGGGAATGATGAATCAGCTTGATCATTGTAGTCACCTTGTGGTGATGTTAGCAAAGAAAAATGCCCGTTATGACAGTCCATTTTTTGTGGATGTGATGACGCGCAAAGGCTTGAACGCAGAGCAACAACAAGCCGCCTTCGCAAAATACAAAGCCTTGCAAGAAGAAGATATGAAATTGCTGGAAAGCGACCGCACTTTATTTGATTGGTGCAGTAAACAAACTTATATCGCCCTTGCCAATATGCTTACTGGCGCTGCAGCCCTTGGCATCGATTCTTGCCCAATCGAAGGTTTTCATTACGATAAAATGAATGAATGCCTCGCCGAAGAAGGATTATTTGATCCTCAAGAATATGCGGTTTCTGTCGCCGCAACTTTCGGCTACCGCTCACGCGATATTGCGAAAAAATCCCGTAAAGGGTTGGATGAAGTGGTGAAATGGGTGAAGTAAATAAAAATTGCCCTAGCAAAAAAACTAGGGCAATTTTTAGTCTCTTAAAATCGCTTCAACAATGTCTTGAACTTCAAATAAAACATAATCTGGTACAGATTCAACTTTTTTCGCGTCTCTACCTCGAAAGTCAATTATTCTGGCTTGATATGCAACAACCACACCTTGTGTCTTACAGCCTGTCCCACTTAGCGTTACCGCAAAACCATTTTCTCTAGCAGGCGCCGCATTTCCTTGTGTAATCGGTGCTATCATCATAAATCCCAAATTATGAAATTTATTATCGCTTAATACTAATGCAGGACGTTTCTCACCCTGTAATTCATTTCCTACAACGGGATTCAAGCAAACCGTGATAATATCACCTCTTTCAAATTGTTGTTTAGCCATCAAATTTCCTGCCCTGCCGGCTCAAGTAAATCCCATTCTTGAATAACGGGTAATTGTTTTGATGAGGTCATTGCAAGACGTTCATCTAAGGTTAATCTTTTTCTTTTTTTCGGATTATTAGGCACAACAATCACTTTAATTGTATTGTCGCTGATTTTTTCTAGTTCCAAAAAATCCCCCATATCTAAATTCATAGAATCGGTAAAGTCCTTAGGTAAACGGATTGCTTTACTATTTCCCCACTGTTTTACTTGTAATCTCATATTCATCGTTATATAGCTGACAAAAGTTTATTTTTAATAAAAAATAAGTCAAAAATCAGCCTCTCCTTGTAATAATTAACCATCGATAAAAATGTATCACTTAATGATACCTTGCTAGTGTAGCTTTATATTTGTTTATGTCAAATAAAAGGATCATTTCATCATATTCAAGGTAAATTAGATGAAAATAAATTTTAAGGGCTGCACATGCAGCCCTATCTTTTTTTCGATTATTTCACTTCTTTAAATAAAATCTCACTTGGAATTACCGAACCTTGCCAATAAAGTTCTGTAGAGACTTTTTCGGCAAGTTGTAGGAATGCTTGTGAAATTTCATTTTCAGGCACTCGCACAACAGTTGGGTTGCCTGCATCTAAATCTTCACGGATACGAATGTGTAAAGGAAGTTGACCTAATACTTTCACATTGTATTTTTCAGCCATTTTCTCTGCACCGCCTGTGCCAAAAATCGCTTCGTGGTGACCGCACTCGCTACAAATGTGCATCGACATATTTTCCACAATACCTAATACTGGCACGGATACTCGCTCAAACATTGAAATACCCTTCACTGCATCAAGCAAAGCAATATCTTGTGGGGTTGTCACAACCACTGCACCCGTTACAGGGATTTGTTGTGATAAGGTAAGTTGAATATCACCAGTGCCCGGAGGCATATCGATAACAAGATAATCTAAACTATCCCATAGGGTTTCATTTAATAATTGGCTTAATGCGCTACTCGCCATTGGACCACGCCAAATTGTTGCGCTATCTTCATTCATTAAAAAGCCAATGGAATTTGCAGATAAACCATGTGCTTTAATTGGGGTAATGTGTTGATTATCTGGCGAAGTTGGACGTTGATCCGCTGCGCCTAACATATGTGGAATAGAAGGGCCATAAATATCCGCATCTAAAATTCCAACACGTGCGCCTTGTGCTTGTAATGCTAAAGCTAGATTAACCGAAACCGATGATTTCCCTACGCCGCCTTTACCAGAACTCACCGCAATAATATTTTTCACACCTTTTACGGCTGGTTGATTATTTGCACGTTTAAGTGTGGCGATTTGATAAGTCACCGCCCATTTAATTGCTTTGCAATCTGTCGCTTTCAACAACGCATCTGAAACCGCTTGTTTTAACTGTTCTACACCAGAATTCCATGCAAAAGGTAATTTCAATTCAATGCGTAAAGTATCACCGCCCTTTTCCACTTTTTTCAAAGTATTAAGCGCAATCAGATCCTTTTGCAGGGTTGGATGCTGAAATTGTTGGATAATCTGCTGAACTTGATTTTGCTGCTCGGCAGTCAAATTATCAGAAAAGTAGGTTGCCATAATAACTTCCTGTTTAGTAGAGTAAATTTGTCGGGCATATTTAATCACGGAAAGTGCGGTATGTTAAGTTAAAGTTTTTCAAACTAGAAAAAAAGCCCTGTATCGGGTAAGATGTCCACAATTTTTATATGCTAAAAAAGAGAATAATAAATGACAACTCAACCCCGTAAAATTTTAGTCACTTGCGCCTTGCCTTATGCCAATGGGGCAATTCATTTAGGCCATATGTTAGAACATATCCAAGCGGATATTTGGGTGCGTTTTCAACGTATGCGTGGCAATAAAATCCATTTTGTCTGTGCAGACGATGCACACGGCACACCTATTATGCTGAATGCTGATAAACTTGGCATTACACCCGAAGAATTAATTGCCAAAGCAAAAGCCGATCACGTGCGTGATTTTGCAGGTTTTAATATTAGTTTTGATAACTACCATTCCACTCACAGCGAAGAAAACAAAGAGCTTACTGCAGAAATTTACAATAAACTCAAAGCCAATGGCTTTATTAAGAGTAAAGTTATTTCTCAGTTATTCGACCCTGAAAAAAATATGTTCTTACCGGATCGTTTTGTGAAAGGCACTTGCCCGAAATGTAAAGCAGAAGATCAATATGGCGATAACTGCGAAGTGTGTGCTTCTACTTATAGCCCAATGGATTTAATTAATCCTCGTTCAGCCGTTTCTGGCGCAACACCTATCGTAAAAGAATCTGAACACTTTTTCTTTGACTTACCCGCTTTTGAAGGCATGTTAAAAGAATGGACACGTTCTGGCTCACTTCAATCTGAAATTGCGAACAAAATGCAAGAATGGTTTGAGAGCGGTTTACAACAATGGGATATTTCACGCGATGCGCCTTATTTCGGTTTTGAAATTCCCGGCGCAAAAGATAAATTCTTCTATGTTTGGTTAGATGCGCCAATCGGCTATATGGCTTCATTCAAAAATCTATGTAATCGTGAAGGCATTGATTTCAATGAATTTTGGGCAGAAGGCAGTGATGCGGAGCTTTATCATTTCATCGGTAAAGACATCGTTTATTTCCACAGTTTATTCTGGCCAGCAATGCTTGAAGGCAGCGGCTACCGTAAACCGACTAATGTATTCACTCACGGCTATGTCACGGTGGATGGAGCGAAGATGTCAAAATCTCGTGGAACTTTCATTCAAGCCAGCACTTATTTAAATCATATCGATCCTGAATGTTTGCGTTATTACTATGCAGCAAAATTAAATGATCGCATTGAAGATTTAGACTTTAATCTTGAAGATTTCGTACAACGTGTCAATACGGATATTGTAAACAAATTAGTGAATTTAGCTTCACGCAATGCAGGCTTTATTGCGAAACGCTTTGAAGGCAAACTTGCGGATAAACTAGAAGATGAAACATTATTTGCAGAATTTACCGCCCAAGCCGAGCAAATCGCCTCTTATTACGAAAGCCGTGAATACAATAAAGCCATTCGTGAAATTATGGCATTAACGGATAAAGCCAATAAATACATTGATGAAAAAGCCCCTTGGGTGATTGCAAAAGAAGAAGGCAAAGAGGCTGAATTGCAAGCCGTATGTTCAATGGGAATTGAGCTTTTCCGCATGTTGATGTCTTACTTAAAACCTGTTCTTCCAAAACTGGCAGAAAGTGCAGAAGCCTTCTTACAAGCTGAATTACGTTGGGATAATATTCATCAACCATTACTTGGCCATACTCTTGCGCCGTTTAAAGCCTTATTCTCTCGTTTAGAGAAAAAACAAATTGATGCCGTTGTGGAAGAAACCAAAGCCTTATTTGCAGCAGCCAATAAGGCAGCAGAAAAAACTGAAGCAAAACCAACCGCACTTTCTGCCGTTGAACCTATTGCTGAAACCATCACTATTGATGATTTCGCTAAACTTGATATGCGTGTAGCAAAAGTATTGAAATGCGAAGCTGTACCAGAATCTAATAAGCTTTTGCGTTTTGAATTAGATCTTGGCGATCATACTCGTCAAGTCTTCTCTGGCATTAAAGCGGCTTACAATAAACCTGAAGAATTAGAAGGTCGTTTTGTGATTATGGTAGCAAACCTTGCACCACGTAAAATGAAATTCGGCGTGTCTGAGGGAATGATTCTATCCGCAGGAACAGGCGGTAGTGACTTATTCTTGTTATCTGCTGATAGCGGTGTCACTGCCGGCATGCAAGTAAAATAATCAATTCAATCTAAATGAGGGCAACATTACGTTGCCCTTTTATTTTCTAGTTGAAAATAGGCGGCTTATAACCTACTATAACACTCAACTATTTATCTGTTTGGAGAATATTATGAAAAACGAATTAATTTGCTATAAACAAATGCCAGTGTGGACAAAAGACAAATTACCACAAATGTTCCAAGAAAAGCACAACACAAAAGTTGGCACTTGGGGGAAATTAACTGTATTAAAAGGTAAGCTCAAATTTTATGAGCTAACCGAAAATGGCGATGTTGTTGCCGAGCATATTTTTACGCCAGAAAGCGACATTCCTTTTGTTGAACCTCAAGCATGGCATCGTGTAGAAGCACTTTCTGATGATTTAGAATGTACCCTAGGTTTCTATTGCAAAAAAGAAGATTATTTCAGTAAAAAATACAACATGACTACCACTCACGGTGATGTAGTGGATGCAGCAAAAATTATCTCGCCTTGTAAAGTATTAGATTTAGGTTGCGGACAAGGGCGTAATTCACTTTATTTAAGTTTATTAGGCTATGATGTGACCTCTTGGGATCACAATGAAAACAGCATTGCCTTTTTAAATGAAACCAAAGAGAAAGAAAATCTTAATATTTCTACCGCACTTTACGACATTAACTCTGCCAACATTCAAGAAAACTATGATTTTATTGTTTCAACGGTGGTGTTTATGTTCTTAAATCGTGAACGTGTGCCGTCAATCATCAAAAATATGCAAGAACACACCAATATTGGCGGGTATAACTTAATCGTTGCCGCCATGTCCACAGATGATGTACCTTGCCCACTTCCGTTCTCTTTCACTTTTGCTGAAAACGAATTGAAAGAATATTACAAAGATTGGGAATTCTTAGAATATAACGAAAATATGGGTGAATTACACAAAACCGATGAAAACGGCAATCGCATTAAAATGAAATTTGCCACCATGTTAGCGAGAAAGAAATAATCTGCTAATTAAAAAATCACCGCACTTTGCCTCAATAAAAAAATATAACTTAGAAAATATCTTTGGCTTTGCGAAGTGCGGTAAATTCTTCAAGTGTTTTTGCTTGTAAAAATGGATTAATTTCTCGCTCAAGTTTTAAAGTGGTAGGCAAACTTGGTTTATTTTCAGCCCGTTGTGTTTCAACAAAAATACGTTGTTTTTCTACCGCACTTTTATCCACCAGCACCGTTTCCGCAAAAGCTAAATTTCCCAATGTATATTCGTGAGCAGGGCAAACAATCGTCTCGTCAGGCAATGTATTCAAACGCTGCAAACCATCAAACATCTGCGCATAATTACCTGTGAAAACACGTCCACAACCTGCAGAAAATAACGCATCACCACAAAATAAATGATTATCCACTAAAAAACTAACGTGCTGTTTAGTGTGTCCACCCGTCGGAATGACATCAATTTGATAATGTGCGGTAAGGATCGTCCCTTCGTTCATAATTTGAGTCGCGCCTTTTTTCTCACATTCTTGCGGCCCATAAATCGGCACTGTTGGATAACGTTTTTTAAATGCCGACACACCTTGTGTATGATCCTCATGTTCGTGAGTAAGCAACACCGCTTCAACCGTTGCGTTTTGCTTATCTAACCATGCAAACAGCTTGTCCGTTTCAGGCAAATCGACAATAATAAGAGGCAGATTTTCTCGTTGATAAAGCCAAATGTAGTTATCATTCAGCGCAGGCAAAGCAAATAACATAATCGTCCTTTTAATTAGTGATGGAAAAATAAATTGATTCCGCTTAAAACATTAGATGCGTTCCACATTCCACCAAATCAACGCCCATTTTTTCTGTCCGTGAGAAATGGGTTCGTTGTTAGCTTGTTTACGATCGTAAAAGGCTTTTAAACCTTGTTTTTCTTTTTCGGAAAGCTCGCCTAAAGAAAATTCCACCGAGGCTAATAAATCCTCGTAGCTTTCACCTTGAAAACAACCCGATTCAGTTTCAATAAAATTCAAATTTGCCTGAATGCCTTTTTGATACAACCGATTGAGTAAATAAATATAAGTGGGGAAACCAATATCTTCTCGGCCAATTGCCTCAAATACGCCCTCATCTAAAAAATGACGTTGTGTGACAGAAGTCAAAAACACACGTTTTTTCGCTTTGGCACAGAGTTTTTCGATCATATCGTCCAAATCGTCCACCAACGTTGAACGAGATGCCAACACTACATCAGCTTGTGGCACATCATCCCAATTATCCGCCCAAGATTTATGAAATGTCGTGAGATGATGCAAACCAAATTTCTGTTTGAATTGCGCCAAGCAATCTAACATTCCATTGCTATAATCCAAGGCATATACGGTTGAGCCTTGTTGTGCGAGTGGCACAGCAAAGGTACCGGGGCCACAGCCAATATCCAACACGGTTTCATCTATTTGCACATTCATAGCTTGCAATAATTGCTGATTATATGCTGAAGGCTTGCCGACTAAATTCTCAGCCATTTTCACAGCTTTTTTATCCCATTTTGTCGGAGGCAAGTTGTAATGATTACAAGCGATTAAGTGTTGTTGATAAAGTTCAGCAAAATTGATGTCGTAAATAGTCATAGTGATTTTTCAATGTGGTTATTTAAATGTTGATGTAAAAGTTCGGGTGAAGTGCGGTAAATTTTCGCCAAGTTTTCTAAGGTTAATAAATGTTTTTTATCGCCTTGTTGAAAGCCAAATTGTTGATCAAGAAAAACAATATTATCCCCTAAAAATGCCGCTTGTTGTGGATTATGCGTGCTAATAATAAGCGCAATATTTTGCTTTTGCAGTTGTTTTATTTTTTCTAACACTCGAATTTGATTACCAAAATCAAGACTGGAAGTCGGTTCGTCCATAATTAAAAGTTTGGCTTGTTGAGCAATCGCACGGGCAATCAACACAAGCTGTTTTTCGCCGCCACTTAATTGATGATAATAACGTTGCGCAAGATGAGCAATTTCTAACTCTTGCAACGCCATTAATGCCAAATCTAAATCAGATTTTTTTGGGGTTTGATACCACTTCAAAAAAGCACTTCTTCCCATCATCACCATATCCTGCACTAAAAAAGGAAATAAATGAGAATGCGCCTGTGGCACATAAGCAATATGTCGAGCCAATTCTGTTGGAGAATAATGAGAAAGCGATTTTCCTTGCCAAAAAACCTCACCACCAATAGGCGGCTGTAACCCCAATAAGGTTTTCAAAAACGTACTTTTGCCTGCGCCATTTGCACCAAGCAAACAACAAATTTGATTTTCCTCTAGGGTAAATTGGATATGTTGAACCAGTGTTTTTCCTTCATAGCCAATATCAAGATTTTGCGTTTCGAGTAACATTATTTTTGCCCTCGCACTAATAAATAAAGGAAAAATGGTGCACCACACGCAGAAGTCAAAATACCAAGTGGTAATTCAATCGGTGCAATCGTGCGAGCTAAAGTATCTGTAAGTAATAAAAAAGATGCACCAAGCAATAAGGACGTCGGCAATAAACGAATAAAATTGGCGCCCACCAACAAGCGTGCGATATGCGGTACCAATAAACCGACCCAGCCAATAATTCCTGTCATTGCAACCGCACTTGCCGTACAAAGTGTGGTGAATACAATTAAAATCCAGCGAGTACGTTTAATCGGTACGCCAAGCGTTTGTGCTTCATCTTCATCAAGAGACAGTAAATTTAACCGCCAACGCAATAAAAAAATGGGAATAATCCCTAGCAACAACATCGGGATCAGTTGAATTAAATCGTGTTGATTAATAGCCGTTAGACTACCAAGTAGCCAAAAAGTGATTGAAGGTAATTGAGTGAAAGGATCGGCAAGAATTTTTAACAAAGAAATGCCTGCGCCAAGCAAAGAACCAATTGCAATTCCAGAAAGCACCAGCACTAAAATAGGATCTTGAGTGCGACTACGCGAGGCAATGAGTGATACGCATAACACAGCTAAAATGCCACCGCTAAAAGCAAAGAGTTGGATATAAACCATTGGCAAATTATAAAAAATTGCCAAACTTGCCCCAAAACCTGCACCCGCTGAAACGCCCAAAATATCTGGCGACACAAGCGGATTTTTAAACATACCTTGATAAGTTGCGCCCGCACAAGCAAGCGCAGCCCCGACAAAACAAGCGACAAAAATACGTGGCAAACGAATTTGCCACAATACTGTTTGTTCCGTGTTTCCTTCACATTGCCCGTTGAACGAACAACTTATTGTCTCCCAAAGTTGGCTAGGCGAAAGCGGATATTTCCCCACATTCAAAGCAAGTAAAATACTGCCAAGCAACAATCCCACTAACAAGACAAAAAACAAACGAGGAGAACGTAAAAGAAAAGCTGATCTCATCATTTTACTTGAAACAACTTAAGCGCTTGCTCGTTGGTTAAGTCAATGTGATAAAACAATTTATAGAAACGTTGCATTTCAGGCACAAAGTCAGCATTCGCCTTACCACTCAACATATGTTGTAACCAACGCACACCTAATAAACGGTTTAAACTCGGTGGTGAATCAATCCAACCAAATGGTGTATGCGGCACAAAGAAAACTTGCTGATTTTTCACCGCACTTAATTCTTTCCATTGCGGATTGTTTTCAAGCGCTTTATAAAACTCATCATATTGGGTGAAAATCATTTGAGGATTCCACAATAAAAGCTGTTCCATTGAAACTTGAGTTAAGCCTTTTTGATCTCCCTCTGCGACATTTTCTAATCCAACCAATTCCATTGTTTCCGTATGAATCGAACCTTTTTGACCGGTTTGCAAGCCGTCCGCATTACGCGCTAAATAGGCTGTTTTATGATGTTGTTTAGCAAAATCGCGTGCTTGTTTAAGGGTTTCTTCCGCATATTTAGCTTGTTCTTCAGCTTGTTTTTCGTTACCAAGCAACTTACCTAACTTACGTAACAAAGCAGGCGTTTCACTTAATCTGCCATCTAATAACAAATAAGGCACTTGAGTTTGAGCAAAAGTGCGGTCAGCTTGATCTTTATAATTCGGCGCAACATTGCCCACATCAATAATCAAGTCAGGTTTTAACGCAACGATTTTTTCTGCAGAAAGCGTACTGCCTTTTCCTGCAATTTTACCGAATGTGGGTAATTTTTTAATCTCGCCTTCAAACAACGCACCTGCTTTTGATTCCATTTTAAAGCCAGCAAAGCCTGCTAATTTTTCAGGTGCAACAGCAAGTAACAACACATCACTCGGATTCCCCGCGCTTAATACTTTTTCAATTTTGGCTGGTTCAGGCAAACTGCCTGCTTGGTAAGTTAAATCTTGAGCACTCACTTGCAAAGCAAAAAGTGCGGTGATAATCGTGAACATTTTTTTCATTTTAGCTCCTTAAAAATGAGAAATAATGGCTAATTTTACAACATCGTTATATTTATTTAAATATAACGTAGTAAAAATAGGCAAAATGGTTCTATAATATTTAACGTTATATATTTTCTTACACAGGTTTATTTCTCAGAAAAGGATAATTCAATGAAATTTGAAGTGATTTATAAATTTTTCTTAGTGTGGGGACTAGCCTTAAGTTTGCTTTTCGTTGTTGCAAGTGGTATTTCAATGTGGCTAGGCTTTCCTTTTAGTCAAGCCTTAGACATTCATCTTTTCTTTGCTGGATTTACTGTATTTGGTTTGTTACTGCATTTTTATAGCCGTAAGAAGAAATGGGTAAAAATCAACACTCAATTTGCCGATCTCATCACACATAATCGCATGCCTTCTTACTGCAATTTAGATCGTTTGATGATGACTTTCGAACATTTTTCTATTCAACAAATCGCTGAACAACTTAATCTTTCTCTCCCGATTTTATTAAATGAATTATCACAAGCTCAAATAAACATAACTGATTCCCACCGCACTTTACGCGAAAACTTTCCTCTCAACGATGAAAAAATTTTCGCCACCATTACGATTGCATTAAAAGTGCGGTTCAATCCAACATTACTTTAACTCTAATCGAAGAAGGATATTAATATGAAAAAAACCTTACTTTGCACCGCCATTGGTTTGGCGTGTTTACCTGCCTATGCAGATAATGTTTTCACTCTTGGTCAAATTGAAGTAATTGGTGAAAATAGCACCGACCTAAGTACCAGCAGAATCGAGCAATCTGATTTACAAAGAAACAATCAAATTCGTGTTTCGGATGTTGCAAAATCCACTCCAGGTATTTTTTTAGAACGTAGTGGCGGGCGTAACGAACACAATTTACTCGTGCGTGGTTTTAATGCGCGACGAGTACCAGTCTTTATTGATGGTATCCCGGTTTATGTTCCCTATGATGGCAATATGGATATTGGTCGTTTTACAACTTTTGATTTATCTCGTATTGATATTTCCAAAGGCGCAAGCTCCGTATTATATGGTGCCAATACCTTAGGTGGTGCAGTAAACCTTATCACTCAAAAACCAACAAAAGAATTAGAAGGCACTATTGGCTATGGCTTTTCCCATGGTAAAAGTGGCAATACGGGAACAAACCAAACTTATTTTAACTTAGGCACTAAACAAGAATTGTTCTACGCACAATTAAGTGGCTCATTCCTCGAAAAACAAGGTGCTCAACTCTCTCGTCATTATCAACAAATCAATCCAAAAGGCGATGACGGCGGCAGAGCTGAAAACTCTATTCAACGAGATAAAAAACTAAGCCTAAAAATGGCATTTACACCAAACAAATCTGATGAATATGCCTTAGTACTTTCTACGCAAAAAGGGAATAAGCAGTCACCACTTTATTCAGGTAAAGATGGTTCTGGAAGATACTGGCGTTGGCCGATATGGGATAAAGATAGTATGTATTTTCTATCCCATACTGAATTTGATGCACACAATCTCTACTTGAATACAAAAGTCTTCTACGATTCATTCAAAAATGATTTGCGCTCTTTTGATGATGAAACATTCACCAAACAGACTAAAAAATATGCTTTCAATAGTTTTTACCGAGACTATTCCTATGGCGCGGGTTTTGACTTAGGCGGTAATTTAACGACAAAAGATAACTTAAAATTTTCTGCCATTGTGAAATATGATGTTCACCGTGCGCATAACAACAATGATCCGATTGAAGTTGATAAAGACCGCACTTATAGTTTTGGCTTAGAAAATGCTTATGCTTTTACTGATCAAACAAAATTGGTCACAGGCGTAAGCTACGACTATCGCCAATCTAATCGTGCAGAACAGTATGAAAAAAAATGTAAAAAAACGGGCAAAAATAACGCAATTTGTCCTTTTGATATGGACAATAAACAGGCGCTTAATTATCAAGTTAAACTCACGCATAACTTTGATAAAAATGACGAGTTTTCACTTAGCTTCGCGAAAAAAACTCGCTTTGCTACAATGAAAGAACGTTACTCTCGTCGCTTTGGCAAAACAGAACCAAACCCATTTTTGAAACCTGAAACAGCTTACCATTATGAAGCCAGTTATATGCGTACTTTCGGTGATTGGTTAAGATTAGATGGTGCATTGTTCTATTCTGAAGTGAAAGATGCGATTGATACAGTGGCAATTACAAATAGTGTCAGTCAAGAGCAAAATGTTGGTAAAGAAATCTTTAGAGGTACTGAACTTGCCGCGTCCATTTTTGCTACTGATAATTTAACTCTTGGTGCAAACTACACCTACACTCAAGCAAAAAATAAAACAAAAAATATTATCGTCACAGATATTCCAAAACATAAATTCTTTGCTTATGTAGATTGGAGAATTGTACCAAGTGTTGCGCTTTATATCAGTCAAGAAGCGGAACACGGTCGCTATTATTTAGATGATGCTAAAACTGTAAAACTTTCAGGTTTTGGTAACACAAATGCTAAAGTGATTTATAACGTCACCAAACAACTTAGCTTAGAAGCGGGTGTGTCAAATATCTTTGATAAAAACTACTACTATCAAGCCGGTTATCCAGAAGAAGGCCGTCTATTCTTCTCAAATATGCGCTATCAATTCTAAGAAAAGTGCGATAGAAAACCCCGAAGTGTTTCGGGGTTTATTTTTGCCGAAAAAATCTTGCCCCGCTATTAAAACTCCCCTATTATTCACCGCACTTTTTTCTCATTTAGGAACAAAAATGACAGAACAAACGTTTATCCCTGGCAAAGATGCCGCATTGGAAGATAGTATTGCAAAATTTCAGCAAAAATTGACCTCACTTGGTTTTAATATTGAAGAGGCATCTTGGTTGAATCCAGTGCCAAATGTGTGGTCTGTGCATATTCGCGATAAAGACTGCCCGCAGTGTTTTTCCAATGGTAAGGGAGCAAGTAAAAAAGCAGCGTTAGCCTCTGCCCTTGGCGAATACTTTGAGCGTCTTTCCACTAATTATTTCTTTGCCGATTTCTATTTAGGACAAGAAATTGCAAACGGCGATTTTGTACATTATCCCAATGAAAAATGGTTCCCGATTGAAGATGATGCTTTACTGCCTAATGGCATTTTAGATGATTATTTATTGGATTATTTTGATCCTAATGCCGAGCTGACGCCTGAATTATTGGTAGATTTACAATCTGGCAATTATGATCGCGGGATCGTGGCGATGCCTTATATTCGTCAATCGGACAAACAAACCGTTTACATTCCACAAAGTATTATTGCCAACCTTTATGTCTCAAATGGCATGTCTGCAGGCAATACGAAATTTGAAGCTCGCGTGCAAGGCTTGTCAGAGGTATTTGAGCGTTATGTGAAAAACAAAATTATCGCTGAAGCGATCAGTCTG
The DNA here is from genome assembly GCF_001679045.1 of Haemophilus haemolyticus. GTDB lineage: Bacteria > Pseudomonadota > Gammaproteobacteria > Enterobacterales > Pasteurellaceae > Haemophilus > Haemophilus haemolyticus. The sequence continues at coordinate 19,740 of NZ_LYCK01000011.1, forward strand.
CCAGAAATTCCAAAATCTGTGATGGATCGCTATCCTTCTATTCAGGCTTCCATTGCAAAATTAGAGGAAGAAGGTTTCCCAATTTATGCGTTTGATGCTTCACTTGGCGGAAAATACCCTGTTATTTGCGTTGTATTATTAAATCCGAATAACGGCACGTGCTTTGCCTCTTTTGGTGCACATCCAAATTTCCAAGTGGCATTAGAACGTACGGTGACGGAGCTTTTACAAGGTCGTAGTTTGAAAGATTTGGATGTTTTCTCTCCGCCATCTTTCAATAACGATGATGTGGCAGAACACGCTAATTTAGAAACCCACTTTATTGATTCAAGCGGTTTAATTTCTTGGGATTTATTCAAAGAAACGCCTGATTATGAATTTGCTGATTGGGATTTCAGTGGTACAACGCAGGAAGAATACAATAATTTAATGGCGATTTTCCGTGCGGATGAAAAAGAAGTTTATTTAATGGATTACAACCATTTGGATGTCTATGCGTGCCGTATTATTGTGCCAGGAATGTCTGATATTTATCCTGCAGACGATTTAATTTACGCTAACAACAATATGGGAATGGATTGGCGCGAAATTTTACTCGATTTACCAAACTGGCATCACGATGCGGAAACCTATCAAGAATTATTAGATGAATTAGACGGACAAGATATTGATGATGCGACTCGCGTGCGTGAATTTATCGGTATCGTTGCACCGAAAAATAGCGGCTGGACAACCTTACGCGTTGGTGAATTAAAATCTATGCTCCACCTGGCATTAGGCGAATTAGAACAGGCATTAGATTGGGCAAACTGGACGCTGAATATGAATAGTTCTGTATTTACTGTAGAACGTGTGAATTATTACCGCGCATTAATTTCCATCATTGAATTACATTTAGATCAAAATCGCGCCCCAGCACAATATCGTGCAGTGTTTGAGAAAATGTATGGCAAAGATGCAGTTCAACAAGCTTGGGCAGCTGTCTCTGAAGGCGGTAATCCATTCTACAATCTTCCTGCAAGTGATGAAAATTTGGAAAACTTTAAGGAACATCAGGCGTTGCTGGGGGCGTATGGGAAGTTGCAGAAAGCTAAAAGAGCACATCAAAAATAAATGAGGCTTATTTCGTACTTTCAATTCTTGAAAGTATGCCCTACTTTTCTTTGCTTCGCCAAAGAAAAGTAGGCAAAAGAAAAGCGCCCCTGCTTTTCCTTATTTCCTTTGTTTCATACAATTTGCTTAACGAAAATTTTCTGAACTCGTCGTAAACGACTCAAACAGACTAAAATTTCCTACAAATTCTATGAAACAAAGGCGGAAAAGAAGGGAACTCATTTAATTCTACCTACAAATAAAACGACCTATAAAAATCGCCCTAAAACCAACCGCACTTTTTAAATGATCCTCCGATAACTCAGGTCCCATATAAATCGCCTTTGCGACTTTCAATTTTTAGGCAATTTTCGTCTGTTTGAGCAACGCAGTTGCGAGTTCAGAAAATTGCCGTAAAGAAAATTGAAATAAAGCAAAGATCAGCGATTTAACTGGGGGTACTTTTCTTTGCTTACTTTCTTTTGTACAAGCAAAAGAAAGTAAGTCGCCATTAGGCGAAATCCTAATGTAAAAAACATACCTTTATGCTATAATCCGCCACAATTTTTGATCAAAAAAGGAATACCAATGACGGATTCAATCCAATCATCTATCACCCCTGTCAATATCGAAGAAGAACTCAAATCTTCCTACCTTGACTACGCGATGTCGGTTATCGTTGGGCGTGCATTACCTGACGTTCGAGATGGTTTAAAACCTGTTCACCGCCGCGTGTTGTTCTCAATGGATCGTGAAGGCAATACCGCCAATAAAAAATACGTAAAATCAGCTCGTGTTGTGGGTGATGTAATCGGTAAATATCACCCGCATGGTGACTCAGCCGTGTACGATACAATCGTTCGTATGGCGCAACCATTCTCACTTCGCTATATGTTGGTTGATGGGCAAGGTAACTTCGGTTCAATTGATGGTGATGCGCCAGCTGCAATGCGTTATACCGAAGTGCGTATGCAAAAAATTACGCAAGCATTGCTCACGGATTTGGATAAAGAAACCGTCAATTTCTCGCCAAACTATGATGGCGAATTAATGATTCCAGATGTATTGCCGACTCGTATTCCAGCACTTTTAGCAAATGGTTCTTCTGGTATTGCGGTGGGGATGGCAACTAACATTCCCCCTCACAACTTAAATGAAGTATTAAATGGTTGTTTGGCTTATATCGACAACAATGAAATTACCATTGATGAATTAATGCAACATATTCCGGGACCAGACTTCCCAACGGCTGCGTTAATTAATGGTCGTAAAGGGATTGAAGAAGCCTATCGCACTGGTCGTGGCAAAGTGTATGTTCGTGCTCGCGCAACGGTAGAAACCAACGAAAAAGGACGCGAGCAAATTATCGTGTCTGAATTGCCATACCAAGTAAATAAAGCAAAATTAGTCGAGAAAATCGCTGAATTAATTCGCGAGAAAAAAATCGAAGGCATCAGCAATATTACTGACCTTTCAAACAAAGAAGGGATCCGTATTGAAATTGATATTAAACGTGATGCAGTAGGGGAAGTGGTATTAAATCATCTTTACTCCCTCACTCAAATGCAAGTGACCTTTGGTATCAATATGGTGGCATTGGATCACGGTCAGCCACGTTTATTTAATCTTAAAGAAATCATTGAATCGTTCGTTTTACACCGCCGTGAAGTGGTGACACGTCGTTCTATCTTTGAGCTTCGCAAAGCGCGTGAACGTACGCACATTTTGGAAGGTTTAGCGGTTGCTCGTTCTAATATCGATGAAATGATTGCGATCATTCGCAATTCTAAAAACCGTGAAGAGGCCGCAATAGCAATCAGCTCACGTTCTTGGACGTTACATAGCGATATTATTAATCTTCTTGATGTTTCTGCTCGTCCTGATGATTTAGAAGAAAATCTAGGTATTCAAGGTGAACAATATTACTTATCGCCAGCGCAAGTAAACGCAATTCTAGAACTTCGCTTACATCGTTTAACGGGCATTGCCTTTGAAGAAGTTGTAAAAGAATATGAGGAATTATTAGTTAAAATTGCGGATCTTCTCCATATTTTAAGTAGCGCAGAACGCTTAATGGAAGTGATTCGTGAAGAATTGGAAGAAGTGAAAGCACAATTCGGTGATGATCGTTTAACTGAAATTACTGCAGCCTCTGGCGATATTGATTTAGAAGATTTAATCGCACAAGAAGACGTGGTGGTGACGCTTTCTCATGAAGGTTATGTGAAATACCAACCATTGACTGACTATGAAGCACAACGCCGTGGCGGTAAAGGCAAATCTGCAACGAAGATGAAAGAAGAAGATTTCATCGAAAAATTACTGGTGGCAAACACTCACGATACGATCCTATGCTTCTCTAGCCGTGGCCGTTTATATTGGTTGAAAGTATATCAACTTCCGCAAGCAAGCCGTGGCGCACGCGGTCGTCCAATTGTGAATATTCTTCCGTTACAAGAAAACGAACGTATTACTGCAATCTTGCCAGTTTCTGCTTACGAAGAAGATAAATTCGTAGTTATGGCAACTGCTGGCGGTATTGTGAAGAAAATCGCCTTAACCGAATTTAGCCGTCCACGTTCAAACGGTATCATCGCATTGAATTTACGTGATGAAGACGAATTAATCGGCGTGGATATTACTGATGGTAGCAATGAAATTATGTTGTTCTCATCACAAGGTCGCGTGGTACGTTTTGCAGAAAATGCCGTGCGCGCAATGGGGCGTTTAGCAACAGGGGTTCGCGGTATTAAACTCGCTTTAACAAACGATATTTCTGACGATGAAAGTGCGGTAGAAATTGAAGATATTACTGATGACAACGCTGAAGCATCATTAGACTTAAATATCGATAAAGTGGTTTCTCTTGTTGTGCCAAAAGGTGAAGGTGCAATTTTAACCGCAACGCAAAACGGCTACGGAAAACGTACACAATTAAGTGAATACCCAACTAAATCACGTAATACAAAAGGTGTGATTTCGATTAAAGTGAGTGAACGCAATGGTAAAGTCGTTGCCGCAACTCAAGTAGAAGAAACAGACCAAATTATGTTGATCACTGATGCAGGAACCCTTGTTCGCACACGCGTAAGCGAAGTGAGTATTGTAGGTCGTAACACGCAAGGTGTTCGTTTAATTCGTACCGCAGATGATGAACATGTTGTAAGTTTAGAACGTGTTTGTGATGCAGATGAAGATGATTCTTTGGAAGAAAGCAGTTCTGAAGAATAACCTATTATAAAAGAAGAAGTGCGGTGAAATTTCACCGCACTTTTTTATGACTAATTAATTACCCGCCAAACCATCTCTAATTCGTTTTTCAAACTGATCATAATCCACTAAAAACGCATCATGTCCATAATCTGATGGGAATTCGTAAAAATGTAGATCGACTCCACTTTGTTCTAAAAGCTGTTTAGTTTTATAAAGGTCAATCGGTTTAAAAAGTTGATCCGTTGTCACAGAAACCAACGTATAGCGCGCTTTAATGCGTGACAATGCCTCTTTAACATTTTCATACCCTATGCTTGGATCATACATATCCAACGCACGTAACAAATGTAAATAACTATTGGCATCAAAACGTTCTAAAAATTTTTTGCCTTGATAAGAAAGGTAGGATTCAACTTGAAAGTAATCGCCCCAAAAACTGCCATCTGATTTTGTTGCTCTTCCAAAAGCTTTTGCAAGCTGTAAATCAGTGCGGTAAGTCAGCATACCTAGCATACGCGCAATAGATAACCCTTGATCCGGCGGTGTACCCTCATAGTAATCGCCACCATTAAAATTAGGGTCATTAATTACCGATTGACGCATAACATGGTTAAAACCTATTGCTTCAGCACTAAAATAAATCGATGAGCAAAGATTTACGATATTATCCATAAAATCAGGATAATCAATCGCCCATTGATTCGCTTGCATGCCACCAAAAGATCCACCAATAATAGCTTTTAAATGGCTAATACCCAGATGATCAAGCAAGGCTTTTTGTACTTTGACAATATCTTGCACAACGATATTAGGAAATTGGCTACCATAAGGTTTACCCGTTTGCGGATTAATCGATGAAGGCCCGGTTGTACCTTTGCAACCACCTAATACGTTCGAGCTAATAAAAAAATAACGGTCTGTATCCAATGCTAAACCTTTGCCCATAAAATTCTGCCACCAGCCATCGCGGCCGTCATCAAAATAAGGCTCAGCATCGCCAGTCAAAGCGTGGCAAATTAATACCGCATTATTTTTTTCAGCATTGAGCGTACCGTAAGTTTGATACGCAACATTGATATGGGAAAGCTTGCCACCAAGCGTCATGGTTAAAGGCTGTGTGTCAAAAAGCACTACATTTTGCACAGACATTGGAAACCTATTGTAATAATGAGAATGGCACTTAAACTATCAGTAAGTCGATTAGGTTGTCAAGAAATTTTAGCCGTCTAAACGGCTAAATTATCACACATCAATGCAATTCATAAAATCCATCAAATTCCCCTTGAAGTGCGGGGAATTTTTCATTATGTTTACAGGCATGATAATAAAAAAATTACCATCAAAATTAACCGCACTTTTTCGTATATCGCTCTATACAATCTTTGCACTGATTATGCTTTGCTTGCTTGTCGATAAAGGCGTAAGTTTTTATGTGCGTGATAAGGTATTCACGAATATTGATGAACTCCCCCCTCGCGCATATGCTCTTGTTCTGGGCACATCGAAATATATTATTGGTGGAAAACCTAATGCTTATTACGAGTATCGTTTAGCTGCTGCAAAAGAATTGATCCATCATCAAAAAGTCAATTACCTTTTATTAAGTGGCGATAATCGCACGGTCCAATATAATGAACCAAGAGCGATGTTTCGTGATTTACGAAAAATGGGCGTATCTGAAGCCTCTATGTTCCGTGATTTTGCTGGTTTCCGTACGCTAGATTCCGTTATCCGAGCAGATAAAATTTTCCAAGTACAAGCATTTACGATTGTCAGCCAAAAATTTCATTGCGAACGCGCACTTTTAATTGCTAAAGCACATGATATTGATGCGATTTGTTTTGTAGCAAAACAACCTGAATTACATCTATCTACTCGAATAAGAGAAGTTTTTGCACGTATAAAAGCGGTTTTGGATTTGATATTAGGCGTTGAGCCTTATTTTTTGGGAGAGCCAGAACCACTGCCCTCCCCAATAAATAAGGTCAATTGATATTTACTCTACAACCGACCAAAATTCGGCTACGGTGTGGAAAGATCCAAAGACTAAAACAACATCATTTTTTACCGCACTTTTGAGTGCTGTACTTACACCATCCATAACAGAATTATCAGATCTAGCTTGAACATGTGGGAAATGACTTTTCAGTTTATCAGCTAATTCATCGCCTGACTGCCCGCGATAGCCACCTAAGGTTACACAATGCCATTCATCAATAATAGGCGTTAAATGCGCAAATACCCCATTTGCATCTTTGTCTTTGAGCATCCCACATACGGCAATAATTTTGCCCTCTATGCTATGTTTAAGTGCGGTCAATTTTTCAGATAAATATTTTGCGGCATGAGGATTATGCCCCACATCAACGATGATTTTTGGCAAGGTTTCAACTGGTACGCCAAGATAATCCGCTAATTTTTCACGTCTATCTGCTTTTATTGTTTGAAAACGACCAACCAGTTCTACCTCTTGCAGAGATTTTCGCAAAGTCTGTTCTGAAATATCGAAAGGTAAACATTGAACGGCTGCAAGAGCCGTTGCGGCATTCGCCAATGGAATCTGACAAAACGGCAAATTTTCTAACTGCACTTTTTTATTTTGCCATTGCCAATTTTCAGCATTTTGCTCAAATGACCAATCCACATCACGACGAGCAACTTGGCAATGTAATTTTTCAGCCTGATCTAACATTGTTTGCGGAACATTAGGTTCGCCAATCACGACAGGGCAATTTTCGCGGAAAATTCCTGCTTTTTCAAAAGCAATGGCCTCTCTGCTATCCCCAAGAAAATCGGTGTGATCAATATCGATGCTAGTAATCACAGCAAGATGGCTATCCACAATATTGGTCGCATCTAAACGGCCGCCCAAACCGACTTCTAAAATCACCACATCTAATTTCGCTTGCTTAAATAAATGCAAGGCAGAAAGGGTGCTAAATTCAAAATAAGTCAGCGATTCTGTTTTGTTTTCATCAATAAAAGCAAAAGAGGCAGTATGCGCTTCATCGGGTAAATCTTGATTTTGAATGCGTACTCGCTCGTTATAACGTAGTAAATGAGGCGAAGAATACACGCCCACACGTAATCCGTGATTAAGCAGAATCGTTTCTAACAAACGGCAAGTTGTGCCTTTACCATTCGTCCCCCCCACAGTTATCACATAAGGTGCGGGATGAAGTAAATTTAATTTTTCTGCCACGGATTGAATACGATCTAAACCAAGATCAATAGGTTTAAAATGGCTTTTTTCTAAATAAGAAAGCCACTCAGCGAGTGGCGAAGTGGCTTTTAGTTGCATATTATTCATCTTCTGAAATAAGTTCAGGTTCTACAAAAGGAGAAGGTTGATTCGTTAATTTACTCAGTACACTTGCTAAAGTTTTACGCATTTCTGAACGTTTTACGATCATATCAATTGCCCCTTTCTCAAGTAAAAACTCACTACGTTGAAAACCTTCTGGGAGTTTTTCACGCACCGTTTGCTCAATAACACGCGGCCCCGCAAACCCAATTAAAGCTTTTGGCTCGGCAATATTTAAATCACCTAACATCGCAAAACTTGCTGATACGCCACCTAAGGTCGGATCCGTTAATACCGAAATAAACGGCACACCTTTTTCACGCATTTGGGCAAGCACTGCACTGGTTTTTGCCATTTGCATTAAAGAGAACAATGCTTCCTGCATACGTGCACCACCACTTGCAGAGAAACACACAAACGGACAATTCATTTCTATTGCTTTTTCAGCCGCTTTAACAAATTTTGCACCAACTACAGAACCCATTGAACCGCCCATAAAAGCAAAGTTCGATGCAGCCACAACAATTGGCATATTATAAAGCGTACCAGTCATGGTAATTAACGCATCTTTTTCACCCGTTTCTTTTTGCGCCGCACTGATACGATCTTTATATTTCTTTAAATCTTTAAATTTTAAAATATCTTTTGGTTCTAAATCTGCCGCAATTTCTTGGCTTGAACCTTCGTCCAATAATTTTAATAAACGCTCACGTGCATCAATACGCATATGATGACCGCATTTCGGGCAAACATAAAGATTACGTTTGAGTTCTTCACTATAAAGTACTTGTTCACAAGAAGTACATTTTGTCCACACGCCTTCCGGCACATTTGCTTTTCGAGTAGAAGAAGACGGACTTTTACTAAAAATTCGGTTAATCCAGCTCATTTTTTGACCTTTTTACTGACTAGAAAATTCTGCATATTAGACCATAAATTTGCAGAATTTGCTACTTGTAAGGCGTTTTTGTACTGCTCCGATTTCCTTTAGAAACGTTCAATAAATACGAGAAATAAATCCATGATTGAACATTTTTTTTATTTCTTTGTCTCATAGACCACGTTATCTGAAATCTATTTTGGAGTATTTTATGAAAAAAACACGTTTTGTATTAAGCAGTATTGCTCTCGGATTAAGTGTCTTGAGTACACCATTTGTGGCTCAAGCCGATTTACCAAGCTTCATTTCAGAGCAAAATAGTTTGGCACCGATGTTAGAAAAAGTTCAACCTGCAGTGGTGACACTTTCTGTTGAAGGAAAAGCAAAAGTTGATTCACGTTCTCCTTTCCAAGACGATATTCCTGAGGAATTTAAATTCTTCTTCGGCGATCGTTTTGCTGAACAATTTGGTGGACGCAGTGAATCAAAACGTAACTTCCGTGGTTTAGGTTCTGGCGTTATTATCAATGCAAGCAAAGGTTATGTTTTAACAAATAATCATGTTATTGATGGGGCTGATAAAATTACCGTGCAATTACAAGATGGCCGTGAGTTTAAAGCCAAATTAGTGGGTAAAGATGAGCAATCAGATATTGCATTAGTTCAACTTGAAAAACCAAGTAATTTAACAGAAATCAAATTTGCTGATTCAGATAAATTACGCGTAGGCGATTTTACTATTGCAATTGGTAATCCATTTGGTTTAGGTCAAACTGTTACATCAGGCATTGTTTCTGCATTAGGTCGCTCAACTGGCTCTGATAGCGGTGCTTATGAAAACTATATTCAAACCGATGCTGCTGTAAATCGCGGTAATTCAGGTGGTGCATTAGTCAACCTAAATGGAGAACTCATTGGTATCAACACTGCGATTATTTCGCCAAGCGGTGGTAATGCAGGAATTGCCTTTGCGATTCCAAGTAATCAAGCAAATAACTTAGTGCAACAAATTTTAGAATTTGGTGAAGTACGCCGAGGATTGCTGGGTATTAAAGGTGGCGAGCTCAATGCTGATTTAGCTAAAGCCTTTAGTGTGAGCGCACAACAAGGTGCATTTGTGAGTGAAGTATTACCTAAATCAGCTGCTGAAAAAGCTGGCATTAAAGCGGGAGATATTATCACGGCGATGAATGGTCAAAAAATCTCAAGTTTCGCAGAAATGCGTGCAAAAATTGCCACCTCAGGTGCAGGAAAAGAGATTAGTTTAACTTACTTACGCGATGGTAAATCTCACGATGTTAAAGTGAAATTACAAGCAGATGATGGAAATCAACTTTCCTCTAAAACGGAATTACCTGCGTTAGATGGCGCAACATTGAAAAACTATGATGCAAAAGGCATCAAAGGGATTGAAATTACCAAAGTTCAACCGAACTCGCTTGCAGCCCAACGTGGTTTAAAAGCTGGCGATATTATTATTGGTATAAACCGTCAACTGGTTGAAAACACGGCTGAATTAAGTAAAGCGCTTGATGATGAACCATCAGCTGTAGCCTTAAATATTTTACGTGGAGACAACAATTTTTACTTATTAGTACAATAATTCTTCCACCGAAGATATAAACAAAAAGTCCGATCATTATGATCGGACTTCTTTTTTATGAAGCAATTGCTTTCAACAAATCTACCACAAATTCTAACCGCACTTTGTTATCAGATAGGTCTTTCATGAACTTAAATTTCAATGGACCATCAAATCGATACACAATAGGTTCTTTTTGAATTAATTGAATAAATTTATCTGGATTCACTTGTGCTTTTGGTGAAAACTCAATAAAACCGCCTTGTGTTCCGGCATCAATTCGAACAACTTTCAACGGCTCAACCAACAAACGCAATTCTGCAATTTGCAGTAGATTTTTTGTCGCATCAGGCAATAATCCGAATCGATCTATTAACTCAACTTTTAACTCGTCCAATTCTGATTTACTCTCTGCTGCAGCAATACGTTTATAAAAGGATAAACGCATATTCACATCACCTAGATAATCATCTGGCAATAAAGCAGGCACGCGTAATTCAATATCCGCTTGTTGTTGCGTCAATTCTTCTAATGATGGCTCACGCCCTTCTTTTAACGCTTTAACCGCCGCATCCAATAATTCCATATAAAGCGAAAAACCGATGCTTTCAATTTGTCCGCTTTGTTCGTTTCCGAGTAATTCGCCAGCGCCACGAATCTCTAAATCGTGGGTTGCCAAGATAAAACCTGCACCAAGGTTATCAAGATTTTCCAACGCATCTAGACGGCGTTCAGCATCTTTTGTCATCATTTTTGGCGGTGGCGTAAGCAAATAAGCATAAGCCTGATGATGTGAACGCCCGACTCGTCCACGTAATTGATGCAACTGAGCTAATCCAAAATGATCCGCTCGTTCAATAATGATGGTATTTGCCGTTGGCACATCAATACCTGTTTCGATAATGGTTGAACAAACTAAGACGTTATAACGCTGATGATAAAAATCACTCATCACACGTTCTAACTCACGTTCTCGCATTTGTCCATGCCCCACAATCACTCGCGCCTCTGGCACAAGTGCGGTCAGTTTTTCTGCTGTATTTTCAATGCTTGCGACATCATTGTGGAGATAATAAACCTGCCCGCCACGCAAGATTTCACGCAAAATCGCTTCTCGTACAACAAGATCGTCATTCTGTCGGACGAAGGTTTTAATACTTAATCGGCGCGCAGGAGGCGTAGAAATAATGGACAGATCACGAATGCCATTCATCGCCATATTGAGCGTTCGAGGAATTGGCGTTGCTGTTAGCGTAAGAATATCGATATTCGCACGAAGCTGTTTGATTTTCTCTTTTTGCCCTACACCAAAACGGTGTTCTTCATCAATAATCAACAAACCAAGATCGCTAAATTTGACATCTGATTGAATTAATTTATGGGTACCAATCAGTATATCGACTTTGCCTTCTACAAGGTTTTCCAGAATTTGTTTTTGTTCTTTTGCAGTCTTGAAACGCGATAACACTTCTACGTTCACAGGCAAATTCGCAAAACGATCTTTAAAATTCTCATAATGCTGTTGGGCTAACAGTGTGGTTGGCACTAGCACTGCTACTTGCTTATGATTCATCACAGCCAAAAACGCAGCGCGCATTGCCACTTCAGTTTTACCAAAACCTACATCGCCGCAAACAAGGCGATCCATTGCCTTAGGCTGGCACATATCCGAAATTACCGCATTAATTGCCATTTCCTGATCGTAAGTTTCTTCAAAAGGAAAAGTTGCGGCAAATTGTTGAAATTCTTCACGATCATATTTAAAGGCAAAGCCTTTCTTCGCTTCACGTTGTGCGTAAACATCTAATAACTCGGCCGCCACATCACGAATTTTCTCCGCTGCTTTTTGGCGTGATTTCGCCCAAGCCTCGTTACCCAATTTATGTAATGGCGCACTTTCATCAGAGCCACCAACATAGCGGCTAATCAAATGTAATGAAGTCACTGGCACATAAAGTTTCGATTCATTTGCATAATTTAGTAGCAAATATTCTGCTTTAATGCCGCCTGTATCTAAGGTGACCAAACCGCCATAACGCCCCACACCATGATCAAGATGCACAACTGGCTGCCCTATTTTCAGTTCGGCAAGATTGCGCACAAGCGTATCTGGATTAATTGTTTTACGTTTGTCTCTAGAACGTTGTTGAACGCGCTCGCCAAGTAAATTAGCTTCACCAATAATCGCAACAGGAAGCGATTGTTCAATAATAAAACCTTGTTCAAGAGAACTGACTAACAAGCTAAATTTTTCATTTTCAGCCTGCTCTAATGATTGAATTTGTTTTGGCTTGAGTTTTAAGGGTGAAAGCAAATCAAGCAAAGTCTCTCGGCGACCTTCCGTCTCCACAGAAAACAGTACATTTCCTTTAAAATGCTCAATAAATTGACGTAATTGTCCCAATGGTTCTTTTTGCTGGGATTGAATGGTCACTTCTGGTAAAGCGGCAACAGGTAAATTTTTCTGGCGTACCGATGACCGCACTTTTTCCGCTTTAAATGTAATGCGCGGATAAGATTTCAATCGGCGATTGACTTCATCTACATTAAGCCATAATTTTTCAGGCGATAAAAGCGGACGCATGGGATCTACTTTACGTTGTTCATAACGCTGTTTTGCATCTTGATAAAAACGCTCGCCTTGCGTTTGATTGTTTTCCATATCCACAAACAGCGTTTGTTCTGGCAAATAATCAAACAACGTCGTCATTTCAGCAAAGAAAAGTGGCTGCCAATATTCAATGCCAGAAATCAAGGTACCTTTACTGATTTGCTGATAAATATGTTCAGGATCTCGGCGAATTTCACCAAAAGTTTCACGAAATTGCGCACGGAAAAATTCAATCCCTTTGTCATCCGTTGGAAATTCGTGAGCCGGCAAAAGATTAATTGAGTTAATTTCATCAAGAGTACGCTGCGTATCCACATCAAAAGTGCGAATCGAATCAATTTCATCATCAAAAAAATCGAGGCGAAAAGGCACCGCACTTCCCATTGGGAAAAGATCCAACAAAGCTCCACGAACAGCATATTCACCATGTTCTAATACTTGCTCCACAGCACGATAGCCCGCTGCTTCTAATTGTAAGCGCATTTTATCAATGACCAAACGATCACCTTTTTTAATCAGAAGCACATTGTGTTGTAAATATTGTGGCGGGCAAAGGCGTTGCATTAATGTCGAAATCGGCAATAAGAAAATACCTTTTTTCGCATTTTGTAAATGGAAAAGCGCACTTAAACGAGAGGAAATAATTTCTTGATGGGGAGAAAACGTATCATAAGGCAACGTTTCCCAATCAGGAAAAAGACATACATTTTGACTGCTTAATTCCGATAAAACACGTGATAAACGCACCGCACTTCGTGTATCTGGTGTCACCACTACGGTTAAATTTTGATTTTGCTCTGCAATTTCACTAATCGCCAATGCATCTGCGCCGGGTAATACATTGCCTAAAATTTTGTGATCATTGGGTTGGGTAGGAATATCAGGTTGGAAAAAAGCCGTTTTCATAAATATAAATAATGCGCCAATCTTGTATAAAAATTGACGCATAGTGTACTGGAATTTGACTTATTTTTCAATAAATTTACTGTTTAAAAAAACAGTTAATGTTTATTTCTTTAAAGGAGATTCTTCTTTCTTCAAATTACCATTTTCATCTTCTGTTGCTGACATAGGCACGCAACTACAATTAGGTTGATCCAATCCCCATTCTTTAATGAAATTATCATATTTTTCAAGTGCACGCTTAAACCAACATTTTGGCTTCTCAGTTTGTTCTGTCATAAAGTTCCTCGTTCTAAATATTGTTTAATTTCTAAACGTAGCCATTCTACGCCTTTTTTCTTGTTAATGGGAAGTTGTTTTTTTGTTAAATAAGTGGAAATTAATGGGAAATTTTCTTTGCCCGCTAATTTTAATAAACGCCTCATCGCAGGAATGCTCGAAAATAAAGTGCGGTGAAAATTAGCGAAGTTTTTTAAGCTCACCCAATCGAACTCATCAAGCTGCCAATCAAGCTGATTTTGCTCAAGATTTATGGCGAACGGATGAAAAGATAAAGGGATATTACGCTGAAATTGTTTGTGCGCAGTATCAACTAAAGCCAAGCCTTCTTTGGAAATACCTTTAAGGGCTATCGCTGAATAACAACCACTGCTAGCTTCTTGATGCTCACCTAAATGCACCAAAACAAAACCGCACTTTTGCCAAAATTTTACGAGTTCGTCAGTGTAGCCAAAACTCACTGAAAGAAAATCAACTTCTGAATTTTTCATAAATTTCATTAGATTTTGACCAATACCCTGTTTTTGCCAATTTGGCTGAACCGCTATACGAGAAATGCGTAAGGAACGTAATTTACAGGCTTGGGACAGATTTTCATGGAAACATAATGCCTGTGGAACAAGATTCCCTTTCGGACGACGTTTGCCTTGTTGAATTTGAATAATCAACTCATCATCAGCCATATTTCCTTCTTCTAATGCCCAAATTGCACCGAGCCAATTCTGTTGATATTCGGCAAAATAAAAACGTTGATTTTCTCCATCAAGTAAACGGCGAAGATCGAGTGGTGATGTTCGATAATGCGCCAATGTCATTAAGCCATAAAAATCTGCAATATGAGGTGTTTTTTGTAATTCTCGAATTTGATAAGGGAGATGAGGCTGAAAAGGAAATTGCTGAAAATCATCTTCGGCATTTAGCAACAAAAGATCATCAATAAAATGTTCTAACGGATCATTTTCTTGCCAACGTAGGGGCTGTTTAGGCTCAAAATGCTGAAAAGTGCGGTGAATTTTCCGTTTAAATTTTAATTCGAAACCACGCCCCGTTCCTTCGTAGCTATGAATTGTTGTGCTGAAGACAATATGTTGAAAATATTGAGAATATTCTTGCAATAAAGGCAATGGGATCATAGCTGCTTCATCTACGAGCAACCAAGCAGATTGACTAAATTCAGGTTTATTTTGTAATCTAGTAGCCAATTCATCGGGCGCGATAAATTCAATTCCTCCTTCTGAAAATTCGATAACCGAATGCACCGCACTTTTATTCGGTGCAGTGAGATAAACTGGCGCCTGAATTCGGTTAGCAAGCATCCCCAATAATGCGGATTTCCCTCTTCCCCGCTTGGCGGTTAGAAAATAAATATCCTGCTCGGCTTGTAAAATAGTCTCGATAATTTGTTGTTGCGCCAACGTGGCATTTTTGTGATGCTCGTTAAAATAAAAAACAGGAGGAAATTCAACCGCACTTTCCTCTCTTAAAATGGGGAAATGATAGCGTTCAATGCACTGTTTAAAATGATCAATAAAATTAGGCGTGGCGATTGCTGACTGATTTCCATTCCAACGTAAACTATCTTGATCAGGCTGCTGAGATAAATTTTCCCAATCGGACAACACTAAACAAAGTGTGCCGCCCATTTTCAGTGTTCCAGCTGCAATAGCCAGTGCTTCAAGATGAATGCCATTTCGTCCATCAAATAAAATATGTTCAAATTCTTGTCCGAGCAAATTCGTTGCTTTAGAAAAAGCAATGCCGCTGTCACCGATAATCAATACGTTATCAGACACAAGCGGCAAAGTTTTGCTGATTAAAATTTGAAGTTGGCGAGATGGCATCGTTTTATTTTAAATAGGCAATTAACATCGCACCAATAAAACTTACGCAAGCAAGCCAAAAGAAAATGCTTTTGGGTTGAGAAACTTTTTTACTGAAAAATTTCGCTGCAAACACGATATACAAAATCAGTAATGCAAATTTAGCTACCAACCACCATTCAATATTAAAAACAAAGAGATAT
Organism: Haemophilus haemolyticus; assembly: GCF_001679045.1. GTDB lineage: Bacteria > Pseudomonadota > Gammaproteobacteria > Enterobacterales > Pasteurellaceae > Haemophilus > Haemophilus haemolyticus. The sequence continues at coordinate 35,627 of NZ_LYCK01000011.1, forward strand.
AAAATGACGACACCAGAAACAATCAACAAGGTATCTGATAAGTGCGGTAAAATTTTTAATAATTTTATCGAACGCCAGTTTTTGTCAGTAAGTTGCATTGCGCCACGAATCACCAACAAGGCAAAACTTAAAAAGGCGAAAAAAATATGTAAATAAACTAGCATAATCACTCCCAAAAAAGTAAGAAAAGTGCGTCAACATCAACCGCACTTTCTCAATCTAAATTACTTCGCAATACGTTTATATTTAATACGATGTGGCTGAGTGGCTGCATCGCCTAAGGTTTTCTTTTTCCACTCTTCGTAGTCTGAGAAGTTACCTTCATAGAACGTGACTTTACCTTCATCACCGTAATCTAAAATATGTGTTGCGATACGGTCTAAGAACCAACGGTCATGGGAAATCACCATTGCACAACCAGGGAATTCTAAGATCGCATTTTCTAACGCACGTAAAGTTTCAACGTCTAAGTCATTGGTTGGTTCGTCCAGTAATAGCACGTTACCACCACGTTGTAGAAGTTTAGCTAAATGTAAACGACCACGTTCACCACCCGATAATTCGCCCACACGTTTTTGTTGATCCACGCCTTTGAAGTTGAAACGGCCCACATACGCACGGCTTGGAATTTCAAAGTTACCGATAGTGAGAATATCTTGTCCGTTAGAGACTTCTTCCCAGACGGTTTTCTTGTCATCCATTGAATCACGGAATTGATCCACCGAAGCAAGTACAACGGTTTCGCCCATTGTCACAGAACCTGAATCTGGTTGTTCTTGACCTGACAACATACGGAATAAAGTTGATTTACCCGCACCATTTGCCCCAATAATCCCAACGATTGCCCCTTTTGGAATACTAAATGATAAATCATCAATTAAAGTGCGGTCACCATAAGATTTGGTTAAGTTTTGCACTTCAATCACTTTATCACCCAAACGTGGACCAGGTGGAATAAAGAGTTCGTTCGTCTCGTTTCGTTTTTGATATTCGCCAGAGGTCAATTCATCAAAACGAGCCATACGCGCCTTGCTTTTCGCTTGGCGACCTTTAGGATTTTGACGCACCCATTCCAACTCTTTCGCAATGGATTTTTGACGCGCATTTTCAGCCGCTTGTTCTTGTTCTAAGCGTTTCTCTTTTTGCTCTAACCAAGAAGAATAGTTGCCTTCCCAAGGAATACCCTCACCTCGGTCAAGCTCTAAGATCCAGCCCGCTACGTTATCTAAGAAATAACGGTCGTGGGTAATTGCGACAACAGTGCCCTCGTAGTCATGTAAGAAACGTTCTAACCACGCCACAGATTCCGCATCTAAGTGGTTAGTTGGTTCGTCTAATAAGAGCATGTCTGGTTTTTCGAGTAATAAGCGACAAAGTGCTACACGGCGACGCTCACCACCAGATAAATGTTCGATTTTAGCATCCCAATCAGGTAAACGTAATGCATCTGCTGCGCGCTCTAATTGGTTATCTAAATTATGACCATCATGCGCTTGAATGATGGCTTCAAGGTTCGCTTGTTCTGCCGCTAATTTATCGAAATCCGCATCGGGATCCGCATAAAGCGCATACACTTCATCTAAACGAGTAAGTGCATTTTTCACTTCAGAAACTGCTTCTTCCACGGCTTCTCGCACGGTTTGTTGCGGTTCTAATTTTGGCTCTTGCGGAAGATACCCAATTTTAATTCCTGGCTGCGGACGCGCTTCCCCTTCAAATTCTTTATCTACGCCCGCCATGATGCGTAAAAGGGTTGATTTACCCGCACCATTTAAACCTAAAACCCCGATCTTAGCGCCAGGGAAAAAGCTTAAAGAAATATCTTTCAAAATATGACGCTTCGGCGGCACTACTTTACCGACACGATGCATCGTATATACAAATTGCGTTGACATATTTATCCTTTATCTAATAAAAAAGTGCGGTCATTTTACTTGAAGTTTCTTTATTTGCCTAACAATAGGCAAATAATAGATAAAAAAAACCACCCGAAACGGGTGGCAGGAAAGTAGTTTAGCTATATTTATGATTATTTTATTTAGGAACTTTATGAATATCAAGCAATTACTTGACGGTGCTATGTTACTGAATATTGAAAGGTAAAGGAAATGCTATTGAGAGTTTTTTTGATTTACATCAACATTTTTGACAGAAAAATTCGTTTTTGCGTGTAGAATAAACAACTTCTAATGCTAACGTTCAAAATAATTAGGATTTTTATGAAAACGTATTCATTATTACTCGGTCTATTTTTTAGTTGTAGTGTTTTAGCTCACCCCCATGCATTTATAGATATGCAAACCACGCCTATCATAGAAAATAATCAACTCACTGGCTTATCAATGAAATGGACGCTTGATGAACCAAGTTCGTCCGCGGTTATTTATGATATGAAACAGGCTAAAACAAAAAATGATCAGCAAAAACTCATCGATGATGTCATGGGAAATGTTGTAAGTGAACATTATTTCAGCTATCTATATGACGCTCAAAACAATAAAATTAAATATTCTTCACACCCCAAAAATTACGGCGTAAAAATCCAAGGATTACAACTGCAATATTATTTTGATGTTCCACTCGCTCATCCACAACAGTTAGAAAAAAATACATTTAGCTTACAAACTTACGATCCCACTTATTATGTGGCGATGACTTACACCTCAAAAAGTGCGGTAGATTTTTCCGCACTTCCGAAAAATTGCCAAGGAAAATTAATTGAACCTAATGTGGATGAAAAAATCCAAGCCTACGCATCTTCACTTGATAAATCCCAAAAGAACGAAGATGATTCCTTAGGTGTGATGTTCGCACAAAAAATAATAATTCAATGTGAGTAGAAATGAAAAAATATAAAACTGGGCTCGTGTTATTAGTGATTGCACTTGCCTTACTTGGCTATTTTTCCCCTTGGTTTTTCTTACATATTGCTGCATGGCAAAAAGATTTTAATCAGCTTATTTCGGAAAATTTACATCAAATTCAAAATAATAGCATCAAGGCAGGCATTACGCTTATTTTTGCCAGCTTTGTTTACGGCGTACTTCATGCCCTCGGGCCAGGACACGGCAAATTTATTATCGCCAGCTATCTTTCCACTCATGAAAACCAATTAAAGCAAAGCACTATCTTGAGTTTACTTTCTTCCTTAATGCAAGGCATTGTCGCGATTACAGCAACAACATTGCTCGTTGTGGTGCTTAATCTATCATCACGTTATTTCAAATTAAGCCAGCTTTGGTTAGAACGAGCCGCCTTGCTATTATTGGTATTTCTCGGTTGTTATTGGATTGGGCAAGGTTTACGTGCCTATCGTAAAAAATCTAAATTAACCATTAAATCCCTAAATCCCCTCCCCCTAGACGAAAAAAGTGCTGTGAAAAATAACCGCATTTTTCAACCAAACACTTGTAGCTGTGGACACCAACATTTGCCAAGCCCCTCGCAAACTGCACAAGCAACCAATCTAAAATCACAATTTCTCGTGATTCTAACAATTGGTATGCGACCATGTAGCGGTGCAATTTTCGTTTTATTTTTAGCTTATATGCTTGATCTTTATTGCTGGGGAATTTTAGCTGTATTGGCTATGTCTTTCGGCACAGGACTTATGCTGTCAGCCTTCGCGGGAGTTGTACGTTATGCGCGAAATACCGCAATTCACTTAGGGCGTTGGTATAGTTCAAAAAATACGAAAGGAAAAAGCGAAAGCATCGTGAAACTAATCGCAGGTGGAATAATGCTATTTTTTGCCTTGAGCTTGTTATACGGCACAACCATCTCAACTGGCGGAAGCAGAATTCTATTTTGAAGTTAAAAATAAAGCCCATCAACATGATGGGCTCAAAATCTTTTGGTTGCTAATTTAGAATTTGTAAAAGGAGACAAACAAACTCTAAACCAAAAGAAAAATTGGCTCCTCCTGCTGGACTTGAACCAGCGACATATGGATTAACAGTCCACCGTTCTACCGACTGAACTAAGGAGGAATAAACTTTGTATCACAAGGAATAGGGCGCGCATTTTAATGGTCGATAATTAGCTTGTCAATGCAAAATTTAAAAAAATTTCATAAAAAACAAAAAATTTTCTCATCTTTTATATACCACCTAATATTTATTTTTCTATCCACAGAGCCTGTGGATAACTTTGTGGATTAACTTTTTAAAATTTTGCGGATCCCTTGTTCTTACAAGGATTATTCGATCTTGATTACAGATTAGCCTAAAATTAAATTTCAATTTAAAATCAACAGGTTAAGTTTTGTCTAGTAAAAAATTAAAGTTTTTTTTATGAATTTGTGACATCTTCCTCTTGACATCGCTAAGTCTGTGTAAAACTTAGATTTTTGCCTGATCAATTTTACACATTAAATATGCTAAAATAGAAATTATTCAAAACTATGAAAAAACCGACCGCACTTTATGTCTGAAAAAATCAACACAAAACCATTCATTCTGCATTCCGACTTTCGTCCTTCTGGCGATCAGCCACAAGCTATCGAAAAATTGGCTGAAAATTTAACAGATGGATTGGCACATCAAACTTTGCTCGGTGTAACAGGATCGGGGAAAACCTTTACTATTGCCAACGTGATCGCCCAATTAAATCGCCCCGCAATGTTACTTGCGCCAAATAAAACCCTTGCAGCCCAGCTTTATGCCGAAATGAAAGCCTTTTTTCCAGAAAATGCGGTGGAATATTTTGTGTCTTACTATGATTATTATCAGCCAGAAGCCTATGTGCCGAGCAGCGATACATTTATTGAAAAAGATGCATCTATTAATGATCAAATCGAACAAATGCGTCTTTCTGCGACGAAATCTTTTCTAGAACGTCGAGACACCATCGTGGTGGCTTCCGTTTCTGCAATTTATGGTTTGGGCGATCCTGATAGCTATTTACAAATGATGTTGCATTTACAACAAGGTGCCATTATCGATCAACGCCAAATTTTAGCGAAGTTAGCAGAATTGCAATATACCCGCAATGATCAAGCATTTCAGCGTGGAACTTTCCGTGTTCGCGGGGAAATTATTGATATTTTTCCTGCGGAATCCGATGATCGTGCGGTGCGTATTGAATTATTTGATGATGAAATTGAACGATTAAGTTTATTTGATCCGCTCACTGGCAGTAGTTTTGGGGCTGTTCCACGTTTTACGATCTACCCTAAGACTCACTATGTTACGCCAAGAGAACGTATTTTAGATGCGATAGAAAACATCAAAAAAGAACTCGTATCACGCCGTGAATACTTCATTAAAGAACATAAACTTTTAGAAGAACAACGCATCAGCCAACGTACCCAATTTGATATTGAAATGATGAATGAATTGGGTTATTGCTCGGGTATTGAAAACTACTCTCGCTATTTATCGGGAAGAAATGAGGGCGAACCACCACCAACATTATTTGATTATATGCCCTCTGATGCTATTTTAATTATTGATGAATCTCATGTGACGGTGCCTCAAATTGGTGGAATGTATCGTGGCGACCGTTCACGTAAAGAAACCTTGGTCGAATATGGTTTCCGTTTGCCATCCGCATTGGATAATCGTCCGTTACGCTTTGAGGAATTTGAACGCTTAGCCCCACAAACCATCTATGTTTCCGCAACCCCTGGGCCTTATGAATTAGAAAAATCAGGCAGTGAAATCATCGATCAAGTGGTTCGTCCGACTGGTTTGCTTGATCCGCTCATTGAAATTCGTCCTGTCTCAATTCAAGTGGATGATTTACTTTCCGAAGCTCGCCAAAGAGCGGATAAAAATGAGCGCGTTTTAGTGACAACACTCACTAAAAAAATGGCGGAAGATTTAACGGATTATTTAGATGAACACGGGATTCGTGTACGTTATCTACATTCGGATATTGATACCGTGGAGCGTGTGGAAATTATCCGTGATTTGCGTTTAGGCGAATTTGATGTATTGGTTGGAATTAACTTATTACGTGAAGGTTTAGATATTCCGGAAGTGTCTCTTGTGGCGATTTTAGATGCTGACAAAGAAGGATTTTTACGCTCCGAACGTTCTTTAATTCAAACCATCGGCCGAGCTGCACGAAACTTAAATGGTAAAGCTATTTTATATGCGGATAGCATCACAAAATCGATGGAAAAAGCTATTACTGAAACCAATCGTCGTCGTGAAAAACAAACAAAATACAATGAAGAACATGGCATTGTGCCACAGGCATTAAATAAGAAAGTCGGTGAATTGTTAGATATTGGGCAAGGTGCAAACCAAAAAGCGAAAGCCAATAAACAACGTGGAAAAATGGCGGCAGAACCAACCGCACTTTATAATGCACCGAAAAATGCCAAAGAATATCAACAACAAATCAAAAAACTGGAACAACAAATGTATAAATTTGCGCAAGATTTGGAATTTGAAAAAGCCGCGGCAATTCGAGATCAATTACATCAATTACGTGAACAATTTGTTTTTGATAACTAAAAGAAACGCCAGCTTAAGCTGGCGTCCCGTTTATTTGTTTTCACCTGAAGAATACAAGCGATTTTTATATAAATAACTGCCTAATAAAGCGTGAGCCAATGCTTCTTTTTTCATTGCATCAGGCACGTCTTTTGGCGTTAAAGTTTCTGAAGCTTTATCATAATGATAACCTTGTGCCGCTTTATTTGGCATTTGAATCACCACATCATTATTGCCTTTCATCATTGCTTGAGTTTGATCGTATTGCATAAAGGCACGATCTGGGTTTACATCTTGCGTTAAATCAAAGCCAATCATTGGATAATTGCCACTGATGCCAGCTAAAGAAAGCAATGTGGTTGGCATATCAATTTGGCTCACAAGACGGCTGTCACGACGTGGCGTAATGCCATCACCAAGAATCAAAGCTGGAATATGGAAATGCTTAATCGGCACAAGACTTGCTCCGCCTACACGAGAATCGTGATCCGCAACAATTAAGAAAATCGTATCTTTCCAATAATTAGACTGTTTTGCCATTTTAAAGAAATGACCTAACGCATAATCCGCATATTTTGCTGCGTTATTACGAGTGGCTTTTGGTTGCTCATAAAGCTCAATCTTGCCATCTGGATATTCAAATGGATCGTGATTGCTGGAACTAAACACTAAACTAAAGAACGGTTTACCTTCATTTTGTAATTTCGTGAAGGTTTCATTGGCTTTATCAAATAAATCCTCATCACTCACACCCCAAGTGCCAGTAAATTTTGGATTTTGGTAATCTTGTTGATCCCAAATATCTTTAAAACCATTGCCGTAGAAAAAGCTCGCCATATTGTCGAAATGCTTTTCACCGCCATAAATAAAGGAAGTGTTATAACCTTGTTTATGTAGTAAATCCGCAATAGTAAAGAAACCACTTTGGGCATTATTAAGTTTTACCACTGCACGAGCTGGTGTTGGCGTAAAACCTGCGGTTGTTGCTTCAATACCACGTACTGAACGCGTACCTGTTGCATAAAGATTTTCAAATAACCACCCTTCTTTTGCAAGCTGATCCACATTTGGAGAAAGTGGTTTGCCACCGAGCGTTCCAATAAATTGAGCGCCGAGACTTTCTTGTAACAAAATCACGATATTTTTAGGTTTACCCTGATAAGTCGCGACATTTTTCGTTAAAGTTGGATATTTATCTGAAATATAATCGCTGTCTGGACGACCACGACTGGCTTTAACAATACGAAACATTTCATCTGCATCCATTTTCCCGTACATTTCTGAAGATTTTTCTTCATCTTTAAATTGCTGTGCGGCATAAATGACGGAATAACCCGAGTTAAGCACCAAAGAATTAACTAACGCATCGGAAGAAAATGCCACCATGGCGGGATTAATACCGCGGTGTTGAAAACTTGAACGCGCCCCAAGGAAGCTCACGACAATAACAAGCAAAGCAATCAGAGGGAGAAGCTTCCAACTGATTGAACGTAAATTTTTGACTGCCCAACCAGAAATTTTCCAATAAATCACAGCGGCTAAAATCGTGAAAACAAGGCTAAAAATCACCGCACTTAAATGCCCTTCCGCAAGCATTGAAAAAACTTCTTTCGGATAAATCAGATATTCGATAAATAAACGATTTGGTCGGTAATCGTAGGTTTCAATAAAGGCAGGTGTGGCAATTTCCATAAAGATAATAAACACGCTGCCAAGCGTTAACCAAATGCGTAAAATTTTTACCCAAACTTTACTGCTATGGAACAATGTTGTGAGCAATGCAGGTACACCAAATAAATAACAGAGAGCAACAACATCCATTCGTACACCTTGCAAAAATAATTGCAACCAGCCATCTACGGCGGATACACGCTCTGATTGCCATACAGCAAGTCCCAAACGGGATAAAGAAAGAATGATGAGATTAATCAACACGATGAAGATGGGGAATAAAGGAGAATGCGCTTTTTTCATTGTAAAAACCACTAACAAAACGGCATACAAGCCGTATTAAATTGAAGAAAGATAGGCAACTGTCTATCGGTCGGTTCCTTTTCGACACGACAAAAGTCTTAAAGTGCGGTCAATTTTCGCATAGTTTTACTTAATCTCAAATGTAAACAATATGCCAAATTCTGTGTAGAACGATTTTAACCAATAACATTCAATAGAATGATAAAAATAAAGCCCCGAGAAAAATCGAGGCTTTGTTAAGTAAACGACGGAAATTTAATAAAAATTCACCGCACTTTTTTGATTACTCTTGTTGTGCTTTCACCGCAGCATAGGCAATCATATTAATAATACGACGAACAGACGCCCCCGGATTAAGAATATGCGCAGATTTGTTCATACCCATTAAGATCGGGCCAACAGTAATTGCCGTAGTGGTGCCGCGCAATAAGCTATAACTAATACGTGATGCGCTCAAATCAGGGAACACTAATAAATTTGCGCTTCCTTTCAATGGGCTATCAGGCATGACTTCTTTACGGTGAGCTTCATTCATCGCTAAATCACCGCGCATTTCACCATCGATCATTAAGTGTGGATTACGCTCTTTTACGATCTGTAACACTTCACGCATTTTTGGTGCACCGAGTGAATTAGAGGAACCAAAATTAGAATGAGAAAGCAATGCAACTGCAGGTTCAATACCGAAACGGTGAATTTCTTCTGCGGCCATTAAGGTGATTTCGGCTAATTCTTCTGTTGTTGGATTACTGTTTACATGAGTATCAGTTAAGAATACGTTACCTGTTGGTAATACAAGGCTATTTAAAGCAGCAGCAGTTTTCACACCATCTTTTAAGCCAATAATATCGCGAATAGATGCAAGGTGTTTTCCGTATGAACCAAATAAACCACATACTAAAGCATCTGCATAACCTAAGCTAAGCAATGTAGAAGCTAATACGGTGGTATTAGAACGCACGACACGTTTTGCGATTGCAGGTGTAATGCCTTTACGTTTAGTAAGTTCGTAATAGTGTTTCCAACATTCTTCATAGCGAGGATTATCTTCGTTATCCACAATTTCAAAATCCACACCCGCAGTTAAACGTAAGCCAAGTTTTTTAATTTTTTCTTCAATCACGCTACGGCGACCAATTAAAATTGGATTTGCCAAGCCCATTGAAATCACTTCTTGGGTGGCATGCAATGCTTTATTTTCTTCCCCTTCCGCTAAAATAATGCGTTGTTTTGCCGCTTTTGCTTGGCTGAAAATAGGGCGCATAAACAAGCTCGTTTTGTAAACAAACTGAGTTAGTTTTTCAACATAAGCATCCCAATTTTGAATTGGACGAGTTGCCACACCAGATTCCATTGCAGCTTTTGCTACCGCTGGTGCGATACGCACAATTAAGCGAGGATCAAATGGACGAGGAATCACATAATCTGCACCAAATGTCGCGCCTTCACCACCGTAAGCAGAAGTTACAACTTCATTTTGCTCTTCTAATGCAAGGTCGGCGATGGCATAAACTGCCGCACGTTTCATTTCTTCATTAATAGTGGTTGCGCCCACATCTAATGCGCCACGGAAAATGAATGGGAAACAAAGCACGTTATTTACTTGGTTTGGATAATCAGATCGGCCTGTACATACAATCGCATCAGGACGAACCGCTTTCGCTTCTGGCGGGGTAATTTCAGGATTTGGGTTAGCTAAAGCAAGAATAATTGGATGCGCAGCCATGGTTTTCACCATATCTTGTGTAAGCGCACCAGCTGCGGAACAACCTAAGAAAATATCTGCATTTGGAATCGCATCGCCAAGTTTACGCCAGCCATTATCTTCAATTGCATAATCTTTTTTGGTTTGATCCATTTTGTCATCACGACCTTTATATACCACGCCTTTCGAGTCGCAAACCGTGATATTTTCACGTTTCATACCTAAAGAAAGCAATAAGTTCAAGCACGCGATAGATGCAGCTCCCGCACCAGAGGCAACAAGTCGAACATCTTCAATTTTTTTACCTACAATACGAAGAGAATTGATGATCGCGGCAGCACTGATGATCGCCGTACCATGTTGGTCATCATGGAATACAGGAATATTCATTCTCTCACGCAATTTTTGTTCAATATAGAAACATTCTGGTGCTTTAATATCTTCTAAATTGATCCCACCGAAAGTCGGCTCTAACGAGGCAATAATATCGACAAGTTTATCGGGATCATGTTCATTCACTTCAATATCAAATACGTTGATACCAGCGAATTTTTTGAACAATACGCCCTTCCCTTCCATTACAGGTTTGCCCGCAAGCGCGCCAATATTACCAAGACCAAGTACCGCTGTACCATTGGAAATCACCGCCACTAAATTTCCACGTGCTGTATATTTGTAAGAGGCGGCAGGATCTTTTTCAATTTCTAAACAAGGCTCTGCCACACCCGGTGAATAAGCTAAAGCCAGATCGCGTTGCGTTGCTAATGATTTTGTTGGGGTAACTTCGATTTTTCCAGGAATTGGGAATTCGTGGAAATCTAAGGCAGCTTGACGTAATTGTTCGCTCATAATAAATGCTCCATTTTATTGAAACAGGATTGAAATATTGCGTCGATTATAGCGGCTTTTTATTAAAAAAATTGTGACAGACTGCAAATTTTCACAAAATCATTACAAAATTTTTTGATGCGTAGCATTAGCTAGACTTTTCATTTTTCAGCAAAAAAGGTAGGATTTTCACAAGAGAATCATTGAGGATAATAAAATGAATCCATTTCAAAAAATTAAAAGTGCGGTGAATAAATGCCAAAGATTTTTTATCAATCGTTCATTACAACGTAAATTGACTAACCAAGGCATGACTGTCATTTCTGCCAATTGCGTGGGGGCTTTTATCTTACATGATTTGCACCAGCCGTTTAATTCCCCTTTTGTGAATCTCTATCTCTCGCCACAGGATTTCTTGCGTTATTTACAAAATATGGATTTCTATCTCACTCAACCTCTCACATTCGTACAAACAGAAAAAAGTTATCCAGTGGGAAAACTTGCCGATCTTGAAATTCATTTTATGCACTATCACAGTGAGCAAGAAGCCAATGAAAAATGGCAACTTCGCACGTCACGAATGAATTTCGATAATCTTTTTATTATGATGACAGATCGAGATGGTGTAACCGAAAAAGACATTCAACTTTTTGATCAACTCCCTTTCAAAAATAAAGTGATTTTTACTCACAAGCCCTGTCCTGCTTTTACATCGGCTTATTATATAAAAGGCTTCGAGAAGCAAAATCAGGTGGGCGATATTTTTGAATTTTCTGGCTGGAATGGGAAAAAATATTACGATCAATTCGATTACGTGAAGTGGTTTAACCAAGCTTAATAGATAAAGGCTGCATTGCAGCCTTTTTTGTTTCGTTCTAAAAGCAAAAACCTGTACAATGCCTAGCGAATTTTAACAAGAGAAAACATAATGAGATTAGATAAATTTATTGCTGAAAATATGGGATTAACTCGTTCTCAAGCAACAAAAGCGATCCGCCAAAGTGCGGTAAAAATCAACGGTGAAATTGTCAAAAGTGGCTCAGTACAAATTTCACAAGAAGACGAAATTTATTTTGAAGATGAATTATTAACTTGGGTCGAAGAAGGCCAGTATTTTATGTTGAATAAACCACAAGGCTGTGTTTGTTCTAATGATGACGGCAACTATCCAACAATTTATCAATTTTTCGATTACCCTTTGGCTGGAAAACTACATAGCGCGGGTCGCTTAGATGTGGATACGACAGGTCTCGTATTGCTTACGGATGATGGACAATGGTCACATCGCATCACTTCGCCAAAACATCATTGTGAAAAAACCTATTTGGTGACATTAGCTGATCCCGTAGAAGAAAATTATGCTGCGGCTTGTGCGGAAGGCATTTTATTACGCGGAGAAAAAGAGCCCACTAAACCAGCAAAATTAGAAATCTTAGATGATTACAATGTGAATCTGACCATTTCTGAAGGTCGCTATCATCAAGTAAAACGTATGTTTGCCGCACTTGGGAATAAAGTTGTTGGGTTACATCGCTGGAAAATTGGGGATGTTGTGTTAGATGAATCCTTAGAAGAAGGCGAATACCGCCCATTAACTCAAAGTGAAATTGAAAAGTTAGTAAAATAATATGAATCAACAAAAATCTACTTTTATCTTTATTCTTACCCTCGGTATTCTCTCCATGCTACCGCCTTTTGGCGTGGATATGTATTTGCCGTCTTTTTTAGAAATTGCGAAAGATCTCGGCGTGAGTCCAGAACAAGTACAACACACGCTCACTTCTTTTGCTTATGGCATGGCGTTTGGTCAGCTTTTCTGGGGGCCTTTTGGTGATAGTTTCGGACGAAAACCGATCATTTTACTCGGTGTCATTGTGGGCGCATTAACAGCTTTAGTACTCACCGAAATAAATTCAGTCGGAAATTTCACCGCTCTTCGTTTTGTGCAAGGTTTCTTTGGTGCCGCACCTGTTGTACTTTCTGGCGCATTATTACGTGATTTATTTAGTAAAGATCAGCTATCCAAAGTGATGTCCACCATCACGTTAGTATTTATGCTTGCCCCTTTAGTTGCGCCAATTATTGGTGGTTACATCGTTAAATTTTTCCATTGGCATGCGATTTTTTACGTTATTTCGCTTGTGGGATTATCAGCCGCTGCATTGGTCTTTTTCATCATTCCAGAAACCCATAAAAAAGAAAATCGTATTCCGCTGCGCTTAAATATTATCGCTCGCAATTTCCTTCTGCTTTGGAAGCAAAAAGAAGTGCTCGGCTATATGTTTGCCGCATCCTTTGGTTTTGGTGGGTTATTTGCTTTTGTGACTGCAGGATCAATTGTCTATATCGGCATTTATGGGGTTCCCGTCGACCAGTTCGGTTACTTCTTCATGATGAATATCGTTACGATGATCTTTGCCTCTTTTTTAAATAGCCGATTTGTCACTAAAGTGGGCGCAGAAACAATGTTACGGATAGCCCTCGCAATTCAATTCCTTTCTGGAATGTGGCTAATTTTGACCGCAATTTTAGATCTCGGTTTTTGGCCAATGGCAATTGGCGTTGCCTTTTTCGTCGGTCCAAACCCGGTGATTTCATCAAATTCAATGGCATCAGCTTTAGAAAGATGTCCTCAAATGGCAGGAACAGCAAATTCTTTGATTGGTAGCGTACGTTTTGCAGTGGGTGCAATTATGGGAAGTTTAGTCGCGTCAATGAAGATGGATACTGCCGCACCAATGCTCTTTACTATGGGGGCATGTGTTGCGATTTCCGTGTTGGCGTATTACTTTCTAACTAGCCGAAATCTTAAAAAATCTGAGAGAAAATAAGATCACAATTCATCATTGTTCCCTCAATATTAGTGAGGGAACATTAATTTCTAACGTTTCGATCCTAAATAAATCGCAAATAAAGTGAGCAATGCACCAAGCCATTGCCAAAGATTAATCGCTTTATCCAAATAGAAATAATCAATCAACAATGCAGCTACTGGCTCCGTGAGTAACAATAATCCAGTAACACTTAGAGAAAGCAAAGGGATTGAATAAGCAATCATGCTCCAAGCAATGCACTGCATTACTGCACCGTAAATGACGACTAATCCCCAATCCTGCCATGTTGTTGGATAAAGATTGTTTGAAAGATGGGACAAGCAGCACTAAAGCACCTGTCAAACTGATAATTAACATCAATGGAAATAATGCCGTTTGCTCTTCTTGATGAACTTTTTTCACCATCACCATAGAACCAGCCAACATTACCGCTGAAATTAAACCAATCACGATGCCATAAATGCCGTCAATATTATGCTGTAATTCTTCGACGGAAATTAACGCGACACCAAGCACAGCTAAAAACAAGCTGAGTATTTGTAGTTTACTTTGACGTTCTGCAAAAAAGACAAAACCAATGGCTGCCAAACAAAAAATTTGCAAGCTATTTAATAAGGTAGAAATGCCAGGACCTACGGCGTAAATACTTTCATGCCAAAAGGCAAGATCAAACGCTAAAAATCCCCCTGAAAGTGCGGCAAAAAATAAGGCTTTTTTACTTTTTGGAAAATGTTGGCGTTTTAGTTTCATTAAAAAATAGAAAATGCCCGATGCAATTAATAATCGCCAAAAAGCAATTGCATAAGCACAGACAGGCACAAACTTAACAATCAAACTACCTAAGCCAAATAAAATACAGCCTACCACCAACATCAAAGAGGCAATATTATTTTGCTTTTCCATTAAGCGAAGAGCATCCATAACGGCAAGCAAACCGCAATAAATAATAGGATAAATAAACTATTGGCAGATAATTTCCACTTTTGGAAACTATGCAGAATCAGAATAGCTGCAATAACAAAATGGCAAACAAAATAAATGATGTAAGCGAAAATACTGTCAGAATTAACCACACTTTCCATGCCATTTAAAAGTAAAAATAAGAACATTGCCAAAGCATTTAAGGACAGCAATATAATCATGGCTAAGGGCAACAATGCAATAAAACCTTGTAAACGATTTCGTGCAATAACAAGCGCAAGATTTGCCAAAATCACTCCAGATAAAATCGGTGCAAACGGGTTATATCCAGCAAAATCACTCGCAGGAAGCACGGTAAAAATCATTAAATAACTCAAGCAACCTAAACCCGCAATTAATGCAGCCATCAATAAAAAGCTGTTACGGATTTTTTCAGTTTTTGGTTGTTTCCAAATAAAATACACGACAGAAAGACCACATACGCTCATCACATTAGTAAGCGTGTGATTATTCTGTAATAGACTTATCACCAACCACACCGCCCAATAAATAGCAAAAGTCAGATTAACTTTGATTAAACGACCACGTTGTCCTGGGCAAATTTCGCCACGATAAAACACCAACAACGAAATTAGCTGTGCAACCAACACACCTACACCTAAATGAGGCATTGTTTGCTTTTCAGATTGCAAAGAAAAAATAAATAGATCGATGCCAAGCACCATTGAGATCGATAATACCGCAAGCAATGCCGCGATATATTTAGAAGATTGTTCTGACATAATTTTGACGTCTGAAAAAATAATGCGCCATTATGCTAAAAATTCATTAAATTTTAAAGTAGAATGAAACCAATTATAACCGCACTTAGGTACATGAATGTTACTTAGTATTTTATATATCATCGGTATCACCGCTGAAGGAATGACAGGTGCACTTGCGGCTGGTCGTGAAAAAATGGATATTTTTGGCGTGATAATTATCGCGTCCGTCACTGCCATTGGCGGCGGCTCTGTGCGTGATGTACTACTCGGGCATTACCCTCTTGGCTGGGTTAAGCACCCGGAATATTTTTTAATGGTGGCAAGTGCTGCGGTGATTACCGTATATGTTGCGCCATTCATTAATCATTTTATGCGCTACTTTCGCACTATTTTCTTGGTGCTTGATGCGATGGGATTAGTGGTGTATTCCATTATTGGCGCACAAATTGCGATGGATATGGGACATGGCCTCACCATTGTAAGCATTGCAGGCTGTATTACAGGGGCCTTTGGCGGGGTTCTACGCGATATGCTATGCAATCGAATTCCTCTCGTGTTCCAAAAAGAACTCTACGCCAGTATTGCGCTATTTGCCACGCTAACTTATTACGCATTAAGCACACTTCAAGTAGAACATACGCTTGCCGTATTACTCACACTTATTAGTAGCTTTACTTTACGCCTTTTAGCCATTCATTTTGAATGGGGTTTGCCGGTGTTTAATTACCAAGAACTCACATCGGAAGAACAAGATAAGCTGCCAAATAAAAAGAAATAAATACAATAAAGGAAATAACTATGTTAGAACAAATGGGTAAACAAGCCAAAGATGCTGCATTTATCTTAGCTCAACTCACCACTGCTGAAAAAAATCGTGCATTATCCATTATTGCAGAACAACTCGAACAACAAGCACCGCTTATCTTAGCCGAAAACGCAAAAGATATTGAACTTGCCAAACAAAATGGATTGTCTGATGCCTTAATTGATCGCCTACTGCTCACACAAGAACGTTTGCAAGGCATTGCTGATGATGTACGCCATGTTATTTCACTTTCAGATCCCGTAGGGAAAATCATAGACGGCGGTACATTGGATAGCGGACTTAAAATCGAACGCGTACGCACTCCGCTCGGCGTCATTGGCACAATTTATGAGGCTCGCCCAAATGTGACCATTGATGTGGCAAGTCTTTGCCTTAAAACCGGTAATGCAGTGATTTTACGCGGCGGTAAGGAAACACAGTTTTCTAACAAGATCTTAATCGAAGTTGTGCAAAATGCTTTGCAGCAAGCCGGCTTACCAAAATTCGCAGTGCAAGCCATTACTGATCCAAACCGTGAACTCGTTATGCAATTATTAAAACTAGATCGCTATGTAGATATGGTTATTCCTCGTGGTGGAGCGGGTTTACATGAATTGTGTAAACAACATTCGACTATTCCTGTTATTGTGGGTGGCGTGGGTGTTTGCCATACTTTCGTTGAAGAAAGTGCGGATCAAAATAAAGCGATTTTTGTTATTGATAACGCTAAAACCCAACGTCCAAGCACCTGTAACACATTGGAGACGTTGTTAGTTCAGCGTTCTATTGCTGAAGAATTTTTACCAAAACTCGTCTCTCACCTTTCCGCTAAAAACGTAAAATATCATGCAAAATCCACCGCACTTAATATATTGAAACAAGCGGGTGCGAATGTCTGCGAAGTGACAGAAAAAGAATTGCGTGAAGAATGGGGATCATTGGATTTGAATGTCGTTGTTGTGGAAGATGTTCATGCCGCTATTGAGCATATCCGCCAATATGGTACGCAACATTCTGAAAGTATTTTAACTTCCTCACAAAATCTAGCCCGTCAATTTATTAATCAAGTCGATGCCGCCGCCGTTTATGTGAATGCAAGCACACGCTTTACTGACGGCGGACAATTTGGATTAGGCGCAGAAGTTGCCGTGAGTACCCAAAAACTCCACGCTCGAGGCCCTATGGGATTAGAAGCATTAACTAGTTATAAATGGGTGTGTGAAGGCGAATACACCGTTCGCAAATAAAATCCAAAGTGCGGTAATTTTTAGAAGAGATTATTTGCATATAAAAAAAGTCCGCGAAATGCGGACTTTTTCATTATCTTTATTTGTCAGATTTACCCAAATTATCAAAGAATTTTTTCACACCGTCCAAAAATCCTGAAGATTTTGGTGCATGTTTACTTAAATCTTTACCTTGTAAACTTTCCTCAAGTTTTTGAAGTAATTCTTTTTGCTCGCTGGTTAAATTAACGGGCGTTTCTACCACAATACGGCAAATTAAATCACCCGCATAACCACTACGTGTAGAGGCGACACCTTTGCCTCGCATGCGGAATAATTTTCCAGTTTGCGTTTCAGCTGGGATTTTAAGCTTCACTCTGCCATCTAAGGTCGGCACTTCAATTTCACCGCCAAGGGCTGCAGTAGCAAAACTAATCGGTACTTCGCAATATAAGTTATTACCATCACGTTCAAAAATGTTATGTTCTCTCACGTGAATCACAACATATAAGTCTCCAGCTGGCGCGCCATTTTCGCCCGCTGCACCTTTGCCAGCTAAACGAAGTTGGTTGCCCGTATCTACGCCTGCAGGAATTTTTACTGAAAGATTTTCTTTCTTATGAACTCGCCCTTCGCCATGACAGCTGCGACAAGGTTTTTCAATTTTCTTACCGCTACCATGACAAGTTGGACAAATACTTTCAGATACAAAGAAACCTTGTTGACGACGAATTCGACCCGAACCGTGACAATGTGGACAAGTTTCCACTTTAGAACCTTTTTCAGCCCCAGAGCCACCACAGCTATCACAATGCGCAAGAGTATTGATTTGAATATCTTTGGTTGTACCTTTTACGGCTTCTTCTAAAGTAATTTCTAAGTCATAACGTAAGTCTTCGCCACGAACAACACGCTGACGACCACGTCCACCACCGCCGAAAATATCGCCAAAAATATCGCCGAACATATCGCCGAAATCAGCACCACTAAAGCCACCACCGAAACCACCTGCGCCACCACCTTGTTCAAAGGCTGCGTGACCATATTGATCGTAGGCTGCGCGTTTTTGATCGTCGCCTAATACTTCATAAGCTTCATTAATTTCTTTGAATTTTTCTTCTGCTTCTTTGCTACCTTGGTTTTTATCGGGGTGATGTTTAGACGCTAAACGTTTATACGCACGTTTAATGTCGTTCTCACTCGCCCCTTTTTGTAAGCCAAGGACTTCGTAGTAATCTTTTTTTGCCATAGTGTTTCCGTATTTTTATTTGCAAATATTTTGTCATTTCTGACCGCTTACATTCGCTATTTTTAGCAATGTGGGCAAATTGAAATGTAAATATCCACTTTTCCATTTGGATAATATTTCTCAAAATCCACTTTATAAGCACGTTTTAATAAGCCTTGCTTTTCTTTATTCCAAATGCGTTGCCACGTTTGAACTACTGATTCATAAGTCGTGGGGAAGATTTCATACCAAGTCAGATCTTCAATTTCAATGGTTGAAAAACTGCCTTCAGGTTTACTTTCTTGAGCAACAGCAACATCATAATAGCCCGTAAAATCCGATTCGTAATTCAGATAAACACCATAATAAGGCTCATTTTGAGGCAATTTTACAAAATTATTCTGCCAAAGCTGTCCAATCTTTTCTGCGGGATTTTCCTTTGTGTTATGCGTACGAATTGTAGCAAGTGGATAAAGTGTAAGTGGCATAACTATTCCTTAAATTTACAAAATTCTGGGTAAATTTGACCGCTTGTAACATACGCCTCTCTTTAGCAAAGAGGGGCGGGGGGGAGATTTGGCAGAAGTAAATTTAGCTCATAAGAAAATTTGATATCGCTATCAAATCTCCCCTAACCCTCTTTTCTAAAGAGGGGACTTCTTATATACACCAAAAGGGCGTGTTTCCACGCCCTTTGTTTATGCTAAGAAGAGCGGTGAATTATTTATTATCTTTCACTTCTTCAAATTCAGCATCTACCACGCCATCATCTTTTGCTGATGATTGTTGTGGTTGCTCGCCACCAGCTTGTTGAGCTTTTGCTTGAGCTGCTTGCATTAATGGTTCAGAGGCTTTAATTACCGCTTCAATTTTCGCTTCGATCTCTGCCTTGTCTTCGCCTTTTGCTGCAGTTTCAAGTTCGCTTACTGCTGCTTCAATTTTCTCTTTGTCTGAAGCAGCTAACGCATCACCTGCTTCGGTAATTTGTTTGCGAGTTGCGTGTGCGATACCATCTGCTTGGTTACGCGCTTGAACTAGCTCTTCAAATTTACGGTCTGCATCTGCGTTTGCTTCTGCATCACGAACCATTTGTTGGATTTCTTCATCAGATAAACCTGAAGATGCTTGAATGCGGATTTGTTGCTCTTTACCTGTGTTTTTATCTTTCGCAGATACGTTGATTACGCCGTTCGCATCGATATCAAATGTTACTTCGATTTGTGGCATACCACGCGGTGCAGGATTAATACCTTCTAGGTTGAATTGACCTAAAGATTTATTGTCTGCCGCACGTTTACGCTCACCTTGAAGAACGTGAATGGTTACCGCACTTTGGTTATCTTCTGCTGTTGAGAATACTTGCGATTTTTTAGTTGGAATCGTGGTATTTTTCTCAATTAAAGTGGTCATCACACCGCCCATGGTTTCGATACCAAGTGATAACGGAGTAACGTCTAATAAAAGAACGTCTTTCACATCACCTTTTAATACACCACCTTGAACTGCTGCACCGATTGCCACCGCTTCATCAGGGTTAACATCTTTACGAGCTTCCTTACCAAAGAACTCTGCAACTTTTTGTTGTACAAGTGGCATACGAGTTTGGCCACCCACAAGAATAATATCGTGAATTTCACTCACGCTTTTACCTGCATCTTTTAATACATCTTTCAAAGACTCAATTGAGCTTGCCACTAAATCTTCTACTAATGCTTCTAATTTTGCACGAGTGATATTTAATGCTAAGTGTTTAGGGCCTGTCGCATCTGCAGTGATGTAAGGTAAGTTTACTTCAGTAGATTGCGCTGATGAAAGTTCAATTTTTGCTTTCTCTGCTGCTTCTTTTACGCGTTGTAATGCCATTGGGTCATTACGTAAATCGATGTTTTGTTCTTTTTTGAACTCATCAATAATGTAATCAATTACACGGTTATCGAAGTCTTCACCACCTAAGTGAGTGTTACCACCTGTTGCCAATACTTCGAAAGTTTGTTCGCCATCAAAGTTATCAATTTCGATGATTGAAATATCGAATGTACCACCACCTAAGTCGTAAACAGCGATCACTTGGTTCTCTTTGCTTGAACCTAAACCGAACGCTAACGCAGCCGCTGTTGGTTCATTGATGATACGTTTAACATCTAAACCTGCGATTTTACCCGCATCAATAGTTGCTTGACGTTGTGCATCGTTAAAGTATGCTGGAACAGTAATTACCGCTTCTGTTACAGATTCACCCAAGAAATCTTCTGCAGTTTTTTTCATTTTCTTCAATACTTCAGCAGAGATTTGCGGTGGTGCTAATTTATCACCTTTTACGTTTACCCAAGCATCACCATTGTCAGCACGAGTAATTTCGAAAGGCATAATCTTAATATCGCGTTGAACTTCTTCGCTTTCAAAACGTCGACCAATTAAACGTTTAATCGCAAACAATGTATTTTTCGGGTTAGTGATTGCTTGACGTTTTGCTGGCTGACCAACTAAAGTTTCATTATCTGTATAAGCAATAATTGAAGGGGTTGTACGTGCACCTTCTGCATTTTCAATTACGCGAGCTTTGTCGCCGTCCATTACTGCTACACAAGAGTTTGTTGTACCTAAGTCAATACCAATAATTTTTCCCATTTTGTACTCCTAGTAAAAATTTTAAAATTCGGGGTAATTTATTACGAGTTTTAAGATGTGGATATTCTTTCGCATTTCAAGAGAAAATTTTAAAAATTTTTTATTTCTTAAAGTGCGGTGATTTCCGTTCTTGTTTTCAAGATAAGTCTCAAATGATGAACTTCAAGGGGAAAACAAAAATTTTCAGGCAAGAAAAAGGGATTTGTGATAAATTTGGCGAAAATTTTTACTTTAAAACAGGAAAGAAATAAATGAAAAAATCAAAAATTGCTGCAGGCGTAGTCGTTGCTCTTGCTGCCGTTTGGTGTACAGGTGCATGGTTTACAGGGAAAAAAGCCGAAGAAGAATATTTACATCAACTAAAACAGTTAACTCAACTATTTACCAAAACCGATGTATTAGAAGAAAGTAAAATTTTTTATAAAAATATAAAATTTGATAGAGGATTATTTGCATCTCATATTCAAGATCAAATAGAAATCCACAAGGCAAATGAAACGATCATTATTCCTTTATCATCAACACTTTATCACGGGCCTTTGCCGCTTGATCGTGTGGCGAAACTGAATTTCGTTCCAACCATTTTTTCAAGCCAAACCTTGTTAGGAAAAAATGCAACAACTCAGCTATTCTTTGATATCACAAAATCAGAGAAACCGTTACAACTAAATGTCGCAATGAATTATTCATTAAGCGGTAATGCGGAATTGAAACTTGCATCGGGGCAATATCACAACGATCAATCTAAGGCTGATTTTGATTGGTCAAATGTCGTCTTAAATGTTGATTTAGACAAAAATGAACCGAGCAATTATACGCTATCCGTAGATGCATTTAATTCAAATGACCCAAATCATGCAGTTTCAACGGCTTCATCAATTAAAATAAAAGATCTTGTCGTACAAGGCTCACTACAAAGCACAAAATGGCCATTTATTTATAGTGGAAATATCAATAGTAAAATAGGCTATTTTGAGCAAAATACCGAATCTGCAGAGACTGGCGAAAGACTCTCTCTTATTCAGAAAAACAGCCAAGGAAATTTAACTACACAAGTTGAGGGTGATACAGTAAATATCATCAATAAAACAAATCTGGATGAATTAAATATTAACGGTAACAACTTAGGTAAAGTGACCAACAATGTAGAATTCAACCATATTGATGGCAACGCATTACAAGAACTTTTAAATATTTTAGTAGCAATAGGCAAGGCTGATTCAGATATGCCGTTACCTAAACCATTGGTGCAAAAATTACAACAAGCAGGCATGGTCATTGCGAATAATCAGCCTCAAATTAAATTAGCCCCTCTTTCTATTTCTGATGAAAAAGGCAAAGTGGCATTAGATCTGAACATTGCTTTAGTGCCAAATCCTAAATTTGATTTAATGCGCAGCGGCTTATACAAACAATTCAAAGATTTTTCGATCAATTTTGATGTGAACAAAGAAACTGCGATTTCCTTGTTATCTAAATTTGTACCAGAAAACCAAAAGCAAGATTTAGTTCACCGATTGAATGAATTAGTTACCGAAGGTGAAGTGAATGGCATTATCGTAAACACGGACAAAACCGTCACATTAACACTTGCTTTAGAGAATAACGAATTGAAACTAAACGGCAAAGCAATACCAGAAGAACAGTTGAAAATGATCCTCTTCATGCTTGTAATGGGGGGATTTGGGAGATAGCTAAAACAGGGCGATAAATTATCGCCCTGTTTCACGATGAAGTGCGGTAAATATTCTTTATCTTTTTAAGCTAAACGCTCTTTTAAATACCCTTCATAATCTGGCACTTCAATTTCCACATCTTGTTCAAATAAAACTGAAGTTAACATAAAATCTGCGGAGCTTTGATTAATCGCAACAGGGATATTCCACACTGTTGCAATACGCATGAGGGCTTTCACATCGGGATCATGTGGTGCGGCATTCATTGGATCCCAAAAGAAGATCATCATGTCGATTTTCTTTTCTGCGATTAATCCACCAAGTTGTTGGTCGCCGCCCATCGGACCACTTAATAAAGATTGAATGCTTAAACCTGTTTCTCGTTCTAAAATATGCCCTGTTGTACCAGTCGCATAAAGTATATGAGGAGCTAGAGCATCTTTGTGTTTTTGCGTCCAATTCAGTAAATTTTTTTTGCAGCTATCATGAGCCACAAGTGCAATACGTTTATGTTGAGTGAGCGTTCGAGTCGTTATATGCATGATTGATTCCTTTTTGAAAAAAGTTTGAAAACTTTAAAGCAAAGCCCTACAGAATGCAATGTTTTACTTATGATTTTAATAGGCTTTACAAAAGGCGAGAAAAAATTACCGCACTTTCAAAAGATTACCGATTAACACAGCACTCAACAGGGATATTTGATGAAAATTTACTATCTTTATCTCAAAAAATCTTCTAAAATTTGCAAGATTTGTTAAATGTTTGTAAAAAGGCAAGCATTTCTGATATTCGTGTTTAGTGCTGACTAAACTAATGTTCACTTAATTAACAGATAAGGAAAACCTATGTCTGAGATTTTAAAAAATGACGTTGATCCAATCGAAACTCAAGATTGGTTACAATCATTAGATTCTTTGATTCGTGAAGAAGGCGTAGAGCGTGCACAATATATTATTGAGCAAGTTATCGGCCAAGCACGCACCAACGGTGTTTCATTACCTACAGGTGTAACGACCGATTATGTCAACACTATTCCAGCTTCTGAACAACCTGCTTACCCTGGTGATCATGCTATTGAGCGTCGTATTCGTTCTGCTGTGCGTTGGAATGCTATTGCTATGGTATTGCGTAGTCAGAAGAAAGATCTTGACTTAGGTGGCCATATCTCAACTTTCCAATCTGCTGCAACTATGTATGAAGTTTGCTATAACCATTTCTTCAAAGCAGCGACAGAAAAAAACGGTGGCGACTTAATTTTCTTCCAAGGCCATGCTGCACCAGGTATGTATGCGCGTGCATTCTTAGAAGGTCGTTTAACTGAAGAACAAATGGATAACTTCCGTCAAGAAGCCTTTACCGATGGTTTATCTTCATATCCACACCCTAAATTAATGCCTGAATTCTGGCAATTCTCTACTGTGTCTATGGGTTTAGGCCCTGTAAATGCCATCTACCAAGCGCGTTTCTTAAAATACTTAGATAACCGTGGCTTAAAAGATACCAAAGATCAAAAAGTCTATGCATTCTTAGGCGATGGTGAAATGGATGAAATTGAGTCTAAAGGTGCATTAACTTTTGCGGCTCGTGAAAAATTAGATAACTTAATCTTCACTATCAGCTGTAACTTACAACGTTTAGATGGCCCTGTGAATGGTAACGGTAAAATCGTTCAAGAATTAGAAGGATTATTTACTGGTGCAGGCTGGGAAGTAATTAAAGTTTTATGGGGCAGCGATTGGGATAAATTATTCGCGAAAGATACTTCAGGTAAATTAACTCAGTTAATGATGGAAGTGGTTGATGGTGATTATTTAACCTTTAAATCTAAAGACGGTGCTTATGTTCGTGAACACTTCTTCGGTCGTTATCCAGAAACCGCTGCATTAGTTGCAGATATGACTGATGATGAAATTTGGGCATTACGCCGTGGTGCACACGATAGCGAAAAATTATATGCAGCCTATGCAAAAGCACAAAATGCAACGAAACCAGTTGTGATTTTAGCGCATCAAGTTAAAGGTTATAAAATTCCTGAAGCGGAAAGTAAAAACACCGCTCATCAATCTAAAAAAATGTCTTACGAAAGCCTTAAAGGTTTCCGTGACTACTTCGACTTACCATTGACTGATGAGCAAGTAGAAAAATTAGAATACATTAAATTTGCTGAAGGCACACCTGAATACGAATATTTACATGGTCACCGTAAAGCATTAAACGGCTATGTTCCTGCTCGTCGCACTAAATTTGATGTTGAATATAAAGTTCCTGCATTAGAGGAATTTAAAGCATTATTAGAAGAACAACCTCGTGGTATTTCAACCACTATGGCGTTTACTCGTGCATTAAACATCTTATTAAAAGATAAAAACATTGGTAAAACTATCGTTCCAATGATTGCGGATGAAGCACGTACTTTTGGTATGGAAGGTTTATTCCGTCAAGTGGGTATTTATAACCCACATGGTCAAAACTATGTTCCTTCAGATCGTGATTTAGTGGCTTACTACCGCGAAGCAAAAGATGGTCAAGTGCTACAAGAAGGTATCAATGAATTAGGTGCAACCGCATCTTGGTTAGCGGCAGCAAACTCGTACTCTGTCAATAACCAACCAATGATTCCATTCTTCATCTATTACTCAATGTTTGGTTTCCAACGTGTGGGCGATATGATGTGGGCGGCTGGTGACCAATTAGCTCGTGGTTTCATGGTGGGTGGTACTTCTGGTCGTACAACTCTGAACGGTGAAGGTTTACAACACGAAGATGGCCATAGCCATATTCAAGCAGGTATTATTCCGAACTGTGTCACTTACGACCCATCATTTGCATTTGAAGTCGCTGTAATTATGCAAGACGGTATTAACCGTATGTATGGCGAAAAACAAGAAGATGTATTCTATTACATGACAACATTAAATGAAGTCATGGATCAACCTGCTATGCCTGCTGGTGCGGAAGAAGGTATCCGCAAAGGTTTATATAAATTTGAAACAGTAGAAGGTAAAAAAGGCAAAGGCCACGTTCAATTGTTAGGTTCTGGTGCTATCATGCGTCACGTTCGTGAAGCGGCACAAATTCTTGCAAAAGATTATGGTGTCACCTCAGATGTATTCTCTGCACCTTCATTCAATGAATTAGCCCGTGAAGGTCATGATGCGGCACGTTGGAATTTATTACACCCAACAGAGACACAACGCGTGCCATACGTTGCTCAAGTATTAGCTGATTTACCAACCGTTGCTTCAACTGACTATGTTAAAGCATACGCAGATCAAATCCGTGCATTCGTACCAAGTCGTCATTATCATGTATTAGGTACAGATGGTTTCGGTCGTTCAGACAGCCGTGCAAACTTACGTGAACACTTCGAAGTTGATGCACGTTATGTTGTGGTTGCTGCACTTTCTCAATTAGCGAAAGAAGGTACAGCATCTAACCAAGTTGTTGCAGATGCGATTGCAAAATTCGGTTTGAATGTAGATCGTATCAATCCGCTTTACGCGTAATTGATGAAAACTGCGGTCAAAAAACATCGTGTTTTATGACCGCACTTTAAAAGGAACAAAAAATGTCAAAACAAATTCAAATTCCTGATATCGGTAGTGATGAAGTTACAGTAACAGAAGTCATGGTAAACGTAGGTGATACCATTTCTGTTGATCAATCTATCATTAACGTTGAAGGCGATAAAGCTTCAATGGAAGTGCCTGCACCAGAAGCGGGTGTTGTTAAAGAGGTTTTAGTCAAAGTGGGCGATAAAGTCACAACGGGCACCCCAATGCTCGTTTTAGAAGCTGCAGGCACTGCACCAGCGGCTGAAGCACCTGCTGCCCCAGTAGCCGCTACTGCGCCAACTGCGTCGGCTGTTATTGAAGTAAACGTACCAGACATCGGTTCTGATGAAGTAAACGTTACTGAAATTATGGTTAAAGTAGGTGATAGTGTTGAAATTGATCAATCAATCATCAATGTTGAAGGCGATAAAGCGTCAATGGAAGTTCCAGCACCAATCGCAGGTGTAGTAAAAGAAATTTTAATTAATGTCGGTGATAAAGTTTCAACTGGCAAACTCATCATGAAATTTGAAACGGCATCAGCTGCTGCGGTTGCACCAGCTCAAACAGCTGCGCCTGTAGCTGCCTCAACATCTGCAATTAAAGATGTGAATGTGCCAGATATTGGTGGTGATGAAGTCAATGTGACTGAAATCATGGTTGCCGTTGGTGATACCGTTTCAGAAGATCAATCATTAATTACCGTTGAAGGTGATAAAGCGTCAATGGAAGTTCCTGCTCCATTCGGCGGTGTCGTGAAAGAAATTCTCGTGAAATCAGGTGATAAAGTATCGACTGGTTCATTAATTATGCGCTTTGAAATAGCAGGTGCAGCGTCAGCTGAGGCAACATCTGCTCCAGCGCCACAAGTTGCATCGCCAGCTCCGACTGCACAGCCTGCTCAATCTGGCAATGTATCTGGCTTAAGCCAAGAGCAAGTGGTGGCAAGTGCTGGCTATGCGCATGCTACTCCAGTTATTCGTCGTTTAGCACGTGAATTTGGCGTAAACTTAGATAAAGTAAAAGGTACAGGTCGTAAAGGTCGTATCGTTAAAGAAGATATCGAAGCTTATGTGAAAACAGCAGTTAAAGCTTATGAAAGCGGTGCAACAGCACAAGCTGCCGGCAATGGCGTAGCGAATGGCGCTGGCTTAGACTTATTACCATGGCCAAAAGTTGATTTCAGTAAATTCGGTGAAGTAGAAGAAGTCGAATTAAGCCGTATCAATAAAATTTCAGGCGCTAACTTACATCGTAACTGGGTCATGATTCCACATGTTACTCACTTCGATAAAGCAGATATCACGGATTTAGAAGCATTCCGTAAAGAACAAAATGCGTTAGCAGAAAAACAAAAACTCGGCGTAAAAATCACGCCAGTTGTGTTCATTATGAAAGCGGTGGCAAAAGCATTAGAAGCGTATCCACGTTTCAACAGCTCAATTACCGAAGATGCTCAACGCTTAATCCTGAAAAAATATATTAACATCGGTGTCGCAGTAGATACACCAAACGGCTTAGTAGTGCCTGTATTCAAGAACGTCAACAAAAAAGGCATTATCGAACTTTCACGTGAATTAATGGAAGTATCGAAAAAAGCACGTGAAGGCAAATTGACTGCATCTGATATGCAAGGTGGCTGTTTCACTATTTCAAGCCTTGGCGGCATTGGTACAACTCACTTTGCACCAATCGTAAACGCGCCAGAAGTTGCCATCCTTGGTGTGTCTAAATCATCGATGGAACCAGTATGGAATGGTAAAGAATTTGCGCCACGCTTAATTCTTCCAATGTCATTATCATTTGACCACCGAGTCATTGATGGTGCAGATGGTGCACGATTCATCAGCTATATCGGTGCTGTATTAGCAGATTTACGCCGTTTGATTATGTAATAACGCCCCTTTCTTCTAATTAGAAGAAAGGGCGTTTTAGCAAATCCATTATGATCGCAAAAAGTGCGGTCAATATTTTGAACGTTTTTACGAGGTAAAAATGAGTAAAGAAATTAAAACCCAAGTCGTCGTACTTGGTGCTGGCCCAGCAGGTTATTCCGCGGCGTTCCGTTGTGCGGATTTAGGCTTAGAAACTGTATTAGTTGAACGTTATTCAACTCTTGGTGGGGTATGTTTAAATGTAGGTTGTATCCCATCTAAAGCATTATTGCACGTAGCAAAAGTGATTGAAGAAGCAAAACACGCTAGTAAAAATGGTGTTTACTTTGGTGAGCCAAGAATTGATTTAGATGAAGTTCGTGCAGGTAAAGAAGCGGTTGTCGCTAAATTAACTGGTGGTTTAGCGGGTATGGCAAAAGCGCGTAAAGTCACTGTTGTTGAAGGCTTAGCTGCATTTACAGATCCTAATACTTTGGTCGCGCGTGACCGTGATGGACATCCAACTACAATCAAATTTGATAATGCTATTATTGCAGCAGGTTCTCGCCCAATTGAATTACCATTTATTCCACATGAAGATCCACGTATTTGGAACTCAACTGATGCGCTTAAATTAAAAGAAGTACCTAAAAAACTTCTCATTATGGGTGGCGGTATCATCGGTTTAGAAATGGGTACGGTTTACCACGCATTAGGTTCAGAAATTGAAGTTGTGGAAATGTTCGACCAAGTTATCCCAGCAGCGGATAAAGATGTTGTTGCAATTTACACCAAACAAATCGAGAAAAAATTCAAGTTAATGCTTGAAACCAAAGTGACTGCTGTTGAAGCAAAAGATGATGGTATCTACGTTTCAATGGAAGGCAAAGCATGCAATGACACCAAACGTTATGATGCGGTGCTTGTCGCTATCGGTCGTGTACCAAATGGCAAATTGATCGATGCAGGTAAAGCAGGCGTTGAAGTTGATGATCGTGGTTTCATTCATGTTGATAAACAAATGCGCACTAATGTGCCGCATATCTTTGCAATCGGCGATATTGTTGGTCAACCAATGTTAGCGCACAAAGGTGTTCATGAAGGCCACGTTGCTGCAGAAATCATTGCGGGACAAAAACACTACTTCGATCCTAAAGTTATTCCATCAATCGCTTATACCGAACCAGAAGTGGCTTGGGTAGGTAAAACTGAGAAAGAATGTAAACAAGAAGGTTTAAATTACGAAGTCGCTAAATTCCCTTGGGCAGCATCAGGCCGCGCTATTGCTTCTGAATGTTCTGAAGGTATGACGAAGTTAATCTTTGATAAAGATACTCATCGTGTGCTTGGCGGTGCAATCGTCGGTTCTAACGGTGGTGAATTATTAGGTGAAATCGGTCTTGCCATCGAGATGGGTTGCGACGCAGAAGATATTGCATTAACTATCCACGCTCACCCAACTTTACACGAGTCTGTTGGTTTAGCTGCGGAAGTATTTGAAGGCTCAATCACTGACCTTCCAAATGCAAAAGCAAAGAAAAAATAATTTCTATTTAAGAAGTTTTAATTCAATTCAAAATAGTTGAATCAAACAAAAGAGCTGGTTTTCCATTATAGGGAACAGCTCTTTTTTTCATAAATATCATGTTACATTTATAATAAATTGATAGAATATTAATGAAATACGTTAAAATGTATAACATTAACCTATCGCCTTATTATTCTAAAAGATGTTGATTATGTCCGATACAAATAAAAAACCAAATCTCTCTAGTTTTGAAAAATATGTAGCTGAAAAAAATTATGAAGCGGCATGCGTTGAGCTATTAGGTATCTTATCCCAAATTGATGTTGACTTTGGTGATATTAGAAATATAGAGTTTGATTACCCAGCTCAATTAAATGAAGAATTAGAACAAGAGAAGATTACATATTTTTGTACCAGAATCGCCGTAGCAATAACTAATCTATTTATCGATCCTGAATTAAATATTTCTGAAAGTGGATCAACTCGTTTCTTTACCTTACAGAGATGGATCACGATGATTTTTGCATCATCTCCATTCATCAATACCGATCATATTTTAAAACATTACAACTGTAATCCAAATAATACTAATCCATTTGATATTACTTTAGATGATAAAAAATCAACCCTCATTAAATTTTGCATTCTTTATTTACCTGAGTCGAATGTAAAACTAAATTTGGATGCTTTATGGGAAGCCGATCCAATTTTATGTTCATCTCTTTGTGTTGCATTACAATCGCCACGCTTTATTGGAACAAAACAGGCATTTTCTAAAAGAAGTTTAGTTCTACAATGGTTCCCTGAAAAATTAGCGACACTCAAAAATCTAAATAATTTACCAAGTGGAATATCTCATGATGTCTATATGCACTGCAGTTATGATATAGCCGAGAATAAACATTGGATTAAAAATGCATTAAATCAAGTAATCCGTCGACATTTATTACAATGTGGTTGGGAAGACCGACACACCTCAAGTATTGAACACAAAAATGACAAACCTGTTATGGTTGTATTACTTGAACATTTTAATGCTGGTCATTCTATTTATAGAACCCATTCAACTTCAATGATTGCTGCTCGCGAACATTTTCATCTAATTGGAGTTGGCAATAAAACCGTAGATGAAGCCGGACGAAATGTATTTGATGAGTTTCATTTAATACAAGGTAATTCTATGCTTAATAAATTAATGTTCTTAAAAGATATTTGCTCAAAAAATGAAGCCTGTGTATTTTATATGCCAAGTATCGGGATGGACTTAACAACAATATTTGCGAGCAATACTCGTCTAGCACCAATTCAAGCTATTGCATTAGGGCATCCAGCAACAACGCATTCAGACTTTATTGAATATGTAATTGTAGAAGATGACTATGTTGGCTCAGAAAGTTGTTTTAGCGAAAAACTATTACGTTTACCAAAAGATGCGCTTCCTTATGTACCATCCGTACTAGCACCACAAAATGTAGAGTACAGATTAATAGAAAATCCAGAAGTAGTACATATTGGTATCGCATCCACGACGATGAAATTAAATCCTTATTTTCTAAAAGCCTTAAAAGCAATTCGTGATAGAGCCAAAGTGAAAGTACATTTTCACTTTTCATTAGGTCAATCAGTGGGGATAACTCATCCGTATGTGACTAAATTCATCAAATCCTATTTAGGAGAAGATGCAACAACATATCCTCATATGCCTTACAAACAATATCTTACAACTTTATATCATTGCGATATGATGCTTAATCCATTCCCATTTGGTAATACGAATGGCATTATTGATATGGTTACCTTAGGCCTAGTGGGTATATGTCAAACGGGTCCAGAAGTGCATGAGCATATTGATGAAGGATTATTTAAACGCTTGGGATTACCTGAATGGTTAATTTCGAATACTACAGATGAATATATTGAACGCGCACTACGTTTAATTGAAAATCATGAAGAACGTCTAATGCTTAGACGCAGTATCATTAAAAATAATGGACTTAACACACTATTTACAGGCGATCCTACACCAATGGGAAAAATCTTATTAGAAAAGGTGAATGAATGGAAAATGACACATAAAAATCATCACTAATTCCGCCAAATAAAAATCCCCTATTGGGGATTTTTATTTTCCTATCTTTTTATTTTTTTATGATAAGATACTGCCCTAAAAACGTTTCTTTTTTTACCGCACTTTTGAGCATTATTTATGACTACACAACTTGATTTAATTAAATCTTCTATCAAATCAATTCCTAACTATCCAAAAGAAGGCATTATCTTCCGCGATATTACTACCCTTTTAGAAGTTCCAGCAGCTTTTAAAGCAACAATAGATCTTATTGTGGAACAATATCGCAACAAAGGAATTACCAAAGTGCTTGGAACTGAATCTCGTGGTTTTATTTTTGGCGCACCCGTTGCCTTAGCACTAGGCTTACCTTTCGAATTAGTACGTAAACCTAAAAAATTACCACGTGAAACCATTTCTCAATCTTATCAATTAGAATATGGTCAAGATACTTTGGAAATGCACGTTGATGCAATTTCAGAAGGTGACAATGTTTTAATCATTGATGATTTATTAGCAACAGGCGGCACCGTTGAAGCAACAGTAAAATTAGTGCAACGTTTAGGTGGAGTGGTAAAACACGCTGCATTTGTGATTAATTTACCTGAATTAGGTGGCGAAAAACGCTTAAATAATTTGGGTGTTGATTGTTATACACTCGTCAATTTTGAAGGTCATTAATTAAGGATTCGATGAGCTATCAAGTCTTAGCCAGAAAATGGCGACCAAAAACATTTGCTGATGTCGTTGGGCAAGAACACATTATCACGGCATTAGCAAATGGATTAAAAGATAATCGACTACATCACGCTTACCTCTTTTCTGGTACGCGTGGTGTAGGAAAAACCTCTATTGCTAGATTATTCGCAAAAGGATTAAATTGTGTACATGGTGTAACGGCTACACCTTGTGGTGAATGTGAAAATTGTAAAGCGATTGAGCAAGGCAATTTCATTGATTTAATCGAAATTGATGCGGCATCCCGCACAAAAGTTGAAGACACGCGTGAATTATTGGATAACGTGCAATATAAACCTGTTGTCGGAAGATTTAAGGTTTATTTAATCGACGAAGTCCATATGCTATCCCGTCATTCATTTAATGCGTTGCTCAAGACGTTAGAAGAACCACCAGAATATGTAAAATTCTTACTTGCGACAACGGATCCGCAAAAACTACCTATAACCATCCTTTCTCGCTGTTTACAATTTCATCTCAAAGCATTAGATGAAACCCAAATCTCCCAGCATCTTGCCCATATTCTGACGCAAGAAAATATTCCTTTTGAAGAACCTGCATTAGTTAAACTTGCAAAAGCGGCGCAAGGAAGTATTCGTGATAGCTTAAGTTTAACCGATCAAGCCATTGCTATGGGTGACCGACAAGTTACGAATAGTGTTGTAAGCAATATGTTAGGGTTGCTTGATGATAACTATTCTGTTGATATTTTATACGCCTTACATCAAGGCAATGGTGAACTCTTAATGCGAACACTGCAAAGAGTTGCAGATGCAGCAGGCGATTGGGACAAATTACTTGGCGAATGTGCAGAAAAATTACATCAAATTGCACTCATGCAACTTCTTCCACAAAAATCTTCAGATGACAATGAACATTTTTCATTTTTAGCCAAACATATCTCTCCAGAAGATGTTCAGTTTTTTTATCAAGTCATTATTTCTGGTAGAAAAGACTTATCAAATGCGCCAAACCGTCGTATTGGCACAGAAATGACATTATTGAGGGCATTGGCATTCCACCCAAAGTTCCTTACGGCAGTACCAAAGGCTAACACTACAATTACTCCACCGCCATCAACTCCAAGTGCGGTTGAAAATACTGGTAATTATGTAGATGTGCCAGTACTGTCGCAAAGTATAAAATCCGCTTATTCTCAAGCAAAACCAAATAAAACAAGCATTCCAAATTTGGCAAGCCTTTCGGCTTTAGATGCGCTTGAACATTTAACACAACTGGAAAACCAAGAACGTCAAGAACATAAAGCTGAATCATTAGCTGCAGTAAGTGAGACTTTACATCACATCCAAGAACTGGATGAAGAAAAAGCTCATAAAAAAATGACCGCACTTCCCGTGCGAGAAATGGCTGAACCGAAGCCCAAGCACATAGAAAAACCAACATCACTACCAAATTCCACACAGACTCCACAAGAAAATAGCACAGAAGAAAATTCAAGTGATGATAGTGCAGAAATTGCTCAAGATGAGCAAGAAATCTTAAGTGCTAACACTTATCGTTGGGAATGGAGCAATCCAGAACTTGCTAAATCCGATACGGGCGTTCGTCCTTCTGATATAAAACAGGCGATTTTAAAAGATATTACGCCTGAACTACGTTTAAAAATCATTACCCAAACTCAGCAACAAGATGAGTGGGCAGATATAGTTGAGAGTTCTGGCGTAACAGGATTTAGCAAAGAATTAGCGTTAAATTGTTTCTTACAAAGCAAAACTGATGATGAAATCAATCTTGGACTACATTCAGAAAAATCTCATTTACGCCAAGACAGAAGCATAAAAAATTTGGTTGAAGCTTTAAGTAAATTGCAAGGTAAAGATATTCGATTAACAATTAATATTGATGACAGCAATATCACGACTCCAATTGAATATCGCCGCAATATTTATCAAACATTGCGGGAAAAAGCGCAAAATGAGTTGCAAAAAGATAGTAAATTACAAATTCTGCTTAATGAATTTGATGCAAAATTAGATATAGAGAGTATTCGACCAGTTTAAACAAATATTGCATTTAAAACTCCCGTTTCAAGTCAGAATATTTTTATAAATCTCTACCATTTTGTATTTTTTTAATCTAGAATTCGTCAATTTGTTTTTTTAAAGCCAAAAGGAGAGTGAAAATGAAACTGGTTGAAGTAAAACACCCACTTGTAAAACACAAACTAGGTGTGATGCGTGAAGCTGAGATTGATACAAAAAAATTCCGTGAACTGGCAACAGAAATCGGTAGCCTATTAACCTATGAAGCAACGTCTGATTTAGAAACTGAAAAAGTAACGATCAACGGTTGGAATGGCCCAGTAGAAATCGATCGAATTAAAGGTAAAAAAGTAACGGTTGTCCCAATTTTACGTGCAGGTTTAGGTATGATGGATGGTGTACTTGAACATGTACCAAGCGCACGTATCAGCGTAGTGGGGATATACCGTAATGAAGAAACCCTTGAACCCGTCCCTTACTTCCAAAAATTAGCCAGCGATTTAGAAGAGCGCCTTGCAATTGTTGTAGATCCTATGCTTGCAACTGGAGGTTCAATGATTGCAACCCTTGATCTTTTAAAAGCAAAAGGTTGTAAACATATCAAAGTATTAGTGTTAGTCGCTGCGCCAGAAGGTATTAAGGCTCTTGAAGCTGCACATCCTGACATTGAACTTTACTGCGCTTCTATTGATAGCCACTTAAATGAACATGGTTACATTATTCCGGGTCTAGGTGACGCGGGTGATAAAATTTTTGGGACCAAATAATCCCAAAAAATAAAAGATGGACGGCATTTTCTTGCCGTCTTTTTGTGTGCGTGAAACACAAGAAAAACTGACCGCACTTTAAGTTAATTCAAACAGAGAGTTGAAACTAAATGACAAATCAAACTTCTTCTTTCCCTTCGGAAAAACAAAGTACATTAAAACAATCATTCGTTGGCCTACAGATGCTCTTCGTCGCATTTGGTGCGCTCGTTCTTGTACCATTAATTACAGGCCTTGATTCCAATACAGCATTATTAACTGCAGGCGTTGGAACCCTACTCTTCCAACTTTGCACAGGTAAACAAGTTCCTATTTTCTTAGCCTCATCTTTTGCCTTTATCGCGCCTATTCAATATGGTGTTCAAACTTGGGGCATTGCGACCACTATGGGTGGTTTAGCATCTGCTGGTCTTGTATATCTAGCACTAAGCACGTTAGTAAAATTACGCGGAACAGAAGCATTACAACGCATTTTCCCACCGATTGTAGTTGGCCCAGTGATTATTATCATTGGGATGGGGCTTGCTCCTGTGGCAGTTGATATGTCATTAGGCAAAAACAGTGCTTATGCGTATAACGATGCAGTATTAGTTTCAATGGTAACACTTCTTACTACTTTATCTGTGGCAGTATTTGCCAAAGGATTGATGAAACTCATCCCTATTATGTTTGGTATTACTGCGGGCTATATTTTATGTTTATTCCTAGGTTTAATTAATTTCCAACCAGTGATTGATGCGCCTTGGTTCAGCTTACCAAAATTAACTGCGCCCGAATTTAACCTAGAAGCCATTCTTTATATGTTACCCATTGCCATTGCACCTGCAGTAGAACACGTGGGCGGCATTATGGCGATTAGCTCTGTGACAGGTAAAGACTTTTTAAAAAAACCAGGATTACACCGCACTTTATTGGGAGACGGCTTAGCAACTGCAGCTGCATCTTTAGTGGGTGGACCACCAAATACAACCTATGCGGAAGTAACTGGTGCCGTAATGTTAACCCGAAATTTCAATCCTAATATTATGACTTGGGCTGCGATTTGGGCTATTGCAATTTCATTCTGTGGAAAAGTAGGCGCATTCCTATCAACGATTCCAACTATTGTAATGGGTGGAATTATGATGCTTGTTTTCGGTTCAATCGCAGTCGTGGGCATGAGCACCTTAATTCGTGGCAAAGTTGATGTTACCGAAGCACGTAATCTGTGTATTATTTCTGTCGTCATGACATTTGGCATCGGCAATATGTTTGTAGATGTGGGTAACGTATCACTAAAAGGTATCAGCTTGTGTGCGATTGTTGCTATCATCTTAAACCTTGTTTTACCGAAAGCAAAAAATGAAGTAGAATAAGATTCCTTTTAAAAGGGTTAAATACCAATTTAGCCCTTTTTCTTACTTATAATCTGTAATACATAAATATTTGAATAAGCAGCTTCCCTTACCTATTCATCAAATTGATGATGCCACATTAGAAAACTTTTACGGCGATAATAATCTTTTATTGCTCGATTCTTTACACAAAAATTCAGCTGAATTAAAACAACAGTTTTTCTATATTTGGGGAAATAAAGGTTCTGGAAAAACTCATCTGCTTAGAGCATTCAGTAACGAATATTTAATCAATCAACGTACTGCTATTTATGTGCCTCTAAGTAAATCTCAATATTTTTCTACCGCAGTTCTTGAAAATCTAGAACACCAAGAATTAGTGTGTCTAGATGATGTACAAACTGTGATCGGAAACGATGAATGGGAATTAGCTATTTTTGATCTATTCAATCGAATTAAAGCGAGCGGAAAAACGCTTTTGCTTATTAGTTCAGATAAATCGCCTTCCGCACTTCCTGTAAAATTGCCTGATTTGAACTCTCGCTTGACTTGGGGTGAAATTTATCAATTAAATTCCTTAACTGACGAGCAAAAAATTAGTGTTCTGCAACATAATGCTTATCAACGAGGAATTCAATTACCTGATGAGACGGCTAATTTTTTACTTACACGACTAGCACGAGACATGCACACATTATTTGAAGCGCTTGATCTACTAGATAAAGCCTCGTTACAAGCACAACGAAATCTTACGATTCCTTTCGTTAAAGAAATTTTAAATCTTTAACAAAAAAGGCGCTAATGCGCCTTTTTAATCATCCACCTGATAATTTAACGGTAAACCCTTTTTGCTCTAACAATTGCTTGAGCAAATCACGCTTTTCACCTTGAATCTCAATCATTCCATTTTTAACAGAGCCACCACATCCACAACGTTTTTTTAATTCAGCAGCTAATTTTTTCAATTCATCATCAGATAAATCTAAACCAGTTATAACCGATACGCCAGCACCTTTCCTACCGCTCGTTTGTTTTTGGATACGTACAACACCGTCTCCTTTTGGGCGAACTACAGAAGCCTTTTCCTCTTTAATTCTCCCCACATCGGTTGAATACACTAAAACAGAATCTGACATCATAATTACCCAATAGATGCATTAATAGAACGAAGAACCTCTGCAGGATTATCAGCTTTAGTAATAGGACGCCCTATCACTAAATAATCTGAACCTGCACGAATCGCAGCAGTAGGTGTCATTACACGTCTTTGATCACCAAAATCCGCTCCAATTGGACGAATCCCTGGGGTCACCAATTTAAACTCTGCTCCACAAGTATTACGTAAAATTTCAACTTCTTGCGGAGAGCAAACCACACCATCCAAACCTGCACGTTGAGTTAAATGAGCTAAGCGTAAAACTTGTTCCATTGGCGATGCATTAATCCCAATTTGTAATAAATCCAAATCTTCCATGCTGGTTAATACCGTCACAGCGATAAGCAATGGCGCATCTTTCCCATAAGGTTCAAGAATTC
Organism: Haemophilus haemolyticus; assembly: GCF_001679045.1. Lineage (GTDB taxonomy): Bacteria > Pseudomonadota > Gammaproteobacteria > Enterobacterales > Pasteurellaceae > Haemophilus > Haemophilus haemolyticus. The sequence continues at coordinate 74,061 of NZ_LYCK01000011.1, forward strand.
TCTTAGCTTCTTCCATCATTCGTAGCCCTCCGCTTGCGTGCAGATCTACCATCCATACCCCCAAATCAGCTGCAGATCTGACCGCTCTTGCTACAGTATTTGGAATATCATGATATTTAAGATCTAAGAAAACATCGAAATTACGTTGATGTAATTGTTTTACAAAATTAATACCAAGTGTAGTAAACATTTCTTTACCCACTTTTAATCGACACAAACTCGGATCAATTTGATCAACTAAAGCAAGAGCCTCTGCTTCTTTCTCATAGTCCAATGCCACAATAATTTTACTTGTCATAATGTTACCTCGCTGAGTATCAATTAATTATGTTCTTGACTTGAAACTGGTTTAATACTTTCCCATTGACGGCAAGATGGGCAATTCCACAATAGCTTATGGATTTGATAACCACAATTTGTACAACGATAGGCCGATGTTTGTTTAATTCGTTCACCAACCATTTTATGTAATAAAATTAGGCTTTCTTTTCCACGCCCTTCTTCTGCATCATCAATTTGATACTGCATAAAACGGTGGAAAATTAAAGTACTTGGCTTTTTCGTGAGTTGCTGATAAAGCTTAGCTTGAGCAGCTGACTTGCCATCTTTTTCTTCAATTAATTTGACTAGTGCTAACTCTACTTCGTCATTATTAGTAATTTGGCCAGCACGAATTAAGAATAACTCAAAGTTATCTAACTGATTTAATTCTTCATAACAATGTTTTAAAGGTGACAAAATTTCACCAGTATAATCTGGATTTTGCTCTAAAACATGTTCTAGTATTTTTGCTGCTTGTTGATATTGACCTTCAAGCATTTCTAAATTTGAGAGTAATAAAGAAGCGCGAACACAAGTAGGAGAAACCAACAAAGCTTTTTGTAAAATACTGCGTTTTTCAACCGCACTTTCAGGCTCTAAACTTTGTGAATATTCACAATAACATTGCGCAAGTTCAATATTATTCTCTTGTGGTTTTATTTTAGCGAGTTTTTCAGCAATATTAACCGCTTTTTTCCATTCTTTAGTTTTTTGATAAATCACTAAAAGTTGCTGTAAAGCATTTTCTGCAAACTCAGGTTCATCCACTAGTAAAATATAAAGATTTTCAGCTCGGTCAAAAAAACCAACCACCATAAAATCTCTAGCAAGCTGCTGCTTTGCGAGTAATTTTTGCTCAAATGTATAATTAGGACTAAGGTCTAAAGCTTGGTGAATACGTAATGCACGATCAACTTCGCCTCTAGAGCGGAATAGATTGCCAAGTGTAAGCTCAGCTTCAAATTGGGAGTGGCTTTCGATTTCATTTTCGGTTTCTTGCTTCTGAAGCATGTCTAAAAACAAATCTACAGCTTTATCGGTTTGATTGGAAAGTAAGAAGTTTACCCCCGTAACATAATCTCGGGAGAGTTTATTACTAATGTCATCTTGATCTTTCTTTGCACTACGCTGCCCCATGTACCAACCATAGGCTGCAGCGATAGGCAATAGTAGAAAGAGTAATTCTAGCATCAGGCGACCTTATCGCGCACAGTAGTCAACTCGTTGATTTGTAAAGTTTGGCGCTTAACTTGACGAGCTAATGCCATATTTTTAATTTTTAACTTAAGATAGAAAAAAGCAGTGATTAACCAACCAAGAATTAAACCTAATCCAAATAAAATAGCAACAAGAGTTGATAGTTGGAGCTGACTTTCCGCCACAATATAATTAAATGTAATAACTTGATCGTTATTTGCCCCAATGGTAATTGCAACCAACACGATAGCGATAAAAATCACAATACCTAAAATATATTTAATCATACATTTCCTTAAAATATGGTTTTTCTAAATAATGGCAAACGTTGTAGTTTGAAAGGAATATTCGAGCATTTTAATTTTATTAATAAATATCTACACGCTCTTTTAATTCTTTACCTGCTTTAAAGTGCGGCACAGATTTAGCTTCTAATTTAACAGAATCACCCGTTTTTGGATTACGCCCTAAACGAGGATTACGATAATGCAGTGAAAAACTTCCAAATCCTCTCAACTCAACACGATCGCCATTTTCAAGAGATTGAGAAATAAACTCCAAAATATCTTTTACCATATTTTCGATTTCTTTTACGGGTAAAGTCGGATGTTTCGCTAATAATTTTTCTATAAGTTCTGACTTAGTCATCGTCTTCTCTCCCTTAATATTATTCAAATTAAGATTCATTGCTAATACATTATTTCAATGTATTAGCAATAAGCCCTAAAAATAAGGCTGGACATGAGCCCAGCCTTATTATGTGAATTAATTATTCACCTTTAGCTGCTTTAAATGCTTCAGCCATTGCGTTTGGAATAGCAACTTCTTCTTGTTTGTTATTCACATTTGCAACTGCAGCAGCTTCTTCAGCTTGGTCTTTTGCTTTCACTGATAAGTGAACGATACGAGATTTACGATCTACACCAGTGTATTTAGCTTCAACCACATCACCTGCAGCAACTTCATTTGTTAAATCAGCTGCGCGGATATAACCTTCAACGCCGCCCGCTAATTCAACTTTAGCACCTTTTGCATCTGCTTCAACTACTGTTGCTGATACTACAGCACCTTTTTTGTTGATTGCTACGAAGTTATTGAATGGATCTTCTTCAAGTTGTTTGATACCTAAAGAAATGCGCTCTTTCACTGCATCAACTGCTAATACTACTGCAGAAACTTCGTCACCTTTTTTGTAGTTACGAACTGCTTCTTCACCTGATACATTCCAAGAAATATCAGATAAGTGAACTAAACCATCGATACCACCTTCAAGACCGATGAAGATACCGAAATCAGTGATAGACTTGATTTTACCAGTTACTTTATCGCCTTTATTGTGAGTTTCAGCAAATTGAGTCCATGGGTTAGCTTTGCATTGTTTTAAGCCTAAAGAAATACGACGACGTTCTTCATCAATTTCTAATACCATTACTTCTACAGTATCGCCTAAGCTAACAACTTTAGATGGGTGGATATTTTTATTAGTCCAATCCATTTCAGAAACGTGAACTAAACCTTCAACGCCATCTAAGATCTCAACGAAACAACCATAGTCTGTTAAGTTAGTTACTTTACCAGTTAATTTGCTGTTCACTGGGTGATTTTCAGCAATTGCAGCCCACGGATCTTGACCTAATTGTTTTAAGCCTAAAGATACACGAGTACGATCTTTATCAAATTTTAATACTTTAACAGTAACTTCATCGCCAACATTCACGATTTCGCTTGGATGTTTAACACGTTTCCAAGCCATATCGGTGATATGTAATAAACCGTCAACACCACCAAGATCAACGAATGCACCGTACTCAGTTAAGTTTTTAACGATACCTTTAACTTCTGAACCTTCAACAAGATTTTCTAATACTTGTTCACGTTCTTGGCTGTTTTCAGATTCAATCACTGCACGACGAGAAACAACAACGTTGTTACGTTTTTGATCTAATTTGATTACTTTGAATTCTAATTCTTTACCAAGTAAGTGATCTGCTTCACGCGCTGGACGAGTATCAACTAAAGAACCTGGTAAGAATGCACGAACACCGTTTAACTCAACTGTGAAACCGCCTTTCACTTTGCCGTTGATTAAACCGATAACGGTCGCTTTTTCTTCGTAAGCTTTTTCTAATTCAATCCAAGATTCGTGACGAACAGCTTTCTCACGAGAAAGTTTAGTTTCACCGAAACCATCTTCAACTGCATCTAATGCAACATTTACAGTATCGCCAACTTGGATTTCAAGTTCGCCTTGTGCATTTAGAAATTCAGCAACTGGGATTGCAGACTCAGATTTTAAACCTGCATCAACAAGCACAAAGCCTTTTTGGATAGCTACTACAGTACCGCTAACGATTGAACCTTGACGAGTTTCAAGGCCTTTTAATGATTCTTCAAAAAGTTGAGCAAAAGATTCTGACATATAAATAATCTTCTTAATTTAAGTTAATAACATCCACATTAAAATCCATAAAATGCGGGGTTGAGGATAAATGCTTATTCTTCCTTGAACAAACAGTTAAATCGAAATTGACACCTTTTCTTGAATATAAGCTAACGCCTGATCAATAACTTCACCAATACTCAACGTTGTGCTATCCAATAATAAAGCATCATCAGCCGGTTTTAGAGGTGCAACCTCTCGATTTCTATCACGAAAATCACGCTCTTTTATCTCGGCTAAAATCTGCTCAAAGTTACCATTTATTCCTTTATTTTGCAACTGTTTATAGCGTCTTTTTGCACGTTCTTCAGCACTTGCATCTAAAAATAACTTCACTTGAGCATTTGGGAATACCACAGTCCCCATATCTCTACCATCAGCAATTAATCCATCATTTTTCGCAAAATCTTGCTGAAGTTGTAGCAAAGCTGACCGTACTTCTGGAAACACAGCTACTTTAGATGCGGCATCAGCGACTTCTTGAGTGCGAATTAAATGACTTACATTCATGCCAGCAAGCAAAATATTCACCTCGCCATTTTGAGGAATAAATTGAATATCTAAGTGACGAGCTAATTCAGCTAGTGCCAATTCATTTGTTAAATCAGTTTTACGTTGTAATGCCGCCAATGCTGTAACGCGATAAATTGCTCCACTATCCAATAACGCATAACCTAGCTTTTCTGCCAAAGCGTAACAAAGCGTGCCTTTCCCTGCACCGCTAGGCCCATCAACGGTAATAATCGTTCCCATATAACTTATCCTTTACTTATCAAAAGTTGACGTATTATAAAGATAAACATTCTATTTAGCTATTGCCACCTTTCAAACTTAACTCAAGATCCACTAACAAAGAGTAAAAAATAACTAACGCGCACCTATAAGCTTTTTAGTTAAAGAGCCCTTTTTTATAAATTAATTTTTTTCATTTTTTTAGAGTTTTATATTAATTTTAATAAAAATTTATTGAATTTTACAAAACACAATAAGATAATACGAATCTTTCTCAAAAAATAAGGAAGTAATAATGCAGAAAGTTATTCGATTAAATTTAATTACATTTTGTCTTATCAATACATTAAGTGTATCTATTGTGGAAGCTCAGGCAGAAGAAACGCTAGAACAAATTGATGTAGTAGAAAAAAATGTCGCCAACGATAAAAAACCTTTTACGGAAGCGAAAGCAAAAAGCACCCGAGAGCATATTTTTAAAGAAACCCAGACTATCGATCAAGTCATTCGAAGTATCCCTGGTGCATTTACTCAGCAAGATAAAGGTTCGGGCGTAGTTTCTGTAAATATTCGTGGCGAAAATGGATTAGGTCGTGTCAATACTATGGTTGATGGTGTAACCCAGACCTTCTATTCTACAGCCTTAGACTCTGGTCAATCAGGCGGAAGTTCTCAATTTGGTGCGGCAATCGATCCTAATTTTATTGCAGGTGTAGATGTCAATAAAAGTAACTTTTCGGGAACAAGCGGTATAAATGCATTATCGGGCAGTGCTAATTTTAGAACATTAGGCGTTAATGATGTTATCACTGATGACAAGCCTTTTGGGCTCATCGTAAAAGGAATGACAGGGAGCAATGCAACTAAATCGAATTTTATGACAATGGCTGCAGGTAGAAAATGGCTTGATAATGGCGGTTATGTTGGTGTGGTATATGGCTACAGTCAACGTGAGGTTTCACAAGATTATCGTATTGGTGGAGGAGAACGATTAGCTTCATTAGGGCATGATATTCTTGCTAAAGAAAAAGAAGCTGTTTTTCATGATGAGGGTTATACATTAAGTCCAACAGGACAGTGGGTTCCTGATGAATCTAAACCTCTTTGGTCTTGTAACGAAGAAACGCCTATATTCCATGGCAGCACAGCCCCAATTACGACTCCAATGGATTTTACAGGTATTACAAAAACGGTAACCCCAGGCTGTATTACTATAACTGAAAAAAAAAGCGAAAATTATGATTATATAAGTGATACAGAAACACCTGATGAATCTCCTTACAATATAAAGCGTGAGAGATTTTCCTATGAAGATGAAACAAGAAAGAAAATTTTAAAAGAATTGGCAAATGGTACGCAGCCTCAAAATATACCAGAACTACAAGCAGATATAAAAAAAATTGATGACGGCTTTGAAGAGAATAAAGAACAATATAGTGTTGCACCGATTGAACCAGGTAGTTTGCAATCTCGCTCACGTAGCCATTTGTTAAAATTTGAATATGGCGATGATAACCATACCTTAGGTGCACAAATACGTACTCTTGATAATAAAATTGGTTCTCGAAAAATCGAAAATCGTAATTATCAACTCAACTATAATTTTAATAATAATCGCTATCTTGATATGAATTTCATGATTGCACATAATGTTGGGAAAACAATTTATCCTAAGGGTGGTTTTTTTGCAAGCTGGCAAGTGGCAGATAAACTTATCGCAAAAAATGTGGCAAATATTGTTGATATTAACAACAGTTATACTTTCTTATTGCCAAAAGAAATTGATTTAAAAACTACATTAGGGTTTAACTATTTTACCAATGAATACAGCAAAAATCGTTTTCCAGAAGAACTAAGTTTGTTTTACGATAATCCATCACATGATCAAGGTTTATTTTCATATAGTGCGAAGGGACGATATTCTGGCCCACGAGGTTCTTTACCACAACGTTCAGTAATCTTACAACCTTCCGGTAAACAAAAATTTAAAACTGTTTATTTTGATACCGCACTTTCTAAAGGAATTTACCATTTAGACTATAGTGTCAATTTTACTCATTATGCATTTAACGGTGAATATGTAGGTTACGAAAATACACCAACACAAATTAATGAACCGATTTTGCATAAATCAGGGCATAAAACAGCGTTCAATCATTCTGCCACATTAAGTGCTGAGCTAAGCGATTATTTTATGCCATTTTTCACTTATTCGCGCACACACAGAATGCCGAATATTCAAGAGATGTTTTTCTCTCAAGTGTCTGATGCGGGGGTAAATACCGCATTGAAACCTGAACGTGCAGAAACTTATCAACTTGGTTTTAATACCTATAAAAAAGGCGTTTTTACAAAAGAAGATATATTAGGAGTTAAGGTTGTTGGCTATCGTAGTTTTATTAAAAACTATATCCACAATGTGTATGGAGATTGGTCACAAGATGGTGTTCTTCCAGAGTGGGCAAGCCTCAATCGTTTTCGTCTGACGATTGCTCATCAAAATTATCAACCAATAGTGAAAAAAAGTGGAGCTGAGTTAGAGCTGAATTATGACATGGGATCTTTCTTTGCTAACTTATCCTATGCTTATCAACGTACGAATCAACCAACTAATTATGCCGATGCTAGTCCACGTCCTAATAATGCATCAAAAGAAGATATTTTGAAACAAGGCTACGGTTTATCACGTATCACTATGTTACCAAAAGACTACGGTAGATTAGAGCTTGGCACACGCTGGTTTGATCAAAAATTAACTCTTGGTATCGCAGCCCGTTACTATGGAAAAAGTAAGCGTGCTACAACTCAAGAAGAATACATCAACGGTTCTCGCTATGAAGAAAATACTGCGGGCGACAGAATTTATTATGCTATTAAAAAGACAGAAGATATTAAAAAACAACCGATTATTTTAGATTTACACGTCAGCTATGAACCAATCAAAGATTTGATTATTAAAGCGGAAGTACAAAATCTGTTAGATAAACGTTATGTTGATCCATTAGATGCTGGAAATGATGCGGCTTCGCAAAGATATTATTCAAGTTTAAATAATTCTATCGAATGTGCAAAAGATCCATCTGCTTGTAACGGTGGTTCAGATAAATCTGTACTTTATAACTTTGCACGTGGAAGAACTTATATTCTGAGTTTGAACTATAAATTCTAGTAAGTTCATATAAAAGGCATAGCTAATAAGCTATGCCTTTTTAAATAATGTTTATGATTCAATTTTAGAATTTATTATCTTATTAAAAGATTATTACTACAGTCTATCAATCATCCCTAATACTAATGATGAAGACTGTTTTGCAGCCAACGGTAAGAACTCTTCAAAAGACATACTTGCTTCACCATTGCCTGCATCTGAAATGGCTCGAACCACTACAAAAGGCACATTAAAAGCATAGCAAACTTGTGCAATCGCTGTGGCTTCCATTTCAACCCCCGTCACATTCGGGAAGTCAGCTTTTATTTGTGCAATTTTGTCTTCACTATTAATAAAACTATCGCCAGAGCAAATTAAACCACGTTTTACTGATTGCCCTTGCTTTTCTGCAATTTCTTGAGCGAGGTCAGCCAATTTTTTGTCCGATAAAAATGCTGTGGGATTAGCGGGCAACTGCCCTTTTTCATAGCCAAAAGCTGTCACATCCGCATCGTGGTAGCGTGTTTCATCAGAAATTACAATATCCCCAACTTTCAAGCCCTTTGCTACCCCACCCGCAGAACCAGTATTGATCACAAAATCTGGCTTGGCTAATTGCAACAATGCCGTTGTACCAATTGCCGCTGCCACTTTGCCAATACCTGATTGCAATAATGCAACATCTTTACCATTAATTTTGCCTTCAAAAATTACCGCACTTGCTACTCGAGTTTCAGTTCTCTCTGCCATTAAATTTTTTAAAATTTCGACTTCTTGCGCCATTGCGCCAACAATTCCGATTTTCATCACTTTTGTTCCTGTTCTATTTTATTTACCAAAAAATCTAATACTGCCACGCTATAATCATCGTTATAAAGCGTACTCGCCGTGAGTACATATTTTCCCCCAATGACAACGTAAGGATAGGTAAAAACACCATATTCTTCCGTCAATTCAATCGCATCTTGAATTTGTTCTTTTACTCTTTCTGAATTTTCAGTTTGAATAAATAATTGCTTATCTAGCCCTTGGTCTTCCGCCCATTGTTGAATTTTATTTGGAGCAGACAACTCTGCATAACGGGATTTTTCTGAAGTTTCAAATAATAAAATATTAGATAATTCACCCGCACTTAGCGCTTGCAAGGTATAAAAAATGCGTGCGCTAAACTGGCTATCCGCAGTTGCAATAGGATATTGTTCCAACGCAACTTTATTTGTACGCATTTGGCTATAAAGTTCTAAAATATCTTGCGCTGATGAACATACGCGGCAGTCGTAATCAAAAAAGAATTGAATACGTATTTTTTTGTCCGCTCTAGGCGCTTGTTCAATAGGCTCTTGATAAGAAAAATAATCCCGCCCATCTTCAAAATACATGACATCAGAAGATGGTAAGTGCGGTGGATTTTGAGTAGAAAATTCTTTTTGATTTACTTCAGCTAAAACCGATGATGTAAACCCAAATAAGCCTAATACGAATAATCCATAAAATTTCAAAATATTACTCATCAATCGCTTCAATATATTCCACTAAAAGCTGTACATTTCGGTTACCACGAAACTCATTAACATCCAATTTATATGCAAATCTTGCCTGTTTAATTGAAAGATCGGGATACAATCTTGTATCAATATTAAACGCAACCGCATCTAATAAAAGCCCACCTTGTCTTGGCTCCACTAACATTTTGAGATGGTTTTGATTTTGTCCAATTGCACGCTGGTCTAAAATTTTAAATTCGCCATCAAAACAAGGCTCAGGAAAAGCTTGTCCCCAAGGACCTGCTGATTTTATCAGTTCTGCCGTCTCAAGATTAAATTCATTTGAATTTAATTCGCCATCGGTCCAAATGACACCTTGCAAATGTTCTTCATCAATCCAATCGGCAACGGTTTGATTAAAAATATGTTGGAAATCGTCAAAGTGTTCTTCTCGGAGGCTTAATCCCGCGGCCATCGCATGGCCACCAAATTTTAAAATCATATTAGGATGTTGCGAATGAATACGCTCTAAAACATCACGCATATGTAAGCCTTCAATAGAACGAGCAGAACCTTTCAAGGTTCCCTCACCATCTTTTGCGAAGGCAATCACTGGGCGATGATATTGCTCCTTAATCCGAGATGACACAATACCCAACACACCTTGATGCCAATCTGGTTGATAAAGTGTAATCCCCGAAGGTAACTCTTTAAAAAGTGCGGTGAGATTTTGGCAAATTTCTAGCGCCTCAAGCTTCATGCCTGCTTCAATTTCTTTACGAGTTTGGTTGAGTTGATCAAGATCTAAAGCCAATTCTCTGGCCTTTAGCATATCGTCCGCCAATAAAAGCTCTACCCCAATCGACATATTGTCTAAGCGCCCGGCCGCATTTAAACGAGGTCCGATACAAAAACCGAGATCACTTGAAGTAAACTGTTCAATATTACGGTTAGCCACTTCTGCTAATGCAACAATACCGGGACGGCAACGCCGTGCACGAATCCGCATTAAGCCTTGATAAGCAAGGATACGATTATTCTGATCTAAAGGCACCACATCCGCGACAGTACCCAATGCTACTAGATCGAGCAAATCAGTAAAACTAGGTTGTGTTTCTGCAGTAAAAATACCGAGTTCACGAAATTTTGCTCGTACGGCTAACATCAAATAAAACGCAACACCAACGCCCGCTAAGGATTTTGAAGGAAAACCACACTGACTTAAATTAGGATTAACAATGGCATCAGCTGGCGGCAAAGTTTCCGGTGGTAAATGATGATCTGTCACTAAAACACGCACACCTTTCTCTTTCAAAAATGCAACGCCTTCAAAAGATGAAACACCATTATCCACCGTCGTTAACAGCTGAACACCCTTTTCAATCGCCATTTCAGCCACAGGAATACTCAAACCATAACCTTGTTCAAATCGATTTGGTACAAGATAATCCACATCGGAAAAACCAAGTTGTCTTAAAGCAAGCACACTTAATGCTGTGCTAGTTGCACCATCAGCATCAAAATCCCCAACAATCACTATTTTTTGCTGTTGTTGGTAAGCTTCCACTAATAAATTTACGGCTTGTTCAATACCATATAGCTGATTTGGATTCAGCATTGATTTTAAAGTGCGGTCTAATTCTTCGGTATTTTGAATATGGCGTGCGCGATAAAGGCGATCTAATAACGGATGGTTTGAAACAGAATTTCCAATTGGAATTTCACGGCGTTTGATAAGTTTTTTCACGGTGTATTTTATTTTAATTTATCACATTCAAAGGGCATATAAGATATGCCCTTATAAATATGAATATCGCTACAATTATTTTGTTGTTTCTTCAAGTGCGCTCAATAAATCAGCTGGTTTTAAATAACCGCCAATAAGCTCACCAGTTGAGGTAACAATACTTGGTGTGCCATTTACGCCAAATTGCGCGCCTAATTCATAATGTTTTTTCACAACATTTGGGGTTTTAACTTCTTTCGGTAAATTGCCTTTTTCTGCTTCATTTAAAGCAAAAACAGGATCTTTTGCCGTCCAAATCGCTTCCATTTGTTTTGCAGTTTGGTTATTCATGCCCGCACGAGGGAAAGCTAAATAACGCACGGTAATACCAAGATCGTTATATTCTTTTAATTGCTGATGTAATAAATGGCAATAATGGCAAGTAATGTCCATAAATACGGTCACAACATGCTTTTCATTTTTTGCGGGATAAACAATCATCTCATTTTTATAAGAATTAAGTTTATCCACTAAAATTTTACCCGCCACATCAACAGGACCATTATTTGTAAGTTCGTAAAGTTTACCTTGGAAAGCATATTTTCCATCGTCCGTCACATAAAGTACGCCTTGATCTGTTACGGCAGTTTTGATACCTGAAATTGGCGAGGATTTCACATCAATATTGGATGCGCCAAGAGACTGTAATTTGCTTTTAATTGTGGCATCATTTGCCATTGCATTAGCCGCAGCCACGCACAAAAGTGCGGTAAAAATTTTCTTCATTTTTTGTTCCTAAATAGCTTGAGTAAGAAAGTCTGAAATTATAGAGAGATTGCTAATTTCTGCAAGGTCAAACTATCCAAAAATAAGAAAATAGCATATAATTCCACACTTTATCACACAGTGAATTTATTATGTTTGAAATCAATCCTGTAAAAAATAAAATCACCGACTTATCCGACCGCACTTCGGTGCTTCGGGGGTATCTTTGACTTCGATGCCAAAGTTGAGCGTTTAGAAGAAGTCAATGCGGAATTAGAACAGCCAGATGTTTGGAATGATCCAGATAAAGCCCAAGCGCTTGGTAAAGAACGCGTTTCTTTAGAACAAGTTGTAAATACCATCAAAAATTTAGAACAAGGCTTAGAAGATGTTGATGGGTTGTTAGAACTCGCCATCGAAGCAGAAGATGAAGACACTTTCAATGAAGCAGTTGCTGAATTAGATGAACTCGAACAACAACTCGAAAAATTAGAGTTCCGTCGAATGTTTAGTGGCGAACATGATGCTTGCGATTGCTATGTGGACTTACAAGCAGGTTCTGGCGGTACGGAAGCTCAAGATTGGACAGAAATGTTGCTCCGTATGTATCTCCGTTGGGCTGAAAGCAAAGGTTTTAAAACAGAACTGATGGAAGTATCTGACGGTGATGTAGCTGGATTGAAATCAGCAACGATTAAAGTGAGCGGTGAATATGCTTTTGGTTGGTTACGAACAGAAACCGGTATTCATCGTTTGGTGCGTAAAAGTCCATTTGATTCCAATAACCGTCGTCACACATCATTCAGCGCAGCATTTGTCTACCCTGAAATTGATGACGATATTGATATTGAAATCAATCCTGCTGATTTACGTATTGATGTTTATCGTGCATCAGGAGCTGGTGGTCAGCACGTAAACAAAACTGAAAGTGCGGTGCGAATTACCCATATGCCAAGTGGCATTGTGGTGCAATGTCAAAATGACCGTTCACAGCACAAGAACAAAGATCAAGCGATGAAACAATTAAAAGCGAAATTGTATGAGCTTGAATTACAGAAGAAAAATGCAGATAAACAAGCAATGGAAGATAATAAATCTGACATTGGTTGGGGAAGCCAAATTCGTTCTTATGTATTAGACGATTCACGCATTAAAGATTTGCGTACTGGCGTGGAAAACCGTAATACGCAAGCCGTATTAGACGGTGATTTAGATCGATTTATTGAGGCGAGTTTAAAAGCTGGGCTTTAAGCATGATTTGCTGGATAAGTAAAGATGAGTTACTTATCCCATCATAAGAAATAATCCAAAAGTGCGGTTATTTTTGAAGGTATTTTTAAAGTTAAAATTAAAGGTAAACAATATGTCAGAACAAGAAGTTAAAGAATTAGATCTCAATGGCGAAATGCTCGTTCGTCGTGAAAAATTAGCCGCATTACGTGCAAAAGGTAATGCCTTTCCAAATAAGTTTCGTCGTGATGCGCTCGCACAAGATTTGCACAATCAATATGATGCAGAAGACGGTGAAATCTTAAAAGAGAAAAACGTTGAAGTACAAGTTGCTGGCCGTATTATGACTCGCCGCGCAATGGGTAAAGCGACGTTTATCACCATTCAAGATATGAGCGGTAAAATCCAGCTTTATGTTGCACGCGATAATTTGCCAGAAGGCGTTTACAAAGATGACGTTGGTACTTGGGATTTAGGTGACATCATTGGCGTTAAAGGCACTTTATTTAAAACCAAAACAGATGAACTCACCGTTAAAACCACTAAAGTTCAACTTTTAACTAAAGCGCTTCGCCCATTACCAGATAAATTCCATGGCTTAACCGACCAAGAAGTTCGCTATCGCCAACGTTATTTAGATTTAATTTCTAACGAAGAATCTCGCCGCACTTTTATTATTCGTTCTAAAGTTGTCGCGGGTATTCGTGAATATTTCATTTCTAAAGGTTTTATGGAAGTGGAAACGCCAATGTTACAAGTGATTCCAGGCGGTGCATCTGCGCGTCCTTTCGTGACTCATCACAATGCATTAGATGTGGATATGTATTTACGTATTGCACCTGAACTTTATTTAAAACGCTTAGTCGTTGGTGGATTTGAACGAGTATTTGAATTAAACCGTAACTTCCGTAATGAAGGGGTTTCTGTTCGCCATAATCCAGAATTTACTATGCTTGAATACTACCAAGCGTATGCGGACTACCATGATTTAATGGATAACACCGAAGAACTTCTTCGTAAACTAGCGATTGATATTCTTGGTACTACTATTGTGAAATACGGTGAATACGAATTTGATTTTGGTAAACCATTCGAACGTATTACGTTACACGATGCAACAATTAAATATGGTGCAGACAAAGGTATCGTAAAAGAAGATTTATATGACTTTGATCGTGCAAAAGCCACGGCAGAACGCTTAGGTATTGAAGTACAAAAATCTTGGGGCTTAGGCAGCATTGTCAATGCAATTTTTGAAGAAGTAGCTGAACATCACTTAATTCAACCAACATTCTTAATGGCTCATCCTGCGGAAATTTCGCCACTTGCACGTCGTAATGATGAAAATCCTGATGTAACAGATCGTTTTGAGCTATTTATCGGTGGTCGTGAAATCGGTAATGGTTTCTCAGAATTAAATGACGCTGAAGATCAAAATGAACGTTTTGATGCACAAGTGGCTGCGAAAGAAGCGGGCGATGATGAAGCGATGTTTAAAGATGAAGACTTTGTTGTTGCGCTAGAACACGGCTTACCACCAACAGCTGGTGAAGGTTTAGGTATCGACCGTCTAGCAATGCTTTATGCAAATGCACCATCAATTCGTGATGTTATCTTATTCCCTGCAATGCGTCAGAAATAATAAAGATACAAAGAAAAGCCACCATTTGGTGGCTTTTTTATCGAAACATAAAAAAGGGAGCTAACGCTCCCCTTATTTTTAATGATTAACCATTAATAAATTTTTCACCTAATTCAATATCTGCACGTAAAGTCGGCAACATATTTTCTAGAGCTTGTTGCTCAAAATTGCTTAATGGGCCAATTGGTAAAATTTCTTCTACACCTTCTTTGCCTAAACGAACTGGTTGAGAGAAGAAACGAGCATATTTGCCATCACCTTCAACATAAGTACATTCAACAACTGTCTCGCCACTCAATCCTTTCACTAAAGAACGAGCAAAACGTGCTGCTGCTTGTGCCATTGAAAGAGTTGCAGAACCGCCACCCGCTTTTGCATTGACCACTTCTGTACCTGCATTTTGGATACGTTTTGTTAATGGTTCGATTTCATCTTCATTCCACTCAGCATATTGAACTTGAGAAAGTAATGGAAGAATAGTCACACCTGAGTGACCACCAATAACAGGAACGCTCGTACGAGAAACATTTAAACCTTTTAATTCAGCCACAAAAGTTTCAGAACGTAACACGTCTAAAGTTGTCACACCAAATAATTTACGTTTGTCGTAAACACCTTCTTTTTTCAATACTTCAGCCGCAATCGCAACAGTTGTATTTACTGGGTTAGTAATGATACCAACGCACGCTTTCGGGCAAGTAACCGCGACTTTCTCAATTAAACCACGAACAATGCCTGCATTAATATTGAATAAATCTGAACGATCCATACCAGGTTTACGCGCAACGCCAGCAGAAATTAATACAACATCCGCACCTTTAAGCGCAGGAGTTGGATCTTCACCAGAAAAACCTTTCACATTCACTGCAGTTGGAATATGGCTCACATCCACTGCAACGCCAGGGGTAACAGGGGCAATATCATATAATGCTAAATCTGAACCAGCAGGCAACTGAAGTTTTAGTAATAACGCTAATGCTTGACCAATACCGCCTGCGGCGCCTAATACTGCAACTTTCATAAATACTCCTTATGTGTTAGTTAATTTAAGATGACCTGATTTTAAAATTTTCATCTCACAATTACAAACAGAGAAATATCATTCTATGATCTAGTTCACATTTCTGAGGTAATTTTTTCCTTCTCTTTGTTTTTATTCACATTTAAGTTGCTGAAAATGAATTTTTATGCAATTCTTATGCAAATTTTTGACTATTGAAAAATAAAATGACTGACAATTTAACTCGTGCTTTTAAAGAATTACTTAATCAAGAACGCTTTGGCTCTCAAAGTGAGATTGTCGATGCCTTAAAAAAACAAGGCTTTACAGGCATTAATCAATCAAAAATATCAAGAATGCTCACCAAATTTGGCGCTGTTCGTACCCGTAATACCAAAATGGAAATGGTCTATTGCTTACCAGGTGAATTGAGTGTTCCGAATACCAGTAGCCCATTAAAAAATCTTGTATTAGACGTTGATTACAATGATATGTTAATTGTCATTAAGACTTCTCCAGGTGCGGCACAACTCATCGCTCGCTTACTCGATTCAATTGGAAAATCAGAAGGCATCTTAGGCACTATCGCAGGCGATGACACAATTTTTATCACACCAACGCGTGGTACAAAAATTGTCGATTTACTCAAAAATGTTCAACGTTTATTTGAAAACGCGTTGTAATGAACATTTTATTAACTGGAGGCACAGGACTTATCGGCAAAGCACTTGTAGAACAACTCTGCTTACGCAATGAACAAGTGACGATCTTAACGCGCTCAAGTACGTCGCACACTATCTCAAAGCAAAAAAACATCAAATTTATTACCGCACTTTCAGAACTCGATTTACAAGAACAGTTTGATGCCATCATCAATCTTGCTGGCGAGCCGATTTTTCATAAAGCTTGGACGACAAAGCAAAAATCTATTTTACGAAAAAGCCGTTTAAGCCTCACTAGCCAACTGGTTAAATTCATTAATCAATATCAGCAACACCCTATTTTTATTTCAGGTTCAGCGACTGGAATTTACGGCGATCAAGACGAACAAAAAATTACCGAAACAAGCAAAACAGCAAAAACTTTCACCGCACAATTATGCCAAGATTGGGAAAATATTGCGCGACAAGCTGATGCAAGAGTTTGTTTGATTCGGACAGGCATAGTCTTTTCTAAGAAAGGAGGCGCACTTGCTAAAATGTTGCCTTTATACAAATGGGGACTTGGCGGCAAACTGGGCAATGGAGAGCAATATTTTCCCTGGATTGCTTTGGAAGATATGGTCAATGGCATTTTATTTTTACTCGATCATTCAGAGTGCCAAGGATCATTTAACTTAACCGCCCCGAATCCCATAAAACAGCATAAATTTAACCACACTTTGGCTAGGATATTAAAACGTCCAGCCTTTGCAATCATTCCAAAATGGGGATTACATTTCATTCTTGGCGAACGAGCGAATCTATTACTCGAAAGTCAAAATGTTGAGCCTGAAAAATTACTCAACGCGGGATTCCGATTTCAATATTCTGATTGCGAAAACTATCTAAAAGATATCCTAAAAAACAAATAAAAAAATCACCGCACTTTTTTTAATGCAGTGATTTTTATCGGACTAGATCTCTCGCCTTATCACAATTTATTGTTCATTATAAATTTCAAGATTAGATGCTTGTTTTTCACGTTTTTTCTTTGCACTATCGTTCCGTTGACTTGCAATTTTTTCTAAATATTCTGGCGTGATGTCGCCTGTAATATATTCGCCTGTGAACACTGAACAATCAAATCCTCGAATAGCTGGATTTTCTAATTGAACTGATTCGGTAAGTGCAGTCAAATCTTGGAAAATTAGTTTATCAACGCCAATCAAATGCGCAATTTCATCAACATTTCGACCGTAAGCGATCAGTTCATCACGGCTCGGCATATCAATACCATATACATTCGGATAACGAATTTCTGGAGCAGCAGAGGCAAAGTAAATTTTCTTCGCGCCTGCTGAGCGAGCCATTTCAACGATTTGCTCAGAGGTTGTACCGCGAACGATAGAATCGTCCACCAATAAGACGTTTTTATCTTTAAATTCAGCTTTGATGGTATTCAATTTGCGACGAACCGAACTAATACGCTGTGCTTGTCCCGGCATAATAAACGTACGACCAACATAGCGATTTTTCACAAATCCTTGTCGATAAGGTTTCCCTAATACACGAGCTATTTGTAACGCAATATCTGTGGAAGTTTCAGGAACGGGAATCACCACATCAATATTATCAATTTCATCCGCCCATTCTTTTGCAATTTTCTGTCCGAGTTTTTCGCCCATGTGAACACGTGCAGCATAAACAGAGACGCCATCAATCGTTGAATCTGGGCGTGCAAAATAAACATATTCAAAAATACAAGGATTTAGCACCGCACTTTCGGCACATTGTTGCGAATAAAGCTCGCCATCAAACGTCACATAAACGGCTTCACCTGGGGCAATATCGCGAACAAAGTCAAAACCCACAATATCTAAGGCTACTGTTTCAGAGGCAAACATATACTCAGTTGTGCTATTTTCTTCGCGTTTACCCAGCACCAAAGGACGAATACCAAAAGGATCACGAAACGCAACCATGCCATGCCCAATAATCATCGCTAAACAAGCATAAGCACCTCGCACATCGTTGTGAGTTTTACGAACGGCATAGAAAATATCTTGTGGATCGAGGTGATCTTGAGGAATATGATCGAGATGGTTGGCGAGAATATTAAGAAGAAGTTCAGAATCTGAATTCGTGTTTACATGGCGGCGAGCTGTTTTAAAGACTTTTTCTTTTAACTCCACTGAGTTGGTTAAATTGCCGTTATGCACTAAAGTGACACCATAGGGGGAATTCACATAAAAAGGCTGTGCCTCTGACACGCTAGAACTCCCCGCTGTAGGATAGCGAACATGCCCCAACCCAGCATTTCCTTGCAACCGTAGCATATGCTCTTGATGGAACACATCACTCACTAAACCGTTAGCTTTGCGTAAGCGGAAACGATTTTCATCGTCAACCGTCACAATGCCAGCAGCATCTTGCCCACGATGTTGCAAAAGAGTTAATGCTGCATAAATAGATTCATTAACCGGACTTTGGCTAACAATACCGACAATACCACACATTTTGTGTTCCTTATTGATTAAGCGTTGGATTTAAAAAACTTGAACTTGCCTGAAGTTGTTGAAAGAACCATTCAATAATAAAACCAAAGTGCGGTATTAATTGAGATTCTTTCCACCAATCAGTTTGTTCAAAATTGGTGAAGGTATCCATGAAAAATAATAACGCAGCGACAATCAGTGCACCGCGTACTAAACCAAAAATCGCACCTAACACACGATCTGTGCCACTTAAACCCGTCTTATCTACTAATTGACTAATCACATAATTTACTATGGCGCCCACGATTAAAGTCAGTACAAATAAAATCCCGATTGCGGTTCCGTTACGAATATACATTGATTCAATTTGCGTAAGATAAGCTGCAAGATAAGGATAGAACTGGCTTGCTACAATAAATGCCACAACCCAGCTACCGAGTGAAAGCACTTCGCGCACAAAACCGCGTAATAAACTGACAAGAATGGAAAAAGCGATAATGCCAATAATAATGTAATCGATCATTAAAAAATCTCTCAATGAAAAACGGCCGTTTAAAACGACCGAGGTATTCTACAAAAATAAAGCCCAAAAGAAAACGTTTGCGTAAACTAAATTTCCTGCCAAAAAGCACGTTCAAATTTGCTTTGAGCTTTCTTTAAGACTTCTGCTAAATGTTGGTATGTCGGTTGATCTTGCACGAAAGGCAAGGGTTCATGTAGTTGTTTTAAGCGTTCGCAAATATCATAAAACCATACCGCACTTTGATTTTCTAATGGCGAATTCGCACGCTTACCAAGCCAATAAAGACCTTGAAAAGGAATAAGCAAGGCAAAAAGTGCGGTCAAAATTGCAATAGAAAAGGCCATCAAATCATTTTTTGCATAAATCTGTTGCCACACCACTGCAAATACAGCAACAAAGGGCATGAATTTTTGTGCAAAATTCGTGGCTTTCATAATGCGGTTTTCAGGGAAAATAATCCCTAATTTAGCCTCCTGTGGCCAAGTATTAAGATAAATTTGTCCCTGTTTTAAAATGGAAAAAAATGCCATAAAAACACCTTTAAAAAACAACCGCACTTATCATACCCCAGTTTGCCTGAAATTGTCACCTTACTGAAAAAGTTTAATTTTTCAAAAAGTTCCATAAATCGTTGTCTTTTTATGCTGGGATGAATTTATTTTGTTTATCAAAAGGTGTATCCTATGCCAGATTTTTTCAGTCCATCTACAAGGTGGATTTCCATTAACTTTAATCAAATATAGGGTTCCCATGTCAAAACTTGTTCTTATCCTTAACTGTGGTAGTTCTTCACTAAAATTTGCAATTCTTGATCCTGCAACAGGTGAAGAAAAATTATCCGGCTTAGCGGAAGCATTTTTCTTACCAGAAGCGCGTATCAAATGGAAACTCAATGGTGAGAAAGGTAACGCAGATTTAGGCGCAGGCGCAGCGCATACTGAAGCGCTTAACTTTATTGCGTCTAATATCATGACAGATGAGCTTAAAAACTCTATCGCGGCAATTGGTCACCGTATCGTACATGGTGGGGAAAAATACACCCAATCTGTTATCGTAACTGATGAAGTCGTTAAAGGTATTGAAGATGCTGCACAATTTGCACCACTTCACAATCCAGCGCACTTAATCGGTATTCGCGAAGCATTCAACGCATTCCCGCACTTAAAAGATAAAAACGTGGTAGTTTTTGATACGGCATTCCACCAAACCATGCCTGAAGAAGCATTCCTTTATGCCCTTCCATACTCATTATATAAAGAACATGGCGTTCGTCGCTACGGTGCACACGGTACTAGCCACTACTTCGTTTCTCGTGAAGTCGCTGAATATGTAGGTAAACCTGCAGACCAAGTCAATACGATTATTTGTCACTTAGGTAATGGTGGTTCTGTTTCTGTTGTGCGTAACGGTAAATGTATCGATACATCAATGGGCTTAACTCCGTTAGAAGGTTTAGTCATGGGCACTCGTTGTGGTGATATCGACCCAGCAATCGTATTCTACCTATACAAAACTTTAGGTATGTCTATGGAACAAATCGAAGAGACTTTAGTGAAAAAATCTGGTCTTTTAGGTTTAACTGAAGTAACAAGCGACTGCCGTTATGCTGAAGATAATTACAATGATGCATCTAAACCAGAAGCAAAACGCGCTTTAGATGTATACAGCTATCGTTTAGCGAAATATATCGGTGCTTATATGGCTGTATTAGGTGATGATCACTTAGATGCGATTGCTTTCACAGGCGGTATTGGTGAAAACTCAGCACACGTTCGTGAATTAGCATTAAATCACTTGAAATTATTTGGTATTAAAGTAGATAACGAACGCAATCTAGCGGCACGTTTCGGTAAAGATGGCGTAATCACCACTGATGATTCCGCATTTAAAGCGATTGTTCTTCCAACTAATGAAGAATTAGTTATTGCACAAGATACCGCTAAACTTTGTTTCTAATTTAACAACAAGCTGCCGAATTTTTCGGCAGTTTTTATTTATAACATATACACATTAAGGTTTAACTATGTCTCGCACGATTATCCTTATCCCTGTAAGCACAGGCGTGGGTTTAACTAGCATTAGTCTGGGATTAATCCATTCTCTTGAACAAAAAGGCGCAAAAGTTGGTTTTATGAAACCAGTTTCTCAACCAAGCACAGGTGAAGATAAACTGGATCGCACAACCTCTATCATTCGCACCAGCACTAACCTTGAAACTTCTGAACCGTTTATGTTAAGCGTTGCGGAATCATTGATTGGGCAAAATCAGTCTGATGTATTGCTAGAAAAAGTTGTGGCAAATCACCAACAATTATCTAAAAATAACGATATCGTTGTGGTTGAAGGCTTAATTCCTACAAGAAAACACGGTTACGCAAATAGCATCAACTATGAAATTGCACAAGCATTAGATGCTGAAATCGTATTGGTTGCAGCGCCTGCAACTGAGACCCCAACCGAATTAAAAGATCGCGTAGAAGCAGCAGCCTCTCTATTTGGTGGTAAAAACAATCCAAATCTTTTAGGCGTGGTTGTAAACAAATTTAATGCACCCGTTGATGAATCTGGTCGTACACGCCCTGATCTTGCTGAAATCTTTGATTCATTCCAACACAGCCATGCTTGTGAAGCAGAAGTGAGCAAATTATTTGCAAATAGCTCAATCAAATTATTAGCTTGCGTGCCTTGGTCTGCAGATTTAATCGCAACACGTGCTATCGATTTAGTGAAATACTTAGGCGCATCCATTATCACTGAAGGAGATATTAACCGTCGTATCCGTGGTATCACTTTCTGCGCAAGAAGTTTACCAAATATGGTTGAGCATTTCCGTGCAGGCAGCTTATTAGTCGCTTCGGCAGATCGTCCAGATGTACTTGTGGCAGCCGCTCTCGCAGCGTCAAATGGTATTGAAATCGGCGGTCTTTTATTAACTGGCGGTTACAAAATTGATGCTCAAATCAATAAACTTTGCCAACCAGCTTTTGAAAAAGCAAAATTGCCAATCTTCCGTATTGAAGGTAATACTTGGCAAACAGCATTAAATTTACAAAACTTCAATCTTGAAGTGCCTGTTGATGATAAAGAACGTATTGAAAACATCAAACAATACACAAGCCAGCACTTTAATTCTGACTTTATCAATAACTTAGTTGCGGATTCTACTCGTTTACGTCGTTTATCCCCACCAGCATTCCGTTTCCAATTGACTGAACTTGCTCGTGCTGCGAAAAAACGCATTGTGCTTCCTGAAGGTGATGAACCTCGTACAATCAAAGCTGCCGTACTTTGTGCAGAACGTGGCATTGCAGAATGTGTGCTTTTAGCAGATCCAGCATCTGTTCAACGTGTAGCTGAAGCACAAGGTGTTAAATTAGGTAAAGGCATTACAATCATTAATCCTGCAGATGTTCGTGAAAACTATGTTGCTCGTTTAGTTGAATTACGTAAAGCTAAAGGTATGACTGAAACCGCGGCTCGTGAACAACTAGAAGACACTGTAGTACTTGGTACCATGATGTTAGAAGCAAATGAAGTGGATGGTTTAGTATCTGGTGCCGTTCACACAACTGCAAACACCATTCGCCCACCAATGCAAATCATCAAAACTGCACCAGGTAGTTCGATTGTTTCTTCTATTTTCTTTATGTTATTACCAGATCAAGTGCTTGTTTATGGTGACTGTGCGGTAAACCCAGATCCAACAGCAGAACAACTTGCAGAAATCGCAATTCAATCTGCGGATTCTGCAAAAGCATTTGGTATTGATCCAAAAGTCGCGATGATTTCTTACTCAACAGGTACATCTGGTAGCGGTGCTGATGTGGAAAAAGTGAAAGAAGCAACTCGTATTGCGAAAGAAAAACGCCCTGATTTATTAATCGATGGCCCATTACAATATGATGCGGCTGTGATGGAAGATGTGGCTCGCTCTAAAGCACCAAATTCACCAGTAGCAGGTAAAGCAACGGTATTCGTATTCCCTGACTTGAACACCGGCAACACTACTTACAAAGCAGTACAACGTTCTGCAGATTTAGTGTCTATTGGTCCAATGCTTCAAGGTATGCGCAAACCAGTCAATGACTTATCTCGTGGTGCCTTAGTTGATGATATTGTGTACACAATTGCCTTAACCGCAATTCAAGCGACACAATAGTTCAAGTAAAAACATAAAAGAAAATACCACACTTTGCCACTGGCAGTAGAAGTGCGGTATTTTTTTATAACGTTTTTTTACAAATCAACTAAAATCAAAATTGCGGCTTCACCGCCCCATTCTCTTGGCGCTTGATGTAATGCCCGTACTTTAGGATGTTGTACTAGCCAACGTGGAATTTGTTTTTTCAATGTAAAGGTACCATAGCCCGTCATGATACTGGCACAATCAACATGCTCATTTTCACAAGCCAGTAAAAGTGCGGCTAATTCTTGCTTAGCTTGTTCACGGGTTAAACCATGTAAATCTAAAAACAATTCTGGCGAAAAATCTCCACGACGAAGTTGTTTTAATAAATGGGAATCTTCCCCATCACGTAAATATTTCACAACACCATCATGCTCATTCAGTAACGGCTCATATTCATCAGAAAAATAGAACAATGTATCTTCTTTCGCTCGTAATTCTTTCAATTCTATTTTTTTCTGATCACGTTTCTGGCGGGGAGCAACAAAAGTATCTTGTTTAATCGGCCTAATGCCTTTGGTTTCCGCTCGGAATAAATCAAATTCGTCTTGCATTTTTTCTCATTAATTTCAAATTTTGCGTATCATATCATAGTTCTACATTCTCATCTGTGGTATAACTACGCCAAATTTTCACACCGAATTTTATGCTAACTTTTCTGCTCACTTTTATGGAGAAATGCGATGGAAACCTCACATAACCAAGAATTAGTTGCAACTATCTTGGAAGATAATGTTGCAAACGAACTACAAACCATCCAAGATTTTCTGCGTTGGACGTATAGCATTCTCAATCGCTCTGATATTTACTTCGGGCAAGGGCACGATAATCCTTGGGATGAAAGTCTGCAACTCATTTTAAGTGGCTTACATTTACCTATTGATTTACCTACCGAATTATTTAATAGTCGATTAACCCAATCTGAAAAAGAAACCTTAGTTCAACTTGTATTAACCCGAATCGAACAACGCGTACCGGTGGCATATTTAACAAATAGTGCTTGGTTCTGCGGTCACGAATTTTATGTAGATGAACGAACCATTATTCCACGCTCCCCAATTAGTGCATTAATTCAAGATCGCTTTGAAGATTTAATTTCACAAGAGCCGAATCATATTCTCGATCTATGCACAGGCAGTGGCTGTATTGCCATTGCTTGTGCTTATGCTTTCCCG
Organism: Haemophilus haemolyticus; assembly: GCF_001679045.1. Lineage (GTDB taxonomy): Bacteria > Pseudomonadota > Gammaproteobacteria > Enterobacterales > Pasteurellaceae > Haemophilus > Haemophilus haemolyticus. Next base: position 98,766 of record NZ_LYCK01000011.1, read on the forward strand.
AATGCAGAAGTAGATGCTGTCGATTTATCGGTTGATGCACTTAATGTCGCGGAGATCAATATTTCACGTCATCAATTAGAGCATCGCGTATTCCCGATTCAATCAAACTTATTTGAAAATATTTTGGGACAAAAATACGATCTTATCGTGACCAATCCACCTTATGTGGACGAAGAAGATCTCGCCGATATGCCGGAAGAATTCCATTTTGAACCAGAGTTAGCCTTAGGTTCTGGCCATGATGGCTTAAATATTACCAAACAAATTTTGAAACAAGCGCCAGATTACTTAACCGAAAATGGCGTGTTGGTGTGTGAAGTGGGCAATAGCATGATGAGCTTAATTGAGCAATATCCAGATGTACCATTTGAATGGGTAGAACTTAAGAATGGCGGATTAGGCGTATTTGCTATTCAGCGTAAAGATTTAGTGAAATATCACGATCTTTTTTAATCTTTCAAGTGCGGTAAAATTTTAATATCAATTTTAACCGCACTTATAAAACTCATGGCGCGCGTTATTCAACGCGTGCTTTTCTTTTTTATCATTTGACTCTATGAATTTACAAAAACTTTTACTTACTCGGCGTTTCTTTTCCACCCTTGCATTTTTTTCTGTGCAAACGGTATTTCTGATTTATCTACAAAGTAAAGGATTAAGCAACAGCGAAATTGCCTTTTCCTTATCACTACTCTTTTTCTCAAACCAAGCCCTTTCCATTCTTGCTGGTATTTGGGGCGATCGTTATGGTTTAGCCAAAATGATGTTGCTCGGCTGTTTTTTAGATGTGATAGCTTATATTTTCTTTCTCGCAGCAGATAATTATTTATTGCTTCTTATTGCGACCACTTGTTTTGGTTTAGGTAGTTGCTTATTTGGAACCAACGCCAAAGCCTGCTTACTTGTGCTGGCTGGGGATGAATACAAAGAAAAAACGCGCTTGCAAGGGAAATACCTAAAAGTGACCTCCATGTCATCCATGTTTGCGCCGCTTTTAGTCATCCCATTTATTAAATACGAACATATCGACTTGCTCATTTGGGTCTGCTTTTCAATAGAAGCCGTATTATTCGCCTTAATGGTGAAGCCTTTCTATCAAATTCAAACCTTACAAACGTTGGTAAAATTTCGCTTTACACAAATCAAAGAAATTATTACAAAAGAATTTCTAATAGTACATTTAATGCTATTTTTACCTCTTGCCATTGCGAGCTCTTTCTTTGTCATTTTCCCATTTTTATTTAACAATAAACTTGGCATGCCTGAACATTCGCCGATAGCATTATTTGGCAACGGCTTACTCACCGTGCTATTACAAAGCTATTTTTCCCGAAAAATTAATTTAACGATCAAACAAGCAGCATGGGTTGCGCCTCTGTTGGCTATTGGAATTATCGTGCCTTGGTTTATCACCTTACATTATCTTTCCGTATTTTCAGCCTATGCCTATCTCGTCATTTTTACCGTCATTGAAGTATATGCCCTCACAGCGATGGCAAACTTATTAGTAAAATTTGATAATGGCACTAATCGTGGCTTTATTTTTGGCGCATCAAGATTATTACTTTCTATCGCAACAGTCGGTGTGATGAACCTTGTTCCAGTTCTATTTTTAGTATAAAAAAGTGCGGTTGAAATTCTTATTAAATTCCAACCGCACTTCACACCATATAAATAAAATTATTTCACTTCTAATTCAATACCTTCAAATAATCGCTTCACGGCATTGTTATCACGCAAATGTTCCGCCTTTTCAACAACAGGACGCGTTAAGTGTGGCGAAAAATATGCCATAAAATCATACATATAATTACGTAAAAACGTACTATGTTTAAAAGCAATATTTGTCATACTGGCACGGAATAAATGACTCGCATCAATTGCAACAAGATCTTTATCAAACTCAGTATGCGCCATTGATGCCATAATACCCACACCTAATCCTAAGCGCACATAAGTCTTAATGACATCCGCATCAGTAGCTGTGAATACAATATTAGGCAATATTCCTGCGCTATTAAAAGCATAATCTAGATCGGATACGCCTGTAAAACCAAAGGTATAAGTAACAAGAGGATATTTTCCTAGTGCTTCAATCGTTAGTTTTTCTGCATTAACTAAAGGGTGATCTGGTTTTACAATGACGGAACGGTTCCACCAATAACAAGGTAATTGAATTAAATCATCATACAAATGTGGCGCTTCAGTTGTAATCGCCAAATCTACCTCACCGGACATTAACGCATCGTGAATTTGTGTTGGTGAACCTTGATGAATATGTAAACTCACATCTGGATATTTTTTGGAGAATCGTTCAATCACGCTTGGCAAAATATAACGTGCCTGAGTATTTGTCGTCGCAATACGTAATACACCGTGATTGGGCTGAGTATATTCATCAGCAACGGCACGGATACCTTGTGCTTTAACAAGTAACTCGCGTGCAATCGAAATAATCTTTTTCCCTGCTGGCGTAATTGATTTTATATGCTTGCCATGACGTTCAAAAATTTCTAGACCTAATTCATCTTCCAGCAACCGCACTTGCTTACTAATTCCAGGCTGTGATGTATAAAGCGCATTAGCCGCTTCAGTTACATTTAAATTATGGTTAGCAATTTCAACAATATACCGCAGTTGCTGCATTTTCATAAAAAAAGTCCTTATTTTTTATAACGTTTGCTAAGTTCAGAATAACGTTTTACTGCTTTACGAATTTGTCCTGATTTTGGACGACGACGTGGCTGTGTAACATCTAATTTCGTTTCAGTTTCAGCTGGTAATCCCACAAGTTCACGCAAGTAGTTAACATTTTCAAGATCCATTTCTTCCCAGCCACCACGAGGCAAACCTTTCATCAGTTTGATATTGCCGTAACGAATACGAATCAGACGGCTGACTTGAATCCCTTGGGATTCCCACAAACGGCGAACCTCACGGTTACGTCCTTCCATCAAGGTTACGTCATACCATTGGTTGATACCCACACCACCTGTAAATTTAATTTCTTTAAAGTTGGCAGGGCCATCTTCAAGCTGAACGCCCTTACGTAAACGCGCTAACATTGCATCATCCACTTGACCAAATACACGCACGGAATATTCACGTTCAACTTCACGGCTTGGGTGCATTAAGCGATTTGCTAATTCACCATCAGTAGTGAAAAGCAACAAACCCGATGTATTAATATCTAAACGCCCCACCGCAATCCAACGAGAGCCTGTTAAACGTGGCAAACGATCAAACACTGTGGCTCGCCCTTCAGGATCGCAACGAGTACAAAGTTCACCTTCAGGTTTGTAATACATTAACACGCGGCAAATTTCTTTTTGTGCGTGACTAAGATTAATGATTTGCCCATCAATACGCACTTTCACGCCAGAATATACGTCAATACGATCGCCTAAAGTCGCAATTTTACCCTCTACGCTCACTCGGCCAGCGGCAATCATCGTTTCAATTTCACGACGAGACCCTTGTCCAGCACGCGCTAAAACTTTCTGTAATTTTTCACCCTCTGCTTTAGGTTGATTCGAGGCTTTTACAACGGGTTTCGCTTTTGGCTTAGATAAAAATTTGTTGTCAGAATTAACCGCACTTTTTTTCGTATTTGCCGTTTCTACGCGAGCAGTACGAGACACTGAACGTCTATTATTTTTAGCTGAAAAATCACTTTTCTTTGCTGAATCTTTGGAAAAGTGCGGTTGTCTTTGAGTTTGTTTTTGACTAGGTTTCATTGTTTTCCTTAAATAATGGAAAGGTCGCTTTCACAAGCGTCTATAAGTTAAATAAAAGGATCGGTGCTTCCACTTCCTTCGCGCAAAATCACTGGTGATTCTTCCGTTAAATCCACCACTGTTGTAGGCTCTTGCCCTAAATATCCACCATGAATAATTAAATCGACTTGGTGTTCCAAACGATCTCGAATTTCCTCAGGATCAGATTGCGTAGTATGTTCTTCACCTGGCAACATTAACGAACAAGATAAAATCGGCTCGCCTAAGGCTGAAAGTAAATCTAAAGCGATCTTATTATCTGGTACGCGTAAACCTATAGTTTTACGTTTTGATGTCATTAAACGGCGCGGTAATTCTTTCGTTGCAGTAAGAATAAAAGTATAACGCCCTGGCGTATTATTTTTAATCAAACGATACGCAGTATTGCTCACCGTTGCGTAAGTTGAAATCTCCGATAAATCACTACACACCAACGTAAAATTATGTCCTTCAGGCAATTTACGAATTGCTACAATGCGATCCATTGCATGTTTATCGCCCATCATACAGCCTAAGGCATATCCAGAATCCGTCGGATACACAATCACACCGCCTTTTTGTAAAATCTCTACAGCTTGATTAATCAAGCGCGCTTGTGGATTTTCAGGGTGGATGTAAAAAAATTGGCTCATGTGTTTCTTCCTTAAAAAGTGTGCGCTGATTATAGCAGTTTTGCGCTCACTTTATAATGGCGAGCACATAAAAATAAAGGCGTAGAGAGTCAATCTACGCCTTATCAAACTAAAGTGCGGTTAATTTTCTGAAATTATTTTAATACCTTTCTCAAGGCTGCACCAATTTCAGCGAGGCTTTTTACACAGGTCACACCTGCGGCCTCAAGCGCTGCAATTTTTTCTGCGGCAGTGCCTTTTCCCCCACTAATAATGGCCCCAGCATGTCCCATCCGTTTGCCTTTTGGCGCAGTGATACCCGCAATATAGGCTACCACTGGTTTAGTAACGTTATCTTTTATGAAGGTTGCCGCTTCTTCCTCTGCAGAACCGCCGATCTCGCCAATCATCACAATGGCTTCTGTTTCGGCATCTTGTTGAAATCTTTCAAGAATATCAATAAAACTAGAGCCGGGAATAGGATCTCCTCCGATACCCACACAAGTCGATTGTCCAAAGCCTTCATCTGTAGTTTGTTTTACCGCTTCATACGTTAAAGTACCAGAACGAGAAACAATCCCCACTTTGCCTTTTTTATGTATGTGTCCTGGCATGATGCCGATTTTACATTCATCAGGCGTAATCACACCTGGGCAATTTGGTCCAATCATCACAACGCCTGTTTCATTTAATTTTTGTTTCACCTTAAGCATATCCAATGTAGGGATGCCCTCAGTAATGCAGACAATTAACTGAATCCCTGCATCAATGGCTTCAATTATGGCATCTTTACAAAATGGTGCTGGTACATAAATGACGGTCGCTGTTGCTCCCGTATTTTCGACAGCTTCACGAACTGTATTAAATACAGGCAAACCAAGATGAGTACTTCCACCTTTATTTGGTGATACACCACCGACTAATTGCGTTCCGTAGGCTAATGCTTGTTCAGAATGAAAAGTCCCTTGTCCACCAGTAAAACCTTGGCAAATCACTTTGGTATTTTTATCAATTAAAATCGCCATTAGTGTTCTCCTTTTGCTGCATTCACGGCTAATTCTGCGGCTTGTTGTAAACTGTGTGCGGTAAGAATATTAACATCGCTTTCCGCTAAAATTTGGCGACCGATTTCAGCATTCGTTCCTTCTAATCGCACAACCACAGGCACTCTCACGCCCACTTCATTTACTGCAGCAATCACGCCTTCAGCAATCAAATCACAACGAACAATGCCACCAAAAATATTCACTAAAATCACCTTCACTGAAGGATCGGTTAAAATGATTTTGAACGCTTCAGCAACCCGTTCTTTCGTTGCACCACCACCCACATCAAGAAAATTCGCAGGCTTCCCACCATAGAGTTTCACAATATCCATGGTGCCCATTGCAAGCCCAGCCCCATTTACCATACAACCAATGTCACCCTCTAAAGCCACATAGTTTAACTGGAATTTTTCAGCTTCTGCTTCACGAGCATCATTTTGAGTTAAATCTTGCAGTGCCAATAAATCTTTATGGCGAAATAAAGCGTTATCATCAACAGATATTTTGGCATCGAGACAAACCAAATTGCCTTGTTTAGTCAGAACAAGCGGATTGACTTCCACTAAAGATAAATCTTTTTCTAAAAACAAACGAGATAAGCCCATAAAGATATCGGTAAACTGTTTGTTTTGCGCACCACTTAACCCTAATTTAAACGCCAATTCACGGCCTTGATAAGGCAATCCTCCAAATAAAGGATCAATGGTGATTTTGTGGAGTAAGTGCGGTGAATTTTGCGCGACTTCTTCAATATTCATTCCCCCAGCAGGAGAAGCAATAAACATAACTTTTTGAGAGGCGCGATCAACAACCGCACTTAAGTAAAATTCTTTATCAATATCGCAAGTTTCTTCAAAATAAATCTGGTTTACTGGCTGACCCAATTTATCCGTTTGAAAAGTGACTAAACGTTGTCCTAGCCATTTTTCTGCAAAAGATCTTGCTTCCTCTACATCGTGCACTAATTTAACGCCACCCGCTTTACCACGCCCACCCGCATGAACTTGGCATTTCGCCGCCCACTTATCGCCTGAAAGTTGAGCCAGTACCAAATCTACTTCATCAACAGATTGACAGACCGCCCCATTTTTTACGGGTAATCCATAATGCTCAAATAGTTGTTTTGCTTGGTATTCGTGTAAATTCATTCGCGACGTCCTTTTTGGTTATGAAAACAATTCACTCAAGATTTTAATGCTATATGTACCGTGATTTCTTCACGATCGTGATATAAATGTTTAGCTTGAATATCAAAATTCAAATTCTGCTCCGCCAACATAACAGCTAAGTTTTCTAAACATAATATCACTTCTTGATAACGTTTTTTCATGGGTAATTTTAAATTGAAGATCGTTTCTCGGCACCAACCATTCAACAACCATTTGCCAATCAATAACGAAATACGACTTGGTTGTTCCACCATATCACAGACTAACCAATCCACTTTTTTCCTTTTGGGAGGCTGAAATTTAAATCCATCTTCCGCGCAATGTTCAATGCGCCCCGTATCATGCAAACTCGCCGCCATTTTTCCGTGATCAACTGCATAAACAAATAAACCGCGTTTGACTAATTGATACGTCCAACCGCCAGGGCAAGCCCCTAAATCAACGCCAATCATATTTTCATTTAAACGTTTATTCTCTTCTTTACGCGGAATAAAAGTCAAAATAGCCTCTTCTAGTTTTAACGTAGATCGACTTGGCGCATCTGCCGGAAATTTTAAACGAGGGATTCCCATAAAATGGGGGGAATGATTATCCACATAAGAATATCCCACATAGCAGCAATTCGGTTTTACAAAAAAACAATGTAAAAATTGACCGCACTTTTGAGTCACTTTTGCCGAAAGCCAGCCTTGTTTTTTCAATGCCTGACGTAAAGGCACGGTAAATTTACGACAAAAAGTGGAAAGCTCCTTCGCTTCATTTGTATCTGCAGTTTCTACAAAAAGCTCGCTAGATTGAGCAAAATTAATTTGTTGTGATAATTCTTCAAACGCCGCCACGATGGGACTAATACGATCAGCGGGATCTAAATCCTTTAATAAATCAGAAATAACTACCATCTGACGAGCAAAAATCAAACGGTTAAAAGGAATGTCTCGGGCAAGGCGATCTGCCTCATCAGGTTGATAACATTCAAAAATGACATATCCCGAATTATCTTGTACTCGTGCAAAACCAAATACACCTAAATTACTTGCTTGATCGGTGATCTCTGCGGCGACTTCTTTCTCAAAACCAGGGCGACAATATAATGCGAGTTTATTCATTTTCTTCTTGTTTAATTGAGTTAATAATCCATTGACGGAATGCTTGAATTTTTTGATCATCTAGGCGATCCAGATGATTGACCACATAAAATGATTTTGGATCAGGCAAATTAGTTGGCAATACCACTGTTAATGAGCCATTTTCAATTTCTTGTAAGGCTAATAAACGATTAGCTAATACAATACCTTGCCCATGAATTGCTGCCTGTAACGCCATAAATGTATGGCTAAATAACGGCCCTTGCTGAATATTTAAATCATCTAACTGTAAATGATTTGCCATCGCTTGCCAATTATCACGCGTATGAATGTGAATTAATGTGTGTTTTTTTAAATCTTCAGACTGAATAATTGGATTTTCGGCTAACAATTCAGGCGACGCTAAAATCAATAAATTTTCTTCACCAAGACGATCCACTTGAAGATTCTGCCAATTTCCCAAACCATAATAAATAGCAAGATCAATTTCTTTATTTAGCAAGCCTTCATCTTGATCCACGCCTGTTAAACGAACCTCAATTTGCGGATAAAGCTGATTAAATTCACTTAAATGTGGCACAAGCCATTGGATACCAAAAGTTTGTGGTACGCTAATATTTAAATGCGGATCCGTTTTTAACGTTAATAATCGCTCTGTTGCTTCATTTAAGCGACGCAGAATTTTATTAATATCAACAAAATAAGCTTTTCCAAGCTCTGTTAATTCTAAAGAACGATTCTTTCGCTTAAATAATTCAATTCCTAAGAACTCTTCTAATAATTTAATTTGATGACTAACTGCCGCTTGTGTGACACAAAGCTCATCCGCCGCTTTAGTAAAACTTAAATGGCGAGCAGCCGACTCAAAAGATTTTAGCGAATTCAATGGTGGCAAACGTTTATACATAAGTATTTCCATTCATAAAATTTTTGTCTATAATAGACAAGATCTAATTCGGATTAGTTTTTCTAATACCTCAAATAAAAAAACGTCATTTGTCCTTTCCTACCCTTTTTCCTTACAATACAACCATACTTAATGATTGGTAATTCTTTACTAGTTAATGAGTTTCGGACTTAAGTATGATGTTGTGTTTGCATATAGTTCGGGTAACCGAACTTGAGTAACAAATATGTTACTCATTTACTTCCTGTATATTATTAAACCAATTTGGTTAAACGCTGCTCTCATTGAGTGGCGTTTTTTTCATCCCGATTTTAGCATAACTATATCTTTATTTCCTGCCCTGTTTCCAAAATTTCCTTATTCCTTTTTAATTGGCTAAAAATTGCATAATTTCGAGAATTTATTATTTAAATCACTGCTGGAATGGTGTAGATTAAACGGTATTTCATTCAAAAAAATAATATTAAGGAAGCAAAATGAAAGACTTAGACTGGAATAACCTTGGTTTTAGTTATATTAAAACAGATTACCGTTTCATCGCTCACTGGAAAGATGGCAAATGGGACGAAGGCAAACTCACAACAGACAATACCTTGCATATTCACGAAGGTTCTACCGCACTTCACTACGGTCAACAATGCTTTGAAGGCTTAAAAGCTTATCGTTGCAAAGACGGCTCAATTAACTTATTCCGTCCACAAGAAAATGCAAAGCGCATGCAACATACTTCGGATCGTTTACTCATGCCACAAGTGCCCACTGAATTATTTATCCGTGCATGTAAAGAAGTGGTGAAAGCGAACGAAGAATGGGTAGGACCTTACGGCTCTGGCGCAACCCTATACTTACGTCCATTCTTAATTGGTGTGGGTGAAAATATCGGTGTGAAAGCTGCGCCAGAATTTATTTTCTCTGTATTCTGCTGCCCAGTGGGTGCCTATTTCAAAGGTGGTTTAACACCATCTAACTTTATTACCACAGAATATGATCGCGCTGCACCAATGGGAACAGGCGGCGTAAAAGTGGGTGGTAACTACGCTGCGAGCCTTCTGCCACATGTATTAGCGGCAGAACAAGGTACGCCAGAACGTAAATTTGCGGATGCTATTTATTTAGATCCAAAAACTCACACCAAAATTGAAGAAGTCGGTGCGGCAAACTTTTTTGGAATCACAAAAGACAATAAATTCATCACACCAAAATCAGAATCTATTTTACCAAGTATCACCAAATACTCTCTTTTACATATCGCAAAAGAGCGTTTAGGTATGGAAGCAATTGAAGGCGATGTTTATATCGATCAGCTAGATCAATTTGCTGAAGCTGGTGCCTGTGGTACTGCTGCAGTAATTTCACCTGTTGGCGGTATCCAACATAAAGGCAAATTCCATGTATTCTATTCTGAAACTGAAGTGGGCCCAGTAACTCGTCGCCTTTATGAAGAACTCACAGGTATTCAGTTCGGTGATATCGAAGCACCTGAAGGCTGGATTGTGAAAGTAGAATAATTTCTACCAATAGAAAAACGAAAGTGCGGTTAAAAATCAACCGCACTTTTTTATTAATTCAATCCCCATTGGCGAGAATCTTTATCAAATTTAACACCTGAATGAGAACCTTCTGCGCCGTTAAAATACACATCTTTATTCGCACAAGCTGAAATAATCAATGCGCCTGCGATAATCAATAACCATTTTTTCATAAGTAAACCTTTTTGCTAAATTAAAAACGTGCGAATTGTAGCACAACGATGCCACATCCCAACGAAATATTTTGCTTTCCTTGCCATCATTAACACCTCTCACCAAAGCCAAGCTTCCCTTCTTTGCTGATAAATTTGACTTATTGAACTCTTAAAAAACGTAAGAAATTTAAACCGTACTTTAAATAAAATAAAAAATTTCTTATTACCCCTTGATCGCTATAAATTTATGTATATAATGAATCCTGTTTTAGATACTAGATAGTAATTTAATAGTAATGAAACTTGGCTAGTGCATTCCCCCACTCCTTTCGCACTAGCCATTTTTTTTGGAATTTTGTACCATAACCCACCTGTTTCCAATCAACTATCCATTATGAATAATCTCGAACTTGAACAACTCATTAATCAAAAACTTTCTTCTGATAAAATCAATGACTATGCGCCCAACGGCTTACAAGTCGAAGGTAAAACTGAAATCAAAAAAATCATTACTGGCGTAACCGCGAGTCAGGCTCTAATTGATTACGCAATCAGCCAAAATGCCGATGCGATTTTGGTTCATCACGGCTATTTTTGGAAAAGTGAAAACCCTTGTATTCGTGGAATGAAAGGCAAGCGAATTAAATCCCTTTTAGTGAATGACATTAATTTATATGGCTATCATTTGCCATTAGATGTGCACCCAGAATTAGGTAACAATGCACAATTAGCCAAACTGCTCGACATTGAAAATTTACAACCATTAGAAAAAGGCGCTGTGAGTATTCCTGTTTGGGGCGAATTAAAAGAACCGATGACAGGTGAAAACTTTGCAGAAAAAATAGAAACAGTGTTAAATCGAAAACCGTTAATTTGCATTGAAAACGGACCGCACTTAATCCGAAAAATTGGCATCTGTACTGGTGGCGGACAAGGTTATATTGATCTTGTTGCAGAACAAGGCTGCGATGCATTTATTACTGGTGAAGTGTCAGAACAAACGATTCATTCTGCCCGTGAGCAAGGATTACATTTCTTCTCTGCCGGCCATCACGCAACAGAACGATATGGCATCAAGGCATTAGGTAAATGGTTGGCGAAAGAATATGGCTTTGATGTAGAATTTAAAGATATAGATAATCCAGCATAAAATACAAAAGTGCGGTAAAAATATTTCTTTTTTACCGCACTTTTATCTTCTGAAATTATCGTTTAAACATTCCGCCTAAACCGCCAAGACCGCCTAAGCCTCCGCCCATTAAGCCTTGCATTCCACGCATCATTTTAGCCATGCCGCCTTTACGCATTTTCTTCATCATACGTTGCATTTCATCGAATTGTTTAAGTAATTTATTGACATCTTGCACTTGAGTGCCAGAGCCTAATGCAATGCGACGACGGCGAGAACCTTTGATTATGTCTGGATTTGCGCGTTCTTTTAGGGTCATAGAGTTAATGATCGCTTCCATTTTGATAAACATTTTGTCATCTACTTGATTTTTAACGTGATCAGGCAAATTTTTTGCACCCGGTAATTTCTCAAGCATAGACATCATGCCGCCCATTTTTTTCATTTCGATAAGCTGCTCACGGAAATCATCTAAAGTGAAATCATCACCTTTCTTGAATTTCTGCGCCATTTTTTCTGCTTTTTCACGGTCAACAGAACGTTCAAGATCTTCGATAAGGGAAAGCACATCGCCCATACCCAAAATACGGGAAGCAACGCGATCAGGATGGAACGGCTCAAGCGCTTCTGTTTTCTCACCCACACCCAAGAATTTGATTGGTTTACCTGTGATTTGACGAATCGATAACGCCGCACCACCACGCGCATCACCGTCCACTTTTGTCAAAATAACCCCTGTAAGCGGCAATGCTTCATTAAAGGCTTTTGCCGTATTGGCCGCATCTTGACCAGTCATCGCATCTACGGTGAAAAGGGTTTCGATTGGATTTAATGCTGCATGGACTTGCTTGATTTCGTCCATCATTTCTGTATCAACGTGCAAGCGCCCTGCTGTATCCACAATCAACACATCGTAGAATTTCAGTTTTGCATCAGCAAGCGCCGCTTTAGCAATATCAACTGGATTTTGTTTGACATCCGATGGGAAAAAATCCACGCTAACGGATTGAGACAAGGTTTCAAGTTGCTTAATCGCAGCTGGGCGATATACATCGGCAGACACCACTAACACTTTCTTTTTATGGCGTTCACGCAAGAATTTTGCCAATTTACCTACGCTGGTGGTTTTACCCGCACCTTGTAAACCCGCCATTAAGATAACTGCTGGTGGTTGGGTTGCAAGGTTTAAACTCTCATTCGCTTCGCCCATCGCTTTTTCAAGCTCACGCTGAACGATTTTTAAGAACTCTTGCCCCGGCGTTAAACTTTTATTGACTTCTTCCCCAAGCGCGCTTTCTTTTACTTTTGCGATAAATTCACGCACCACAGGTAAAGCAACATCAGCTTCAAGTAATGCCATACGCACTTCGCGTAAGGTTTCTTTAATATTATCTTCCGTTAAACGACCTTTTCCTGTGATATTACGTAAGGTTTTGGAAAGGCGATCCGATAAATTCTCAAACATGGCTAACAATCCTGTTTTTCTCAAAAATTGCGCTGATTATACCGAAATTTAGGCGTTTTTCATCATTTCAAATGAAAATGGCTTTTTGAGTAGGCGATTTCATGAAGAAAGCATAGGATATAAGGAAAAAGAATGATTATTTAGCCAATTTCAGGTATCATTCTGCCCACTCTTGGCTATTTGAGTAGCCATTTGATTTAGCAAAATCAAATAACAGGTAAAAAGTGCGGTGAAAAATGACCGCACTTTTTGTTGATTAACGAACAAAAGGATTTTCCCTTGGACAGTATTCCCCTTAGTACTTTATTTATTATTCTCATTATCTGTTTAGTGTTATCTGCCTATTTTTCCGGTTCAGAAACCGGACTACTCTCCCTCAATAAATATCGTCTTCGTTTTCTATCCGAACAAGGCAATAAAGGCGCACAAAAAGCAGAAAAACTGCTCGAAAAGCCGGATACCTTATTAAGCTTTATTCTTATCTTTAATAACCTTGTGAATATCAGCGCATCGGCAATTGCGACCATGATTGGTATGCGTTTATACGGTGATGCCGGCGTGGCGATTGCAACGGGTTTGCTCACTTTCGTGATGCTTGTCTTTTCTGAAATTTTCCCCAAAACTGTGGCAGCGATGCACGCGGAAAAAGTCGGTTTTGTGTCCAGCCATATTTTGACGGTATTACTTAAAATCTTCTACCCGCTAGTTTGGCTGATGAATATTTTTACCAAATCGTTAATGCATTTGGTGGGATTAAAACCCGATATGCAAAAACAAGTAATTAGCCGTGAGGAACTTCGTAGTATCGTATCAGAAGCGGGCGAAGCGACGCCTGATGAACAACATCCACAAATGTTGCTTTCTATTTTAGATATGGAAACCGTCACCGTCGATGACATTATGGTTCCACGCAACGAAATTGGCGGCATTGATATTGATGATGACTGGAAAGCCATTATGCGCCAGCTCAATCATGCAGCACATAACCGCGTGGTGCTTTACAAAGGCAGTCTTGATGAACAAGTGCTTGGCATTTTGCGCGTGCGTGAAGCATTCCGCTTACTGCTTGAAAAAAATGAATTTACCAAAGAAACCTTAATTCGTGCCGCTGATGAAGTGTATTTCATTCCTGAAAGCACGCCATTAAAAACGCAACTTGCGAATTTCCGTGCAAATAAAGAACGCATTGGCTTAGTTGTGGACGAATACGGCGATATTAAAGGGCTTGTGACGTTGGAAGATATTTTGGAAGAAATCGTTGGTGATTTTACCACTTCCACAGCCCCAAGCATTGATGAGGAAGTAACGCAACAATCTGATGGTTCCATGATTATCGATGGCTCTGCCAACCTACGCGATCTCAACAAAATGTTTAACTGGGAATTGGATACAGAAGATGCCCGCACGTTTAATGGTTTAATCCTCGAACACTTAGAAGAAATTCCCGATGAAGGCACAGTTTGCGAAATTGATGGCTTGCAAATTACCATTCTTGAAGTGGGCGATAATATGATTAAACAAGCGAAAGTCGTCAAACTTTAATCATAAAAACTCCGCCAAATTGAACCGCACTTTTGACTTGGATCATAAGTGCGGTTCTTTTTTTGCGCATTTTTCAGAAAATATTTTTATAATCATTTATAGGTATATTTTGATAAAAGAAGAAAGATATGGAGCACGAATATCAACGGGCGGTGACTCGCGTGTGTGTACAAACGGCACTGCTCTTGTTACAACATGGTGCAGAAAGTACCGTGGTGGTCCAAATGGCGCAGCGTTTAGGCATCGCACTTGGCGTAGAAAGTGTAGAATGTGCGCTCACAGCAAATGCAGTTGTGCTAACGACCTTATCAGATAATCATTGCATTACCACCGCACGAAAAAATACGGATAAAGGCATTAATATGCAAATGGTCACTGATGTGCAGCGCATTGTGATTGCCGTTGAGCATCATTTGTATGACTTAGAAATCGCACAAAGAAAATTGGATCAATTAAAACCGCTTAAATATAACCGCTGGTTAGTGGTGTTTATGATTGGTTTATCTTGTGCGGCATTCGCCCATTTATCTGGTGGAGACTGGGTGATTTGTGGTATCACCTTTGTGGCGGCAGCTATCGCCATGTTTGTGCGACAAGAATTTTCTAAACGGCACTATAATCCCCTTATCGTCTTTTCCATCACCTCTTTTGTTGCCTCACTGATTTCTGGCGTGAGCTTAAAATATAACTTAGGTAACGATCCTCAAATTGCCTTGGCATCTAGTGTGTTATTACTTGTGCCGGGGTTTCCGCTGATTAATTCTTTGGCGGATATATTAAAAGGTTATGTCAATATGGGATTAGGCCGTTGGACGATTGCCACTATTCTCACTTTTGGCGCATGTCTTGGTATTGTATTCGCGTTAAGCGTATTACATATTACAACTTGGGGGCATTAAAATGTTATTAGATATAACAATATTTATATTGAAATTACTTGATGATATGTTATTTGCTGCGATTCCAGCTGTGGGCTTTGCTTTAGTATTTAATGTGCCGCCAAAAGCCTTAAAATATTGCGCAATTTTAGCCGCACTTGGGCATGTGACACGAACATTATTACTGCATATTAATATGCCTATTGTATTTGCCACCTTCTTTGCCACTTGCGTAATTGGATTTTTAGGCGTGCATCTTTCCCATCGTTATTTAGCCCATCCCAAAGCCTTCACCGTTGCCGCAATTATCCCGATGATCCCCGGTGTTCATGCCTATAAAGCAATGATTTCAATGGTACAAATTCATCATTTCGGCTTTTCCGATGCTTTATTTGAACAAATGATTAGTTCCTTTATTAATACCAGTTTTATCCTAGGCGCAATAGTATTTGGATTGGCCTTACCCGGTTTATTGTTTTATCGACAAAAACCGGTGGTGTGATACTAAAATAGTTCAACAAAAAAACCGGCATCCGCCGGTTTTTTACTATTCTTGTGATTTTTTCTTGAGATATTCATAAAGCTCATCTTTAATCCGTAATTTCTCTTTTTTCAAAGCCTCAATTTCCATATGAGTGGCGAGCTGAATGTTTTCCTGCATGTTCTTAATTTCATGATCTAATTCGTTATGCTTTTCAAAAAGACGATCGAAATAAGCATCATTACTTTTAAGTTTGGTGATTAATTCTCGGTATTCGGGAAACATAGCATTGCTCCTATAGTGGTTTTAACTTGTTTCAGTTTACTACATTCGCCCCAAATAAACAGAAGACGATCTTAAAAATTTGAGAACGATCACAAAAATTTATTTCTCGCAAATAATCTTTTACTCTTTTGCTTTTTTATTTCTTCCTGCACCTAAAATAAGCATAGCTAACAAACTAAGAATAATTCCAAAGCCAGCACCAATACCCGTTGAGATAACATAAGGTTTCTCTGCCATCACAAGATTAGGCTGTTGAACAAAATGAAATGCCATCAAATTATTATCTAAGGGTTGAACAGATTGCATCATCTTCAATTTGTTTTCCCAAGAAACATCAATTTTAGCGTCTGCAGCATTTTTCACTTGTTCGAATAACGATTTCCATTTTGTAATCAATTCATTATTTAATGTTTGGCGTGCCTGATTATTCACATAACGAATGTATTCCACAAAAAGTTGATCCACTTCTTCACGATCAAAAGAAGAGAGCGTTAATTGATCAAGATTATTTTCTTGGGAAAATTTAAAATGCGAGGCAATTTGCTGCACGGTTTGATTTTCAACTTTAGCTCTCGCTTTTACAAAATCAGATTGATTTAAAAAAGCGATTAATTGAGCGGGTGAATTCAGAATTTTTGTAAATTCATGATAGGCAGAATTGGTCGCTTTGCGTTCAATCTTTGTGGCATCCACCGCATCCGCATCACCGCTAACTAAACTGTATGTAGAAAAAAGAGAAAAATAATTACCTAGTTCACTCATTTTTGGCGTTTCAAATTGCGCACTAACCTGCCATTTTGTCGGATGAAAATGAGCCCCAGCAAAACCAAGCCCACCACCGATAATCATAAATAGAAACGAAAGAATAAATTTTCTCATAACCCACCTAAAAATTTGATTAAATCGGCGAAAATTTTAACACAAAGTGCGGTGTATTTTTCTTTATTTTCAGAATATCGTTTTTCCCTTGGCTTTTAACTGGTTTATTTCAACAACGTGCGATAGAATAAAACCGTTTTCATTTCAACGAAAAAAGTAAGGAAATACCATGATCGATCCAAATTTACTCCGTAATAATTTAGCGGAAGTCGCAGAAAAATTAAAAGTAAAACGTAACTTTATTCTTGATACAGAAAAACTCACCTCATTAGAAGAACAACGCAAGAACTTACAAGTCACTACCGAAAATTTACAAGCGGAACGTAATACTCGTTCCAAAGCCATTGGCGCTGCCAAAGCACGCGGTGAAAATATCGAACCATTATTGGCTGAAGTGGATAATATGGGCAACCAATTGACTGAAGCAAAAGCACAATTAGATGCGGTACTTGCAGAAATCAATCAAATTGCATTAAGTATTCCAAATCTACCAGCAGACGAAGTGCCATTAGGTAAAGATGATACCGAAAATAAAGAAATCTTACGTTGGGGCACACCACGTACATTTGATTTTGAGATCAAAGATCATGTCACTTTGGGTGAAGAAGCCAATGGCTTAGATTTTGCCGCAGGGGCTAAATTAGCTGGTGCACGTTTTGCTGTAATGAAAGGTCAAATCGCTAAAATGCACCGTGCATTAGCGCAATTCATGTTAGATCTTCATACTGAACAACACGGCTATTTAGAAACCTATGTGCCTTATTTAGTGAATCACGCAACACTTTATGGTACAGGGCAATTACCAAAATTTGGTGAAGATTTATTCCATACTTTAGCCTTAGAAGGTGAACAACCTTATGCATTAATTCCAACCGCAGAAGTACCTGTTACTAATTTAGTGCGTGATGTAATTATTGATGAAGCAGAATTACCAATAAAAATGACCGCACATACGCCATGTTTCCGTTCTGAAGCAGGCTCTTACGGTCGTGATACACGCGGTTTAATTCGTATGCACCAATTTGATAAAGTGGAAATGGTACAAATCGTTGATCCAGATAAATCTATGGAAGCACTTGAAGAATTAACAGGTCATGCGGAAAAAGTATTGCAATTATTAAATCTTCCGTATCGTAAAGTTTTACTTTGCACAGGCGATATGGGCTTTGGTTCTTGCAAAACTTACGATTTAGAAGTGTGGGTACCTGCACAAAATACTTATCGCGAAATTTCTTCTTGCTCAAATATGTGGGATTTCCAAGCTCGCCGTATGCAAGCACGTTGTAAAGCAAAAGGCGATAAGAAAACGCGCTTAGTGCATACCTTAAATGGTTCTGGCTTGGCTGTTGGTCGTACTTTAGTAGCTGTGCTTGAAAACTATCAAAATGCAGATGGTTCAATTACCGTGCCAGAAGTGCTACGTCCATATATGGGCGGATTAGAAGTTATCGGAAAATAATCCTTCTATAAAATAAAAAAAGCGTGGATTTTAAAATTTCCACGCTTTTTTATTAAGCTATTTCAACGACGACATCGAGTTCTGATTTAGGTTTTAATTCCCCCACTTCATATAAATCAATGCCCGCATCCTTGGCTATTTCAATTACCGTTTGAACGCTATTAGGCTCAACTGCCACTAATAAACCACCTGATGTTTGAGGATCACACAAAATCGCTTTTTGTTCTTCCGTCAATACCCCAACTTTATGCCCATAACTTTCAAAATTACGCCCTGTTCCACCAGGTACGCAACTTTGAGCAATATAATCTTTTACACCGTCCAAGGTTTTAATTTTGTCCGAAAAAACTACCGCACTTAGATTTGAACCTTCACAGATTTCAATTAAATGACCAAGTAAACCAAATCCCGTGACATCCGTCATTGCTGTTACGCCCTCCACTTGGGAGAATTGGCTGCCAATAGAATTCATTTGGCACATGGCGGCAGTGGCTAAACCTTGATGTTCTGGTTTAAGTTTTCCTTTTTTCTCCGCCGTCGTCAAAATACCAATACCAAGCGGTTTCGTCATATAAAGCTTACAGCCTGATTTTGCAGAAGCATTACGTTTCACTTTCTCAGTGTCAATTACGCCTGTCACGGCTAACCCAAAAATAGGTTCAGGCGAGTCAATGGAATGTCCTCCCGCCAAAGCAATACCCGCTTGATGGCAAGCAAAGCGACCACCATCAACGATTTTCTGTGCAACTTCTGCAGGTAATACATTAGTTGGAAAACCTAAAATTGCGATGCCCATAATCGGCTTACCGCCCATGGCAAAAATATCACTAATGGCATTGGTTGCGGCAATTCGTCCAAAATCAAAAGGATCATCCACAATCGGCATGAAAAAGTCTGTGGTACTGATAATCGCAGTTCCATTACCAAGATCATACACCGCTGCATCGTCAGCAGTTTCATTGCCGACGAGCAAATTTGGATCATAAAATTTTTCCAGTTCTGAATGTAAAATTGTCCCTAACACCTTAGGCGAAATTTTACAACCTCAACCCGCACCATGGCTGTATTGCGTCAGCCGAATTTTTTCTTCCATTTTTATTTACCTTGTTGAATATCCATTTTCGAGAATATGACTTTCAAACCCTATTCTTAATCATAAAGATCTTCGCCATCTTTCCTTGTACGCAATAATTGCAAAATCCAAACATATTGCTCTGGCGCTGGCGTAACAAAAGATTCTATTTCTTCGTTCATTGCTCGAGCTGATTGTTCAGGATCATCACTTAAATTCATTGCTGGATGAATTTCCATTTCATATTTGCCAGTTTCAGCGTTATAACGAGGAAACATTGGAATGACCACGGCTTTAGAAAGTTTTGCCATTTTATTTAATCCCGGCAATGTCGCTTTATAAGTTCCAAAGAAATCAACAAATACGCTTTGCTCCGCACCAAAATCTTCATCTGGTAAGTAATAACCCATTTCGCCTTTACGAACATGATTTAAAAAAGGTTTAATACCATTTTGGCGAGCATGCATTTTTCCGCCGAAGCGTTGGCGTGTAATTGTCCAAAGCCAATCCACCAATGGATTACGGTGTGGATTATACATAGAGGTCATTGGCATACCTTGAGTGTGCAAAATAATGCCAGAGGCATCAATCGCCCAGCCATGTGGCACCATAAGAATAATATTCTTATCCTCAGCTTTTGCCTGTTCGATATGTTCAAGGCCGATAAATTCGCTACGTTTTTGCAAATGTTTCTTTGAACGAATAGCAATCTCACCAATACCAAACATAACTTGTGCAACAACCGCAAACATTTTATCAATCACTTGCTCACGTTGTTGTTCAGTCCAATGAGGGAAACAATATTGCAAGTTAGTTTGTGCACGCGTACGCTGTTTCTTTGCTTTATGCCCAATCCAAATACCTAATTTTCCCGCCAATTTATCGCGCAGACGAAAAGGCACAAAGGCTAACAACAATAAAAAGAAAATACCGAGCCAAATTCCCCAATATTGAGGCTTGAAATACGACCATGAAAAGTGCGCTTCATAGCCCACTCTCGCTGTCAAACGTAAATTTTGTTGATTATCTGACATAATAAAATGAAATTAATTTTAACCGCACTTTTACGCGCTTTCCGAATTAAAAATGAAACCAACCCTGATCGTAAACCATTTTAGCCGTCATCATAAAAGACATGATAACAACCATCGGTCGAATCAAGGTTTTACCTTTCGTCATCACCATTTTGGCGCCTAAATTTGCACCTAAAATGCTCCCAGCCATCATCACGAATCCCACTTTCCAAAGAATTTGTCCCCCCAATAAGAAAAGCGCAAAAGAAGCAAGATTCGAAGTGAAATTCATCACTTTTGCATGTGCCGTCGCTTTCGGGAGATTAAATCCTAGCAAAGTAACACAGGCTAAACTCATGATTGAGCCAGTCCCGGGCCCAAAGAAGCCATCATAAAAACCTAAAAATGGGCTAACTAAAAGACCAAACAACAGATAACTTAATCGTTGTTTCCGATCTTCATCACCTAATTTAGGGGTAAATAAAAAATATAGACCAATGGCTAAAATCAAAAAAGGCAGAATTTTTTTGAAAATCGCCACATCAATTGATTGAATTAATAATGTACCTAGGGCAGAACCTAAGAAAACCCAAATCAAAATAAACCAAATATCACGTAAATTGACCGCTCTTTTTCGCAAGAAATAAAGGCTTGCAGATAATGCTCCGCCCATAGCTTGCAATTTGTTAGTGCCTAACGCCATTGCAGGTGGCATGCCTGTCATGAGCAACGCTGGAATAGTGATTAATCCACCACCGCCAGCAATTGCATCGATAAATGATGCGACAAAACCAACACAAAACAATATTGCTAAAAGATCAATTCCGATATCCATATTGATTTACCTTAATTCTATTCTAACCATTCACTCCGATTCGGTGAGTTCAAAATTTGTTGGCACAAAAACGGCTCAGGTGGCGTAACTTTAGGTTTACTCACGGAAGTGCCTGGTTTTGGCGGTTCAAACCAAGAATATAATTCGTCTCCACAACCATCACCGGC
Source organism: Haemophilus haemolyticus (assembly GCF_001679045.1). Classification (GTDB taxonomy): domain Bacteria; phylum Pseudomonadota; class Gammaproteobacteria; order Enterobacterales; family Pasteurellaceae; genus Haemophilus; species Haemophilus haemolyticus. Next base: position 120,249 of record NZ_LYCK01000011.1, read on the forward strand.
AGGAACGGGGGCTTGATTTTCACAATAAGGCGCATCTGCTGGGCAAGTTAAACGAACATGAAAATGAGAATCGTGACCATACCAAGGACGAACTTTGTGTAGCCAACCACGATCATTACCAGCGGTTTGGCATAATTTTACCTTAATCGCAGGATTAACAAAAATACGCGTCACGCTTGGATCTTGCGCGGCTAACTTGATTAACGTCGCATGATTGCTATTCCATACACGTTCATCCACTCGTTGTGCCTTTCTATCTACAACTAATAAACCTTTGCCATCAGAATTCAGCGCATCGGCGTCTGACATTTCGCCCATTCTTAACCAAATATCCGCATCTAATCCCATCTGATGGCTAGCATGACCCGTTAAAAATCGTCCACCTCCTGGCATGGCAATATCGCCCACTAACATAGTTGGCAACCCTGCAGCTTTAGCACGTTGCCCCAAGTGTTCAAGATACTGAATCATATTTGGGTGGCCATAATAACGATTGCGATTCATACGAATCACTTGGTAACCTTCCCCTTTCGGCGGTAGTGCTTTCGCCCCAATAATACACCCATTGGTATAACTACCAATAGGTTTTGCTTTTCCATCGTCACTTGGAATTGGTCGCTTCACTTTTTGCCAATCTAGAGGAGACGCAACAACGTTCAGAGAGAAAAATGCGGTAAAAATTATGGTTGTTTTTAATAAAATTTTATTCATTCTAATATCATCATTAATAGTTTCATCGTCGATAAATATACCCACGATAAAAAATAACTCCCCTTTGAGGAATATGCATTGCTCAAAGGGGGAAAATCAAAGCTTATCTAGGAGATAGCGAGCTAGCCTTAAATATTACATTAAGATCACTTACACTGTGCCTTAAAACGTAATAGATGATCTAATAAAACAATCGCCATCATGGCTTCTGCGATTGGCACAGCACGAATACCCACACAAGGATCGTGTCGACCTTTTGTTACAACCTCTACTGCTTCGCCATTAAGATTGATTGAACGACCAGGAATTGTAATACTTGAAGTCGGTTTTAGCGCAATAGTGGCGATAATCGGTTGACCAGAACTAATTCCCCCTAAAATGCCACCGGCATGATTGCTTTCAAATCCATCGGGGGTCATTTCATCACGATGTTCACTTCCACGTTGCTCAACCACCGCAAAACCATCACCAATTTCGATGCCTTTTACTGCATTAATTCCCATTAATGCATGGGCAAGATCCGCATCTAAACGGTCAAATACTGGCTCGCCTAATCCTACTGGAACATTTTCAGCGATAACAGTAAGTTTTGCGCCAATAGAATCCCCTTCTTTTTTAAGTTCACGGATTAATTCATCGAATTTTTCTACCGCACTTTCATCAGGACAAAAGAATGGATTGCTATTTATCTTTTCCCAATCAATTTTCTCGATGGTTTGCGGCGCAATTTTCACATGGCCGATTTGACTTAAAAAACCGCGGACTTCAATACCAAAATGTTCGCGTAAATATTTCTTCGCAATAGCCCCCGCAGCAACCCGCATCGCTGTTTCACGCGCTGAAGAACGCCCACCGCCACGGTAATCACGGATTCCATACTTTTGCTGATAGGTAAAGTCTGCATGACCTGGGCGAAAACGATCTTTAATGTCACCATAATCTTGAGAACGCTGATCTGCATTTTTAATGATCATCCCAATACTTGTGCCTGTCGTTTTTCCTTCAAACACACCAGATAAAATTTGAACTTCATCATCCTCACGACGCGGCGTGGTATATCGTGATGTCCCTGGTTTACGACGATCTAAATCTGGCTGAATATCTTTCTCAGATAATTCGAGATTTGGCGGTACCCCATCAACGATACAGCCTAATGCAATACCATGTGACTCCCCAAAGGTTGTCACACGAAAAAGTTGTCCTATTGTGTTACCCGCCATATTACTTCTCTTTAATTAGTTTTAGTTAATTTTTCCATATTAATGAATGGAATCTCTTCACCCGTGTCTTTATTTTTAATAAAGATATCCAATTGATTGAAAGCAATGTCTATATTATTTTCTTTAAACAATTGATTTACACGACGATTTAATAAATCAAGCGTATCATTACGATCTGAAATCTGTCCGACATAAACTCGTAACTCATGGTCTAAAGTGCTTGCACCAAAATTTAAAAATAATGCTCTTGGCTCAGGCTCTTTTAAAACACTAGGCAATTCATAAGCCGCTTGTAACAACAAACGTTTTACTAATTCTAAATCGGAGTTATAAGCAACCCCAACAGATATAACTAAACGAGTAATGGTATTTGATAATGCCCAGTTCGTCACTTGCCCTGTTACAAACGATTTATTCGGCACAATCACTTCTTTTCTATCAGGATCAATCATTGTAATTGCACGAATACGGATTTTTGCTACCGTACCTGTGACACCGTTTATGGTAACGGTATCGCCCACTCGAATTGGGCGTTCAAACAATAAAATAATCCCGGATACAAAGTTTGCAAAGATTTCTTGCATACCAAAGCCCAAACCAACTGAAAGGGCAGCAAATAACCATTGCAATTTAGACCAGGACATGCCTAATGTAGCAAATGCCCATGCCCCGCCAACCGCAACTAAAACATAAGTTAACAATGTAGTAATAGTATAAGGCGTGCCTTGTGAAAGTTTAACCCGTGAGAAAATTAGTACTTCTAAAATACCTGAGATATTTCGTACTAACACATAAGTAATCCCAACAATAACCAAAGCAACGAGAAGATTGAATAAAGTGATACTTTCCATCACGGTGCCAGCTTCAGTTGTCGTCGTTTGCTGCCATAAGGTCACTTCACGCAAATAACTTGCCACCGTGACAAGATCTGACCAAACATAGTAGAAAATGCCAAACAAAGCAGTCCAAATGAAAAGATCCGCAAAACGCAATAATTGGCTACGCACTTCATTCAGCGCTAAGCCTTCTTCTTTTTCATTAAGAACAAGCTCATCGGATGTTGATCCTTCATTAATATTTGCTCGTTTTTGATGACGTTTTTCTTCTAAACGGCGATGAGCCAAGCGACGAGAAGATACAGTAATACCACGATAAATCACTTGACGAATTAACCACCACACACACCATGCGATATAAGAATTAATCAAATGCTGTATTAAATTCAATGCAGTGTAATAGTATCCCAACGCAACTAGTATCACTAAGCCAACAGGAATAATCTGTAAACCGAATTGAACGATTTTGACAATAATGTGGTTATGGCTTTTTTTCTCATCTTCGTAAGAACGTAGCACATTTTTGAAACGTGGGGCGATGATAATAATGCAGAACAACAATGAAACTATTGTATTCACCTGTCCAATCACATCATTTGCCAACCCATAATCAGTCACGTTACTAAATACTGATGTATTAAGTAATAACACAACTGCAACAACAATACGTTTAATTACACTTTGAAAACGCACCGCACTTTGTTGAGAAAATTCAAAGTGACGGACAAAAATCCCATTCGGTCGGAATAAAGAAAGCCAAAACGTGAAGAACCACCAATAGCCAGCCATACTAAACGACCAATCCCAAAACTCAGTTGGATTTTTCATAAAGAAAAAGCCAAGCATTTGACAAATAGCTAAAAACCATAAAGTTCCAGAAAGCGTTAAAAATGCAGTAAGCAATAAAGCTTGTGGTGTATTCCACTGATTATCATATTTTAATCGGTTAATTTCGCCGTTAATTTTTGACAGACGTTGTTTGATGCGATCTTTGAATTTAAAAATAGCCCCACCAACAACAAACAAGCCTAAGCAGTACATCAACAAGTAAGGCAAGTTACTGTAATTTGTTGGTAAACCAATTTTTTTCACAATACCATCAACTTGCGCCATAAATGCTCGAGGCAATTGAGCAAACCAATCTAAATTAATAGGATTATTGCTTTTAACCCAGAAACTTTGTTGCTCCAATTTTGATTGAATTTGATCACTAATTTGAGTAATTTGTTGCTGAGTAAGCTCTAAAGAAATAGCTAAATTAAGTTGATTATTCAATGACTTAATTAAGTCAGAAGCCATTTTACGACGTTCAGTTAGCAAATTAACTAATTGTGTTTTTTCAGCGTGAGTAAATTTCTCACCTTCATCTGATTCGACTTTGGCAATATAGGCATCTAAATCGTAAAGTTCATTACGTTTTTGAGTGATATCGAAAATTTGTACGCGCAAATCCGCAATTTGTTTTGATAAACCTTGAATATTTAAGTTCGTCGGTAATTTTTGTTTTTGTTGTTGAATAATACGAGAAAGCACCAACGTACCTTGTAATGCACTAATTTGCTCTTCGATAGTGTGTTGAGTTTGGGTTAGGCTATCAAACACATTACGCATTCTTAGATCATCTTGCGTCAAGATGTTCGTCTTTTCAGTTTGTTGCAACAAATATTGACTCAACTCTGCATTACGCGCCAATTCTTTCTGAATATAAGCATTTTTTGCACTATTTTGTTGCTGTTGCTGAACTTGTTCTACTTGGTTTTGAGTTTGCGCCAAGTTTTTCTGATTGATCACTTCTTGGATCGCCACAATTTGTTGTTGTAGCAGTTGCAAACGAACATTCAACAAATCATAACGGCTTTGATAAAGCAATGTCAGCTGATCGCTATTTTTCAATAAATCTTGGTTATAAGCGTTTTTTAAATCAATCAACTGTAATTCTATTTGATTTTTTTGACGTAAGGTTTTTGTAAGATTGCTATCGGCTAATTGTTGATTAATTTCTTGTGTGCGTTTCAAATTCTCAGTAAGACTGGTTTGTGCACGCTCAGATACAGAACTTTGCCCCGCTAATTGAGTATTCGCTTTACTTAAAGCCGTTTGGGTTTCCTGCTGTTGAACATTAAGTTTGCTTAATGTAGCCTGTAAATCTGCTAAATTTTGAGCTTGATAATCGACTGATTTAGATTGTTCTAACTGCTTCTTAAACGCCAATAAATCTGCATTATTTTTCTTAATTTCACTATCAGCATGGGCTAAAACATCATGTAAATCTTCATTATTTTTTTGTTGAGTTTGAATGAGTTGCAATAAATCTAAAGAGGTTTGCAATTCATTAATAAGCGCAGTTTTTACATCACCGTCAGCCATTTTTTGTGCATCGGCTAAATCAGTAGTGAGTTCTTGCTCCGTAGGTAATAATATTTTGCTTTTGTTTGCAGCAAATGTTGGATGCACCGTCGCCCAACCAATTAAAGCTGTAGCTAAAAGTGCGGTGAAAAAACGTGATATTTTCATAAGTTACCTGTATTTTTTTATTGTTCGTTTATTTGTTTTGCTAACCAATCGGCAAGCACTTTACGTGATATTTTTATTGCACCAGTAGATAAATCTACTGGCAATTCATAATAAGCTATTGGCTGTTTAAAGCGAGCCAATTTATCTTGTAAAAATTCAGTGAGTTTTTCGACCGCACTTTGATTAAAGGGTTCATTCAAAGCAACAATCGCAACTGGGCGATAGCCAAATTCATGATCGGCGTTGGGTAAAACAAAAACTTGTTTCACCATAGCATTTTTCAGAATCACTTGCTCTATTTCTTCTGGCTGAATATTTTCACCGCCTGAAATAAACATATTATCAAGTCGTCCGATAATAACCAGTTCACCCTCTTGCAAAATGCCTTTATCTTTTGTCTGAAGCCAGTCGTCTTCATTCGTTAATGGAAAAATTTGTCGATCTTTCCAATACCCCATCGCCAAACCCGCGCCTTTTAGCCAAACTTCATCATCCACCAAACGATATTCTCGACCTAATAACGGTTGCCCTACGCCTTGTTTTTCATCAGATTTTTTGGCAAAAACCGTAGAAGCCATTTCCGTCATTCCGTAGCCAGAATAAGTTTCGATACCATATTTCACCATATTTTGTGTAAGTTCTGTGGGAATATGCGCACCGCCCAGTAAAATATGACGCGTAGCAAATGAAATGCTCGGATTTTCCTGTAAATAATCTAATAAACGCTGTAATTGCGTTGGCACAAGAGAAACGTGAGTCGCCTCCAATAATGAAGCATAAAAATCTGTTTTTGGAAAATGCAATTCAGCGCCACAGCTCAACCAACGCCAAACGATACCTTGCCCTGAAACATGATATAACGGCAACGAAAGTAGCCAAGAATGTGCGCTATCGAACTTCATCAATTCGCATACGCCCTTCGCATTATCTAAATGCGCTTGAACATTATGTACTACCGCTTTTGGCAAACCTGTAGAACCAGACGTGAGCGTCATTGTTGCAGGGCGAGAGAAATCAGCTTTTTGTATAACTACATCAGCTTTGGGAAAATCCCTCAAATCTTCATCACAAAAACAAAAATCGATGTGATGAACATTACACAATTCTGTAATTTTTTCTTGCGGGAAAGCCGGATTAATACCTAGAATTTTTGCACCAAGTTGGATTGTAGCAAGATATAAAAATAAAATGTTTTCTGTATTTTTTCCAACAAAAGCAACCGCACTTTCAGGGTTTACACCTTTATTTTGTAAAAAGGAAACAGTTTGGTTCACTTTCTCGGCTACTTGCGCCCAATTAAAAATATCGCCCTGTGCAGTGCTCAAGGCGATTTTATGAGAAAACTTAGATTGAATAGCAAAGGCTTGCCAAGGATACATCATTAATTTACCGTGAAATATGCCCGCACTTCGTCAATTAAACTTTCAGGCAAATCCATTGATTGCATTGCGCCTTCCAACATCAGCATTTTTCGACCACTGTTTGTATTCGTGATAACCCAATAAGGCGTATCGGGAATTTGTTTTGGCTTTGTATGATTGCCGGTCATTAACAATGTTGCTTCGTCGCGCGCAAAATAAACTCGGGTGCGGCCTTGTAAAGATTCTGTGGCTTGTGCAAAACTCTCAGGATTAGTGCGATAAAGCACGCGCAAAATAGCTAAGAAACGAGTAACGGCTTTGCCTTCTTCTTGAAATTCTGTTGAATTCAACAACGTTTGAACTTTTTCTACGATCTGATTAATCGCCGTTATCGGCTGTTTTTTCGTCGGTTTTACACTTTCTGACTTAGCCGGTTCGGTCTGTACTTCCACTTTTGATTCTGTTTTTTCGTTATTTTCAGCCGGAACAAATGTTAAGTCATCAGCGAAAACACTCGCATGTGCCGGTAAATTAAGCAAACGGCGTAAAATATCCGAAGCACTTTCCCCAATAGAGCGGGTTTGGCTCGCAATGTATTGGTATAATTCTTCATCAACTTCAATGATCTTCATTTTTTTCTCTCTGTTTGCTAAAATTTTTTTAATTATAACGACTTCTTTACAAATTCTCACGCAAAAATTATGGCAAATTCATTGCTCAATTATCAATTTCATCAAGTAAAACAAACGATTAATTCTCCAACTTTAGTTTTTATTCATGGTTTGTTCGGGGATATGAATAACCTTGGCATCATCGCCAGAGCTTTTAGCGAAAATTACAATATTTTACGCATAGATCTGCGCAATCACGGCCATAGTTTTCATTCGGAAAAAATGAATTATCAACTTATGGCTGAAGATGTTATCGCGGTAATCCGACACTTAAATTTATCCAAAGTGATACTAATTGGTCATTCCATGGGGGGAAAAACCGCCATGAAAATCACCGCACTTTGTCCAGAATTAGTCGAAAAATTAATTGTAATTGATATGTCTCCCCTGCCTTACGAAGGATTTGGACATAAAGATGTGTTTAATGGTTTGTTCGCTGTAAAAAATGCAGCCCCTCAAACTCGTCAAGAAGCTAAACCGCTCTTAGAAAAGGAAATTGATGATCAGGATGTCGTGCAATTTATGCTGAAATCTTTTGAGCCTAGTTCACCTGATTATTTTCGCTTTAATCTCACCGCACTTTTCAACAATTACGCTAACATTATGGATTGGGAAAAAGTGCATGTACTCACGCCGACACTGTTTATCAAAGGCGGAAATTCTTCTTATATAAAAATAGAGAATAGCGAAAAAATTTTAGAACAATTTCCTCATGCGACGTCTTTTACTATTAGTGGTTGTGGGCATTGGGTGCATGCTGAAAAACCTGAATTTGTTATACGTGCGATAGAGCGATTTGTAAATAAGAATTAATTAATTTAAATGAGAATACTTTTGTAGTATACTCCCACATAATTTAGGGTATATCCCCTATTTATAATCAATACATTAAATTTTAAAAGGAAAGAAAAATGGCAGTTGTTGGTCTATTTTATGGCAGTGACACAGGCAATACCGAAAACATCGCAAAAATGATCCAAAAACAATTAGGTAATGACTTAATCGATATTCGTGATATTGCAAAAAGTAGCAAAGAAGATATTGAAGCATATGATTTCTTACTTTTCGGTATTCCGACTTGGTATTACGGCGAAGCACAAGCTGACTGGGATGATTTTTTCCCAACGTTAGAAGAAATCGATTTTACAGATAAACTCGTAGGTATTTTCGGCTGTGGCGATCAAGAAGACTATGCTGATTATTTCTGCGATGCTATCGGCACCGTGCGCGACATCGTTGAACCGCACGGCGCAATCATTGTGGGTAACTGGCCAACTGAAGGTTATACTTTTGAAGCATCAAAAGCATTATTAGAAGATGGAACTTTCATTGGGTTGTGTATTGATGAAGATCGCCAACCTGAACTCACGGCAGAACGTGTAGAAAAATGGTGTAAACAAATTTACGATGAAATGTGTTTAGCCGAGCTTGCTTAGAATTTTTCACATAAAAGGAAGGGAACTTTATGTCTGAAGAAAACATTAAATTACTTAAAAAAGCTGGATTAAAAATTACCGAACCACGTTTAACGATTCTTGCTTTGATGCAAAATCACAAAAATGAGCACTTTTCTGCAGAGGATGTATATAAAATTTTGCTTGAACAAGGAAGCGAGATTGGCTTAGCTACAGTTTATCGAGTGCTTAATCAATTTGATGAAGCGCGTATTTTGATACGTCATAATTTTGAAGGTAATAAATCTGTATTTGAACTAGCGCCCACTGAACACCATGATCATATTATCTGTGAAGATTGCGGAAAAGTATTTGAATTTACTGACAATATTATTGAACAACGCCAACGTGAAATTAGCGAAAAATATGGCATTAAATTAAAAGCGCATAGTTTATATCTTTACGGGAAATGTAGTGATATTAATCATTGTGATGAAAACAATTCAAATAAATAACATCTCTAAGGCGACAAAATGTCGCCTTTCTTATATTCAAATTTCATTCTAAAAAATAACCGCACTTTATTATAGTGCGGTTATTTGATTTGGCTTTTTTAGATGTTAATAAACACCTTGTGCCAACATAGCATCAGCGACTTTGACAAAACCTGCTACGTTTGCTCCTACCACATAGTTAATATTTTCTTGCCCCTCAATCGTACCGTATTTTTTACAGTTTGCGTGAATGTCTAACATGATTCGATGCAATTTTGCATCCACTTCTTCTGCAGTCCAATACAAACGTTGTGAGCTTTGCGCCATTTCTAAACCAGAAGTCGCCACGCCACCTGCATTAGCCGCTTTACCAGGTCCAAATAATACACCTGCAGCCTGTAACGCTTCTGTTGCTTCAATGGTAGTTGGCATATTGGCGCCTTCAGCGACTAATCTTACGCCATTTTTAATTAAAAGTTGAGCATCTGAAAGTTCTAATTCATTTTGAGTTGCACAAGGAAGCGCAATATCAACTTTCACTTCCCAAGGGCGTTTGCCTTCAAAATATTGCAAGCCAAATTGTTCTGCATAATCTTTCACGCGACCACGTTTTACATTTTTAATTTCTAAAAGTGCGGCTAATTTTTCAGTAGTAAATCCCTCAGCATCATAAACATAGCCTGATGAGTCAGAGCAAGTCACCACTTTTGCACCAAGCGATAATGCTTTTTCAATAGCATATTGCGCTACGTTACCAGAACCAGAAACTGAAACCACTTTGCCTGTAAAACTATCAGCTTTTTCTGCCAACATTGCTTGAGCAAAATAAACTAAGCCATACCCTGTTGCTTCTGGACGAATTAAACTACCACCAAAAGAAAGACCACGACCAGTAAATACGCATGCAGCTTGGTTCGATAATTTTTTCATATAGCCAGCTAAATAACCAACTTCGCGCCCACCAACACCTATATCGCCTGCTGGTACATCCGTATCTGCCCCTACATGGCGATAAAGTTCAGCCATCAATGCTTGGCAAAAACGCATGACTTCTGCATCTGATTTCCCTTTCGGATCAAAGTCCGAACCACCTTTTGCTCCGCCCATAGGCAGTGTGGTTAAAGCATTTTTAAAAATTTGCTCAAAACCTAAAAATTTTAAAATAGATAAGTTTACTGATGGATGGAATCGCATACCGCCCTTAAATGGACCAATTGCACTATTAAATTGCACTCGGAATGCACGGTTAACTTGCACTTGACCATTGTCATCGGTCCAAGCTACACGGAATTGAAATGCACGTTCAGGCTCGACTAAACGTTCTAATAATCCCTCTGAACGATATTTAGGATTAGCTTCTAAAAAAGGCCAAATAGAAGTAAACACTTCTCTCACCGCTTGTAAAAACTCAGGTTGATGACCATCACGTTGAGCGACTTTTGCTAAGAATGCATCTAAGGAAGCAACTGTTGACATAATGAATTTCCTTCTTTGTTGTTGATGTTGTGTGTATTGTGTTTTTTATTATGTTCGCCTAATGGGGCGCACTGACAATATGCAATGACTGATTTAACGTTGCAATAATTTTCATGAAGGAAATTTAAAGAAAAATAAAATGGAAAGAAATTATCTAAAAAATCACCTAATTTATTAAATAGAAAATAAAAATAAAGATAATAACGTAATAAAATGATGATATTTTAGGTGAAAATACGAAACTTTTACTAAACTATAAATCACATTTATTCGTGAATAAACAAAAGATATTGTTTTATGAAAAAACAACGCGAGGATGACATCATGCAATAAAAAAGGGGCTAAGTGATCTGCCCCTCATGAATAGATTAATTCATTATTCTGTTTTTTCTGATTCATCGTTGTTTTCAACCGCACTTTCATCGTCTTTGGGTTGATAAAAACGAGCGACTAATAGACCAAGCTCAAAGAGCAAGCACATCGGCACCGCGAGTAAAGTTTGTGAAAAAACATCAGGAGGCGTTAAAATCATGCCAATAAAAAATGCCCCCACGATAATATAAGGACGTTTTTCGGAAAGAGCCTTCACAGTAGTAACGCCAGTCCAGCAAAGTAGAATGATAGCTATCGGTACTTCAAAACACACCCCGAACGCTAAAAACAATGCCAAAGCAAAATCTAAATAGCTACTGATATCTGTTGCAATAGCAACGCCTTCTGGTGCAGTTTGTGTAAAGAAACTAAATACAAACGGGAATACAACGTAATAAGCAAAAGACACGCCACAATAAAATAAAATCGTACTTGAAAATAGCAACGGATAAATCATCCGTTTTTCATGTTGGTACAATGCTGGCGCAACAAAAGCCCAAATTTGATAAAGCAAATAAGGAACAGAAATAAAAACAGCAACAATCGCTGTCAATTTAATTGGCGTAAAGAAAGGCGTTTGAATATTCGTTGCGATCATTGTCGCACCTTTTGGCATAACAGCCGTTAAAGGCGCTGCAACAAAATGATAAATATCATTGGAAAAATACACCAATGCGACAAAAACCAATACCACACAAATCACACAGCGTAATAAACGGTTTCTTAACTCAACAAGGTGTGTAATTAGAGGTTGAGATTCATCCACATTACTCATAAAAACTCGCTATGATTCAGTTTTTGAAGATTGAGATTTTGGTGCTGGAGCAATTTCAATCTCATCAGGCGGATAATAATCAGATAAACGCTCGGTCAATTCTGCTTGCTCGTGGGCTTCAAGTGCGGTTAAATCTGCAGATATTTTTTCTACTTCAGGTAAACTTTCTGTAGAATCCTCAGTTAATGCCACATTTTGAGGCTTTTCTGCATTTTCAGCCGCACTTTTAATTTCTTTAATTTGCTCTTCCACTGTTGTACCAGCTTGAGCAGCTTTATCTTCTAGCTCTGCTTTCATTTTATCTGCTTGAGCTTTTAATTCTTCCACTGTTTTACTCAATTCTGGTGAAAGGGTTTGCAAGTTCAAAGATTCAGCTTTTTTGATACTATCCTGTAATTCTTGCAATTTTAGTTCTTGTTTCAACTCATTTTGCACATTGGCAGCTAAACCACGAATCGTTTTCACCCAGCCCATCACTGTGCGAATAGCGACAGGCAAACGCTTCGGCCCTAGCACAACTAGGCCAACCACCATTAACAAAACAAGTTCTGAAAAACCAATATCAAACACGGATTAAGCCTGTTCTTTCTCTTTTGTGGTTTCAGTTTTTGCAGATGTTGCATTATTGTCAATAGACTTAAATTCTGCATCTTTTGCTTTTTCATCATCTTGCATTGCTTTTTTAAAGCCTTTCACAGCAGCGCCAAGATCTGAACCCGCATTTCTTAATTTTTTCGTACCGAAAACCAATAAAATGACCACTAATAAGATAATCATTTGAGCAGGGGATAAACCAAACATAATAAACTCCGTTCTGTAAAAAAGAAAAAATTTGGGTCGGAATATACCCTTTTTACCCACGTAGAACAATAGCTATCGGGGATTATTTTCAATTTATCACAATATTAATGATAAAACGCGATATATAAATAAACTAAAAATGGCTAAAAATTTCTTTCTAGCCATTTTATCTTTATTTCCAAATACGGGAATCAAATATTTTCTTGCGCAATTCAGGGTGGTTGTCAATCTTAAACTCTGGTGTTTTTCCTTCTTTAAGCTGGCGTTGATAATCCTTCATCAATTTCCATACGATTGGCGACAACATCAAAATTGCGATCAAGTTAATGATTGCCATGACTGCCATTACCGTATCTGCGAAATTCCACACTACATTACCTGAACGAACCGAACCAAAATACACGAAGAATAGCACCATTAAACGGAACAAAAATACAAACCAAGGTTTATTTTTGATAAAACGGATATTGCTTTCCGCATAAGCATAGTTACCAATAATAGAAGAATAAGCGAATAACAATAAGATAAACGCCAGGAAATGCACCCCAAATTCACCTATGTGATATTGCAAGGCATTTTGCGTAAGTGAGATACTTTTTAGCGTTTCGCTACCATAATTATTTGAAAGCAAAATAATAACGGCAGTACAAGAACAAACAATCATGGTATCAACAAACACACCCAACATCTGTACTAAGCCTTGACTAACAGGATGCTTAACGTGAGCTGCCGCTGCTGCATTAGGCGCAGACCCCATTCCTGCCTCGTTAGAGAATAGTCCACGTTTAATCCCCATCATCATTGCTTTTGATACCAGCGCACCAAACATTCCACCAGCTGCGGCATCAAAACTGAATGCACTTTGAATGATACGATGAATCACCGAAGGGATCATATCAATATGCATGCCAAGAATAATCACCGCCATAATCAAATAGAAAAGCGCCATCATTGGCACAAGGCTACTCGAAATAACCGCAATGCGCTTAACGCCACCGAAAATAATAAGTGCGGTCAAAATTACTAATGAAATACCGACATATTCCCCTTTCCAATTCCACGCATTGCTGGTTGCTTCAACAATGGAGTTAGCCTGCACAGAATTAAAGGCAAAACCAAATGTAAAAATTAATGCAAGCGCAAAAGCCACTGCCATACAACGTGATTTTAAACCTTGCACAATATAATAAGCAGGGCCACCACGGAATGAGCCATCTTTATCTTGAATTTTAAATAATTGAGCAAGGGTAGATTCAGCGAAAGCACTCGACATACCAATAAATGCCGTTACCCACATCCAAAACACCGCGCCTTCGCCCCCTAAGGCAATTGCCGTTGCAACCCCACCAATGTTACCCACACCAACGCGGCTCGCAAGACCTGTTGTAAACGCTTGGAAAGGTGTTAACGAACTACCCTCCACCGCACGACCAAACCACATTTCACGAAGGCTTGCTGGGAATAAACGGAACTGCACAAATCCTGTTGTAATGGTAAAAAATAGCCCCGTCCCAAGCAAAATAATAATGGTGGCATCCCATAAAGGTCCATCAAGGTGTGCGACTATCCAAGTTAGCACATCTTCTAACATTTTTGAAAATTCAAATTCCATAATCATCCCTCAAGCGATAAATAATTTGATTGTATGATTTTTCAATGAAAAGGCGAGATTTTTTAACAATTTCTCTAAAGAAAAGAAACGCAAACAAGAAAAAATCTAATAAATTTAGAATATTCTAAATATTTTCCAAAACAAAGGGCGTATTATTTGAAAACGCCTCACTAGTTTGTTGAATTATTTGGTTAAAAACAACGCTGCCGCACCACGCACACCACCGGAATCGCCGTGTTTCGCTTTTTTAATTGGTGGAACTTTTGCTGTCCGCATCAAATGAGGCGGAAGGGCTTTTGGTAAAGCCTCATAAAGGTAATCAAAATTAGATAATCCACCGCCTAACACAATCATATGCGGATCAAATGCCGTAATGATATTGCCAATAGAAATCGCCGCTAATTCAACAAAAAGATTCACAAAATCTACCGCACTTTCATTGCCTTGATAGAACAAATCAATAATTTCTCGAGCAGCTAATGTTTCACCTTTCAAATCTCGATAAAGCATTTCAAAACCGCGACCAGACAAATAATTATCCAAACAAGCCTTGTTGCCACAACCACATTGATAAATCGGGGCTTTATCCCATCCCAATAATTTCAAAGCATGATAATTTAGTTGTAAATGACCAAGCTCTCCCGCCATTCCCACTTGACCTGAATGAACTTTACCGTTTAAGACAAAACCACCACCAAAACCAGTTCCAAGAATTAAACCAAGTACAGTCGGATATTGCTGATTTTCCGTATCCCATGCTTCAGATAACGCAAAGCAATTTGCGTCATTTTCTGCCCGCACTTCACGGCCTAAACGCGCAGACAAATCACGTAAAATTGGTTTATTATCTGCCACACGAATATTGGTAATTTCGGCTAATCCAGTTTGTTGATTAACAAAACCAGGCACGCCCAAACCTACGGTGCCCACTTCACCAAACTTTTCATCTGCACAATTCACTAAATCCACAATCGTGTTAAGCCATTCTTCATAGTCGTTTTTAGGTGTTGGCACCCGTTCAGAATATAATTTTTCTAATTTTTCATTGAATACGGCAAGCTCTATTTTCGTGCCACCAATATCTAAACCATAATACATAATCTGCTCCTTTATAAAGAAGTGCGGTTAAAATTAGCCAAAATTTTAACCGCACTTAAATCATTATTTTATGACGAAGATCGCCTTTTGCTTCAAAAAGGCAAAAATAATGCTATTAATCAACCATGCCAGCAATGTCGCCACTAATAAATCAATTGGGTAATGCATGCCTAATCGCACACGGCTAATCAACATCAATAAGCCCCACACTGCAATACCTGCTATCAGTAATTTTGCTTTAAAAGAACGGTTACCTAATAATTGAGTAAAGCCAACAGCAAGCATAAGCCAAGTTGCTGCAAAAATTGTATGCCCTGAGGGGAACGAATACCCTGTTTCATTTTCATAATGATGAACTAACCAAGCTGGCGTGATGGCATCCATCGAATAAAAATCCTTAGCGATTTCTGCACGCAAAGTGCGGTCATTTTTATAAAAATTTTCAGGCGTTGAATGAGTTTGCTCAGCTAGATAAACGGTGAACGGACGAGGTTCTTCAAATAATGCTTTTGCCCCTGTTTTTGCTGCTTGAGTGGCAATAACTGAAATCCCCATCACAATTACGCCTAATATCCATTGTTTTGGATTTTTGAATAAAAAGGCGAACAAAAGCGTAAATAACACACAGGTGATCAACGCATAAGGTACGCTACCCGTTTCAGTGAGCAAATAAAGCCAATAATCAGCTTCAGTTAATTGGCTATTGCCATGCCACTGATAGGAAATACCCCAAATAAAAAATGGTACAAGACAAAGTAATAACGTATATAATGACAGCCTTTTAAACATGCTCGCCCCTTGATAATAAAAAATAACGCGCGCATTCTAACAGAAATGACTACGAATAAGGATCACTTTATGGCAAAAATTCAGCTAGTTGCGCAAGCCAATTTACCCACTGAATATGGTATTTTCAGAATGGTGGGATTTGAATTTCCAGATACAAAAAAAGAACATGTAGCCTTAGTGATGGGTGATATTTCTAATGCGGATGAACCTGTGTTAGCGCGCATCCATTCTGAATGTTTAACTGGTGATGCGCTCCACAGCTTAAAATGCGATTGTGGGTTCCAACTGGCGACAGCATTAAAACAAATTCAAGAAGAAGGTCGTGGAGTCTTAATTTATCATCGAGAAGAAGGCCGCGGAATTGGTTTGATTAATAAAATCCGCGCTTATTCTTTACAAGATAAAGGAATGGATACGATTGAAGCCAATCTTGCTTTAGGTTTCAAAGCGGATGAACGCAACTTTGAAGTCTGTGCCGATATGTTCGAGCTACTCGGGGTAAAAAAAGTTCGCTTGATGACCAACAACCCAGAAAAAGTAGAAACCATGAAAAAAGCAGGTATCAACGTGGTTGAGAGAGTTCCGCTTAATGTTGGCGAAAACCGCTACAACACAAAATATCTTGATACTAAAGCGAAAAAAATGGGGCATTACATTGTGCATAACAATGACGAACAACATTTAATGACCTGCCCACATTGCCAGGAAGAGATTATTTAATAAAATAATACATGTTAAAAAAGCCATACTGTTGTATTGAACAGTATAGCTTTTTTATTTAAACTTTATGCCACGGAATAATCAAAAGATTTTTTAACATATTGCTAAAAACGAGAAACCCCGTCCTGTATTCCAAAGATCGGGGCTTATCAGGAGTAAGTAAAATGAAAAAAACGCTCTTTTTCATTTTCTTGATTATCTGTTGTTTAGTTAGCTGTTCCGGAACAGTTATCTAAGATAATCGCTACGGGGACGATGTAGGAGTTGTCCCCAATGCCTCCAATCCTAAAGAATTCTTTCCTTGATTGCAAGCGCGATTACTAATTTTTAACCTTTCGCCACAAATCTTTACTATAAATGGTTCCAACAGAATTTACTTGCGCATCCATTATACTTGGCGCGAGATAAACGGGCATACTATATTGAAAAATGGGTAACACTAAATATTCTTGTTGAACTATCCCTTTTAATTTCGCGTAATTTTCTAACCGCACTTTTTCGGATGTTGTCGTCATTGCACTTTCAAATAAACGATCAAATTCTGCATTTTTATAGCCATTTTTATTATCAGGGCTCTTTGAATAGAACAAATTTAAGAAAGCGACAGGATCATTAAAATCTGCGCACCAACCTGATCGAATTAATTGAAAATCGCCTTTTGTGCGAGCCGTTTGCAATTCTTGCCAACTCATCCCTTGATTTTCAACTCGTAATAAATCTGATTGCGATAACTGACGATTTAATTGCATTGCAATGGTTTGATTCAGAGACGAATCATCATAATGAATACGTAATTTCAACGGGTGAGTTTCATTAATGTGGTTTTGGGAAAGAAGCTGTTCTGCAACAACGGGCTCCCAAATAGACTCTTGCTCACCTAGCATAGATTTAGGTAAAAAAGTATTACTTGGATGAAGATGAGCAATATCGGCAACCAAATTTTTCGTAGAAATCATCGAAGCAATCGCTTTTCTTACCGCACTTTTTTTCAACATAGGATCGGCTAGATTAAACTCATAGAAGTAAGTACAAAGCTGCGGATAATCTAGGATATTCTGATCAGTTTTTTTCGGATTTACTACAACATCAAAATCAGACAAATCTGCATCTACTGCAATTTTTTGATACTTTACTTTCTGAAATATTACTTTTTCTTTTGCCCAATAATAAGGATTGGTAGTTAAAATGTGCTGATTTTCAGCCTGACTGTGTAATTGATAGGCGCCATTGCTAATAAGCATTTCAGGCGATTTTGTATAGCGAGGCAAAAGGCTGACGTGTGCCAGCATAGAAGGTAAATATGGCGATGCTTTATCTAATTCAATGCGTAAAGTGCGGTCATTTTCGGCAAACAATCCGAGCGATTCCACAGTTAGTGTTTTTTCCAATACTGCCTTCGCATTTTTCAGATTCATGAAAGCCAAATAATTTTTAAGTGGACTTTCAGATTGAGAAAGTGCTTGCCAAGATTGTACAAAATCAGAGGCAGTCAGCGCTTCATCATTTGACCATTTAGCATTTTCACGCAAAGTGAAAATCCATGTTTTATTATCCTTAGTTTGCCAGCTTTCTGCTACGGCAGGAACAAGATTACCTTGCGAATCATAAGCCGTTAAGCCTTCAAAAAGATCGCGTAATAATTGAGCTTGTTCTTCACTTTGTGCTTGCCAAGGTTGCAAAGTCAAATCACCATAAACACCGCGTTTTAATTCAACTCGGTTAGATTCCAATTGAGTATTTTTCGGTGCCTCAACTTGTGGCGAAACAGGCTTGGGATTATCCAATTTATCACAAGCCACCATAGTAAAAATAATGGAAAAAATAACCGCACTTCGCTGACACAAAGCTAGAAAATTATTCATTTTCAGTTTTAATCCAAAACAAGAAGAACCAATACTTAATACAAATCAATGCAGCAATAACGCTACGCCCTATTACGCTTGGCGTGAAATAAAAACCAATAAGTAACATTGTGGTCGAAAAACTCAAAATATAAATTTTGGTATTTTTCTTTAATGAGCGATTTTCATTAAAAGACTTAAGATGTTTTTGATAAATACTTGTGCCTAAAAACCATTGTTCTAAGCGTTTTGAACCTTTTGCAAAGAAAAATAAAGTAAGTAATAAAAAAGGCGTGGTCGGTAAAATAGGAAGGAAAATTCCAATGATGCCAAGTGCAAGAGAAAGAAAACCTAAAACAATGTAAATAAACTTCATAATGTTCCTAATAAAAAGAAAATGCGAACCATTATTACTGATTTTTTAGATTTTTCAACCTTGATATTATAGAATTTGCCGTCACATAAAAAGTAGTTTTCAAAAAAGGAACATTTATGTCTATGTCAAATCCATTACTTAACATTCAAGACTTACCGCCATTTTCACAAATCAAGCCAGAACATATTCAACCAGCTGTTGAAAAATTAATTCAAGATTGTCGCGATACGATAGAACAAGTGTTAAAACAACCGCACTTTACTTGGGAAAATTTCATTTTGCCTTTAACGGAAACCAATGATCGCTTAAATCGTGCGTGGTCCCCCGTTTCTCATCTCAATTCAGTAAAAAATAGCACTGAATTACGTGAAGCCTATCAAGCGTGCTTGCCTTTACTTTCTGAATACAGCACTTGGGTTGGTCAGCATAAAGGGCTTTATAATGCCTATTTAGCGTTAAAAAATAGTGCTGAATTTGCGGACTATTCTATTGCACAAAAGAAAGCCATTGAAAATTCACTGCGTGATTTTGAACTTTCAGGTATCGGGCTTTCCGAAGATAAACAACAACGTTATGGCGAAATTGTTGCGCGCTTATCAGAATTAAATTCACAATTTAGCAATAACGTATTAGATGCAACAATGGGCTGGGAAAAACTCATTGAAAACGAATCAGAACTTGCAGGCTTACCTGAATCCGCACTACAAGCAGCACAACAATCTGCCGAAAGTAAAGGATTAAAAGGCTATCGTTTTACGTTAGAAATCCCAAGTTATTTGCCTGTGATGACTTACTGTGAAAATCGTGCATTGCGTGAAGAAATGTACCGTGCTTATGCAACACGCGCCTCAGAACAAGGCCCTAATGCAGGCAAATGGGACAACAGTAAAGTTATGGAAGAAATTCTTACATTACGCGTGGAATTGGCGAAATTACTCAGTTTTAATACTTACACCGAACTTTCACTTGCCACCAAAATGGCAGAAAACCCACAACAAGTGCTAGATTTCTTAGATCATCTTGCCGAACGAGCTAAACCACAAGGCGAAAAAGAACTGCAAGAATTGAGAGATTACTGCGAAAAAGAATTTGGTGTCACTGAACTTGCGCCTTGGGATATTGGTTTTTACAGCGAAAAACAAAAACAACATTTGTATGCCATTAACGATGAAGAACTTCGCCCATATTTTCCTGAAAATCGCGTGATTTCAGGACTGTTTGAATTGATTAAACGCATTTTCAATATTCGTGCAGTTGAACGCAAAGACGTGGACACTTGGCATAAAGATGTGCGTTTCTTTGATTTAATCGATGAAAACGATCAACTCCGTGGCAGTTTCTATCTTGATTTATATGCACGCGAACACAAACGTGGCGGTGCTTGGATGGATGATTGTATCGGACGCAAGTGTAAACTGGATGGCAGCATTCAAACTCCTGTGGCTTATTTAACTTGCAACTTCAATGCACCGATAGGGAATAAACCAGCCTTATTTACGCACGATGAAGTGACTACCCTATTCCACGAATTTGGTCACGGCATCCATCATATGCTCACGCAAATTGATGTCTCCGATGTGGCGGGGATTAACGGCGTGCCTTGGGATGCGGTGGAATTACCAAGTCAATTTATGGAAAACTGGTGCTGGGAAGAAGAGGCTTTGGCGTTTATTTCAGGGCATTACGAAACAGGCGAGCCGTTGCCAAAAGAAAAACTCACGCAATTGTTAAAAGCGAAAAATTTCCAAGCCGCAATGTTTATCTTACGTCAGCTTGAATTTGGGATTTTTGATTTCCGTTTACATCACACCTTTGATACGGAAAAAACCAATCAAATTTTAGATACACTTAAAGCGGTGAAATCACAAGTTGCCGTCATAAAAGGCGTGGATTGGGCAAGAACTCCGCACAGCTTCAGCCATATTTTTGCAGGGGGCTACGCTGCAGGTTATTACAGCTATTTATGGGCTGAAGTCTTATCAGCTGATGCCTATTCACGCTTTGAAGAAGAAGGTATTTTCAACCCAATCACCGGCAAATCATTCTTAGATGAAATTCTCACGCGTGGTGGCTCAGAAGAACCAATGGAACTCTTCAAACGCTTCCGTGGCAGAGAGCCGCAATTAGATGCATTGTTAAGACACAAAGGCATTGCAAATAACTAATCATCAGGCGGACTTAAGTCCGCCTTTCTATTCCCATTTAAATATTCCTATTTGCTATAAAAATAATCAATATATCTATACATTTCACCATATTATTTCCACCGAAATCAGACTATCAAGAATATCAATAACCCCAATTAACAACTGGGTCTATATTAAAAATCATCACAAAAAATGAATAAATAGAATGTAAAAATAATGTAAAGAATTGTAAATTCAATTTATTTACACATTTTTTTCATTATAATTCGCAACACTTTAGAACAAGTAGGAATAATGACTGATTCTCTTATTGTCTGAAGTTTATTCAGAATGCTCTCTAACTTTCGTTAAATTAACTATTTAGGATAAAAAAACAAATGAATCGAATTTATAAAACTATCTGGAATGCTGCAACGCAATCATGGACTGTGGCAGGAGAATTAGCTTCTGCAAAAGGCAAAAGTGCATCAAAAACAGTCTCAACATTAGCCGCACTTTCTGTGGCATCCGTATTAGGTGTATCAAGTGCAATGGCTGCAGATAATGAATTGCCAAAATTAACACCTGTCCCAGAGACTCCTGCTACTAATATCGTTACCAAACCGGGACAAACAGTTATTATAATTAATAATGATAATAAAAATGCTGTTACGACTGAAACAAATAGTCTGGATGGTAAACCTAAACATATTATTGTTGTTGGTTCACAAAACAAGCAAGTTTATGATGGACAAATCTTAATTGGTTATGAAATCAATAGCCCTGCTCAAGTTTACAGTGAAAACGGGAAATCAGCAGGTAAGGCAGGGGATGTTGCTATCGGTCATCACATTACCTTAGGTGGTTCTGATGGTACAACTGCTGGTGATTCAGCTAAAAATGTTCAAGATTCATTCAGTACTGCTGTAGGTTATGGTTCCCAAGCTGTAGGTCCAGTCGTTGCTATGGGCGTTGGGGCTCGTTCAGATATGCGGGCACACGAAGGTTGGGATTCAGTTAAAGAAGGTATTGTTGCAGTTGGTCCTTTTGCTTTGGCTGCTGATAATAAAAATGGCACTACAGCAATCGGTGCAATTTCTGCTGCAAATTATGATAACTCTGTAGCTATTGGTGCACTTTCTGGTGCCGCTGCGGATTGGGAAGATCGTGGTATTGGTGAACAATTTAATCCTGGAATTGATCAAGCTGGCAAAGATAAAGCTAAATATCAAATTTTAGAAAGTTATGGCCCAAGTAATGTCCGTCAAGGTCTCACTTCGGTTGGTTATAAAGCTGGTGCACGTGGTGGCGCTTCAACAGCTCTAGGTTTTGAAGCCGTAACTGGTGCTGCAAATATGACGGTAGGTCAAAACTCAACGGCTGTCGGTGTACGCGCACACGCTGTAAAAGATAACTCCCTTGCGATAGGTGATAATGCTCTCGCTGGTGGTTTAACTACAGCTCAATCTAAAGAAATGATGGCTGAAGTTACTCGTTTGAGAGGTTTGAAAACCCGAGCTGAAAAAGTGTTAGCGGATGCTCAAAAGGCTCTAAAAGATGATGGCTCTGCTGAAAATAAATTTAAAGTAGCTTCAGCAACAGCTACATTGGAAAGAATTAAACTAGCAATTGAACGAGCAGAAAAAGATGCAACTCGTCTTTCCAATAAAGATAGTGATACTCAATTCTCTATAGCAATTGGTTCTGAGGCTCATGCTAACAACTATCAAACAACGGCAATTGGTCGCTTAGCGAAAGCTTATGGAGCAGGTTCAAATGCTGTTGGTTATAATGCTATAGCTGAAGGTGATTATTCAAATGCTATGGGGTATGAAGCTCAAGCATACGGTGATCGCTCAAATGCTATAGGTTATAAAACAATTGTTGGTAAAACATACGGTAAAACACGTACAGACAGCACAGCTATAGGTTCAAATAATACTGTCGATGCCAAAGAAGTGATGGTTTTAGGTAACAATGTTGAAATTGATAGTAGAGATAAAATACGTAACGGAGCAGTAGTATTAGGTCATAATAGTACAGGTAAAGAACATACTGTTAAAGCTGTAAATTCAGCAGAAGTTGGTAAAACCACTTACTCAGGGTTTGCGGGTAATTTAGGTGGTAAAGATACAAATGGAGAACCTGCTGATGCCGCTGGAGATAAACAAGGTCGCTTTGTTTCTATTGGTAAGAAAGGGGAAGAACGCCAAATCAAACACGTTGCAGCAGGTGAGATTTCAAAAGATTCAACCGATGCAATTAATGGTTCACAGCTTTATGGTATGACATCTGCTCTTGACACTCGTGTAACTAAAAATGAAGGTGATATTGCAGCTATTAATACTAAGTTAGGTGATATCAATACAAACGTTACTAATCTTGACAACCGTGCATGGACTATCTCTGATGGTACAAATGAAAATCCAATTAAAGATCAGAAAGTCACATTTAAAGGTGAAAATGGTGTAACAGTAAGCTTAGATAAAGGGAGCAATACTGTAACCATTAAAGGTGGTTTAACTGATGCCGATAAGCAAAACATTGCAAATGATATCAGCAACAATATTGAGAATGTATTGAATAATAAAGATGTTGGTTTTTCAATTAAACAAAATGGCAAAAACACCCTAGATACTAATGGCAATCCATTAACCCAAACAGAAAAAGTTACACCGAAAGATACAGTTAACTTTAAAAATGGTAACGGCACAACGGTGAAAGCGGTAACGAAAAAAGGTGCAACACCAGCTGATGCCGATGAAACCTCAATTTCTGTTGATGTAGATGGCGTTAAATTCACGGATAAAAATGGTAACAATGTTGTTCGTGATGATAATGGCAATTATGTAAAAACGGATGCTAACGGCAACCCAACAGGCGAAAAAGTGGATAACAAAGATGTTATCATGAATATTAATAACCCTGCTGGTGGAAATACTGTGATCAATAACCTTCAAGTAAATGGCGGTAAAGTTGAAGCAGGATCGAAAGATGCAGTGAATGGCGATCAATTACATAAAGTTGCTCAGAAAGTAAATCAAAATACTCAATCAATAATATTAACAATCGTTTAGGCGATATTGATGGTAAAATGGGCAAATTGAACAACAAAATTGATAATGTGGATAAACGCGCAAGCCGTGGTATCGCAACTGCGGGTGCAATGGGTATGTTACCACAGCCACATATTTCAGGTCGTTCAATGGTTTCTGCTGCAACCACAAGCTATCGTGGTCAACAAGCTTTAGCAGTGGGTTACTCTCGCTTATCTGATAATGGTAAACACATTATCAAATTCAGCGGTGCATCTAACCTTGCAGGTAAGAAAGATGCGATGGTTGGTGCAGCATACGGATACCAATGGTAATTCAATAACAATAATAGGTCTCTAAAGTAAATAAAAAACCCAGCAAATGCTGGGTTCTTTTTTAACATATCAGTATTAACTTTAAATAAATCAACTTATGCCAAGTTATCTGTCTATTTATCATCAGTGTGACAAAATTGAGCTAACTCTTCTACATTTTCTAACCAATGATTCCCAATTTCATCAATCAATTCGCTGCAATTAAAAACATCAGAATTTTTAGCCGCACTTTCTAAAGTATCCGCTAATTGACGTAAATGATTTAACCCCACCGATGCCGCTGCGCCTTTAATTTTATGGGCGGTATCTTCTGTGTCTTTCATATTATCTTTTGATAATTGAGCCAGATAATTTGGCATCGTTTGTTTGAATAAAGATAAATTTTCTAAAATTTGGGATTTTCCAAGCGTTTCAATCAGCGCTAAATCAAACTGTTCTGAAAGCTCATTATCATCATTCATTTCTATAATAGATTCGCTTTCATCCGCAAAAAATTGCTGCAAACAATGGTGTAAATCCTTAATTGAAATGGGTTTGCGTAATACGCCATCCATGCCCATTTCTAAATATTCTTGCTCGCTTTGCATAACATTGGCGGTAAAAGCAATCATTGGCGGTAAAAAATCATAAATACCGTTCTCATAGTTCTCTCGCAAATATTGGGCAATTTCAAAACCACTCATATCTGGTAATTTAATATCTAGCAATAAAATGTCGTAAACATTTTTCTCAAATAAAGTGATCGCCTGCTTGCCATTTGTAGCAACATCAACATGATGCCCAAGTTTTTCTAAAATAGTTTTCGCAACCATAATATTGAGGTCAACATCCTCTACTAAAAGAATGTTCAAGGATGGAATATTTTTCTTAACGGATTCTTTTTCAGAAATTTCCTGAGCGTGGAGAGTAAGATGGAAAGTCGCGCCTTTTCCTCGCTCACTTTCAACTGTTAAATCCCCTTCCATTAACTGAGCGAGATTTTTAGAAATAGCCAACCCAATACCGCTACCCGCACTTTGCTGACGACTTTCTTTCACTTGATAATACATTTCAAAAATATGTTTTTGTTCTTCAGGTGAAATCCCCATTCCTGTATCTTTCACAATAAAATGGTAACAATCCTGATTTCTGATAATTTTCAGAATAATATTTCCCTGATCTGTAAACTTCACCGCGTTACTAATTAAGTTCCACAAAATTTGACTCAAGCGAACACGATCAAGATTCAACCAATTAGGTAAATTAGGTTCAAGCTCTAAAGAAAAAATAAGATTTTTTTGTTTGGCGAGGAAACTGGCAAAATTATAAATATCGTTTAATAAGGCGGGGAAATCTGTTGGCTGACGATTTAATTCAATTCGGCTGGCATCAATTTTTTCCAAATCAATAATATCGCTAAAAATATAGCCTAAACTGACCGCACTTATGTTGATAGTTTTTAAATAATTACGCTGGCGATCGTCTAATTCATCATCAAGTAAAATCTGACTAAGCCCGACAATCCCATTCAATGGCGTGCGCAATTCATGGCTTATTGTGGCAAGTAAGGTACTTTTATCACGGCTATTTTTTTCTAACTTTTCTAATGCTTGAGATAATTTTTTCTGAGCGGCAATTCGCTCTGCAACCTCATTTTCCAAACGATTAACCGAACTAGAAAGATCAAGACGAGAATGTTCAAGTTTTTCGACCAATAAAGTAAAAAAATAAATAACAAAAGGCGCAGTGAGTAAGCCAAAAGTTACCGAACGAAAAATATCTACCCAAGAAATCTGATGAACAATAAATATACTAAATAAAATCTGAGTACAAAGAGCTAAAACCGCGAGAATCATCACGCCTAAAAGAGAAAAACGAAGGCGCCCAAGACGAATAACCCAATCCACATAACTCTGAGCAAAATATTTGAAATTTTTCATCAAATCTCCTAAAACATTATTATCGTTATAAAAAAACCTGTGCATACAGGCTTTATTATATCCATAAAGTAAAAGAGATTGTTATTACTATGTGTGCGTAAGAAATGAAAAACTTAGTCTTTATTAATTATCTGTTTGACTAAAATTTGTAATTCAGGAATAACTTGTTCTTCAAACCAAGGATTCTTTGTTATCCAAAGCTGATTACGTGGGGAAGGATGCACGAGAGGCATAAAGTGCGGTAAGAATTGACGATAATTTTTAACAGTGTTAGTTACATTATCTTTATTTTCAGGTAAATAATATTTCTGAGCATATTGTCCAATAAGAATAGTGAGCTGAATATTAGGTAGATGCTCTAAAATCATTGGATGCCATTTTTCTGCAAAACCTTGACGAGGAGGTAAATCACCCGATTTACCTTTTCCAGGGTAATAGAAATCCATAGGAAGGACCGAAAACATCCCAGAATTATAAAAATAATCGTAATCCACACCTAACCAATCACGCAGACGATCACCACTTTTATCATTCCAATATAAACGAGTTTGCTCAGCTTTTAACCCAGGAGCTTGACCAACAATATTAATTCGAGCTGTTTTAGGCGCCGAAAATAAAGGGAAAATTCCACGTTCTGTAAAATCTTTATTTTTGGGGTCAGCGATAATACCTGAGGTTATTTCATCTAAATTTTTAAGCATAATGGATGAGATTAAAAATGAGTATATAAAGTCTATTTGAAAAATATGAAAAATCAAAACGGTAAATGATATAAATAGACATATTTATTGAAAACTAAAATTAGACTCTTATTTGATTAAATAATGAGTAAATTCCAAAAACAAAAACCCCAGCTTTTCAACTGGGGTTCTTATCTTTTATTCTGCTTTGCTTTATTCTATTTATTTAAAATAGTTAAATCAAAATTTGTATTTGGTAACCTGGCGG